>DLLG01000002.1:0-13093 GCA_002479075.1 Clostridiales bacterium UBA7568
CCTACTTTTCTTTTCAAAGAAAAGTAGGTTATTTGGAGATAAACAAAGTTACGATCACGCCGACTGCTATCAGTACAACGGAGCCGATGATGACCGTCAATACGCTTTCGCCCCCGGCATACTGCTTTTTGGCGCGGAGAAGCATATCCTCCGGAATGTAGAAACGGACATTTTCATATGAGCGATTGCCGCTTTTGCCGTCCGTCGGTTCTCCGTCAGGATTGATTGTCAGAATGATTTTTTTGAGCGACGACGAGTTTTTATAAAGCGAGATCGCTGTTGTGTTCCCTTCCTGACCGAGCTCTGAAAGCGTTTTTGCGGTATCTTCGCTCGTCGCGCCGGAATCAATGATTGAGGAAACAAAAGCCCCGACGATTTTTTTGTTGCAGAAAATGATTATGAAAGCAATTATCACGCCCGCAATCAGCATCCATACGATGAAAGGCAACGAAAAGTTGTTTATGCGGGCATTTGCGGAAAGAACCGAGCTCATCAGCCGATTCTGTCCGTTCCGACGTACTTGCGGAGCACTTCGGGAACGGTTACGCTGCCGTCCGCATTCTGATTCTGCTCAACGAGAGCGGGGAGAATACGGCTTGTTGCAAGACCGGAGCCGTTGAGAGTGTGACAATATTCGATTCTGCCGCTGTCCTCGCGTTTGAAACGGATAGCTCCGCGGCGAGCCTGATAGTCGCGCGCGTTCGAAACGGAGCTGACTTCCTTATAGCCGTTCATAGACGGAATCTGAATTTCGATGTCGTATGTGCGTGCCATAGACGCAGAGCAGTCGCCTGCCGCGAGCTTGACGGTACGGAAATGGAAGCCGAGACCCTTTACAAGCCCTTCTGCACAGGAGACAAGCTCTTCAAAGGCTCTGTCGCTGTCCTCGGGGAGAGTATACTGAACCATTTCAACCTTGTTGAACTGGTGTCCGCGAACCATTCCGCGCTCGTCTGCACGGTAGCTTCCCGCTTCTCTGCGGAAGCAGGGCGTATAGCTGATGTATTTCTTCGGAAGCTCGGACTCTTTGAGAATTTCGTCGCGATGGAGCGAAACGAGAGCGGTTTCCGCTGTCGGCAACATAAAACGACGGCGTTCGTCCTCTGCAACGTCGAGCCAGTATACCTCGTCTGCGAATTTCGGGAACTGACCTGCGGTAAGTCCGCATTCGTAGCCCAGCATATGCGGGACGAGAACGAGCTCAAAGCCGTTGCTCAGGTGCGTATCGATAAAGTAGTTGAGGAGAGCCCATTCAAGTCTTGCGCCCATACCTCTGTATATCCAGAAACCGTTGCCGGAGAGTTTTACGCCGCGCGGATAATCGATAAGGCCGAGATTTGTGCAGAGGTCAACGTGGTTTTTGGGCTCAAAATCGAATTTTCTCGGCTCGCCGAAGTAATAAAGCGGCTGATTGTTTTCTTTTCCGCCGGGAACAACGTCCGGATCAGGAAGATTCGGGAAAGAAAGCATAATGGAGGTGTATTCCGTCTCAACCTGCTTGAGCTCCTCCTCCTGCTCCTTGACTTTTGCTCCGAGCTCTTTCATCTGAGCGAAAATCGGGGCGCAGTCCTTCCCTTCTTTTTTATAAACGGGAACGAGTTTCGTCGTCTTGTTCTGCTCGGCTTTGAGGCTTTCGCTGGATGCGATAAGCTCGCGACGTTTTGCGTCGAGCTCTATTACTCTGTAAATATCGGCTTCCGCTTCCTTGCCCTTTGCGCGGAGACGGTCGATAACGTTTTGCGGGTTTTCCTTTATAAGTTTGATGTCAAGCATTTTTCTATATCCTTTCTTTTATTAAAGAGAATTTACAAAATCATCGCCGCAAAGCAGCCGCAGGACGGTTTCAAGGTCATTGTTGTCCGAAAAGCCGATTGTTATACTGCTTTTTGTGCCGTTTTGCTTTATTTTTACTGTTCTTCCTAATTTTTGCTGAACAGATGTTTCGAGTGCCTTTGTATAGTCGATTGCGGGCAGCTCTTTTTCCGGCTTCGGTTCTGCCAGAAGGCTTTTGACGAGCTTCTCCGTTTCACGGACGGAAAGTTCAAGTCCTGCAACCTTTTCTGCCGCTGTTTTCAGCTTTTCCCCGTCCTTTATTCCGAGGAGAACCTTTGCGTGCCCGGAGGAGAGCGTCCCTGCCGCAAGCATTGAAAGCACTGCGTCCGGAAGGTCGAGCAGGCGGAGAGAGTTTGTAACGGAGCTGCGGCTCTTCCCTATCTGCTCCGCAACCTCCTCCTGCGTCATTCCGTATTGATCGATCAGGGCGGCAAATGCCTGCGCTTCTTCAACGGGATTGAGGTCGGAACGCTGAATGTTCTCAACCAGCGCGATTTCGGCGGCTTTTTTGTCGTCCGCGCTTATAATTATAACGGGTATTTCCGAAAGCCCTGCCATTCTTGCCGCGCGCCAACGTCTTTCGCCGGCGATTATAACGTATCTTTCTCCGACCCTGCGTACGGTTATCGGGGAAATTACGCCGTATTTGACGATCGAATCCGAAAGAGCTTCGAGCTCCTCCTGGGAAAATTGCTTTCTCGGCTGTTCCCTGTTCGGCTCAACGTCGTTTATCCGCACGGATGTTATGCTGTCGCCGGAGGTATAATCGCTGTCAACAAGGATAGCGTCAAGCCCTCTGCCCAGCCCCGTGAGTTTTGGTTTTGCCATTTTCGTCCCCTTTCTATGTTCTTTCAAGCAACTCTGCCGCAATGTCGTCGTATGCGGAGCTGCCTTTTGAATATTTATCGTAATACTGAATCGGCATTCCGAAGCTCGGCGCTTCGCTCAGACGAACGTTGCGCGAGACGGGCGTTGAAAAGAGCTTGTCTGCATAATGCTTTTTGAGCTCGTCCAGCACCTGCACGGAGAGGTTCAGCCTGCCGTTGTGCATTGTTATGAGAATTCCCGTCAGCGAAAGGTCGGGATTGTAAAGCCTTTTGACCTGTTTGACGGTCGAAAGTATCTGCGTTAGCCCTTCAAGCGAAAAATATTCGCATTGCATCGGCACAATTACTCCGTCGCTCGCCGTCAGTGCGTTGATTGTCAACATTCCGAGGGACGGCGGACAGTCGATAAAAATGTAATCATACTCATTTTTGACGCTTTCCAGAGCGTTTTTCAGGCGAAAAGCTCTGTCCTCAAGGTCGGCAAGCTCAAGCTCCGCCGCCGCCAGCGGCATACTGGACGGCAAAACCGAGAGATTTTTATATTCCGTCTTTATTATCGCGTCCTCGGCTCTCGCTCTGCCGATTAAAATGTCATAAGTTGTTGCGCCTATGCGGTTGCGGCGAATTCCGACGCCGCTTGAAGCGTTTCCTTGCGGGTCGCAGTCCAGAAGCAACGTTTTTTTGCCTTTGAGACCGATTCCCGCGGCGATATTTATGGCAGACGTCGTCTTTCCGACACCGCCTTTCTGGTTTGCAAACGATATGATCTTCGCCATAGGCGCGTCTCCTTTGCATTTTCGGGTAATGACAAAATTATATCACTTTGCGGGCATAAAGTCAAGCGCAATCGGGCAAAAACATAGGCTTGTGCAGAGAAAAGATGAGGGCGAAGGCAAGAAAAGCAGAATGCGCCGTTTTCGGCTTCGGCAAGGCGAAATAAAAATGTTCCACGTGGAACGGTCGCGGTTTTGCTTGCCGCTTGGGGTTCCACGTGGAACATTTTCGCTTTGTCTCGCTTATATAGGAGGAGATTTGGGTACGGTGATGACAAGAACGGTGCTTTCGCCGTTGTCGCTCGCTCTGCAAGTCACGGGGACGCCGCCTTCATTCATCAGGCTGACCGCGTGACGCACGGAATTGAAGAAAAACCGCGGATCTTTTATCGCAAACTTGCTCTTTGCCGATGAAGAGGTATCGGTAAAGGCAGAGCGCGAAAAATCGCTTGCGGGCTTTGCGTCTTCCTCTTTGATTCCGTCCGACTGGGGGAAATCATCGGCGATTACGCAAGGAAGCCGCTCAAGCCCCGCAATGATTGCCGAGCGGAAAATCTTCTCGCCGGAAACAAGCAGAAACTTGTCCGGACTTTCCGGCAAATGAGCAACGGTTACGGGAAAGCCTACGCCGTGGCGCAAGAAGCCCCGCGCAATCACAGAAAGCTCGCGATCGTCATATTGTCCGGGCTTTCGGAGGGGGTCCGGATATATGTCCGAGAGCTTTATGAGGCGCACATCGCTGCTTTCGGAAGGGATAAAAGCGAGCGACGGGGGCGTTGCGACGGTGGTATTGTCCATTCAAATCATCTCCTTGCGATGATAATATCACATCCGAAAACGAAAAGCACGAAAATTCCGCCGTCGAAAAGCGGAACTTCGTGCCGATGTTTTTCGTTTATGACCGCATCAGAGCGGACTTTTTGTTATTTGGGCGTATCTTCGGGGATAAATCTCCGGGGTTTTTGAAATTTTTTCGATTATAAGCAGATGTCTGTCCGAAGAAATGATATCGCCGCCTGAAATTTCCCGCAGAGAAACGAATTTGTCTTCTTTAAGTCTGCCGCCGAGCTTTTTGATAGCTTCTGCCGCCTGCGCCAGCTCCTCTGCGCCGTTTTTACCCTTGAGAGCGCAGAAAACACCGCCGACCTTTGCAAAGGGAAGACAAAGCTCCGAAAGAACCGGCATTGCCGCGACGGCGCGTGCCGTCACAATATCAAAACTCTCTCTGTACTTTTTGTCTTTTGAGAGTTCTTCTGCGCGTCCGGAGATGACCCGCAGGTTCTTCAGCCCAAGCTTTGCCGCACACTCGGCGACGAAATCTGTCTTTTTCGCCGTTGAATCCATAGCGAGGACCCTTATATCCGGTCTCGCGACGGCGTATGCAATTGCAAGAATTCCGCCGCCGGTGCCGACGTCGAGCAGGGAAGCGCCCTGCGGAATACAGCCGACAGCCGTCAGCGCGTCCGTCCAATGCCTTGCGATAAATTCTCCCTCGGAGCAGATTGCCGTCAGGTTCATAACCTTGTTCTTTTCAAGGATGATATTCATTGCTTCGAACAACTGTTTGCGCTGATTTTCCTGCAATTGCAAGGATAATTCATTTAATGCGAACATTTGTTCGAAAACAGCGTCAAATTCCTGAAAATTCATTTTTTCTCCTCCTCGCCGCCTCTGTTATGACCGAATACCGAATCGAGATAAATCAGCAGAACGGCAATGTCCGCAGGGCTGACGCCGGAAATTCTTGAGGCTTCGCCGATGCTTTTCGGTTTGTGCATATCGAGCTTCTGCGCCGCCTCCGTGCTGAGCCCCCTTATTTTCAGAAAGTCCGTGCCTTCCGGAAGCAGTCGCTTTTCGAGCTTTTCGAATTTTTCCGCTTCGGCGAGCTGTTTTTTGATGTAGCCGTCATATTTTATATCCGTGACAGCCGTGAAAATGACGTCTGCGGGCAGAGAAGGGCGGCTTTTGTCAACGGGGGCAAGCATTTCGTATGTTACCGTCGGTCGTCTTATAGCTTCTGCAAGGCGAAGCCCCGTTCTGACGGGCGTTTCCCCCGCATTTTCAAGGATTTCGTTCAGCTCCGCCGTCGGCGAAAGGACGGTTGACGTCAGTCTTTCCTCCTCTTTTTTTATAAGTGACTGTTTTTCTTTGAATTTTTTGTATCTTTCCTCGCTTATCAGCCCGATTTCGTGTCCCAGCTCGGTCAGTCGCCTGTCCGCATTGTCCTGGCGGAGGAGCAGGCGGAATTCGGAGCGCGACGTCATCATTCTGTACGGCTCGTTCGTCCCTTTTACGACGAGATCGTCTATCAGCGTCCCGATATACGAGCTGTGACGGGAGAGGGAAATGCCTTTCTCGCCCTTTATATAACGTGCGGCGTTGATACCTGCGATAAGCCCTTGCGCCGCAGCTTCCTCGTAGCCGGAGGTTCCGTTGAACTGTCCCGCGCCGAAAAGCCCGCCGACAGCCTTGAATTCCAGCGTGTGAAGGAGCTGGGTCGGGTCGATACAGTCGTATTCTATCGCATATGCGCTGCGCATAGTCTCTGCGTGTTCAAAGCCCTTCATAGACCGCAGCATTTTCAGCTGAACGTCTGCGGGCATAGATGAAGAAAAGCCTTGCAGATACATTTCGCCCGTGCCGTCGCCCGTCGGCTCGACAAAGAGCTGATGGCGCGTTTTTTCCGGAAAACGGACAACTTTATCTTCAATGCTCGGGCAATATCTGGGTCCGATGCCCTTGATTTCGCCGCTGTACAGGGGCGAACGATGTATATTTTCTCTGATTATCCTGTGAGTTTCCTCGTTTGTATAGGCAATGTAACAGGGAAGATTGGGGCGACTCAAAAGCGATGCCGGGTCTGTGTCCGCGCTGTAAGGCTTCATAGGACTTTCGCCGTCCTGCCTTTCGAGGACGGAAAAATCAATGCTGCGCTCGTCAAGGCGCGGCGGTGTGCCCGTTTTGAAGCGCAGAAAGCGCAGTCCGAGCTTTTTCAGAGAGTCCGTAAGCCCGATTGCGGCGTGCATACCGTCGGGACCGGAGGAATACATAACCTCGCCTATGATTACCCTTGAATCGAGGTAAGTTCCCGAGCATATGACGGCGGCTTTGACGTTCCATACGCCGGAAAGCCTTGTAACAACGGAGCAAACCCTCGGTTTGCCGCCGGTGTTCTCTGTCCGCAGCTCGCAAATCTCGCCCTGAATAAGACGGAGATGTGCCGTATGCTCGATGGTTTTCTTCATAACGCTCTGATAAAGTCGCCTGTCTGCCTGAATCCTCTTCGACTGCACGGCGGGTCCCTTGCTTGAATTGAGAATCCTGTCCTGAAGCATAACCTTGTCTGCCGCTCTGCCCATTTCGCCGCCGAGAGCGTCGATCTCAAACACAAGCTGACCCTTTCCCGTGCCGCCTATGGACGGGTTGCACGGCATATTGGCAACTGCGTCGTTTGATATTGTGAAAAGTACGGTGTCAATCCCCATTCTTGCGCACGCAAGAGCGGCTTCAACGCCCGCGTGACCTGCGCCGATGACGGCGACGTCCGCTGTACCTGCAAGATATTCCATATAAAAAGTCCTTTATTTATGGTATTTTCCGCCCGCCGCAATGTTTTCCGCGCGATATATCTGCTCAAGGAGCAGAATTCTCGCTATGCGATGGGTAAATGTCATTTTTGAAAGCGAGAGACGGAAGTCGCAAACCTTTTTGACCTCCTCCGAAAGCCCGAAAGCCCCGCCGATTATAAACGAAATCTGCGAAAAACCGCTGTTTTCGGCGGTTTTGAGAAGAGAGGAAAATTCCTCGGAGGAAATTTGCTTTCCCTCAACGCAAAGCGCGATTTTTTTGCTTTTCTGCGGCAGAACGGCGAGAATTCTCTCGCCCTCTTTTTTGATCGCCGCGTCTATCTGCGCCTGCGAGGGCTCGTCCGGCAGTTTTTCTTCTTTAAGCTCCGTGCAGACGAGGCGACAATATGCGGAGAGACGCTTTTCATACTCCGCAGCCGCCGCAAGAAGATAATTTTCCCTTATATTGCCGACATAAATCAGATTTACAGTTGTCATTTTATAATAAGCTCCGTTCTCTCGCCCGGTGCGGCAACGGCAAGCGAAAGATCGGGAATGTCCGATACCGCAGAGCGGACAGTGTCCAGCGCCAGAGCGGGAGTATTGTTTTCTTTTGAAAGATGACCGAGCAAAAAGCTCTTTGTTCCGCTTTCCGCAAGGCTATGTATAAGCTCGCCCGCTGCGACGTTTGAAAGATGCCCTTCATCCGATCGGATGCGCTCCTTGAGATAAAAAGGGTAGGGGCCAAGCGCAAGCATAGAAGGGTCATAGTTCGCTTCGATCACAGACGCATCGCAACCGGAAAGCGCGTCACGGACGGTCGGCAGGATACAGCCCATATCGGTTGCAAAGCCGATCTTTTTTCCCTCTGTTTCAATTACATAGCCGACGGAGGCGACGCTGTCGTGCGGGGTTTCAAACGCCGAAACCGAAATATCTCCTATGCGAACGGAAAACTCGCCGCGATAAAGATAAAGCTCCTTCAGAAGATAAGAGGCGGGGTCGGAGATGAGCGCCCTTGCGGATTTTTCCTGCATATGAACGGGGATATGATGATATTTTGAGATCGTTTCAAGCCCCTTTGTATGGTCGCTGTGTTCGTGCGTGACAAATATCGCGTTTATGTCCGAAAGGGAAAAGCCCAGCTCCTGCAAGGCTTTTTCGGCACAGCGCGCGCTGACGCCGCAATCTATGAGAATTTTCGTGTTTTCCGTTCCGAAAAAGAAACAGTTGCCGGTTGACCCTGAAAAAAGTGTGTACGCTTTCAAGACGAAAATCCTTTCTTTATCGCCTCAAACCACCAGGAGGCAAGCTCGCAGAATATCGGAACGATGAGCGCGATTATTATCAGCGCAAGAATTCTGACGGCTTTTTTGCGTTTCGGAACGCTTTCAAGGAATTTTGTCTTTCTTTCGGGCGACCATTCGTCCGGAAGGTCTGCTTCCGTCGGTGTTTCGCCGCGGCGCATACCGGCATTTACTATAACCATTGCGCCGAGAAGGATTGCCGCAACAATCGTATATCCCTCTATGACGGGGATGTATATTTGCTCCCCTGCTTTTTCCGAAAGGATTACGGAGAGCTCCGTCAACCCGAAATATATAATCACCGACAGAACGGACGCCAGAATAACCGCAACGAGCAATTTCACATTCAGCGGCTTTTTCGGCGACGTTTCTGTCACAGCTTCGATTTTCTTCTTTTTCTTTGCCATTATATCACCTTCACCGCGCCCACAGGACGGACCATCAGCTTTGTGGCAGAGCCTTTCCCGAAGGCACATTCCGTCGCGCGGATAAATTCGTTTTCTTTATTTTTCGGGACAAAGACCTGCGCCGTCCCCGCAAAGCCTCCGCCGTGAACACGGCAGGCTCCGTCGCCATCCATAATGCTTTCCGCTATTGCACACGCAAGCCCGATACCCTGCTCGGAGGGAGCTTTTGTCGAATAATAATTCTGGAGAAGCGAAGCGGACGAACGCCCCGACTCGTTTATTACGGAGAGAAAGCCCTTTATATCGCCTTCCGCAATGTATTTTGATATGCGGCAGACTCTCTCGTTTTCGGAGATGAAATGCAGCGCGCGGAGAATTGCTCTGTCGCCGACGGTCTCCCGGAGCTCTCTTGCGTTTGAAACAATGTCGGTTTTTGTCAGCCCGCAGAGAACATCTTTTCCGAAAAAGCGAGCAACCGCCTTCATTTCCGCGGGAACAGAGGCGTAATCGTCGTTGAGGTCGGCGTGGCTGCCGCCGGTATTGACGATATAAAGCGAATACCCGAATTTTTCCGGAGAAAACTCAATTCTTTCCGTTACGGGGCTTTTCGGGTCCGCAAAGTCTATATGAACAAAGCCTCCCGCGGCGCAGGCGATCTGGTCCATAAGCCCGCAGGGCTTGCCGAAAAATCTGTTCTCGGCATACTGGGAAATCATCGAAATTTTCGTAAAATCGTATTTTCCGCCGTTGTAAAGATGATTTTCGATAGTGCCGATCATATCTTCAAACGCCGCAGAGGAAGAAAGTCCGCTGCCCTTGAGAATTTTTGAGGTTGTATATGCGCAGAAGGCGCCTGCTTTGCCGCCCTCTTTTATGATACCGTCGCAGACGCCGCGAATGAGCGCGGAGGAGCGGAATTTCTCGCTTTCAACAGGCTCGAGAGAGAAAATATCAACCTTGTCCTCGTCAAACCCCTCGCTTTTTACTCTGACAACCGTTCCCTCTGTCTTTTTCGCAACGGCGATAATGTCAAGATCTATTGAAGCCGCAACGACCTGCCCGTGATTATGGTCGGTATGGTTGCCGCATATTTCGCTTCTTCCCGCAACGGAAAAGACGGAAAAATCGTCCGTCTCGCCATAAACGGAAAAGAAACTTTCAACGGCGCCCGTATATCTTTCGACAGCCGCCTCCGTATCCGAATACATTCCCGAAATGGCAGGGAGCAGCTTTTCTCTGAATTTATTTTTGTCAAACATATGAAAATCTCCGTGTTTTTCTTGTGTTTCTGCTGATATTATAACACCCGAAGAAAGAACTTTCAATTATTTTTCGCAAAAACCTCTTTACTTCCGTGAAAAATAATGTTAAAATCAATTGTAGCGCAAAAATATGCGATATATGTTATGGAGGAACGAAATGCTTGACAGTGTTGATAAAAAGATACTTGCGTGCCTGAGCGAAAATTCAAGAATGAATTCGTCTGCAATCGGCGCGAAGGTGAATATGTCGGTATCGGCGGTTATAGAAAGAATAAAACGCCTTGAATCGACGGGAATCATAAAAAGCTATACCGTCATAATCGATCCCGCCAAGATCGGCAGGGATCTGCTTGCGTTTATCGACGTCAGCACAGATTATCTCCCCGGCGTCAGCGCGACGGGCGCAATGGACGAATTCGCCGCAACTCATCCGGAGGTTATGGAGTGTCACGTTGTTACAGGCAACAGCGACTTTCTCCTGAAAGTCTGCACGGACACGACAAAATCCCTCGAAAAGCTCCTCGATGACCTGAAGCGGGTCAAGGGCGTTTCTTCGACGAGAACGTCGATTGTAATGTCCAGCGTCAAAAACCGCGTCTCCCCGGTTGACCCCGGAGACGAAAAGCTCTGAAACACAAAATCCGCCCTTTCGGGCGGATTTTTTGAGTGAAGAGTGAAGAGAAGAGGTGCGCTCCGCACGGAGTTGTTACGGTTTGCGCAATTATCAAAAATCTGCATTCATCCCCGATTACCAAAGCTTCTTTTGCCTGAATATCGATAAAGACAAGGGGTCGGGACGGGAAACCCGTCCCCTACATTGCAACGCCCGTATATGCAGGCAATAAAATATTTGCACAAAACAATTATCGAAGCTTCTTTTGCCTATTTTTCTTTTCAAAGAAAAGTACGGTAAATAAAAAAGGAATAATTATATATATTTATTATGTGTAAATCGCTTGACAGAGGGGCGCATAATAATGTATAATAGTATCTGTATAGTGATAAAAATGCGATTTTATGCCGGACAGCCGGTCCGGCTCGTTTATATTGCTTACATAAATTCAAAATTAACACTTAAAGGAGGTGCAAAGATTTTGGAATATCTCATAGCCGCAGGTATAGGCGTAGCAGTTGCAATAGTTGTTTGTCTGATAGTCGCTCTTGTGACGAATACCAAGAGAAAAAATGCTATTGCTATGATAAATTCGGCAAAGGACGAAGCGAAACGGATCACCGAAGAAGCCGTAAAAGAAGCGGAAGCAAAGAAAAAAGAGATGATCGTCGAAGCGAAGGAAGACATTCTTCGTGCCAAGACCGAGGCGGAACGCGAAAACAAAGAACGTCGCCAGGAAATAATCAGGCTTGAAAACAGAGCGCTTGCAAAAGAAGAAGCTCTTGAAAAGAAGATTGAAAACTACGAGCGTAAGGACGAGGCATTAAACAAAAAGACAAAAGAAATTGAAAAACTGAGAGAAAAAATCGAAGAAACCATCGCCGCTCAGACGGCAAAGCTCGAAGAAATATCGGGCTATACGGCAGAAACCGCGAAAGCGGAGCTCGTTGCAACCATAGAGGCTGAAGCAAAGAGAGACGCCGCCGTCAGACTGAACCAGATCGAAAGCGATCTGCGCGAAGAAGCGGATACAAAGGCAAAGAACATCATTTCCCTTGCAATTCAGAGACTTTCTTCAGATCAGGTGTCGGAAACGACGGTATCCGTCGTCCCGCTTCCCAGCGACGAAATGAAGGGAAGAATCATCGGCAGAGAGGGAAGAAACATTCACAAGATCGAAACGCTGACAGGCTGCGACCTTATCATCGACGATACCCCCGAAGCGATCACGCTTTCCTGCTTTGACCCGATAAGAAGGGAAATTGCAAGACTGACGCTTGAAAGACTCATTTCTGACGGACGAATTCATCCGGCACGCATTGAGGAAACCGTCGAAAAGGCGCGCAAGGAAATCGAAGCGTCAATCAAGGCGGCAGGCGAAAATGCTGCGCTTGAAACAAGAGTAAACGGTCTCTCTCCGGAGATTATCAAGCTCCTCGGCAGACTGAAATATCGCACAAGCTACGGTCAGAACGTGCTGACACATTCGATGGAAGTTGCTTATATTGCCGGAATTATGGCAAGCGAGATCGGAGCAGATCCCGTTCTTGCAAGACGCGCAGGATTGCTGCACGACATCGGCAAGGCGCTGACGCAGGAGGTTGAAGGTTCACACGTTCAGCTCGGCGTTGAAATCGCACGTAAATTCAAGGAAAACAAAGACGTTATCCACGCAATCGAAGCTCACCACGGCGACGTTGAGCCGAGAACGGTCATCGCAGTACTTGTTTCTGCGGCAGACGCAGTTTCCGCGGCAAGACCCGGTGCAAGAAGAGAAGACCTCGATAGTTATATCAAGCGTCTTGAAAAGTTGGAAGAGATTGCAAACAGCTTCCCCGGCGTTGAAAAATCATACGCAGTTCAGGCGGGCAGAGAGGTCCGCATAATGGTCAAGCCCGAGCAGGTAAACGACGATCAGATGATCGTTGTTGCAAGAGATATCGTAAAGAAGATCGAAGAAGAGCTGGAATATCCCGGTCAGATAAAGATCAACGTTATCAGAGAAAGCAGAGCGACAGACTACGCAAAATAATCACCGCAAAAGCGGATAATATATATTTTCATATAGAGCAACTGATGAAAATTATCGGCAAAACCGAATATATAAACCGCAAATTCCGCCTGATGAGCAATCGGGCGGAATTTTTTCTTCCTTATATATTATATATGGGCTGCGAAGCCTGCAAGGGGGCTTCGCACGCTTGCAAATTTCCCCCAAAGTGAGAGGCTGAAAAGGAACGCACAACAAGTTATTGAAGTTTCTTTTGCCTTTTATATCGATAAAGCCGGTGGGCCGGGAGGGATTTGCAAATGCGCAAGCGTTTGCAGGCGTCGCCGAGACGGGAGGGAAAACCCGTCCCCTACAATATAACCCTCATTTATGAAGGCAATAAAACATCTTCACAAACAAATAACCGAAGCTTCTTTTGCCTTTTTGCAAGCCCTGTCTGCGCAGTTATCAAAGAATCTGCATATCATCTCCGATAACTAAAGTTTCTTTTGCCT
>DLLG01000002.1:13161-19406 GCA_002479075.1 Clostridiales bacterium UBA7568
ACGGTCAAAGAAAAGTAGGGGGGAGTGTTACAGTTGTGTTACATATGCGCCGGACGGGTTGATTTCGGCGCGCTTTTATAATAATATAGGAATACAGGAAATGCAGACCGCCCCCTTGTCCTTTTGCTGGGGGGGTAATGTTACAGTTGTGTTACAAAATGCGGTTTGCTATTGAAATAATTCCGTAAATCATTTATTATTACAATGCTAGGATAGCTACATAGGGATAGTTATCCCTTATGGCACCTAAAAAATATAGGAGGAATACTATGAAAAACATCACAAGAATCCTTGCTCTTGTACTCGCTCTCGTAATGGTTATCGGTACATTTGCAAGCGTTTCTGCCGCAGGCGCAAAGTGGTATGACAAGGCAATCAAGGAACTCAGAAGATACGGCATTGCTGACCTCACACGCACGGCAGAATCGAAAGTAACAAGAGCCGAATTCGCGCTTTGGATCGCGAAGATCGACAGCGCTTGGGTAAACGATGAATGGTGGGAAGAGAACGTTCTCGCTAACGTTGTTGTATTCAAGGACCAGGCTGAAACAGATAAGGCTCACAGAGCGGCTATCTGCTATTGCTACCAGCGTAACCTCGTTACAGGTGACGGCGACGGCAATTACAGACCCGAATCCACAATAACACTCGCAGAAGCAAGCGTTATTATCACAAGACTTATGGGCTATGAGAACGACGTTCCTCAGAACGGCGATCAGTGGCAGTACAACTGGATGTACACTGCAAACAAGTATTGCAGAGCGTTCGACGCAACGTTTATGTCCAAGGTTGATACAGTCAACCCCGATCACGAGCTCACAAACGGTGAGGCTGCATACCTCGTTGCTACAATCCTCAACTTCCTCGCAGAGAAGGATGAAAACGGTAAGTACGTAGAGAATCCCAGACTCACAAAGAAGGGCGAAGATCTCGGAAAGAACCTCAAACCCGTTAGCACATCCGGCGACCTTGTAAGAGTTTCCGGAATCACAATGACTTCCAACGACATCCTCGTTGACACAACAAAGGATGTTACTCTTACAATCCTCAGCACAGGCGAAACAATCACAACTACAGGCGCAGACTTCGAAAAGAAGGTTCGCGTAGCTCTCGGCCTCAAGGCAGACAGAGATCTTACAGTAGTTGATCATTTCAACCTCGGCGACTATGTTCAGAAGGACACAGTCCTCTATGCGACAAGAAAAGACGGCGTACTTACTTCCGTTACTCTCTTCGCAAATGACAGCACAAAGGTTGAGGCAGACTCCTACCTCGTTAAGAAGGCAGGGCTCGCTCATACATATGACGAGTACACAGGCGCTATCAAGGTTGCAGGCGACTATCCTAAGTATGCAAATACAAAGGCAAGCAAGGTTGACGATACGCCCGTATTCCCCGCAGCTTTCGCTTCTCTCGGCAAGTTCGATAACAACGGCACAGAGAGATATGCAAAAGAAGTCCTCTTCAACGGTAACAATATCGTATTTAAGGGCGCTTCCGAAGCAGCAGTTGAATACAAGGTAGTTGACAACTTCAACAGCATCGAAGAAAACGAAATCGTTGTATACGATGCAACAAACGGCTTCGCTACAATGACAGCAGCCGGCTTCAAAGGCAAGATTTATAACCTCGCAGAAGGCGAATACAAGGTTACATTCTATGATATCGACTCTGACGGCGCATATGATATCGCAGTATATCATAACTCCGGCAAGTTCACAAAGGCTGTAACAGGCGCTGTAAACACAACTGATAACGTTGTAACAGCTACAGCATACGGCAACGCAAACGATAAATCCTATGTAACAGCTAACCTCGCTTCTCTCTCCGCTGGTATAATCACATCCGTTGAAACCTCCGGCGATCTCAGCGATGCTTCCTCCGCTCTTAAGGTTATCGGCGGCAAGAAGTACTATGTTGTTACGATCTCCACGATCGGCAACGCTGAAGAAGCAAAGAAAGTTTATGTTCCTGTTCCTGCTTATGATGCAGACGGCAACGAAACATATGCAAACAGAAATGCTGAAACATCCGTAAGATTTGTAATCGAAGGATACACAAGAACAGCTAAGGTTGATTCCAAGGATTGGACTTCTTTCCTTGATCTCGACACAAAGGGCACAATAAACGACGCTAAGGATAAAGACGGAAACTATATCCTCGATGCTCAGGCATTCAAGGGTCTCGTTTATAACAAGGCAGTTAAGTACGTCCTCGCAGGCGAGCTTGACAGCTCTATCACAGGCGACGCTGCAAACGTTGTTGTATACCTTGCAGATACAGCAGCTTCTTCCGGCACAAAGGGCTTCATCGTTAAGGTTGAAAAGACCGAAACAGGTGCTAACACATACAACGTAACAGTTGCAACAACAGGCACTCTCAACGGAGCAACTCCCGTAAGAAAAGAACTTGATAACGTTCTTGACGCAAGATTCACTTGGCTTGGATGCCTTGACTTCAACGATGGTTGGTCTCCTGCATACAGAAATACTCCTCGCGCAGGTCGTTCGACTTGGATGAAGGGTTCTGCTTATCAGAACGCTCCTAAGGCGATCAACTCGAACTGGATTTACAACTGGGTTGAAGGCGGAAGCGTAACACCCAGAGAAGTTCTTGAAACTCTCGGATTTGACGCTGAAACATATCTTGCAGCAGGCAAGCTCCGTGACTTCCAGCCTGAATATGTAAACCAGGCAGGCACGAAGGTTTGGGTTGACTGGGCAAACGGTTATGCAATCGCATACCTCAGAAACGTTCTCGCAGCTCTTAACGTAAAGGAAGCTGATATGGCAGAAGTTTACGCTATGACGCTCAAGGCAATCGACGGTAAGCTCGACGCTACAATCGTTGATAAGGACGCAGTCCTCGGCGAAGATGGCGCAACAGTTGTTACTCCCGCTCAGGAAGCTTTCGAAATTTCCAAGTCCAAGAAGACAAACACATATCTGTTCCTTGAACAGTATATGAAACACCTCGCATACAACATCGCTCTTGACGACGGTCTTGAACTTATGAAGAAGAACTACAACGAAGTAACTCTCGGAGAACTTCTTGATAACTTCGCAAAATACAAGACAACAGCTGACGGCGAAGCTGTAGCAACATTCAACAAAGAAACATTCTTCAAGAACATTGCAAACAACTATAACAACGTTCGTACAAACCAGTCTTATGGTTGGTACCTCTGCTTCATCGATCGTCTCTGCGGCGACGGTGTAACAGAACTCGCTCGTTTCACAATCGATGAAATGGGTACAAAGGCTACACTCGAAACAGCACCTACAAGCAAATACGTTGATTCTATATTCTTCGTATCCGGCGCAACAGGTGTTAAGACATTCGAAGTAAGAGCAAGCGCATCGACCCTCTGGGATATCGAAAACGCAGCTCTCTATAACAGAATCTTCAAGACGCAGACAAACGCAGTTCTTGCAGACAAGACAGACTTTGCAGGCAACACGAAAGAAAGTCTTGAAGGCGAAGACCTCATTTACGTTTCTATCGTAAAAGACGGTTCTGCTCAGAACATTCTTAAGGTTGACAGAACAGCATATGAAGGCGGCCTCACAGGCGGTTATACAAACCTTCAGGTTGCTAACAAGATCAACTTCACAGGTGGCACAGATAACAGAACAAGCACAATCACAACTTGGGGCAAGAAAGACTGCGGTTACTATGCTTACGCAAGAGGCACAGCAGCAGTTAAGGACAGCTGGATGGCATACTCTTCCTACATCTTCCTCGATGACGTAAACGAATCAGCAGTTGAAAAGAGAGCTGTTGCGGCTATCAAGGCTGCTATCGCTGCCGACGCTGAAACAGACAACGTCAAGAAGGTTGAGATCAAAGACGGCGATTCTACAACAGTAGTATGGCAGTACACAGAGACAACAGCAAATACAAGAGTTGCTAAGGATCCTTACTATCTCAAGACTCCCGCAGGCAACCTCAAGTATGAGAAGCACTGGTCCGTTGCAAATGTTTCTGTAAACTTCGTTGTAACACAGCAGACAACAGGCGAAGTTAAGACATACTTCCCGATCACAGACGGAACAGGCGCTCAGGTAAGAGTTGAAACAGAAGCTGACAAGGCTTACTGGGAAGGCCTCAATAAGGACTCTCAGGAAGTTGGTGCAAGATACGAAGTTATCGGCAACCTCCTTTACAGAGTTAACACTGTTGCAAGCAAACCGAAGACAGACAAAGACGGCAACCCCGTTGTTAAACTGGCTTACGAAGTTGACTTCGACGCACAGGGCACAACTTGGCTCGACGAAACAATCAAGGATGATGACCTTGCAAAGGTTAAGTCCGTAACAGCAAGAGAACTTGACTTTGACGCTGATAAGGATACATTCAAGTATGGTCAGTACGAAGTTAATTTCGACGGCAACACATACTATGCATATGACGATGTTCAGGTCATCGTTATGACTCCTAACCCCTCAACAGGCAACCTTGACGGTTCTGTTACAACACTTGGCGAGTTCCTCAACGCAAAGAAGAACCTCCTCGTTTCCAGAGAACAGGTTTACTACACGATGAACGAAAACGCTAAGATCCTCAAGACTCTCACGGTAATCGGTGAGTACACAGACGGTATCGCTAAAGACGACCCGATCACTCCCGAACCCGAGAAGACAGTAACTGTTTACCTCGGCAAACAGGGCGCTACACTTGAGCACGCTGAATGGGGCGACAAGATCATCGTTAAGTCCACATACTCTGCAGTTACACTTCCCACAGGCGAAGCATTCGGTCAGATCTATCGTGAATTCGACACATATGCAGCTGCAACAGTTGCAAACATCAACACAGTAATGCCTGCAGGCTTCTATGTTGTAAAAGAAGACGGTAAGATCGTTCAGGCTAATGTTGCACTCAGCAAGGCTTACATAACATCCGCAGACGTTAAGGGCGGCGTTACAGTTAAGGACGCTAAGACAAACGGCAAGGATGTTAAGGGCGACTTCGAGTTCTTCTACATTGACTTCGAAGGCAACTTCGTTAAGACAACAGAAGATACTACAAAGGTTAGACTCGTAAGCAAGACTGTAAGAGATGCAAAGATTGCAGAACTCAAAGCAGATGTTGAAAAGAAGACAACTAACTACAACGCAATTGACAAGAAGTATGTTGCAGCTAAGGCAGCAGCTAAGGAAGCTCTTGACAAGGCTGTAGCAGCTCTTGAAACCTATCAGACATCCGCAATCACAAACAACCTCAACGGCCAGTTCTGGGGCGTTTCAAACAGCGCAGCTTATACGTATTTCGCAGATTTCCGTTATACGTATCAGAGAGATCCTCAGCCGATCGAATTCCAGTACATCACAGTTGACGGTGTAAATTGCGTAGTTACAAACTACTTCATTTGTGACTAATCAATAGTATTCTCCTACTAAAGATAAAAAAACAGCTCCCTTCGGGGAGCTGTTTTTTTAAAAGTTTACAAAATCAGGTTTTAAATAATGGGAAAATGTGATATAGTTAGAACATAAATATTTCAAACGGAGGAATCGGAGCTTTGAAGAAAAAATCGCTTGCCACGGAGCTTCTTGCCTTCGGCTTGCTCATCCCCCTTGCGGTTACGGTCGCTCTGACCTTTGCGTTCTGTATCCTGCAAAAAAATTATTATTATCTTCCGAGATGGCTTGACGGGCTTATCGGCTTTTTCTATGACGCAAAGTTTATTTTCATATATATTGCGCTTTTCTTCCTTGTCGGAATGACGACGTATATAATCGCCTTTTCAAATGCAAAAGCGGCAGCTCCGGCATCGGTTTTGGGAGTTGTTTTCGTTGCAATACTGCCAATAGCGTCCCTTGTCATCACGTTTGAAATGCTGAAAAGCGATCTGGACGCAGACGCGCTCGAAACTTATCTCCGCTCGGACCTGCTTTGCCTGCTTGAAAACGTTATAAGGTATCTGCTGTTCGTTGTCGCGGCTTGGGCCACAAGAGCAATTATTCGCGCACGCAAGTCCGAACCGAAGTTTGAAAGACCGTATATCGTTCCGAAAGGCGCCGTCAGTGCGCCGCTGTTTTCTGTTTCTGCGATATGGCTTCTTTCCTCCGTTCTCGGGGTTATCCTCCTTTTTCGGACAGAAAGCCCCCTCGGCACCCTCATCTATGAAAGCCTGATTTCTATCTTCGGCTATTTCCTCTCCGTCCTCTCCGCCTACTTTTCTTTGAAAAGAAAAGCAGGCACCGTACTTTTCTTTGGAAAAGAAAAGTAGGCAAAAGAAA
>DLLG01000004.1:0-7012 GCA_002479075.1 Clostridiales bacterium UBA7568
CCTACTTTTCTTTTCAAAGAAAAGTAGGTTATTTCAGAAACGGGGCGAGGGCGTCACAGAGTTTTCTGTAATCATCGACGCAGACAAAATCAAAATCCGAAAGATAAACACATTCGTCGTTGCCGCCGGTGCCGTAATCATCACCGAAGAAGACGACCTCGTCGTGCGAGAGACCGTTTTCGCGACAGTAGCGGTCAAGGGCGAAGAACTTGTTATAGGGCTTCGGTGCCATATCAAATGACGATGACCCGCCGACGAAAACATTGTAATCCGGAAAAGCGGCGACGACCTCATCATAAAACGCGCGACGTTTTTTTCTGTCCGGATCGAATTTCAGCTTATCCTCGATCTTTGCGTCGTTTCCGAGAAGGGCGATAGTAACTGCGCCGGAGGAATGAAAACAGACAAGATCTCCCGCTTGATCCGTGTAACCGTGGCGGTCACAAATGGCTCTTGCACGGGTATAAACGGATTCCCTGTCGCAGGGCATTACCTCGGAATAGACGGGCTTTAAAGACTTTGTGTCTTTGTCGTAAGAGCAGAACTGCATACCGTAGCAGCCGACTATGTCGACGGGGAATTCGCGGAGCTGATGAAAAATTCTTTCGCACATACCGGCTCCGACCATAAGTATCTTATATTTTTTCGCCATTTCCGAAAGAAGCGCATAGTGCTCATCCGAGACGGGGGTGCGATGTTGGGTAATTGTGCCGTCAAGATCAAAGGCGGCGATTTTTTTCTTGCTTATATCCATAATTCTCTCCGATTTATTTTTTGCAGTTGAAGAATGCCGCAAGCGGTCTTGCGTCCGGATTTTTCATATCCGTTATGTTGATATTTTTCATATCAATGCCTTTGACATAGCGCAGGGTGAACGCATATCCGGCGGAAAGCCCGTGACGGTCGTATTCCGGATACTTGTTGTCTATGACCTCGGGCGCGGGGCGCGACGACTCCGCGTCTCCTCCCATAACCTCAATGTTCCAGTTTTCAATCTTTAAGTTGTTTATGCTTCTCTCGTCATCCTGACCGACGATCATCGTTTCATATATAGGCAGAGGGTGACCGTGTGTTCTGGGGGAGCGGAAATTGAGCTCTGAGAAGACAACTCCGTCCATCTTGCTCGTTCTTTCCTCGGTTACTCCCTTCGGCAGGCGGTTTCTCTTTCCCGTTACGATATATGCGGGGGCGGAAGCGTCCGTTATGTCGAAACGGATGAAATAAACATCCGAAACTTCGGCACCGTCCACCGTCTCAAGCGACACGCCGCAACGGTTGACATTCTTTATGAAGCAATCCGCAAAGCGTGCGTTTTTGAGGCAATAGTATGTGTCCGTTCCGAACTTGACAGCGGAGGCGAGGGAGCAGATCATCATATCGCGGACATCTATATTGCGACAGCCGACAGTATCCGAGCTTTTGAAACAGAGTCCGTCGTCGCCTGCCATAACGTTGCAGTTGTATATTGAAATGTTCTGGCAGTCAACAGGGTCGATACCGTCTCTGTTTGGCGTGTTCATACAGTTGAGACGGAGATTTTTGATTGTTATATTTCTGCTCGAAAGCGGGACGACTGTCCAGAATGCGCTTCTGCGCATATTGAGGTTTTCAATGTTTATGTCGCTTGAGTATGCAATATAGATTATGTCGGGGCGGGCGTCAAGCTCGCGCTTGTCGCCTGCCGGATCGTTCATTTTGAAGCGGTATTTGCCGTTTCCGTCCAGCATACCGCCGCCGGTTACCGTAACGTTGCGCAGACCCTCGCCGTATATGAGCGAGCGACCGAGCTGGCGATGGGCGCAGAGGGATTTGCCCGGCTCGCGGAGCGGGTATTTTGAATGATCCTGCGAGCCTATGATTGTGGCTCCGGGGGAAACGAAGAGCGTCATATCGGACGCAAGCTTTATTTCGCCCGTAAAATACGTGCCGTCCGGAACGTAGACCGTGCCGCCGGTGTATGCGGCGTCTGCGATCGCGCGGGTAAATGCTTCCGTATCGTCTGCTTTTCCGTTGCCCTTTGCTCCGTAATTGCGGACATCAAAGATGGTGCCTCTCGTTATGCCTCTGCAAAGGTCGGCTGAGTCATATGCGCGGATTCTGTTGATATAAAGGTCGTTTTTGCCGTCGCAGGAAAACTCTATGCGGGAAAGGCTCTTTGCCTTGTCTGTGGCTTTCAGCTTTTCCGCGCGGCGGGCGCCGTCAACCCAGAGATCATAGGTGCCTTTTTCGGTATTGACGGTAAACTTTATTTCATACCAGTTTCCTGCGGGGTAATAGCAATAGGGCGTGATAAGGTCCGCAACGCAGCACCATTCGCCCGCAACTGTTGCATAAAGGCAGTTTTTAAAGAAAGCTGCCGCGCCTATCTCGTTTCCGGCGGCACTCATCGCGCGGAAAACGGTGCATCCGTCGCCCGAAACGAAAACTCTTGCTTCGACGCTTGCAACTCCGGTCATAACAGGAAAGTCATAGCCGCAGGCAAAGCCTTCCTCGGAGGAGAGCTTCAGGCTTCTGTTTTTTTCAAAGGGGAACGGCTCGATTGTAACGCTTGCGCCGTCTGTCAGGGACAGTTCAGGAATCGAAGCAAATTCTTCATTTGCGGCGAAGATTTCCGTCTCGTCCATAACCGTCACGCAGTCAACAAAGAGCTCGCCTTCATCGCAGCTGAAATATGCCGGCTCCGAGCCTTCGACGGGAATACATTTTCCCGCCATAAGATGATTTATTTCAACGTCGGCTGTCATATCGCGGTAATTGTATCTTATCTTTACGGATGTCGGCACTCCGATTCTTGCGGGGCAGAGCGTCTTTGCGCCGCATTTGAACATCCCCTCCTCCATACGGACCGCACCGAAGCGTAAACGGGCATTTTCGGATGCAGTTGTAAGAGTTGCGCTTGCAACAACGAGGCTTGAAGTTGGGAAGGACTTGTTCATCGAGGAGCCTGCGCAAAGCTTTACGGAATTATATCTCTTGTCCGAATAAATATTTGCGGGGATTATCTCTCCGGTTGTGTCAAAATCGGCGGGTACGCCGTCTTTGAACGACTCCGAAAGATAACAGGTGTACGCTCTCTTCGGGTAAGCGCCGAGGGCGGGCTTCTTTTCCGCGCGGGGAAGCTCCTTTGTTTCGCAGACATCCGTCGGTACGGCGAGGACAAAATAGTTTGAGTTTTCGCCTTCAAAGCACGGGATGACGATATGATCCCCCGCAGAGAAGTATTTTTCGAAAATACCGTAACGAACCTTCTCGCTCGTGACGATTTCAAGCTCTGTCGGAATATAATCGGAGATCCATTCCGGAACGAGCCCGTTTTCTATCATACTTTTTTCAAACGCCAGCGCAACGGTACAGTCGCGCTCGACGTAAAAATCACATTCCTGATGGTCGTCCTTGCCGTCTCTTATTGAATCGAAGGTGACGATAAGGTCGGCGCCGTAATATTTTTTCGGGAATTTGGCAGGGGTTACATCGGCATTTGAATATATTTTTGATCTTTTGCTGAAGTTTCGGCAGACATAATACCAGCCGTCTGCGTCCCAGGGGGGAGAAAAGCGACTGATGACCGGCACAAACGGCAGATAAGCGGAATTCTTCATTGTTTTTAACTTCCTTTCGGGAATAAATTTATACAAAGTAATTGTATCATACGCGGCGACGTTTTTCAACAGAGAAATTTCATTTTTGAGAGAAATTTAAGCGCCTTCGGTATAAGGAAATATTTACATATTGCGGGAAAACGGTTGCGGCGAAAGGACTCCCCGCCTGAGGGAAAAAACGAATTGTTAAAAAAGCATAAATAATGTTGACAACGGCGGCTCGCCGTGATATTATACAGAGACCTTTACAAAAACGGAATAAAAAAGAGAGGTAACCTGTATGAATCTTGTTTTGCCTTTGGAAAATAAGAAAATCACAGACGAAGCTATTCTCGAAAGGCTGAAAACGGAGCTTTCCGAAGGGGAGCGGGAGCTTTTCAGAATAACGACCGACCTTCTGCCGGACGGAAACTACGGCGAACCCCTTGTCGCCTTTACGGACAGCAGGATCATCTCCGTATATCCCTCGGGGAACAGCAGGGAAGTTATGACGGTCTCATATTCCGAGCTTGACGGGCTTTCGATAAAGCGTATGTACGGAAACGCATTTCTTTTGGCAATAAAGAAAAGCGGAGAGAAGGTCTCCCTTGCCAGAGCGACCTATGCCGTAACGGCGCTTTTCAATGCGGCTGTACTGTTTGTTGACAAGGTCATCTCCGGCACACCGGCAGATGATGCCATCGGCGGCGTTGAAACGGCGTACAGAAGCTTTTGCACGGTCTGCCCGAAATGCGGCAGAAATCTTGTCCGCCCGGGAGCGGACTGTCTCAATTGTGCGTCAAAGGGCAAGCTCGTTTCAAAGCTTGCAAAGTATGTAAAGCCGGAGATCAAGGCAATAATACTTTCGGTTGTGATGTCCGTTATGATAACGGCGCTCAGCCTCGTTCCCCCTTATGTGACGAAAATGCTCGTCGATGACATAATTCCGGATAAAAACAAAAAAATGCTTTATATAATCGTTGCGTTTCTTTTCGGAACGTATCTTGTGCAGTATCTGCTTTCGGCGGTCAGAGGGGCGCTCCTCCGTCGCGCGGGCGACAGTATCGTCGCGGATTTGCGCAACGACGTATTTGAAAAAGCGCAGCATCTGCCGATGAAGTTTTATGACAAAACGTCAACAGGCTCTGTCATAAACCGCATAAGCAGCGATACAAACAACCTTCAGGCGTTCATTCTGCGTATTACACAGGAGGTTGTAACGCAGCTGTTCCTCCTTATAGGAATAATTGTTATAATGATAACGATGAACTGGAAGCTCTCTCTGCTTTCGCTTATCCCCGTTCCGTTCGTCGTTTACGCTTCGAGAAAATTCGGACGCAAAATACGTCCCTTCTATCGTCGCATATGGCGAAAATGGACAGCGGTTTCCTCCGTTCTGACAGACTCGATACCTTGCATACGCGTTATAAAATCGTTTTCGGGCGAAAAACGCGCGTCAAAGCGACTTGAAAAGCAAAACGAGGAATGGCTGAAGGTCAGCGTCCGCGCGGGAAGAATGTCCAGCATTTTCACAGCGGCTGTCTCGTTTGCCGTTGTCTGCGGCTCGCTTATAATATGGAATGTCGGCGGACTTGAAGTCATAGAGGGCAAAAGCGATATTTCCCTCGGTCTGCTCGTTTCGTTCATCTCATATACTTCGATGTTTTACGGCCCCGTCAACTTTTTTGCGGGCTTGAACGATTCGTATCAGAGCGCGCTGACCTCCGCCGAAAGAGTTATGGATATTCTCGATGCCGAGCCGGAGCACGATGACGGCAAGGGCAACATCCCGCAAAGAATACAGGGCAAGGTCGAATTCCGTCACGTCAGCTTCTCGTTTGACAAGACGAAAAACGTTCTTTCCGATATAAACCTGACAATCGAGCCGGGAGAGGCTGTCGGCATAGTTGGTACGACCGGCTCCGGCAAGACAACCCTTATAAATCTTTTCCTCCGCTTTTATGACAACTACGACGGGCAGATTCTGCTTGACGGCCAGGACATAAAGACCCTTGATATGAGCTGGTTCCGCTCCAAAATCGGTTATGTTCAGCAGGAGGCGATGATGTTCTCCGATACGATTTTCAATAACATTGCATACGGTAAGCCAAACGCAACGATTGAAGAAGTTCTCAAGGCGGCGGACATCGCAAACGCGCACGAATTCATCCTCCGTCATCCGGACGCATATGACACCGTTCTCGGCGAGCGCGGTGTCGGACTTTCCGGCGGCGAGCGACAGAGAATATCAATCGCGCGCGCAATACTCAATAACCCCAGCGTGCTAATATTTGACGAAGCGACGAGCGCGGTCGACTCCGAGACGGAAAAGCTCATTCAGGACGCAATAAACAATCTCGTCAAGGGAAGAACGACTCTGATGATAGCTCACCGCCTTTCAACTCTCAAACAGGCGGATAAGATAGTCGTTATCGACAAAGGCAGGATTCTTGAATTCGGCACGCCCGATGAGCTTATGGCAAAGAAGGGCAAGTATTACAGGCTCGTGAAGATTCAGTCGATGGCGGAGAGTGTTACTCGCGATAAAGAGCGCGAGCATCTTGAATAAGGAGGCGACGGAAGATGATAGGATTTTTTATCAGCGGTGACGAAGCCCGCATAAAAAAGACGGGAGAAACGACGGTGTCCCTTGAAATGTATGACGGACGTCGTTTTGAAAACCTTGAACCGATCAGGCTTTTCCCCGTCTCCGGTATAACAAAATACATTTCTCTGACGGATGAAACAGGCAAGGAAATTGCGATAATCCGCGATATTGACCACCTTATGCCGGAATCCGCAGAAGCGATAAGGCAATGCCTCGGCTCGTATTACATAATACCGAAAATAAAGAAAATTCTTTCCCGTGTTGAAAAATACGGCAACATAACGTGGACCGTTGAAACGGACAGGGGGCGGCACAGCTTTTCGATACTCAACACCAGCATAGACATAAAAACGCTTTATGACGGCAGAATTTTAGTCCGCGACTCAAACGACAATCGTTATGAGATTGAGGATGTTCACAAGCTTGACAAGGAAAGCCTCGGCTTTTTGAAATTCGATATGTAAGGAGAAAAATATGAAACTTGTAATTGCGGTAATCAACAACGACGACAGCAGAACAGCCATCACAGCTCTGACAGGCAGAGACTTTTTCGTTACCCAGCTCTCAACAACCGGCGGATTTCTTATGGTCGGCAACACGACCCTTCTCATCGGAACAGAGAAGGAACGTCTCCCGGAACTCAAAGAAATCCTCAAAAAATACTGCGTGACGAGAGAGAAAACAAACCCTTCCGTTGAAGCCTTCGGCAGGGGACTGCTCAACCATTCCGTTGAGGAAAAGGTGACAATCGGCGGCGCCGTTATGTTCACTCTCTCCGTTGACGAATTCGAAAAAATCTGACCGTACTTTTCTTTGACCGTACTTT
>DLLG01000004.1:7083-15895 GCA_002479075.1 Clostridiales bacterium UBA7568
AGAAACTTTGGTTATTGGTTTTTGCGGATATTTCATTGCCTGCATACACGGGCATTGCAATGTAGGGGACGGGTCTCCCGTCCCGTCAATCCGGTTTTATCGATATACAATCCGGCAAATCCCACCCGTCTCGGCGACGCCTGCAAACGCTTGCGCATTTGCAAATCCCCCCGTCTCGGCGACGCCTGCAAGGGTGCTTCGCACGCTTGCATATCCCCCCGTCTCGGCGACGCCTGCAAACGCTTACGCATTTGCAAATCCCCCCGTCTCTTCAAAATCTCAAAACAAAAAAATCACCGGATTTCTCCGGTGATTTCGTTTTTTGGGCTTTAAGCAGATTAAGCGTCATAAACGCTTACGCGCTTTTTGTTGCCTGCGACGCGTTCAAACTTTACAACGCCGTCAACAAGAGCAAAGAGAGTATCGTCCGAGCCCTTGCCGACATTTACGCCGGGGCGAACGTTTGTGCCTCTCTGTCTTACGATTATGTTACCTGCTCTTACGCTGGAACCGTCCGACTTTTTAACGCCGAGACGCTGCGCATTACTGTCACGTCCGTTCTTTGTCGAACCAACGCCTTTTTTGTGAGCAAAAAACTGTAATCCGAGTCTTACCATTTCAAAAACACCTCCGTTAAAAGAATGATTACCGACGGGAAAAGAGACCGTCAGATGGTTTTTTCTTCTTCGTCCACTTCGATAAAATCGTAATAATCTTCAATCATATCATTGAGTTGAAGAAAATAGCTGTAAATAAGTCCGGAAATGGCAAAGCGTTTTGCTTCGTCATCCTCATATTCGGGAAGTGCGCCGCGCGCGATGACTGTAACATCGGTTGTCTTTTCGTCGATTGTGTAATCAACGTCGGACGCCCAGGCAACTTCGATTGTGTTGATGACGAGCATCGTCATAGCGGATACTGCCGCGCAGACGATATCCTTGCCGGCTTCGTCATAACCCGAGTGACCGGATTCGCGGAAGCCGTAATAATTTCCGTTTGACTTATAAAATACGACTTTGATCATCAGCCTACGATAGATTCGATCTGAACCTTTGTATAGGGCTGTCTGTGACCGATTTTCTTCTTTTCGTTCTTCTTGGACTTATATTTGAGAATATAAATCTTCTTGCCCTTGCCGTTTTTAAGAACCTTTGCAGTAACCTTGGCGCCTGCAACTGTGGGCGTGCCTGCTACGAAGCTTTCGCCGGAAACCGCAAGAACTTCACCGAACTCAACGGTTGCTCCTTCTTCTGCATCGAGCTTTTCAACGAAGATGATGTCACCCTCCTGAACCTTGTACTGCTTTCCGCCCGTTTTGATAATTGCGAACACGAAAAGCACCTCACTTTCAATATAGACTCGCTGACCGGGGCAAGCAGATCTCTGCTTTTTGGGGCACCCGAAATCACGCGGCATTTTATTCTATCACAACCGAAATGCAGTTGTCAAGTATAATTTTCATTTTTATAGCATATGTCTGCGTTTTTTAACGATTTTCTGCCGATTTTTCTTTTCTGCTTTGCAAATACCCCGCCATAAAAAGAATGATAGTTGTCAAAAGGATCATATGATAAACCGTGTTATAGTCCATTTTCCAGATCAGAGTAAAATAGAGATCGCGCTTTGCCTGAACGATTCCTCCGGGAACCTCGCAAAGTATTCCGAGGAGATAAAGCAGATAGCTTTTTCTTTTTGTCTTTATGAAGGAATAGCCGAACATCGCCGCGGAAAACAATATGCAGACGATGGCATAAAACGTGTAAACAACGAGAAATTTGCTTCCCCTGTAAGCAAAATAGAGTGCAAGGAGCCCTGCATAGGAGAGAGCGCACATTGAAGAAAAGACGATAAGCGCGGTTTTCGTGTGCTTCGGGAATACGTCTGAAACGGAAACGACGGAAAACATCGAGCAGGCTATGCACATAAAGACGGGCAATATCACCCAGACAACCTGTTCAAACGACTCGTTCCAGTCCAGCAGGTGGACGGTGAATCCTATGTAGCTGCTGACGGCAAGCGAACACATAACGACCTTCCAGAGCCGCGCGACAGTGCTTTTGTCCCGCAGAAGGATGAAAAAGAATACCGTCGCCGCTATGGCGCAGAAAAGGTCCGATACGGACGTGAATATTTCGGGAGGGGTTGTAAAGGGTATAAATATCTCCCGCAAAAAAACAATACGCATAAATGTCTCCCGTAAAAAACAGTACAGATAATTATATCATAAAAAAGACTGATTTTGCGATGCTTTAAGAAAAATTTTTAAGCAAATGTAACCTTTCTTATTTTATGTTGACAATCACCCCCCGCAAAGGTATAATAGAGCCGGATAAAAAGTCGCTTAGGCGAAAAAAGGAGAAAATTATGGCAGAAGACAGACCCAATGAGAAAATAAAAGTTCAGCCGCTGACGCCGGCGCCCCTGCTCATCGTGCTTGCGAGCTTCGATCAGAGCGGCGAGGGCATAAATCATTTCGATCCCGAACATCCCGAAGTTCTGACGGACAAAACAAGCAAATATTACGGCGAGCAATGGGCAATATCAAAGCCCGAGGACTGTTACGACAGATTCTTCGGCGAGAATTGCCGCTCGATGCTTGATTTCTATAAGGAAATGACGGGGGACAAATTCTGGTTTTACCCTGTTGCGGTCGATCATCCTGCAGAGGGAATGCCGAAGGCGGGAGTTGTTTCCGTTTCCGTGCCGATTCCGCATCCCGCGGCTCTTCGTAATCTTGAAGGCTATGACAACGGCTCGGCAGCCGCAAAGGCGATTCACGACATCGTCTGCGCCTGCGACAAATACATCGATTTCAAAAAATATGACCACGACGGCGACGGAATCATTACCCCGAACGACCTTGCGGTTATAATCCTCAATGCGGGATATGACCATTCCAGCTGCGAAAAGGACAGCGAATGCGGCTTTGTCGATTATGAAAACGGCCCGACCCCGACTCACCGTTTTCAGGTTCACGGCACAAGCCAGCCGACCGACGCCGAGCTTTCCGGCGGTGTGAAGATTGTGCGCGTATCGAACATAGGCGAATACAGAAGCGTAAGAGTCGGACTTACGACGATCGGCACGCCGGCACACGAGCTTGCGCACAACCTCGGCGCACAGGATATGTACAGCCGTTATACCTGGGGAGATGACGTTGAGCCGAGATGGCCGACGCCACGCAGCTTTTCGCTTATGTGCAACGGTAACCACATAAAGGACGGCAATATGCCGACGTATATTGACCCGTATCAGCGCATTTATTTCGGCTGGACGGACGTTATAACGGCGGACGAGGACGGGGTTTATACGCTCAAAAGCGTTATGACGGGCGACCGCGTTCTCAAAGTTCCGACGCCGAACCCCGATGAATATTTCCTCTTTGAAATACGCCTGAAAAAGGGTTTTGAGGAGTTTATCACGGGCGACGAAAGCCGCGGCGGCGTTGTTGCCTACCATATCGACGAGGGAGTCAACCGCGAATGGTTCCTCCGCGCACAGTGCGTATCGTCCAACAGACCTGAGGGCAAGCGTCACGACCTCGGAAATGCGCTCAAGCCCCGTTGCGGTATGGAGGAGATCAGGGACGAGGAGGGCAACCTTCTCCGTTTCGGCCCGCTTTATTCCGCAGAAAAGACAGAGGGCGATCCTTTCTTTTATAAGAGCGACGACCCGAAAACCGCCGTTTTCGATTCTGCGCTCTATTGCGGTGCGGCAAGCGAATCATATTCGCTCAATTCCTTCCCAGAAGGCGTTTCAAAGGACTGGCACCTTACAGCCGAAGTTCTTGACCCCGCAGGCGACGAGATGAGAATCAGAATCACAAGAAAATAAAAAGCAAAAGCCACCCTTCGGGGTGGCTTTTTGAGTAAAGAGTGAAAAAGTGTGCCTGCGGCAGGAGCGGCTGTCATCTGCGAGGATTTTACAGCCGCCGCGCGGGAGAGAACATAGCTCCACCTTTTTCAAAATAAAAACCACCTGATGATAGGTGGTTTTTTAATAAGCTTTTGGCTTATTCTTCCGTTATATAATCTGCGTAAGGTCCCCAGAAATAGTTTGCGGAGAATTCAAAACCACAGCCCTTCGGAACAAAGAATTTTGCGTCCTTTGCCATTCCTCTTACAAGCTCTCCGGAAATATTGTTGACTGTTGTATTGTTCGGATCGGTTGCGAGAATATGAATCCTTTTCAGGCTCGGCGCACCTTCGAATGCGCCGTCCGCTATCTGCGCAATACCCGTTGTGACATAAATGTCGGTAAGCGAAGCCGCGCCGTCAAATGCGCCGCCTGCGATTGCGGAGACGCGCTTTCCTTCATAAGCTCTCGGAGTTGTGACGGATGTAAGCGTTTTGCCCTCCTCCGTCATACCGACGATCTTATAGCCGAGTCCGCTTTCTTCATAAATGAAATATTTTGAGTTTTCGTCATAGCTGTAATCGTAGTTATCGTCTACCGGCTTTTCGGGGGCGTCAGGAATGTCGATTTCAATCGCCGATTCCTTTCCCATTGCCAAGGCAAGATCGTTTATGAGGGTTGCCGTGTGAAGAAGCACACCCGCATCGTTCATATGAAAATTGCTGTCATAAAAATAGCCGGCGGGATAAATATAGCTGTTCGGGTCGCTTATGACCTTGCAATTAAAGCTCTCCGAGATGAATTTTGTGAATTCTTCAAGGCTTTCAAGCGTTGTATCGGGATCGAGCGCATTCTCATTTGCCGGGGCAAAGGAGAAATATACCGTCGCACCCTTCTTTTCGGCATATTTTATATAGTCGTTTACATAGTCAATGAAATCGGGGCTGACGATGTCGCTTGTGAATTTTATTACAGACGACGTATCGTAATCCTCCGGCATTATGTTGTAGCCGCGCTCGAAAACGATGTCTCCGTATTTGTCAAACGACTTCTTGTTGTAAACTCCCGCAGGGTCAAGAGGCGAGTCTGCACGGAAATATTTCAGCTTCTGCGCAGAATATTTCCAGAAGCCGCCGAGCATCGGGAAAATACTGTCCGAGGACATTTTCCGAAGAATCGAAAAATCGCTGTCGCAAGCCTGCCAGGCAGCCTCGGAATTGAAGAAGAGGGAATACGTCTGCGGGTCGGTTTCCGGTGCAATGACGATTATATCGCCCTCTTTGATTGCGCCCTTTGAGAGATCGAGCATCATTTTTGTGCCGAGGGTTGCATAAAGACCGAAGTTGACAGTCGGCATACCGAGTGCCTTTTCAATCAGCTTCGAATCGACCCCGAAGGGAACGCTGCTGCCGCCGATGACGACGATCTTCGGCTCATCGAGCGAATAGAGACGGTCAACCTTGCTTTCAAGCTCGCCGAGGAAGGTATTTCCGAACTGCGAGGGCAGTCCGAATCCTATTGCGGCGACCGTTGCAAACGGGATCAGCACGCAGAGAAAGAGACAAATAAAGCATATCCAAGCCTTTTTCATATATATTTACCTCCCCCTCAGAACTGGAAATAGATGAAGGAACTCGCCCCGCCGACGGAAAGGAGCATTATCCAGGCGACGGCAACCGCCCAGACGCACCAGACCGTGCTCGTCTTTCCTCTTGTGCAGACGGAAAGCGAATCGTCTTCATAGTTTGTAAGAATATCGAACTCGTCGAGGACGATGATTGAAAGAATCGTAACGATGATCGCCGCAACTCCGAGCCCCATTGCGGAGAGCGTTTCCGGCAGGCTGCCCCAGGAGGTAAACAGTTTTCCGAGGAGAACGCCGAGATCGGAAAGAGAGTTTGCCCGGAAGAATATCCAGGAGAAGCATACAAGGGCGAACGTATTTATTCTACGGAGAATAACAATCGGCGCGCTCTTTGTGTTTACACCGAGCTTTGCCCAGAGTTTTTCGCGCAGGGGATATGTAAGCTCGCCGACGATCCTGTAAATCCCGTGCAGAATTCCCCAGAGAACAAATGTCCAGTTTGCGCCGTGCCAGATGCCGCTTGCAAGGAATACGACGAAAATATTGAACATATGGCGCGATTTTGAACATCTGCTTCCGCCGAGCGGGAAGTACAGATAGTCGCGAAGCCAGGTTGAAAGGCTGATATGCCATCTGTTCCAGAATTCTTTTATCGTCTGCGATATGTACGGACGGTCAAAGTTTTTCATAAGACGTATGCCCATAACGCGCGAACAGCCGATTGCAATATCCGTATAGCCGGAGAAGTCGCAATAGATCTGTACGGCAAAGAGCATTGAAGCAATGACAACTCCGAAGCCCGTCGCGCTTTCGGGAGAATTGAAAACTGCGTTGACATATTCGGCGATAAGGTCCGCAACGACTATCTTCTTGAAGAACCCGACGCCCATCTTCCAGAGTCCCGCGCGGGCGTTTTCCGCCGTCAGCTTGTTTTTCTCGCGGAGCTGGGGAATGAGATTTCCGGGGCGTTCGATCGGTCCTGCAACGAGCTGCGGGAAGAACGTGACGAAAAGGCAGTAAAGCGCAAAATCCTTTTCAACCTTCTCCGTGCCTCTGTAAACGTCGATTGCATAGGAAAGCGTCTGGAAGGTGTAAAACGAAATGCCGACGGGAAGGACGAGATTGAGAGTAAAATCGTATGTTCCGCCGCCCGCCGCTTTTATTGCCCAGCCGAGCGTTTCCGCGAGGAAATTATAATATTTGAAGAAGAAAAGTACGCCGAGACAGGCTATCAGCGTTATGACTATACATAGCTTCTTTACGGCTTTTTTCTCCGTTTTTTCGATTATCCGCGCGCAGAAATACGAAACAGCCGTTGTAAACATTATCAGAACAATCAGCTTGTAATTCCAGGCGAGATAGAAAATTGCGCTCATAAAGAGCAGGCTTATTCTGCTCCATTTTTTCGGGAGCAGGAAATAAAGAAGGAGCGTTATCGGATAAAAAATAAGAAATTCCCAGGAATTGAAGGTCATTTCGCGCGCCTCCTTTCGATTATTTCAAAGAGAAGCCTTACCGCAAGCGTTGCGAGGATGAGCAGGAGCAGATCGCAAAGGCTTCCGCCGAGAAGCAAAAGAACAACTGCCGCTCCCGCCGTAAACACGGCTGAGACAATCGCAAATACGGCGCGTTTTTTCATAAACGCTTCGAGTACCGCAAGCCCTATCGATACCGCTATCAGTATCCAGGGCCAGGCGGACGTAAAAATTATGTCGTTTTCCGGAAACATATTTCCCCCTTGAGCTTCGAGATTTTCTGTCAGTCTCATTTTGTCATAGAACGAGTATACCATAAAAATGCGAGCAAATCAAGTGTCGGAGAGAAGTAATATTGACGCTTATCTGCATCTTTTTTCAAAATAAAAACCGCCTTGGGGGCGGTTTTGCTTTTGTATCAGATAAAATCTTCTTTCAGAAGCTCGTCAATCGCCCGTACGGCACCCGAAAGCTGCTCGGGAGAAGGCAGAAGAACGATTCTGAAATGGTTCGGAGAGTCGTAATTGAACCCGCTGCCGGGTACGAGGAGAATATGCTTTTCGCGGAGAAGTCTTGCGGCAAAATCGTGGTCGTCTTTTATCTTAAAGCGACTGTCAATTCTCGGAAACATATAGAGCGCACCGTCATTTTTGACGCACGAAAGGGAATCGGCGCTTTCAAGCGCTTCCCAAGCGGCGCGGCGGCGTTCATAAAGCGTTCCGCCGGGAGCAATCTCGGCTTTCGTGCTTTCCGTATCCGCAAGGGCTGCGGGAATTATCAGCTGAGGAATTGCGCCTGCGCAGAGTCTGAGCGACATCAGCTTTTCAATGTTCAGGCGGAAGCTCTCAAAGCCTTTTTCGGGTCCGCAAAGCGTCATCCAGCCGCTACGATAGCCGCAGACGTTATGCGATTTTGAAAGCCCGTTGTAAGTAACAACGAAAACGTCGGGCGCGAGGACAGCCATAGGGATGTGCTTTTTGCCGTCGAAAACGAGCCTGTCGTATATTTCGTCGGAGAAAATCATAAGATTATGCTCTCTTGCAATTTCCGCAATTGAAGAGAGAATTTCCGGAGGATAGAGCGCGCCCGTCGGGTTATTGGGATTTATAACGACGATCGCCTTTGTCCTTTTTGATACCTTTTTCCGCATATCGTCTATGTCGGGATACCAGCCGCAGGATTCGTCGCAATTATAAAATATCGGCACCCCGCCGACCTTGACGGTGCAGTTTGACCAGAGCGGATAGCACGGCGTCGGGACGAGAACCTCGTCGCCGCTGTCAAGAATGGCTGTCAGCGAAATGTCCGCAAGCTCGCTGACTCCGTTGCCGACATATACATCGGTATCATTTACGCCTTTGACGCCTTTTTCGAGATAATAATCCCGAATTGCCTCTCTTGCCTGCTTCATTCCTCTGAAATCGCAATAAGGAACGGCTTTGTCTATATTTTCAATGATTGCCCGCTTGACGCTTTCCGGTCCCTTATGACCGAAGATTGCAGGATTTCCTGAATTGAGCTTGAGAATTTTTGTGCCCGCGGCTTCCATTTTCGTCGCTTCAACATAAAGCGGACCTCTTATATCGCTATGGACAGCCTCCATTTTTTTTGCACATTTCATTTGCTTTTTTTCTCCCGTTTTTTGGTTTAATTTTGAGTTTTTTCGCATTTTTCGCCCTTTTCGGACGCAATGCCGTGCAATCCTATATTCTATACGCTTTTCAGTCTTTTGTCAACATTATTTTTTACCGTTTTTGAGGAAAAAGGAGCGGGAAAAAATTGGCGAGGAGGGATGGCGGGACGGCTGCCGGATTGTATATCGATAAAGACGGAGGGGCGGGACGGGAGACCCGTCCCCTACAGTAGAATACCCGTGTATGCAGGCAATAAAATATTC
>DLLG01000004.1:16060-21471 GCA_002479075.1 Clostridiales bacterium UBA7568
CCTACTTTTCTTTTCAAAGAAAAGTAGGTCAGGAGAGGGATTTCAGCGTTTCCATAACGTAATTTCCGAAGTTCTCGCAGGTTGCGCCGGTGTCTCTGCCTGTGATGACGAGTTTCTTTTCCTCGAAGCAGCAGATGTCAAGCGCTCTTTCGAGACGGTCGGCTCTGTCCTGCAAGCCTATGTGCGAAAGGAGCATAACGCAGGCACGGAGCATAGAGCAGGGGTCTGCGTATTTGCCTCTGCCTTCTGCAATCATACGGGGAGCGGAGCCGTGAATCGCTTCAAACATAGCGTATTTTTTGCCGATGTTTGCGCAACCCGCCGTGCCGACGCCGCCCTGAAATTCTGCGGCTTCGTCCGAGATGATGTCGCCGTAAAGATTCGGCAGGAGAAGAACCTGAAAATCGCGACGACGCTTTTTGTCAACGAGCTTTGCCGTCATAATATCTGCGTACCATTCGTCCGTTGTGATCTCCGGATAAAGCTCTGCGACCTTGTGACAGTCTTCAAGAAAATTGCCGTCCGTAGTCTTTATGACGTTTGCCTTTGTGACGAGCGAGACGCGCGTAAAGCCGTTTTTGCGGGCATAATCATACGCAAGACGGGCGATTCTGTCCGAGCCTTGCTTTGTTGTTATCGTAAAGTCGACGGCGAGGTCGTCCGTGACGTTATAGCCGAGAGAGCCGACGGCATAGCCGCCCTCCGTGTTTTCTCTGAAAATCGTCCAGTTGATGCCCTCTTCGGGGACTTTTACGGGGCGGATGTTTGCGAAAAGGTCGAGTGCTTTGCGCATTGCAACGTTTGCAGATTCAATGTTCGGCATTCCGCTGCCCTTCTGGGGGGTTGTTGTCGGGCCTTTGAGAATAATATCGCATTTTTTCAGCTCTGCGAGAACGTCATCTGGAATACCCTTGCCGACTTTTATTCTGTTTTCAAGCGTCAGCCCTTCAATGTTTATGAATCTGACCTTGCCGCTTTCTTCGAGGTCGGAGAGGATGTATTTGAGAACTCTTTCCGCTTCCGAGGAGATGATCGGGCCGATGCCGTCTCCGCCGCAAACGCCGATTTTGATTGTTTCGAGCTTTGAATAATCCGTAAAGTCGCCCTGTGACTTCATATCTTCAATTCTTTCAAGCTGTCCTTCAAGAATTTTCTTGAATTTTTCCGCCGCCAGTTCAAGGGAGGCTGTGTAATCTTTGTTTTCCATTTTGTTGCCCTTTCGCATTATTTAGAGGTTTGTTTTGTAAAATTGAGAAGTCCGCCGGCGGAGAGAATTTCTCTCTGACGGGGGGAGAGGGAGAGACAGAGCGGGATTTTTGCGCCTGTTGTCATATCTGTCAGAACAACTCTTTCGTCGCTTGCGACAGCCGAAGAAAAATCGCATATGACAAGCTCGTCCCCCTCGGAGAGCTTGTCGTAATCGTCCGGATTTTCAAAGGTGAGCGGAACGATTCCGAAGTTTATGAGGTTTGCGACGTGTATCCTTGCAAAGCTCTTTGCGATGACGGCTTTGATGCCGAGATAAAGCGGGACGAGCGCCGCGTGCTCACGGGAGGAGCCCTGACCGTAATTTGCACCGCCGACAATCAGTCCGCCGCCCTCGCGCTTTGCTCTTTCGGGGAAGTCCTTATCGCAGACTGTAAAACAGAATTCGGAGAGCTTCGGTACGTTTGAACGGTACGGGAGGATTTTCGTTCCCGCGGGCATAATATGGTCTGTTGTGATGTTGTCGCCGACCTTGAGAAGGAGCTTTGCTGAAAGAATTTCCTCCGGTGCCCTGCCGACGGGTATCGGCTTTATGTTCGGCCCTCTTTCGACCGTGACCGAGGTCGCTTTCTCTTCCGTCGCGGGCATTTCGATGAGGTTGTCGTTTATGAGAAAATGCGAGGGGATTCTGATTTCCGGTGCATTACCGAGAGAGCGGGGGTCTGTAAATTTTCCCGCAATTGCAGACGCTGCCGCTGTTTCGGGGGAAACGAGATAGACTTTTGCGTCAGCCGTTCCGCTGCGTGCTTCGAAGTTGCGGTTGAACGTGCGCAGGGAGACGCCCGCGGATTTCGGCGAAAAGCCCATACCGATGCAGGGGCCGCAGGCACATTCGAGAATTCTTGCACCCGCCGCAATCATATCGGCAAGCGCGCCGCATTCCGCAAGCATTGTATATACCTGCTTGGAGCCGGGCGAAATCGAAAGGCTGACGTCCGGATGAATGGTTTTGCCCTTCAGCATTGCAGCGACTGTCAGCATATCGAGCATAGACGAGTTTGTGCAGGAGCCGATACATACCTGATCTATCTTCATTCCTTCAAGCTCCGAAACGGGTTTTACGTTGCCGGGGCTGTGCGGGCAAGCCGCAAGCGGAACGAGAGAGGAAAGGTCGATTGTATATTCTGCGTCATATTTCGCGTCCGCGTCCGGAGCGAGCGGGACGAAATCCTTTTCTCTGTCCTGCGCCGCAAGGAAAGCCCGGGTTATTTCATCGGAGGGGAAGAGGGAGCTTGTTGCTCCGAGCTCCGCGCCCATATTTGTGATTGTTGCTCTCTGCGGAACGGAAAGGGTCTTTGCGCCCTCGCCGCCGTATTCGATGATCGCTCCGACGCCGCCCTTGACGTCCAGCAGGCGCAGAACCTCTAAAATGACGTCCTTTGCGCCGACGTAATCCGGGAGTTTTCCCGTCAAAGCGATATGAATGACTTTCGGCATTGTTATATAGTATGTTCCGCCGCCCATTGCGACGGCAACGTCAAGCCCGCCGGCGCCCATTCCGAGCATACCGATGCCGCCTGCCGTCGGGGTGTGGCTGTCCGAGCCGATGAGGGTTTTTCCGGGAATGCCGAAGCGTTCGAGATGAACCTGATGGCAGATACCGTTTCCGGGGCGGGAAAAGCGAATTCCGTGTTTTTTGGTCACCGTCTGGATGTATCTGTGATCGTCTGCGTTTTCAAAGCCTGCCTGGAGGGTGTTATGGTCTATATATGCAACGGAGAGCTCGGTTTTGATTCTCTCCGTGCCCATAGCTTCAAACTGGAGATATGCCATTGTGCCCGTTGCGTCCTGTGTCAGCGTCTGGTCTATTTTAAGTCCTATCTCCGAGCCGACCGTCATCTCGCCGGTTGCGAGGTGACTTTTTATTATTTTCTGCGCGATTGTGTATCCCATTTTCAGTTTTCCTCCTTGTCATCCGCTTTCGTCGCTATGAGAAGATTTGCGAGTGCCCGCTCAACGTGAAGCGAGGTCAGCCTGTCGGCGGCTGCCCCGTCCGAGCGGAGGATTGCATCCGTTATTTCTCTGTGCTCCTCAACCGACTTTTCAAGCCTTCCGGGCACCGTCAGCGAGAGCTTTCTGTATGCTTTTATGTTTCTGTGCAGCTCGGAGAGTATCTTGCAGAGTATTCTGCTGCCGCTTGCTCTGTATATTGCCGCGTGAAACGACGTGTCCAGCTCCTTGAGCTTTTCCGCATCGTTCTTTTTTATATAGAATTCCGCAAGCTCAACGGAATCCGAAAGCGACTTTTTCTCGTCGTCTGTCATTTTTTCCGCCGCCATTGACGCCGCAAGCCCTTCGAGCCGTATTCTGATTTTATAAATATCGATGAGGTCCTGTTCCGTCACACCGATGACAACAGCGCCTCTGTTCGGCGTTATTGCGATGAGTCCCTCCTCCGCAAGGCGATGAATTGCGCTGCGGACAGGCGTTCTGCTGACGCCGAGCTTCTCCGAAAGGGAGATCTCTGTCAGCGCTTCGCCGCTTTTAAGCTCGCCGGAAAGAATTGCTTCTTCAAGCTCGCCGTAAACTCTTTCTTCAAGGGACGAGGTGTCCTTGCTTACTATCATTTTTCCGTCCTCCTCATCTGAAACGTCCGGGGGCGAGAGAGTCTATTATCGAGAGCAGCTCGTCATCGCTCATAACCGTCGTTCTGCCGTCAACATACTGCTTGTCTATCTCCTCTTTAAGTCCGGAGACGAGGGAATCGTGCTTTGTGACCATATCGTCCGGCGCAAGGGCAAAATGAGTGTTTATCCAATATGCTATGCCTGCAAGACCGGAGGTGTTTGAAATTGCGACCTCAGCGGGGCGGTTGAGTATCTTTTCCGTATCGAAAATGTTGTATATTTCCGCATCCTTCATCAGTCCGTCCGCGTGGATGCCCGCCTTTGTGACATTGAAATTCTCGCCGACAAAGGGCGTCATCGGGGGAATGTCGTAATGAAGCTCGTTTTTATAATAATTTGCAATCTCCGTAATTACAGTCGGATCCATACCGTCAAAGCCGCCGCGAAGCGACGCATATTCAATGACCATTGCCTCAAGCGGAATGTTACCCGTTCTCTCGCCTATGCCGAGAAGGGAACAGTTGACCGCGGACGCACCGTAAAGCCAGGCGGAGGTAGCATTGACGACGGCTTTATAAAAGTCGTTGTGACCGTGCCATTCAAGCATTTCGGAGGTGACGTCCGAATAGTGATGCAGACCGTAAACAATGCCGGGAACGCTTCGGGGAAGAGCAACTCCGGGGTAGGGAACGCCATAGCCCATTGTGTCGCACATTCTTACCTTTATCGGTATTCCCGCCTGATGGGAGAGCTCTGTCAGCTCGTTTACAAAGGGAACGACGAAACCGTAAAAATCGGCTCTTGTTATATCCTCAAGGTGGCAACGGGGGCGGATGCCGGCGTCAAACGCCTCCTTGACAACGCCGAGATAATGGTCGAGCGCCTGCGAGCGGGACATTCCGAGCTTTTTGAAAATATGATAATCCGAGCAGCTGACAAGAATTCCCGTTTCCTTTATGCCGATATCGTGAACAAGGGCAAAATCTTCTTTTTTTGCGCGGATCCAGGTTGTTATTTCGGGGAATTTCAGCCCGAGAGACATACATTTTTCAACAGCCTCTCTGTCCTTTTTTGTATATACGAAAAATTCGCTCTGGCGGACGATTCCGTTCTCTCCGCCGAGGCGGGAGAGCATTTTGTAAAGCGTCACAATCTGCTCGGGCGTATAAGGTGCGCGCGACTGCTGACCGTCACGGAAGGTCGTATCGGTTATCCAGATGTGTTCGGGCATATTCAGCGGCACGCGACGGTGGTTGAAGGCGATCTTCGGGATCTCGTCATAGGGATAAATCTCCCTGTAAAGATTGGGGTCTTCAACGTCCTGAAGCGAGTATTTATACTGCGACTGTTCAAGCAGGTTGCTCTGCGGATTTTTTGCTATCATATGAAAATGCCCTCCTTCGGAGCGAATTTGTATTCTTGTATACAATTTATAGAGGCATTATACATTATATAAAAGGATTTGTCAATATAAAAAACGAAAAAATCCCGCCGGAGCGGGAATTTTTTGAGTAAAAAGTGAAGAGAAGAGGTGCGCTCCGCGCGCTTGCAAATCTCACCCTCCTCTCGGCGAGGCCT
>DLLG01000004.1:21599-33848 GCA_002479075.1 Clostridiales bacterium UBA7568
CACGCTTGCAAATCACACCCTCTTCTCGGCGAAGCCTGCAAGGGTGCTTCGCACGCTTGCAAATCTCCCTCGGGGAGGGAGCCGTAGGAAGGGCGCGAATAATGTAGGGGAGGGGTTTCCCCTCCCGCACCCGGATGCAATCGAGATAAAAACCGTGCCGGAACAAATTATCAAAGTTCTTGCATCGTATATCGATGAAGGCGGATGTTCGGGACGGGAGACCCGTCCCCTACGTTGCAACGCCCGTGTATGCAGGCAGCAAAATATTTGCACAAAACCAATAATTGAAGTTTCTTTTGCCTCCTTTTCTTTTCAAAGAAAAGGAGGTCAGAGGGAAGTGAGAAGCCAGTTTGCGTTAAAGGGGCGCATAGCGTTCCAGTAGCCGACGCCGTAAAAGCCGTATTCCCTCGGCAGGGCGAGCTTGGCGGAGATCGAACGGGGATCTTCAAACCAGACCTCATGCATCGTGCCGTTGTCGTAATAATTGAAATAAGGCGACTGCGACGCTTCGTCAAACTTTATTTCAGCATTATATTCGGCGGCAATTCTCGGGGCCTGCTCGTTTGAGATGAGGGTTGCGCGGGTTTCTCCCGGCTTATACGGAAGCGTCCAGTCGTAGCCGTAGTTCGGTATGCCCATAATGATCTTTTCCGGAGGTATCTCGGTTACGGCATAATCAAGCACGCGACGGACAGAGTTTATCGGAGCGACTGCCATCGGCGGACCGTATGTATAGCCCCATTCGTATGTCATAAGAAATACTTTGTCTGCCGCCGCGCCGATTTGGTCATAGAGATGACCCTGATACAGCAGACCGGGCTGGTCTGCGGAGGTTTTCGGAGCGAGCGCGGCATAGACGGTAAACCCGTATTGCGAAAGAGCATTGCGCGCTCTTGCGATGAAGTCGGCATAGCTTTGCGCATCGTCCGCAAAGACGAACTCAAAATCAATGTCAAGTCCGCCGTAGCCCTTTTCGGTCATTTCGTCGATTATCTCGCCTATGAGATTGTCCTGTGCTTCGGGAGAGGAGAGAAGCTCGCTTGCAAGCTCGTTTGAGAAGTTTCCGTTCTCGGTCAGTGTTGAAAGATGCATAAGCGGCTCGACTCCGTAGTCGCGACAGGCGGAGAGCAGGGCGGCGTCGGGCAGGGAGAGAAGCGTCCCGTCCGGCAAAAAGCCGTATGTGAAGGGCGCAAGCGCCGAGAGATACGGCAGAGTCTGGCGCAGGATTTTTTCCTCAATGAACGTATAGGCATAGGCGTATTTGAAATATTCGCTTTGCGACGGTTCATCGAATTCGATAACGAGCAGCTGCCCGACGGAAAGCGGAACATATCCGCCGCAGAGAGAAGGATTGCGGCGGAAAAGATCGTTTTGCGAGATACCGTAGCGATTGGATATTGAAAAAACCGTATCGCCTCTCGTAACGGTATGCGTAAGCGCGGGAGAAAGAATCAGCAAACTTTGCCCGACTGAAAGCGGATACGGAGGAAGAATACCGTTCCATTCGGCAAGGAGAACGACATTTACTCCGTAATCGTTTGCAACGGAATAAAGCGTGTCCCCGCCTTTAACTACATAAACAGTCAAAAAAACACCCCTTTATAATATGGTATATACCATACTATGAAGGGGTGAAGTTTTCTGTTATAGGTTATCAGCCTACGTAAGTGATCTCAAGATTTGTGCAGCCGTCAAAGATGCTTTCCTGCTGAGCGCGGAACTTTTCGGGAATCGTTACGCTCTTGAGCGAGGTGCAGCCTGCGAAAGCGCCGTCTCCGATTGTTTCGACAGAGGAAGAAATGACGAGAGTTTCGAGCGAAGTGCAACCGGAGAAAGCTCCTTTTCCGATTGTTTTGACAGAGGAAGGGATGACGAGAGTCTCAATCGATTCGCAACCTGCGAAAGCATTCTCGCCGATCTCCTTGAGAGTTGAGGGAAGAGTAAAATCCTTCAGCTTTGCGCAGAGCCAGAATGCCATATCGCCGATTGTTTCAAGGCCTTCCGCAAACACAACCTTCTCTGCGTTTATCGCGCTGAAGAAAGCCGTTCTGTTTATCACCTTGACGGAACCCGCTATTGCGATCTCCTTGACGCCGGAAAGTCCCTTTGAGGACGCGCCGATGTTGCCGAGAACGCCGATTTCCGTAATGCTGAGGGCCTTGCCCTGATATGTGTAAACTGCGGGAACGACGAGAGATTCGTCCTCGCTGCAGTATTTCTTTATAACGACATAAGAGAAAGCACCGTTCTCGTCACGCATTATTCTGTAAACGAAGTCGCCGTCCTGAATTTCTTTGTATTTGTCAAGAGCGGGCTCGGTCGTTGTCTGGGCGGGGGAAGTCGTTGTGCCTGTGGAGTCGCCGCCTTCGGTTGTTGTGGCGGAGGAGCCTCCGGTTGTCGTAGCGGTTGAGGGTGTGTTTGTAAGGTCGGGTGTCGGGGGCGTGTTATTGCCGCAGGACGCCGCAAAAGCGACTACGAATGTAAGAACGAGAAATAAAGCGATAATTTTTTTCATATATTTATCTATCCTTATATAAATTTTTTTGATGTCTGAAATATCAATAACCTCTGATGGCTTGTACGCCCATACATAATATCACAAAGAAATGCTTTTGTCAAGGAAGTTAATCAAAAGTTAAAATACAGCGAGGTGCCGAAAAGATATGTCGCAAACGAAAAAATCAGCTGTGACGGCGGTTATTACGGTTTTTTGCATATTTGCCGCAATTAAATATTTTTTTGTTCCCTGTATGCCGTTTGCCCTCGGAGCGGCTGTTGCATATGTGTCGCTCTGGACGGCGGGAAAGCTCGGAATCAGGGGGAAAAAGGCGAAAAAACGTGTAGCGGCGCTGTTTTCCGTCGTCATTTATTCCGCATTCATAAGCCTTGCGGTACTTTTCGGAAAAATGATATACGGGCAGGTAAGCGGGCTTTACGGGGCTTGGCTGCGAGGGGAGGGAAAGATAAGCGAGTTGATTGACACTTTACGGCGTATGCCAGAGATAATTTCCATAAAGCTGTTTCCGGGAGCTCCGGAGGATATTGGGGAAACGCTTTCGTCGCTTATAAAAAGCCTCACAGACGAAACGTTTTCCGCCGTTTCGTCATTTCTCGGAAGGGCGGCGGCATTTGTGCCCTCTGTGCTTTTCTTTTCGTTTATGACGATACTTTCCGGCATCCTTTTCTGTCTCTGCCGGGACGAGGTGTCCGCTTTTGTTTCGGCATACCTGCCAAAGCTGCCGGACAAAAAGGGCTTGACGGAGGCTGTCCTGAAAACGATCAGAAGCGAAACGCTAATATCTCTTCTGATGTTTTCTATGCTTTATCTCGGCTTTTCGCTGGCAAAGATCAGATATGCCCTTGCTTTTGCGATAATAACGACGGTTTTTGACGCTCTGCCTGCCGTCGGAACGGGGCTTGTGCTCGCTCCTTATGCGGCGATAATGTTTTTCACGGGCTCCGGAAGGAGCGGGGTGATATTGCTTGTTCTATGGGGACTGACGACGGTTGCAAGGCAGATAATCGAGCCGAAACTGATTGGGGGGAGCTGCGGGGTGCCGTCTGTCGTTTCGCTGTTTTTTATGTATGTCTGCATAAAGCTGTTCGGCGCGGCAGGGGCGGTGGTTTCGCCGCTGCTGATAACCGTGATCTCCGTTTTTGCAGGTGAGAGAAGGAGGCGGGCTTGAAGCTTCCGCGCTTTTCCGTTCATCCCTTTGCGGCGGCGGGGATATTCATATTGCTTTTTGCCGTCCCGCCGGAAAAGAGCTTTGCGATCTTTACGGTCACAGTTCTGCACGAGCTGGGGCACGGAGCGGCGGCGCTTTTGCTCGGAAGGCGGATAGAAAGGATTGTTCTTATGCCTGTCGGGATAAGTATGCAGATAAGCACGCCGCCGTCGTATTATGAGGAAATACTGATCGCCTTTGCGGGACCTTTTGAAAACATTCTGCTCATTGCGCTCAGTCGCTTTTTTCCTTGCGGCGAAAGCATACGCGTTTTTTCGGAGATTACGCTTTTCATAAATCTTATGCCTATGGCAACGCTTGACGGCGGAAGGATAATATCCGCAGTTGTCTCTCTCAGGTTCGGAGACGGCGCGGGAGAGAAGCTTATAAAGGCTACGACCGCCGTTACGCTGTTTTTCTTATGGATCCTTGCCGTATATATCTTTTTTTACACGGCGGAGAACGTTGCGCTGCTGATATTCTGCTCATATATTTTTGCGGGATATATCGCATCGAAGGGGATTGAATAATCGTCTCGACTGTGATATAATAAGGTATCCTGCCGGAACGGCAAAAGGGAGATGATTTTATGAAAGACGAACTTACAATAAGAATAAACGAGCTTGCTCACAAAGAAAAGGCAGAGGGGCTGACGGAAGAAGAAAAAGCGGAGCAGATAAAGCTGCGCAACGAATTCCGTCTCCGTTTCCGCGCGTCCTTTGCGGGGCAGCTTGAAAATACCGTTATCAAGCGTCCGGACGGAACGATCGAAAAGCTGTCCGATATAAGAAAAAAGGCGGACAAATAACATAGCGGCGGGTTTCACCGCCGCTTTTTGCTCTTCCGGAGCCGCTCTTGAAAAGTTCATATTTTTATGATATAATGAGAAAAACAGCTTTGAAAACGCAAAAATCTATCGAAAGGAAACACGATAATATGAAAAAAACAACCGTTTTTATTCTTTGCTTTGTGCTTTTGCTGTCTTCGATCCTGCTTTGCGGTTGCAAAAAGGAGGAGACGAAAGAAGAGGGAAGGGAAAAACTGCTTTCGGCGGCATTTGAGCTTTCGGGTGATCCGAACGTCCCGAAAAAAGATGCGGGAACATATGAAGAAAGGCTCGGCACGCACATTGTCAGAAGCACGTTTGATTCGAACGGAAGGCTGACGGAAAAGACTTATATCAGTCTTGCAACGGGTGCGGAACGCGTTTTTGTTTACAAATATTATGAAAACGGCAAGGTTATGAGCGTTACGGAGAGGCGCGACGCAGAAACTCTGGGAACCGGAACTTCATATGAATATTCTTACGGCGACGACGGAAAAATGACAGGGCGCAAGCAATATATGTTGTCCGGCTGCGAGACGTTTCCCTCTATTTCGGAACGCTGCGAATATGACGAAGAGGGCAAGATCAGCCGCATATATTATACTTACGGCGACTCAGGAGAGCCCGCTTATTATGACGAGTTTGACTATGATGAAAAGTCGCGCATCATAACTGTTACGGGAAGGACGATCGGCTCGGACGGCACAAGACACACATACAAGATATATTATGACGTTGACTGGGATCTTGTAAGAGAAGAGAGAAGAAATAACTTCGATGAGCTTGAATGTCGCATAGAATATCAGAAGAGCGGGCAGCAGAAGCACGCCTGGTATTATCCGACGGTATATTCGGGCAGAGCGGATGCGTACGAGGAGGATGAGAACGGCAGGACCGTAAAGTCCGTGACGGCGTTGAAAACAACGATTATCGAATATGGCGAAAACGGTAAACGCAAAAGAGAGACCTATTACGACCCGGAAGGCAATGTTCAGTCGTTCAAGGCGTTTGAATGGAACGACAAAGGCGGAAAGACGGCGGAGAGAGAATACCGCCCGGACGGGTATCTTCTGAAGGAAACGTTCTATGCTTCCGGCGGCATTGTCGAGAGCGTGATTGTTTACGGATATAACGACGCGGGAAAGAGAATATCGCAGAAAAAATATAACGGAGAAGGCATCCTGCGCTACGCCCTCGAATTCAACGGAAGCGGCGGCGAAAGCATTTATACAATAACCCGCGAGGAGACATATGACCTCTCCGGAACGCTTGAAAAATATTCTGTTTACGAATATAACGAAAAAGGCTTCCGTATATCGGATACGGAATTTGCTGCGGACGGCACCATCCGCAGCAAAAACGAATATCGGGGCGAAAGTCACGATGATCTCGGCAAGCCTACAAAGAGCATCATTTATTCGGACGGGAAGGCAATTCTGACCTTCGCTTACGAATACAGCGAAAAAGGCTTCCGCAGGCTTGAAAAAACGTATGATGAAAACGGCGTTCTGCGCATTGTGACGGAATACACGGGAGAAACGGATATTTATTGGCACGAGAAAACCCGCGAGGATTATTACGACGAAAGCGGCAACCCGGACGGATACGTCGTATACGAGCGGAGCGAGAGCGAGGACATTGCAAAGGAATATGACAAAGACGGAACTCTCCTTTTCCTCTATGAATACAGCGATGGCGCGCTTTTCAGAGCTACGGAATACAATCCGGACGGCACCGTTAAAAGCGTTGAAACGTATTGAACAGAGAAAGCCCCTGCCGAAAGGCGGGGGCTTTGTGTTTTATTCTTTGTCTTTTTTATCGTCATCTTCGTCTGCGGGAGGGTCCAGCAGGCAGACGACGGTTTTTTCAATTCTGTGATCCTTTATCTCCGTAACCTTTATTGAGAGGTGTTCGGTTTCGGCTGTCAGAGTCGTGCCGTCTTCGGGGATCGTGCCGATTATGCCCATAACGTAGCCGCCGAAGGTATCGCAGTCGCTTTCCTCTTCAAGCGTTATGCCGAGAGCTTCGATAACGTCGTCCATAGGCGCGCTGCCGCTTATCTTCCAGGTTTTCGAATCGATAGGTTCGATCTCCTTCTCCGGCTCTGCGTTGATTTCCGTGTCCTCCTGAAGATCGCCGACGATACATTCGATGAGGTCTGTCATCGTTACAATGCCGCTCATACCGCCGTATTCGTCGAGAACGACGGCGAAATAGTTGTGCGTCTTTTTCATATTCTTGAAAAGGACATCGGCTTTGACGGCTTCCGGAACGAGATATGCGGGCTTGACAGCCTCTTTGAGTACGTTCTCACGGCTCTTATCCGCCAGACGGAAATAATCCTTTGCGTTGAGCACGCCGATAACGTTGTCAACGCTCTCCTCGCATATCGGGAAATACGTGTGACGGCTCTCGTGAATGGTCTCTTCCCATTCCTCTGCGGTTTCGTCCATCCAGAGAAGGGAGATTTCCGTTCTGTGAGTTGCGATTTCGTCCGCCGTAAGGTCGTCGAATTCGAACACATTCTGAATAAGCTCTTTTTCTTCAACGTCGATTGCGCCCTTTTCGCTGCCGGCGTCGACCATCATACGGATTTCCTCCTCCGTAACTTCTTCTTCCTCTGCGTTCGGGTCAATTCCGAGCAGACGGAGAATTCCGTTTGTCGAGACGGTCAGAAGCCATACTATCGGAGCGAATATTATCGAGACAAAGCGCAGCATACCGGACATACCGAGGGCGAGCTGCTCTGTCTTTTTCATTGCGAGCCTCTTGGGAACGAGCTCGCCGAAGATGAGCGTGAAGTATGAAAGAATAAGCGTTACGAGGATGACGGAGACGGAATTTATGACCTCTTTTGAAACGGGGCCGCCTTCTTTATAAAGCCAGTTGACTATATAGCCTGCGAAGTTGTCTGCCGCGAAAGCACTTCCGAGGAAGCCTGCAAGCGTTATTGCAACCTGAATCGTCGAAAGGAATTTGGCGGGCTGCTCCGTCAGCTTTGAAAGTTTTTTCGCTCTTTTGTCTCCCTTTGCGACGAGCTGATCCAGCTTTGTGCCGTTCATAGAGATAACGGCGATCTCTGCGCAGGCAAAGACGGCGTTAAGAAATATCAGAAGTATCTGAAAAAGTATCTGTAAGATAAGGGTGTTTCCGCTTGCCAGTTCTGCAGAAGCCGTGAGCGCAGCGGACGCTGTCAGGCAAGATAAGGGATAAGGGTCTGCCATAAGAAAGTAATCCTCCGAAAAATGTTGTTTTATGAATCTTTCCGTGAAACGCAAAAAAGCATAGCCCGTTTGCCTCACAACGTGAGCGGGTTATGCCGAATATCTCTCCGAATATGTACTTCGGTAAGGACTGTCGCCCGTACTGCTTTCCACTCTGAAAAATCCTTTCACAAAATCATAATTGAGCGTATTATATCACATATAAAAACCCGTGTCAACGGGTAAATGACCGCAAAAAAGCTGAAAATCCCGCAAAAAAGCGGGATTTTCGGAGTTTATCGTTTTTTCTTTTTGTTTTTCACGGTTTTTCCCCATTTATTGCAGAGGGAATTTATCTGATTTGTCAGCTGCATAAGCTCCTTGCTCTTCATTCCGCGCGATCTTTCGATCAGATCGGAAAGTCGTACCCCTGCGGTAAAGAGCTTTGTCCAGGCGACGGACGGCTTGTTCTTTGCGGGGAGCGGAGCGCGTTTTTCGAGCTTTTGTGTGTTGCCCGGGTCATAACAGATGTCGCTTGAAAGGTCATAGCAGCCTCCGCTGTATGGCGCAACGGCATTTATCAGCAGCTTCCTGCCGACAGCCTTTGCGTACGCTTCGCAGGCGTTGTCGTCGCCGTGGTTGACATAGACTCTGCGCGGGCGGTTTTTCATCGATCCGAGCCAATGAAGAAGCCCGTCCTTATCAGCGTGGGCGGAAATGCCGTCCAGCCGATCTATCTTCGCTGCGACATTTATCTCCTCGCCGAGAATGTTTACGGTCTTTTCGCCGTCGAGCAGTCGCCTGCCGAGCGTCCCTTCAACCTGATAACCGATGAAGAGAACCGTACATTCCTTGCGCCAGAGATTATATTTGAGGTGATGACGTATTCTGCCCGCCTCGCACATTCCGGACGACGCGATTATGACCTTCGGCGTCGGGTCTGTATTTATCGCCTTTGAGTCCTCGGTTGTAACGCTTACGCGAAGTCCGTCAAAGGTTATCGGGTTTATGCCGCGGGAGAGCAGGGCGAGGGTTTCTTCGTCATAATAGTCGCGCATATCGGGCGAAGCATAGATTTTCGTCGCTTCAACGGCGAGCGGGCTGTCAAGATAGACGGGAAAATCATATTTTACGGCGTGCCGCTCTTTTATTCCCCGCAGAAGATACAGCAGCTCCTGCGTCCTGCCGACGGCAAACGACGGAATGACGAGGTTTCCGCCCTTTTCAAACGTTTCGGTAAGGAGCTCTGTCAGCTTTTTTTCATAATCGGGGCGGACGGCGTCGTGCGCCCTGTCCCCGTAGGTCGATTCGGTTATGACAACGTCCGCCTCGTCCGGCATCTGCGGGTCGCACAGGAGCGGTCGCTCGGAATTTCCGATGTCGCCCGAAAAGATAACGCTGCATTCCTTTCCGTCCTCTGTCAGACGGAGCTTGACGGAGGAGGAGCCGAGCAGGTGCCCCGCGTCAAAAAATCTTGCCGAGATGCCGCCCGCGACGGAGAATTCCTTATTGTAACCGTAGCTTTCAAAGAGAGACATTGTTGCATCGACGTCGTTCTGGTCATAAAGCGGCTCATATGCGCCCTTGCCGGAGCGCTTTGCCTTCCTGTTTTTCCATTCCGCGTCCGACATCTGGATGTGCGCGGAGTCAGAGAGCATAACGGAGCATAGGCGACGGGTGGCGTCTGTCGAATATATTTTTCCGCGAAAGCCGTTCTTCACAAGAAGCGGCAGCTTTCCGGAATGGTCTATGTGTGCGTGAGTGAGAAAGAGAAAGTCGATTTCCGTAGGTGAGACGGGCAGATCGCGGTTTTCATACATATCGGGACCCTGCTCCATACCGCAGTCGACGAGAAATTTCGTTTTCCCCGTTTCGATGAGCGTGCAGGAGCCTGTGACCTCGTGCGCCGCGCCGATAAACGTGATCTTCATAAAAGCACCTTCCTTTCAGAATAATGATAACACAATGCCCCCTTATTTACAATATGCAAAATAAGAAATTCGTATATTGACATTCCGCCTCCGAATATGGTATTCTTATACTGCACAAAACGAAAAGGAGAACCCGAATGACAGAAGAAATAAACTCTTATCCGATAAAAAACAAGTATTATAAGCATATATGGTATGTGCTGATATTTCCCGCATACCTTATCGCCTTTTTCATCCTCGAAAAGCTGATACCGAACGACTTCCCGGCGGACAAAATGTTCCTTTCGCACATTCCGCTGGACGATATGATTCCTTTCTGCGAATACTTTGCAATACCTTATTCGCTCTGGTATCCGGCGCTTGCGGCTGTCGGAATATATCTCATCTTCCGCGACGCAAAGGGCTTCAAAAAATATATGATATATATCGGCGCAACGTTCTTTACGATGATTATCATCTGCGCGATTTTCCCGAATTATCAGGATATGCGCCCCGACATAACGGGAAACGAAAACATATTCTGCTTTATGATGAAGCGCATTTACACAGCCGATACATATACAAACGTCCTCCCCAGCGCACACGTTTTCGGCGCAATGGCGATAGATTTTGCGGTCATTGACTGCAAGTCTCTCCGCAAGCATAAATGGCTCCTTGCGGCGGCGATAGTCCTCGGCGTGCTTATCTGCGCATCGACGGTGTTCGTAAAACAACATTCCATTCTTGACATCTTCGTCGCAATTCCTCTCGGATTTATCTGGTGGGTGATAATTTACAAGGTAATCTTCAAAGAGAAAAAACAGTCGGCATAATAAAAAACAGGGCATATGCCCTGTTTTTGTTTTATTTTGTGTTCTTCATCCAATGCTCGCAGGAGCGGACCCAATCACCGATGTATTCGTTTTCCGTATCGAGAAATTCGCGGCAGAGAGTCATTCCGTGCCATCCGTCCGGATAGATATGGAGCTCATAAGGAATATCCTTCTTTGAAAGCGCTTCCGCAAAGAGTATCGAATTTATGACGGGGACGGTCTTGTCAGCGCGGGTGTGCCAGATGAAGGCGGGGACGGTCTTTTTCGTCACGGCGTATTCAAGGGACACCTCGCGGAGGAGCTTTTTGTCGTTTCTCCTGTCGCCGAGGAGGGTATCAAACGAGCCCCTGTGCGCATATTTGCCGCTTGTGATGACGGGGTAGCAAAGGATCATTCCCGTCGGCTTGTTGTAGCCATATGGCATATCGATTGCTTTATAGATAAAGTCCTTATGCCACATTGTGCCGAGCATTGCGGCAAGATGCCCGCCGGCAGAAAAGCCGATGACGAAGATTCTTTCCGGGTCGATACGGAGCTTTTCGGCGTTGTCGCGGAGAAATTTCATCGCAAGCGACGCCTCTATAAGCTGCGACGGATAGACAGCCGCTCCGTTTACGGAATAATCGAAAACGAAGGTGTTGTAGCCGTGTGCAAGGAATTCCTGCGCGATAGGCTCTGCCTCCCTTGCGGAGCAGTATGCGTATCCGCCGCCCGGGATGACAAGCACCGCGGGGCGTTTTTCGTTATGGGGAATACGTTCGTAGGTTCCCGCAAGATAAGCCGTCAGCTTGACCTCGGGATTCGTTTCGGAAAGATGAAAAACTTCTGTTTGCATAATATTTTCCTGCCTTTTCGCAATTTATTTATCAAACGACCGCATCCAATGACAGGCGCAACGCACCCAGTCGCGGTTGTAGCTGTTTTCGGAATTCAGGTTTTTCTGGCAGAGCGACTCTCCGTGCCCGCCGGAGGGATAGATATGAAGCTCATACGGAACATTTTTCTTTGCAAGCGCTTCTGCCAGAAGAAGCGAGTTCATAACGGACACGCCGCTGTCTGTCCTTGTGTGCCAGATGAAGGCGGGGACGGTCTTTTTCGTTACGGCACGCTCTATCGAGACCTTTTTTCTCATCGATTCATTACCGAGGTTTTCGTTGCCTATGAGCTTGCGAAAGGAATCCTCGTGTGCATATTTTCTCTCCGAAGTTATGACAGGATAGCAGAGAAGCATTCCCGTCGGTCTGTTGTAACCTTTGGGCATATCGATTGTGTCCGTGACGAGCCTGTCGTCCCACATTGTGCCGAGCATTCCCGCAAGGTGACCGCCTGCGGAGGAGCCTATAACGAACACTCTGTCTTTATCCGTTTTGTATTTTTCGGCACTGTCGCGGATGAATTTCATCGCAAGCGACGCTTCGATAAGCTGGGAGGGGAATCTTGCCGCGCCCATAACGGAATATTCGAGGACGAAACAGTTATAACCTCTTGCGCAGAATTCGAGCGCATAAGGCTCGCCTTCAAGATACGCGCATATGCGGTATCCGCCGCCGGGAATTATCAGAAGGGCGGGACGTGCGCTCTCAGCGCTTTCGTCTGCAATATATGTTGTCAGCTTTACGGCGGGGTTCGCCGTGCCGAGAGAAAAGGTTTCGATTTTCATAAGAACTCCTTTGTTTGAGAGAAGAGTGAAGAGAGAAGTGCGCCTGCGGCGCAGAGCTACCGAAAAATTCGGCAGGCGTCGCCGAGACGGGA
>DLLG01000004.1:33959-34276 GCA_002479075.1 Clostridiales bacterium UBA7568
CGTCGCCGAGACGGGAGGGATTTGCCGGATTGTGCAAGCAAGCCAGGCAGGCGTCGCCGAGACGGGAGGGATATGCCGGATTGTATATCGATAAAGACGGTGGGCCGGGAGGGGAGACCCCTCCCCTGCAATATACCCCCATTTATGAAGGCAATAAGACATCTTCACAAACCAATAACCGAAGTTTCTTTTGCCTGAATATCGATGAAGACAGGGTGACGGGACGGGAGACCCGTCCCCTACGTTGCAACGCCCGTTTGCGCAGGCAATAAAATGTTTACACGAAACAATAACGGAAGTTTCTTTTGCCTACTTTT
>DLLG01000004.1:34312-49812 GCA_002479075.1 Clostridiales bacterium UBA7568
TTTCAAAGAAAAGTAGGTCAGACCTCGATTGAGATTATTCCGCCGAGATCGACGGGCGGCTTGTCCGAGAGATAATACGTGTCAAAGCCTTTGCTTTTAATGAAGTCTTCCGCTTTTTCGCCGTCCGGAATGCGCCGCAGATCGCCGAAAAATACGACCGTCCTGCTGACAGTGCCGCACGCGCCGCCGATAAATCCGCCGGAATATCCGGGGAGGCTGATACCGCCAGACCTTACGAAAGCCGTGTCGATGCCGGCTTTTTCCGCCGCGTGAAAGATTCCTCTGTCCGAGGTCAGAATTCCGTCGCCGACGGGGACGCAGGAGCAATGCGCATAGCCCTGGCGCACGTCGAGCGGTTTATATCCGCGCTTTCTGGCAAACTCAAGTATCTCCGGCGCAACGCTTTTTTCGCGGCAGACGAGCCTGTCGCCGACGGTAAAGCAGTTGAGCGCGGCATCGAAAGGGTAGGTGCTTCCCGCAGCGGCGTTTATAACCGTGCAGGGCAAGCCGAGGGCGCGGAAGAGCTTGTCGCTTTCCTTATAATCTTTATACACGAAGAATTCGTCGCTTACGGACGCGATCAGCGTGTCTGCGTGAGACGCTATCGGCTTTGGCAGCGACATCAGGGGAGGGAGCGGAACGACGGTGCCGAAATCCGCAAGTCCGGAGAGTATTTTTTTATCCGCTTCGGACGATACAAGAAGAAAATTCATAAGCAAACCTCCCTTTCTACGCAAAATCCCCTTCCTTGCGGAAGGGGTCCTGTAAAGCTTTTGTCAGAGGTGTTACGCTCTTTCTACCTTGCCGGAGCGAAGGCAACGAGAGCAAACGGTAACTGTCTTGTGAGTGCCGTTGATATTCGCGCTTACCTTTCTGAGATTGGGCTTCCAAGTTCTGCTTGTCTTGCGGTTGGAGTGGGAAACGTTGTTTCCGAAAACGAGCGCCTTACCGCAACATACACATTTTGCCATATTTACACCTCCTGTGATTGATTTTTATCTGCAAAGTGCGACGTAAAAAGCACATCGCACGGTTTAACAGAGATACAGCGTTGTTTATTATATCACGCCTTTTTTGAAAAATCAATAGTAAATTTTCTTTTTTTCAAAAAAGTTTTGAGGAATTTGCGCGGATAATGCGGTTTCAACGGATCGGATACGCTTCGAGACGGCAGATCGGCGTCCCTTTTTCGGAGAAAGCCTTTTCATATTCGGTTTCTGTATCGCATCCGTAATACTCGCTTGCGTGCAGGTCGCGCGTGACTTTTTCCGTCCTGTAACCTGCCGCTTCGAATTCCGGCAGGGAATATTCGAAGAGATCTGCGTTGTCTGTCTTGAACGCTATACAGCCACCCTCGGATAGTAGCGGACGGAAGAGGGAAAGGAACGTGCGGCAGGTGAGACGCCGCTTTGCGTTGCGCTTTTTGGGCCAGGGGTCGCAGAAGTTGATATGAATTCTTTCAAAGCTGCCGGCGGGGAAGATACGGTCGAGACGCGAAGCGTTTGTGTTGAGAAAAACAACGTTTTTATATTTTTCCTTCGGCGTGCGTTCTGCCGCCTGAACGATAACATCCGTTATCAGCTCGACTGCGATATATGCCGTGTCCGGATGAGAAATCGCCTCTCCTCGGACAAAACCTCCCTTTCCGCAACCGATTTCAAGACGGAATTTTGAATAGTCCGGGAAAAGCTCGCCCGGGAGGAGTCTGGGCGGATCGGAGGAGAATTCGTCTGTTATTATATTGTCGCAGGCGAGCAGGCGCTCGTCGCGGTGTTTAAGTTTTCTTGCTCTCATATTAAGTCCTCAAATCAGATTTTCCTTTATATTTTAACCTTTTGCGACGGTAATTGCAATAACAAAATGAAAAATAATGTATAAGTCGGGCGAAAAGGGGGAGAATACGAAATGTCAAACAAAAAACAAGGAGTTGATTTTTATGATAATTGACAGAATCGCACTTATTATCTCGATCATCGGCGGACTTAACTGGGGCAGTATCGGGCTTTTCCGTTTTGACATTGTTGCGTGGATCTTCGGCGGACAGGACGCAGCGGCGGCAAGAGTTGTTTATACACTTGTTGCTCTTGCAAGCATCTGGTGCATTTCGCTCCTTTTCCGTCCGAGAGAAGAGACGGACACGGTCGCAGAGCATACGACAAGATAACCGCTTCAAAACAGAAATATGCCTTCGCGAGAGGGCATATTTTTGTTTTTCGTGGCATAAAATTGGGTGAAGAGAGAAGATGTGCGCCTGCGGCGCTGAACGATTATGTTTCGCGCAGGGGTTTTTGTTCCCGCGGGGACGGGAGAAGGCAAGAGTTTTTGCTTCATCAAGGGAGCGCAACAATGTAGGGGACGGGTTGCCCGTCCCGCCTTGATGTCTTTTGCGATTTACAAGTCAAGTAGGCGTCGCCGAGAAGAGAGTGGGTGGCATTTTCGCAAGAAAATGACGGAAGGAGTGCGTTGGGTATACTCCTTCCACCGCGTTGCGGTCCCCCTTCCTCAAAGAGGAAGGCTGAAAAGGAACGCACAAACCAATAATTGAAGTTTTTTGCCTGAACATCGATGAAGACGGGATGACGGGACGGGATTTGCTGGTTTGCGCAAGCAAGCCAAGCAGGCCTCGCCGAGAGGGGCAAAGACCCGTCCCCTACGTTGCAATGCCCATTTGCGCAGGCAATGAAATATCTGAATAAACCAATAATTGAAGTTTCTTTTGCCTACTTTTCTTTCCAAAGAAAAGTAGGGCGTAGGGGGGATATATGAAGACTGTATCACAGGAAATAAAGCGAAATATCAGAAAAGAGCTGGCGTGCGTGAACGTAACTATGACGCTTATAATTATGGCTGTTGCGCTGGCGCTGGGGATACTTTTTGCCACAAACGGGACGGACAGCGAGGGCTGGGAGGAGATATGCACGCCCGTCTGGGCTCTGCCGACCGTAGTTTTTATAATGTTTTTTGCGACGGCACTCTGCCTTTTGTCATTTTCGCTTTCGCTTACCTTCTTCTCGCCCCTGCATCCCTGCGGCAAGTCGCTGAAGACAGCCTGCGTGCTGTACGGCTGTGTCTACGCATTGACTTACATATGGATTCCGCTGAATTGCAAGGCGACGGCATTTTTTGCATCGGCGCTTGTCTGCTGCGTTTGCCTTGTGTTGCTTTCCGTGCTTTATCCGATTGTCAGGCGGGTCGGAAAGCTGCCGGCGATATGCGTTCTCCTTTTTTCGCTATGGCAAGGGTATCTTCTCATTTTTTCATTTGCGCTTTCCGTTATAAATTGAAAGTTTGATATTGACAATTAAAATCCTTTTTGTTATTATATATTATGTATAAGACATAGAAGTCGAAAGGAGATTACAAATGAAAACAGTTAAAATTCGTCTTTCTTCAATAGAGGCGGTCAGAGATTTTGTTGAAATAGTCCGCAAGTATGACGCAGAGGTTGACCTTTCAAGCGGAAGATACGTTGTTGACGCAAAGTCGATAATGGGCATTTTCAGCCTTGACCTTCTCAACCCCATCACACTCACCGCTTACGGCGACGATTGCGATAAGCTCTTCGATGAGCTCAAGGATTACATTGTTGAATAATCAAAAATCAAAAACAATTCCGCCGCGGATTTCCGCGGCGGAATTGTTTTTTAGGAGATTATTTAGGATAAATCTATGAAATTGCAAGCGGCAAGGGCGGCAACAGAGCCGTCGGCACACGCCGTTGTAATTTGTCTTATATTTTTTCTGCGGCAGTCCCCAGCGACGAAAATTCCGGGGGTTTTTGTCTTGCAGTCCTCGCCGGAATCGAAATAGCCGCGATCGTCAAGCCCGCAGACGGAGGCGAATATCTCATTGGACGGGATAAGCCCTATCGCAACGAACACGCCGTCAACATAAAGCTCGGTTTCTTTTCCGCTCTCGTCCGCTATTACAACGGCTGAAAGTTTTTCTTTCCCCTCAAAGCGGCGGACGGTTGAGCTTGTGATATATTCGACGTTATCCTTTCCGCGGAGCACGTCAAGCAGTCGCTTTTCGCCTGTGAAGTACGGCAGGTTCTGAACGAGAGTGACTTTTTTGCATTTTTCGGATAGGAGGACAGCTTCCTGAAGGGCGCTGTTTCCTCCGCCGATGACGGCAACCTCCTTGCCGGAATAGAAGTCTCCGTCGCAGACGGCACAAAACGATATGCCCTCGCCGATGAATTTCTCTTCGCCTTCGGCTCCGGTCATTCTGTGTTTTACACCTGCGGCGATGATGACGGCTTTGCCTTCGTAGCTTCCGCTCGTCGTTATGACTTTTTTCGTCCCGCCGAGGTCTTCTATACCGATAACCTCCTCCGGCTCTATGTCAGCGCCGTGCGAGAGAACCTGATCTATAAGCTGCTCTGCAAGTTCGTTGCCGCTTATCTGCGGGGTGCCGGGGAAGTTTTCAATCTTCGGAGAATATGTCATCTGACCGCCGAAATTTGATTTTTCGAGTATGAGCGCGGTTTTTCCCGCTCTGAGAGCGTAGAGCGCGGCGGTAAGCCCCGCCGGCCCTGCGCCGATTATTATAATATCGTGCATTTTATCAAAGCGATTCTATATATTTTCTGATTTCGGATACGCCTTTCAGACGTCTGACTCCGTCACCCTCGGGAACGACAAGCGTCGGAGCGGTCACGATGTCATATGCCTTTGCCATATCCTCGTGTTCGTTTGCGTAAATGTTTTCGTATGCAATGCCCGCTTTTTCGAGGAGCGCCTTTGCTATCTTGCAGTTCGGGCAGGTTCTCGTTGTGAAAAGCAGGTTTGCGGCGGTCTTCGGCTCGTGTTCCTCCTTATGCTCCGGCTCCTTGTGTTCAAGCACGCCGAAATGAGTCAGGTGAGAACGCTCGATGACATATTCCTTGCGCTCGGAGAATTCCTGCGCCTTGCCGTCATTGAAGTTCTGAACGGGACGGTAATAGCCTGTGATACGGCTGTATACCTCTGTTTTCTTCTTGCATACGGGGCATTCGTATATTTCGCCCGCGATATATCCGTGCTCTGCGCAGACGGAGTATGTCGGGGAGAGGGTGTAATAGGGGAGTCTGTAATTTTCCGCAATCTTGCGGACGAGCGACGCCGCCGATCTCCAATCCGGCAGCTTTTCGCCGAGGAATGCGTGGAATACGGTGCCCGACGTATAAAGCGTCTGGAGCTCATCCTGAATGTCGAGCGCGGAGAAGATGTCCTCCGTATAGCCGACGGGAAGATGGGAGCTGTTTGTATAATAAGGAGATTCCTCCGTGCCGGCTGTGATTATATCCGGATAACGACGTTTGTCGTGCTTTGCAAGGCGGTACGCCGTCGATTCTGCGGGAGTTGCTTCGAGGTTGTAAAGGTCGCCGTAGAGCTCCTGATAATCGGAGAGGCGCTCGCGCATATGATTGAGGCATTCCTTGGCAAAGTCCTGCGTTTCCTTATGAGTTATGTCTTTTCTGAGCCAGTTTGCGTTCAGACCTGCTTCGTTCATACCGACGAGACCGATCGTCGAGAAATGGTTTTTGAAGGTGCCGAGGTAACGCTTTGTATAGGGATAAAGTCCTTCGTCGAGGAGCTTTGTGATAACTTTTCTCTTGACGCTGAGCGAACGTGCCGCAACGTCCATAATGTGGTCGAGGCGTTTATAGAAATCTTCCTTGTCCTTTGCGAGATATGCAAGACGGGGAAGGTTGATTGTTACAACGCCGATCGAGCCTGTTGACTCGCCGCTGCCGAAAAAGCCGCCGGACTTTTTGCGGAGCTCACGAAGGTCAAGGCGCAGACGGCAGCACATCGAACGGATGTCGCTCGGCTCCATATCGGAGTTTACGTAGTTTGAGAAATACGGTGTGCCGTATTTTGCCGTCATTTCAAAGAGGAGCTTGTTGTTCTCGGTCTCCGACCAGTCAAAATCGCGGGTAATCGAATATGTGGGAATAGGATACTGGAAGCCTCTGCCGTTTGCGTCGCCCTCTATCATAATTTCGATGAATGCGCGGTTGATCATATCCATCTCTTTTTTGCAGTCTTTATAGCGGAAGGGCATTTCCTTTCCGCCGACGATGCAGTTCATCTCCGCAAGGTCTGCGGGAACGGTCCAGTCGAGGGTGATGTTCGAGAACGGAGCCTGCGTGCCCCATCTTGACGGGGTGTTCACGCCGTAAATAAAGGATTCGATACATTTTTTGACGGCGTCATAGCTGAGGTTGTCAACCTTGACGAACGGAGCAAGATACGTGTCAAACGAGGAGAACGCCTGCGCGCCCGCCCATTCGTTCTGCATAATACCGAGGAAGTTTACCATCTGGTTGCAGAGGGTTGCGAGATGGCTTGCGGGAGCGGAGGTTATCTTTCCGACAACGCCGCCGAGCCCCTCCTGAATGAGCTGCTTGAGCGACCAGCCTGCGCAGTAGCCTGTGAGCATAGAGAGGTCGTGAAGATGCATATCGCCGCTTCTGTGCGCATTTGCGATTTCTTCATCATATATTTCGGAGAGCCAGTAGTTTGCCGTTATTGCGCCGGAGTTTGAAAGGATAAGTCCGCCGACGGAATATGTGACTGTCGAATTTTCCTTGACGCGCCAGTCAATCGCCTTTACGTAGCTGTTGACGAGCTCCTTGTAGTCAAGGATGGTTGATTTCATATTGCGGATTTTTTCTCTCTGCTTACGATAGAGAATGTAGGTTTTTGCAACATCGTCATAGCCTGCCTGGATGAGCACGGACTCAACGCTGTCCTGAATATCTTCGACGGAAACAAGCCCGTCCTTTACCTTGTGCTCGAAGTTCGAAGTTACCTTGAGCGCGAGGAAATCTATGACAGACGGATGATACTGTTTGCCGATGGCTTCAAACGCCTTGGTTATTGCAACGGAAATCTTGCCTATATCGAAATCCGCTATCTGACCGTCTCTTTTAACAACCTGATACATAATAAAAAACCCTCCGTATTGACAAACGCAGCCCCCGCCTTGTTTTTGCGGGAGCGGACGTTGAATTCTTTTTCGCAGTGATACAATTTTATCACTTCGGAAAGGCGTTGTCAAGTGGAGAGTGCACAATATATTGTGTTTTTAGAGCAAATCGTGAAAAATCGGAACAATATATAGATTATACCCCTCGGAGTTGTGCATTTGGCACAAAACGTCGGGCGATGTCGAGAAAGCGCAGATATTCGTCGCGACCGAAGCCGCAAAGCCCCTCGGAGAGCAGCTCTCCGGAGTCCTTGAAAGCCTGAAGGTACCAGCGCTCCGCGCCGGAAATCCATTTGCCGATCGTTTCGATGTCATCCTCCGTATGAAACCCCTTTACAAGGGTTGTGCGGAATTCAAAACCGACCTTACCGCTCATCAGAATACGGATGCTTTCTTCGATTTTGCCGAGCGGAGCGGAGGGGAGACCGATTGTTTTTGCGTATTTATGCGGGCTGTTTTTTATATCCATAGCGACGTAATCGACAAGCCCTTTTTCGATGAGCCGGCGAAGCCTTTCGGGGAATGCGCCGTTCGTATCGAGCTTGACGGCATAGCCCATAGACTTTATTTTCTCGATGAAGCTTTCCGTTTCGTCCGTTATGAGCGGCTCGCCGCCCGTTATCGCAACGCCGTCCAGACGGTTTCTTCTGTTTTCGAGAAAAGCGAAGAATTCCTCCTCCGGTATATTTTCTCCCTCTCCCGCGCCGAGCACGAGCGAGGAATTATGGCAGAAGGGACAACGGAAGTTGCAGCCGCCGAGAAAGACGGTGCACGCTGTTTTGCCGGGAAAATCGAGCAGGGTAAGCTTCTGAAGTCCGGATATTGTCATAAAAACCTCCCTGCGCCTGTTTTACGGCTACATATGATAACACAAACCGCCCGTTTTTTCAATAGAAGGGAAAAAATTTAATAAATAAATTTCATTTCGTCTATTTATTTTTCTTTCCGACTGTGCTATCATATATAATGTAAGAAAATCATCGGAGGTGATGTCTGTGGACGAAAATAAGGAAATCGTTTTTGAAGGAAGCGTCGGCGAAAGCGTTGGGCAAAAGCCGAAGTATCCGTTCGGCAGGCTGTACGGAAAGATGAGCTGGCTATTTTTTGCCGTTGTGATGCTCATCGTCTGCGCGAATATCTGCGCAGTCGTTCTGGCTATGATAGCAAATTTTTATAAGCCCGAGATAATTGAGGACAGCCGGTATGCGCTGGCGGTGAGCGGGATAGCAATGTATGCCGTCGGCTCGCCGATCGCAATTATTATGCTTCTTTTCTCAACACCGCAGCAGAGCATCGGCGAAAGAAAGAAGATAGGCTTCGGCAGCTGGATGAAATATCTCTGCATAGCGTTTATGTTTATGCTTGCGGGAAATCTCGTCGGCATAGCCATAACGGGCGGGATAGGAATTGCTCTCGGCAGACCGATAACAAACCCCGTTGCGGATATGCTCGGAGGAGGCTCCTGGATAATCGTTTTTGTCACGACTGTCATAGCGGCGCCGATTTTTGAGGAAATCATATTCAGAAAGCTGCTGATAGACAGGATGGGCACCTTCGGAGAAAAGACGGCGATAATCGCTTCCGCGCTTGCGTTCGGACTTGTACACGGGAATTTCAGCCAGTTCTTTTATGCGTTCGGAGTCGGACTTTTGTTCGGATATGTATATTGTAAGACTAAAAACATATGGTATACAATAGCGATGCATATGGTTATCAACGGCGTATCCGGTGTTCTGACAGCGTATATCTCGGATAAAATCGATACGGATGCAATAGCCGCCGTATCGGATAAGATGGCGGAGGCAACGTCGGACGAGGAAATAATGCGTCTGTTCGGAGAGCTTATGAGATGCTCCGCGCCGATGTTCGCTTTGCTCGGCGTGATGCTTGTCATTTTTGTTCTGGCAATACTCGGAATAGTTTTTCTGGCAAAGGACGCAAAAAACGTCAGGCTCGAAGAATGTGTATATGATATTCCGAAGAAGAAAATCAGAGTTGCGACGTATCTGAACGTCGGAGTGATAGTTCTTTATGCTGTAATGGCGATAAGTTTTATCGGATCGCTTGCATAAATGTTTTTATACTGAAAGGAGATTTTAAAAAATGAAAAAAGGTTTCGGACTCGGTTGGATACTTCTCGGGGCGGCGCTTCTTACGCCTTACGCTACGGAGAAAAATGATGAAACGGGCGAATGCGAGGCACGCTCGCTTCTGCTGAAGGTCAAGACGAAAAAAACGGTTGACGAGGACGGTTCAAAGCATTTTGACTACAAACTGAACTTTGCCGGCATTCCGACAGCGGAGGATCTCGAAATAATCCGCAACAACGTTTCAAGCGGAATAGCGAAGGCTTCCGTCGGCATATGCAAATGCGCAAAGAAGGTTTCGGACGCAATAAAGAACGCAACGTCCGGCAAATGCGACGACTGCGAAGACTTTGACGGCAGCGAAGAGGATTTTGAAAACATCTTTGATGACGAGCCGGAAAAAGAGACAGAAGCTCCCGAAGAGGGAAGCGAAGCGCTTTAAAAAACGAAAGATCCGTCCTTCGGGGCGGATTTTTTAGCGAAAGGCGTGAGGAAGCGAAGCCTGCGGTGCGGGCTTTACTGAATATGCGGCAAAAAAACGATAAAATTGCAAAATCGACTTGACAAAGGCTGAAAAGTGTGATATACTGCTTTGGCAAAACAAAGAAAAGCGTTCTCCGCTTTCACCAAGCCGCGCGGCGAGCTTGGTTAATAACTTTCGGTTTTCCTTGCGGTGCAGGGGGAATTTTCGGTGCGGAGAGGCTCTTTGGCTTTCCGCAATTTTTATTTTTTGGAGGTGTGCTACTATCAGCACTAAAGATTATCTTTACAACGAGGACATAAGAGTTCCTCAGGTGCGCCTTATCGGCGAGGACGGCGAACAGCTCGGCATCGTTGATACGGCAAAGGCTCTCAAAGCCGCATATGACAGCGGCAGTGACCTTGTTATGATAGCGGATAAGGCGGATCCGCCCGTATGCCGTATTATGGACTACGGAAAGTTCCGTTTTGAGCGTGAAAAACGCGAAAAAGAGGCAAAAAAGAGACAGCAGGTTGTTGAAGTCAAGGAAATTCAGCTCTCCTGCAACATAGGCGATCACGACTTTGAAACAAAGCTCGGTCACGCGCTTCGTTTCCTCAAAGAGGGAAACAAGGTCCGTGCCGTAGTCAAGTTCAACGGCAGACGTGAGCTCCTGCATCCCGAGCTCGGCACGGCAATGATGGACAGATTCGTTGCGGCGTGCTCCGAATACGGCACAACGGAAAAGAAAGCCGTTCTCGAGGGACGCAAGCTCTCTCTGATAATATCGCCGATAAAGAAGTAATCAAAAAGCGGCTCTGCCGCAAAAGTCATATCGAAAGGAAAAAATCATTATGCCTAAGATCAAAACACACAGCGCGACAGCGAAAAGATTTTCTGTCACAAAGAGCGGAAGAGTTAAAATGAACAGCTCCAACCGCCGTCACAAGCTCGGACTCAAGACACCCAAGCGTAAGAGACAGCTCAGACGCAACACTTACCTCAGCCCCTCTTTCGAGGCAACGGTAAAGACACTCATCCAGAAATAATCAGAATCGAAACAGGAGGAAGCAAAGATGGCAAGAGTTAAAGGTGCGATGATGACTCGCAAGAGAAGAAATAAAATGCTCAAGCTCGCTAAGGGCTACTGGGGCGCTAAGAGCAAACACTTCAAGATGGCTAAAGAGCAGGTAATGAAGAGCGGTAACTACGCTTTTGCAGGCCGTAAGCTCAAAAAGAGAGATTTCCGTTCTCTCTGGATCACAAGAATTTCCGCTCAGGCAAAGGTAAACGGTATCAACTATTCTCAGCTTATGCACGGTCTTAAGCTCGCAGGCGTTGACATCAACCGCAAGATGCTCGCAGAGCTCGCAGTTTCCGATAAGGACGCATTCGCATCCCTCGTTGAAACAGCAAAGAAAGCACTTTAATTATTTATAATAATTCCGGAACCAAAGCTGAAATATGCTTTGGTTTTGTGCGTATAAGGGAGAAAATATTATGCAGATAAAAGCCCGCATCGAAAGCAGAAGCAATCCGAAGGTGATATGGGCGCGGGGGCTTTCCGAAAAGAAAAACAGGCAGAGAGAGGGATTTTTCCGCTTTGAAGGGATAAAGTTGTTTTCCGAGGCGCTGCGGGAAAAGCTCGATATAACCGCCGTTTTCGCAACGGAAAAGGCGCTTGCGCTTTATGACGACGTTTTTGCGCCGTTTGACGGTGATTTATATGAGGTTGCAGACAGCGTATACCAAAAGCTGACGGACGAAAACGCCCCGCAGGGCGTGCTGACTATTGCAAAGGCACCCTCGCCCGTGCCTAAAAACACGGGACTTACAATCCTCCTTGACGGCGTTGCGGACCCCGGAAACGTCGGAACGGTTATCCGTTGCGCGGATGCGTTCGGCGCGGAAAGAGTCGTCCTCGGCGACGGTTCGGCGGACGCCTTCGGACAGAAAACCGTCCGCGCGGCGATGGGCTCGCTTTTCAGAGTGCCGACGGAAAGAGCGTCGCTTGAGGAGACAATAGATGCGCTGAAAAATGACGGATACGGCGTTTATGCCGCTATGCTGGACAGGTCGTCCGTGCGTATTGACGAAATCGGAAAGGGCGGGAAGCTTGCATTTGTCGTCGGCAACGAGGGACACGGCATATCGGACGGAGTTCGCGCGGCTTGCACGGGAAGCGTGATTATTCCTATGGCTGAAAACGGAGCGGAATCGCTCAATGCGGCGGTTGCGGCATCCGTTATAATGTGGGAACATAAGAGAATCTGACGAGGGAAAAACTATGGACAAACAACTGCTTTATTGGATATGGCTTTCGCTCCGCTGCGGAGCGGGAAGCGAAAACGGAACGTATCTCCTCGCAAAGCTCAAAACGCCGCAGGCGGTATACGAGGCGACGGAGGAGCGGCTGAAGGAAATACCCGGCTTGCCGAAGGATCTTATAACCGCCCTGCTTGATAAAGACCTCGATCTTTGCAAGCGCATAGTTGACTATTGCGTAAGGACGAACGTCTCGATTATGACCGCTGACAGCGATATATATCCGCAAAGGCTCAAAAATATTCACTCAAAGCCGCTTTTGCTCTATTATAAAGGTAAGGTGCCGGATATAGACGCAAATGTTCTCTGCGCCGTCGTCGGAACGAGATCCTGCACGGATTACGGAGAAAAGGTTGCGTATAAGTTCGGCGCGGAGCTTGCGATGGGCGGAGCGATCGTTGTTTCCGGAATGGCTCTCGGAATCGACGCTATGGCGGCGAGAGGAGCGCTTTCCGTCGGCGGACATACGATAGCGGTTCTCGGGTGCGGAATAGATACGGCATATCCTCCGCAGAACAGAGACCTTATGGAGGAGATAATCTTAAACGGCACCGTTATGACGGAGTACGCTCCCGGAACAGAGCCCGCAGGCTGGAATTTTCCCGTCCGCAACAGGATAATCTCCGGTCTTTGTCAGGCGACGCTCGTCGTTGAGGCGGATAAAAGAAGCGGCGCGCTGATAACGGCGGACAGGGCAATTTCCCAGGGCAGAGACGTTTTCGCCGTGCCGGGAAAGATCGGCGACCGCGAAAGCGAGGGCACAAACGCGCTTATTCAGAGCGGGGTCAGAGTTGCGCTTTCGGCAAAGGACATTCTCAGAGAATACGAGCTGCTCTATCCGACAAAAATATTCGTTGAGCACATAGATGACAGGCGGTTTGTAACCTCGCAGAAGCTGAAGGTTGCCTCGCCCTCCCGTGAGGCTACGGTTGCCGCGCCGCCGAGATATACGAAGGTCCGCATTTTTGACGATCCGCCGGAAAAGTCGCGAGTCAGAGAAAAATCCGGGCCGAAGCAGGAGCAGGATCTTTCATCTCTGACGGACGAAGAAAGAGAACTTTATTCCGTTATCAAGGGAAAAATGACGACGGACGAAATACATCGCGCGGCGGAGAGCATCGGTATAAAGAAGGATACGGGAGGGCTTCTCGGTCTGCTTACAACGCTTGAGGTCTACGGGCTGATCGAAGCCGCTCCTGGCGGGGCCTACAAAAGAGTTTAAAAAATTTGACTTGACACGCAGCGGAGCGTTGTTGTATAATGGCAAACGTCACCCGAAATAAACAAGGATAAGGAGTTTCGCTTTTTCAAGCGATCGTGCTAAAATGCAGCATTATCTCGTAATAATCGAGTCGCCTTATAAGGCGCCGGCAATAAATTCTTATCTCGGCAAGGAATATAAGGTCGTTGCGTCCGTCGGACACGTCAGAGACCTGCCGAAAAGCACACTCGGTGTCGATACCGAGCACGATTTTGCCGTTAAATATATAAACATACAGGGCAAATCGGATATAATCAACCAGCTCAAAAAGGAAGTCAAAAACGCAGATAAGGTGTTCTTTGCAACCGACCCGGACCGCGAAGGAGAGGCGATTTCCTGGCATCTTGCAACGGTTCTCGGCATAAAGCCGGATGAAGCAAACAGGGTCACTTTCAATGATATAACGAAAAAAACGGTTCTCGAAGGAATGCAGCATCCCCGCGCGATCGATATGAACCTTGTCAACTCCCAGCAGGCGAGAAGAATTCTGGACAGAATCGTCGGTTATAAGATAAGTCCGTATCTTTGGAAGACTGTCCGCAGCGGACTTTCCGCAGGCAGAGTGCAGTCTGTCGCAACGAGGATAATTGTTGAAAGAGAGGCGGAAATCGCCGCTTTTGTTCCGAAAGAATACTGGACGATTGAAGCGATTTTGAAAACTCCGAAGCGCATAAAGCTCGCCGCAAGGTTTTATGGTGACAAAAACGGCAAGCTTGAGCTTACATCCGGAGAAGAAGCGCAGAAGGTGCTTGATGCTTGCGAGGGAGGCGAGTTTACCGTCGCAAAAAGCGAGATTCAGAGAAAGCATCGCTCCCCAAATCCCCCGTTCATTACTTCAACTCTCCAGCAGGAGGCGTCAAAGCGGCTCGGCTTTCAGTCCAAGCGCACGATGCTCGTTGCGCAGGAGCTTTACGAGGGTATAAACCTCGGCGCGGAGAACGGCGGAACGCACGGTCTTATCACATATATGAGAACGGACTCTCTCCGCGTTTCGGACGAAGCTGCCGAAGCGGCAAAGGCGTTTATCGCAAACAGATACGGCAGCGAATATTATCCCGCAAAGCGCAGAGTGTTCAAATCGAATTCGTCCGCTCAGGACGCACACGAAGCGATCCGCCCCGCAGATCTGACTCTCCCTCCTGAAAAGGTCAAGGGAATTCTTTCCTCGGATCAGTATAAGCTTTATAAGCTGATATGGGACAGATTCATCGCAAGTCAGATGAAGAATGCGGAGCTTGATGTTCTTTCCGCGGATATTGCCTGCGGCGATTATATATTCAAATCAAGCGAATACGTTGTTTCCTTCAAGGGCTATATGCTTGCCTATGACGACAGCGATGACGAAACACAGCCCAAAAACAAGCTTCCGGAGCTTTCCGAGGGCGACAGGCTTACAAAGGAATCGCTTGAATCGAAGCAAAATTTCACAGATCCTCCCGCACATTATACGGAAGGCTCGCTCATCAAGTTTCTTGAAGAAAAGGGCATAGGCAGACCGAGCACATACGCCCAGACCATCACGACCATCGTTTCCAGAGGTTATGTCAAGCGTGATAAAAAGGCGCTTATATCAACCCCTCTCGGCGAGGCGACAGTCAAGCTGATGAAGAAGAATTTCCCCGAGATTGTCGATTATAAGTTCACGGCAAACGTCGAGACCGACCTTGACAAGATAGCCCGCGGAGAAGAAACGATGACGGAAGTCCTCTCCGATTTTTACGGCGACTTTTCAAAGACGCTTGAAAAGGCGCAGGAGTCCATAAAGGACAACAAGGTCAAGGTGCCGGACGAGGAATCGGATATAATCTGCGAGAAATGCGGAAGGAAAATGGTCATAAAGCACGGCAGATTCGGCACTTTTGCTGCCTGCCCCGGCTACCCGGAATGCAAGAACACCAAAACGCTTGACAAAAAGGGAAACGTCGTTGAGAAGAAGACAGATGAGCCGGAAAAAACAGATCTCAAATGCGAAAAGTGTGGCGGAGACATCGTCATCCGTCATAGCGCATACGGCAGATTCTATGCCTGCTCAAACTTCCCGAAATGCAGATATACAAAGGCAATTCTTGACCCGATCGGAGTCAAGTGTCCGAAATGCGGCGGGGAAATCGTCAAGGCTTACGGCAAGAAGAAAAACCTTTATTACCGTTGCGAAAAATATCCCGAATGCGATTTTTCAAGCTGGGATATGCCGACGACGGAAAAATGCCCGAAGTGCGGCAAGATGCTTTTTGAGAAGAAGGGTAAAGGACTTTATTGCGCAGACGAGAGCTGCGGATATAAGAGTTACAGCGATAAATAAAACAAAAGGGGCGGTTTCCGCCCCTTTTTTGTATTGCCCTACTTCTTTTGAAAAGAAAAGCAGGCGCTGTTCTTTTCTTCGAGAAGAAAA
>DLLG01000004.1:49867-69010 GCA_002479075.1 Clostridiales bacterium UBA7568
AAGAAGCTTCAATAATTGGTTTTGAGCAAATATTTTATTACCTGCATATACGGGTGTTTCATCGTAGGGGAGGGGTCTCCCCTCCCGCCGTCCCGTCTTTATCGATATAAAATGCAAGATTTCTCCACTTTTAGCCTCTCCCGACGGGAGAGGTGGCGCACGAAGTGCGTCGGAGAGGGATTTGCAAATTCCTCCCGTCTCGGTGACGCCTGCAAACGCTTACGCATTTGCAAATCCCTCCCGTCTGCCTGAGGGGAAAATGTCGCTTTTGCGGGAAACCGCTCGAAAAACGCAGCTCTTTTTATTATAAATATCTATTGCAATATAAATTATTTTGTTATATAATACATAGGTAAAACTATAAAATCGGAGAGCCTTGATGAAAATAATACTTGACGTTATGGGCGGGGACAATCCGCCTGCGGAGATAATAAAGGGAGCTGTGCTTGCAAAGAAGGAGCTCGGTATTGATATAACGCTCGTAGGCGACGAAAATATCATACGCTCGTCGCTTTCATCGGAGGGCGAGGATACGGAAAACTACGGACTCATCGCAAGCGATTGTGTTATCGAAATGGAGGACAACCCCCTCTGCATCGTTCAGAAAAAGAAAAATTCGTCTATGGGAGCGGCGCTCCGCGCGCTTGCAAAGGGCGAAGGGGACGCTGTTGTTTCCTGCGGCAACACCGGCGCGTTGTTCACGGGCGCGACGCTGATTGTTCATAGAGTCCCGGGACTTCGCCGTGCCGCGCTCGGAACGGTCCTGCCTTATACAAACAACGTTATGCTTATGGATTGCGGCGCGAACGTGACCGTTACGGCGGAATATCTTTTGCATTTTGCCCATATGGGATCGATATATATGAGAAAGCTCTACGGGATCGAGCGTCCGAGAGTTGCAATAATCAACAACGGCTCGGAGGGACACAAGGGCACGCCGCTTGTTCTCGAGGCAAAGGCGCTTATGGAAGCGGACGAAAATCTCAATTTCATCGGCAATGTCGAGGGAAAGGAACTGCCTTTTGACGCCTGCGACGTTGCCGTCTGCGACGGATTTACCGGCAACGTCTTGCTCAAAGCGAGCGAAGGTCTCTGCCGCTTTGTTATGAAGCACGTCATAGACGACGTTTCCTCCTCCGAGGGAGGCGATGCAGAGGGAGTCCGCTTGGCGCTGCACCGCGAGGACAGATTCTTTGACGTTACGGAATACGGCGGCGCGCCGTTTATCGGAATAGCGAAGCCCGTCATCAAGGCGCACGGAAATTCCGAGGCAAACGCCGTAAAGAACGCAATTATCAGAGCTGTAAGTTATGCCCGCGCGGACGTTACCGGCGAGCTTGAAAGAAGAGCGGAGCTTTTCCGCCCTGTGACATCGGGAGGAAACAATGAAGGTTAAGATCAAAGCGCAGGGCGAAATGTCCGAGCTTGAAAAGAAAATAGGATATACGTTTGCGGACAGGGGCATCCTGAAAGAAGCCCTTTCGCACACGTCGTTTGTAAACGAGGCAAAGGACGGCGGAAAATCAAACGAGAGACTTGAGTTTCTCGGAGACGCCGTGCTTTCGGCAATCGTCAGCGAGTATCTTTTCAAAAGATTTCCGGAAAGCAACGAGGGAGAGCTCTCGGGAATGAGACGGAACATCGTTGAAAGAGCGTCGCTTGCGGAGTTTTCAAGGGAGATCTCTCTCGGAGACTATCTCTATCTCGGTCACGGCGAATGTCAGAACGGGGGAAGAGAGCTTGAATCAAATCTGGAGGACGCATTCGAGGCGCTGACGGCGGCTGTCTATCTTGACGGCGGAAGGGAATGTGCGGAAGCGTTTGTTCTGCCGTTTGTGACAAGGGCGGCGGACGGTTTTCGGACGTCGCGGACGCTTGCGGATCCGAAATCGCTTTTGCAGGAGATAATTCAGGAGTCGCCCGGCGAGAGGCTGGAATATACGATAACGGGAGAGTCCGGTCCGGACCACGACAAGATGTTTTTCTGCGAGGTCAAGGTCAACAGCAATCTTCTCGGAAAAGGCTCCGGCAAGAGCAAGAAGGAAGCGGAAAAGAGCGCGGCGAGGGAAGCCCTCCGTCTTTTCGGCTATGACGACGGCGAGAAGAAATGAAAACACACGCAAACATACCGATCTTCGTCCCGCATATGGGTTGTCCGAACGCCTGCGTTTTCTGCAATCAGCGGACAATTTCCGGTCACAACGTTCCGGATTTTACAAAGGTCGGGGACGAGATTGAAAATGCTCTGTCAACGGTTGACCTGAGCCGCAGAACGGCGCAGATTGCATATTTCGGCGGCAGCTTTACGGCGATTGACAGAAAAGATATGATATATCTGCTCTCCGTTGCGAAAAAATTTATAGACGATGGGCGTGTTGAATCGATAAGAATATCGACCAGACCTGACTGCATAGACGAGGAGATTATAGAAATTCTCCGCTCGTACGGGGTGAAAAGCGTTGAGCTGGGAATACAGAGCATATCGGAAAAGGTGCTTCTGCTTTCGGGCAGGGGACACGGCGCGGACTGCTGCAAAAGGGCGGCAGAGCTTATAACCGGAGCGGGAATGGAATTCGTCGGGCAGATGATGATAGGTCTTCCGGGGTCGACGAAGGAGGACGAAATCCGCACGGCAATCGCGATTGCCGATATGGGCGCAGTTGCCGCAAGAATATATCCGACAGTCGTTTTCAAGGGGACAAAGCTTGCAGAAATGGCTGAAAGGGGAGAATATATCCCGATGAGCCGGGAGGAGACAATCGACAGAACCGAGGCGGCGTTTGAGGTCTTTGCCGAGAGGGGAATAAAGGTCATAAGAATAGGTCTGCAATCCGGCGAGGCGCTCGTTTCGGGCGAGGAAATCGCCTGCGGGGACTATTCGGAAGTCATCGGCGAGATGTGTATAAGCAGATATTTCGAAAAGAAAATATCAGCTCTTTGCGAGGGACTTTCCGGAGGAGACGTTACGGTATACTGCAATCCGAGAAGAATATCGTGCGCCGTCGGCTATAAGGGCGAAAACAGAGAGAAAATAAAGGAAAAATTCGGGCTGCGGAGCATTAAAATCTCCCCTTGCGACGGGCTTTCCGAATTTGAGATAAGGATAAAAAATCAAAGGAGCTAAAAAAGGGTGCGTCTTAAAACACTTGAAATGCAGGGCTTTAAGTCCTTCCCCGATAAAACCGTTATCAGCTTCGACCGCGGAATTACCGTTGTCGTCGGGCCGAACGGCTCGGGAAAATCGAATATATCCGACGCAATGCGCTGGGTTTTGGGCGAGATATCGTCAAAGAACATCCGCGGCTCTAAAATGGAGGACGTTATCTTTGCGGGCTCGCAGAAGAGAAGCCCGATGGGCTATGCGGAGGTCTCCGTCACCTTTGACAATACCGAGGAGGACGGAAAAATCGCTTCGATGAGCGATTATGACGAGATAACTGTCACAAGACGGTATTACAGGGTCGGCGAGAGCGAATATTTCATCAATCGCAAGCCCGTAAGACTTAAAGACATTCACGAGCTGTTTATGAATACGGGTCTCGGCAAGGGCGGTTATTCAATAATCGGTCAGGGCAAGATTTCGGAAATAATATCATCAAAAAGCGAGGACAGACGCGCAATCTTCGAGGAAGCGGCGGGCATTGCAAAATACCGCTATCAGAAGCAGGAGGCGGAGCGGAAGCTCAGCGCAACTCTTGATAACCTCGTTCGTCTGGAAGATATAGAAAGCGAGCTTGAAAGCCGTATCGGTCCGCTTGAAAGGGATTCGGAGAAGGCGAAGAAATATCTTGCCCTCCGCGACGAAAAGAAAGCGCTCGACCTTGCGCTGTCCGTTTTTGACATAGACACGGCGAAGGCGGAGAGCGGCGAGCTTGAAAAGAGTCTTGCGGCGTCGAAAAACTCGCTTGACCGCTCGGACGAGACGCTTGCCGAGCTTGAAAAGCGGGACGAGGAGCTTTTCTCGTCACTTCAGAGCGAAAAAGCGGAAAGCGAAAGAGCGGGAGAGGACATCTCTGTTCTGACGGAAAAGATATTTGCGGGCGAAAGCGAGATAAAGCTCGCGGAAAACGACAGCACCCACCTCTCCGAAACCGCAACCGCGGCAAAGGCGAAGATAGCCGAAAAAAAGGCTGCGCTTGAGCTGGCGGATGAGGAAAAGGCGCGTTACGAAAAGGCGGCGGCAGAGTCCGCAAAGAGGGCGGAGCTGCTTTCGGAGCGCCACGAAAAGGCGGCGGCGGAGCTGAAAGGCTGCGAGGACAGGATTTCCGGTTGCTCGGAGAAAATCTCTGCTCTGACGGACGCCTGCGAGCGCGCACAGAAAGAGGACGTTGAAGCGAAGATCGCCGCAAGCGTTGCTGAATCGCAAAGGGAGGCAAACCTCAAAAAATGCGACGGCGTTACGCTTGACATAGCAAAGCACGACGACGATATTTCAATGCTTGAAAAGCGGATTGATCGCGCAAAGGAAAAGATTGCGGGCTATGACAAAAAGCTCGGCGACGCGGCGGCTGCGGCAAAGGAAATATCCGATAAAAAAGAAGAGCTTATAGCCCTTTCCAGAAAGTTGGCGGGGCAGAAAAACGATATTTTCCTCGAAATATCGCAGAGAAAACACAGAATTTCAAACCTTCTCCGTATGGAGGAGCTGCTTGAAGGCTATTCAAGAGCCGTGCGTTTCCTTATGACTGAATACCGCAACGGCACGGTTACTGATAAAAACGGTGGTGTTCCGAAGATATACGGACCCGTTTCGCAGTTCGTCTCCGTTGACGAAAAGTATTCGGCGGCGCTTGAAGTTGCGTTCGGGCAGTCGCTGCAAAACATAATCGTCGAGGATGAGGACTGCGCAAAGGCGGCGATTGCGTTCCTCAAAAAGAGAAATGCTGGCAGGGCAACCTTTTACCCGATAACGACTATGAGCGGCACGCCGGTTTCCGGAAAGACGCTCGGAATCGAAAATGTTGAAGGTTACATAGCGATAGCCTCGGAGCTTGTCTCCTGCGAGGAGAAGTTCAGAGGCATAGCGGATTATCTGACAGGCAGAATTATTGTTGCAAAGGATATGGACAGCGCGTCCGTCATTGCAAGAAAGCTGGGCTTTAGGTACAAAACCGTCACCCTTGACGGGCAGGTCATAAATGCAGGCGGCAGCTATACGGGCGGCTCGGTATCGACGGACTCCGGAATGCTCTCACGCCGCGCGCAGATAGACAGGCTCGGCGCAGAGGTAAAGTCGCTTGAAAAGGACAGCGCAGAGACGGAAACCCAGATTGCGGAAAACGAAAAAGCGATAAAAGACGTAACGGAAAAAGAAAGGTCGGCGCTCGGCGAGGGGTCTATGATAAAGACGCTCAGAGATGCCGAATCGACCCAGATGCAGGTGCTCTCGTCCCAGTGCGACGTGCTGAAGGAAGCGAGAGAACAGCTCCGCGGCGAGCTTTCCGAGCTTATGTCCCTTGCAAAGCAGGAGGGCAAAAACGCCGAGGATTATATCGAGAAGCGCAGAAGACTTTCCGAAGAGATTGCGGCGGCTGAAAAACAGCTTTGCGACGTAAACCGCGAAAAATCCGAGGCGGAAAAGGCAGCAGAGGCAAAGAAAACCGAGCTTTCGGACTGCCTTATCGACATCGCCCGCGAGGAGAAAACGTCCGAAATGGCGCAGAGCTCTCTTGCGGCGGCAAACGAAAAATGCGAAAGCCTTGAAAGCGAGATAGGCGAGCTTTCCCGCTCAACTTCGGACGCCGAAAGAAAAATAGCGGAAAACACGGCGAAGATAAAAGATATTTCCGCTCAGACCGAGGCTTTGAAAAAGCAGGTCGAGGAGATAAATTCCGCAAAGGCGGACATTTCAAAGCGTACTCTTGAAACGGAGAGAAAGCTGACGGAGGTTCGCGCAAAGCAGAAGGAACTGACGCACACGAGGGAGCTTCTTTTCAGAGAATTTACGAACATCGAGTCGGCTTATAAGCGAGCCGTCGAAAAGAGCGATAAGCTCATCTCGTTCCTCTGGGAGGAATATGAAACAACATATACGCAGGCTTGCGAGCTTTGCGGCGAACGCATAACGGAAAAGACGCGCAGGGAAGCGGCGTCAAAGCAGGGCAAGCTGAAATCAGAGATAAAAGCCCTCGGCGACGTTCACATCGGCGCGATTGAGGAATACAAAGAGGTCAAAACCCGCTATGACGAGCTTTCGACCCAGACAAAGGACCTCCGCAAGTCAAAAGAAGAGCTTATGACGATTGTCGTTTCTCTTGAGGAGCGTATGAGGGAGGATTTCTCGGCTACGTTTGACGAGATAAACGCAAACTTCGGGCAGGTATTCCGTGCGCTGTTCGGCGGCGGCACGGCAGAGCTGAAGCTGACGGACAAGATTGACGTTCTCAGCTCCGGCATAGAGATAAATGTTGCACCCCCCGGAAAGGTCATAAAAAATATGTCGCTGCTTTCGGGCGGCGAGCAGGCGTTTGTTGCGATCGCGCTCTATTTTGCGATTCTGAAGGTTACCCCTTCGCCATTCTGTATACTGGATGAGATCGAGGCGGCGCTGGACGAGGTCAACGTGGACAAACTGGCAGACTACCTGAAAAACTATTCGGAGAGGACGCAGTTTGTCGTCATCACGCACCGCAGAGGCACAATGGAGGCGGCGGACAGAATATACGGCGTTACAATGCACGAAAAAGGCATATCGGACGTACTTTCGATAGACGTTTCCGAAATTGAAGCAAAAACAGGGCAAAAGCCTGTTTAAGGAGAAATAATTATGGGATTTTTTGAAAAACTGAAACAGGGTCTCGCAAAGACAAAGAAAGCCCTTTCGGACGGGATTGAAAAGATCTTCCGTAGCTTTGTGAGAATAGACGAGGATCTTTTTGACGAACTCGAAGAGCTTCTCATAAGCTCTGACGTCGGCGTTGAGACGACGGAGGCTGTGCTTGACACGCTCCGCGACAGGCTGAAGGAAAAGAGAATAACGGATCCGGAACAGGCAAAGGAAGAGCTTATCGAGATTCTTGCCGAAATGACGGGCGAGGGCGGCGATATTCCGTTTGAGGACGGGAAGATGACCGTCATCCTTGTTATCGGAGTAAACGGCGTCGGCAAGACGACGTCGATTGCAAAAATTGCAAACCTGCTGAAAAACGACGGCAAAAAGGTCATGCTTGCGGCGGCGGATACGTTCCGCGCGGCTGCTGCCGATCAGCTTTCCGTCTGGGCGGAGAGAGTCGGAGTTGACGTTATCCGGCAAAACGAGGGAGCAGACCCTGCGGCTGTCGTTTTTGACGCGATCGCGGCGGCAAAAAAACGCAAGGCGGACGCGCTGATAATCGATACGGCAGGCAGACTTCATAACAAGAAAAACCTTATGGCGGAGCTTGAAAAGATCAATCGCGTGATTGATCGCGAGCTGCCCGATTGCACAAGGGAAACGCTCCTTGTTCTTGACTCGACGACGGGTCAGAACGCCGTCATTCAGGCGCAGGAATTCGGCAATGCCGCTGCGCTGACGGGCATAGTGCTGACAAAGCTGGACGGAACGGCAAAGGGCGGTATCATCATTTCCATCCGCCGCACGCTGGGAATTCCCGTAAAATTCATAGGCGTCGGGGAAAAGGTCGACGATCTTCAGAAGTTCGAGCCGCAGGAATTCGTCCGCGCGCTCTTCGGTGACTGATATGACGAAGATACTTCTTGCGACGGGAAACGCCCACAAGGCAAAGGAGCTTGCCGCGCTTTTCGCAGGGCACGACATTGAGGTCCTCACGCTCCGCGACGTCGGCTTTGAGGGAGAAATCATCGAGGACGGAAAAACGTTTGAAGAAAACGCCGAGATAAAGGCGAGAGCCGCGGCGGAGCTGGGATATATAGGCGTCGGGGACGATTCGGGTCTCTGCGTCGACTTTCTTTCCGGCGCGCCGGGAATATATTCTGCGAGATATGCGGGAGAATCCTGCGACTATGTAAAAAACAACGAAAAGCTGCTCTCCGAAATGGCGGGAGTGCCGGAGGAGAAGCGGACGGCGAAGTTCGTCTGTGTGATATGCTGTGTATTTCCGGACGGGAGAAAGATAGTTTCAAGGGGCGAGTGTCCCGGGAGAATACTGACATCGCACGCGGGCAGCGGCGGCTTTGGATACGACCCGCTGTTCTATTGCACGGAAAAGGGCAAAAGCTATGCTGAAATGACGGAGGACGAGAAGAATTCCGTAAGTCACAGGGCAAAGGCAATGGCAGGATTTTTGGATAAATTTCTTGCGGAGATCAAATAATAACGGAGATAAAAAATGCTGACAAGTAAACAGAGAGCATACCTGCGCGGAAAGGCGTCGGTTATGGATACGATTTTTCAGATAGGCAAGGGCGGAATAAACGATAATATGATGAAGCAGCTTTATGACGCACTTGAAGCGAGAGAGCTTATAAAAATAAGAACGCTTGACAACAGTGACGTTTCCCCAAGGGAAGCGGCGGACCGCATCTCCGAGGTTCTCGGAGCGGAGGTTGCAGGTGTTATAGGAAGCAAAATCATTCTTTACAGAGAATCGAGAAAGCATAAGAAGATCAGTCTTGAAATAAAGGCGCTGTAAAAACTTTTGAAAAGGTTTATGGTTTTATGGAGAACAACGCTCGGATAATTGAAATGCTGAAAGGCGAGGTTAAGAAGCTGCAATGCGAGCAGAGGTATCTGCATACGCTCAGCGTTTACGGTGAATGCAAAAAGCTGGCGGCGATATTTTCTCTTTCGGAGGGGGAAACGGAGCAGCTGCTTCGCGCTGCAATTCTGCACGATATAACAAAGGATATGGACGGGAAAGCCCAGATTGAGCTTTGCAAAAAATACGGGCTTGAGCCGCCGAAAAGCGAAAAGGACCCTATGCCGACCGTCCATCAGGACACGGGGGCGTTCTTCGCAAGGGAGAAATTCGGAGATGAGATCGTCGATGATACCGTCTTTTATGCCATAGCGTCTCACACGACGGGCAGAGAAGGGATGAGCAATATCGATAAAATGCTTTTCCTTGCCGATTATATCGAGCCCCGCAGAAAATACAAATCCTGTATTGAAACAAGGGAATATTTATATTCCGAATGTGCAAAAATAAACAAAAACGATAAAGCGGCTCTTTTCAGACTTCTGACAAAAGCTGTGACGAATGTCATAGCGTCAACCGTGGAGTACCTTATGAGCAAAAGACGGATGATAGATCACAGGATGATAATTGTCTGGAACAGTCTGATATAGCCGAAAAGGCAGGTAAAAATTGAACGGTAAAAATACAAGCGGCGACAGAAGACAGCTCTCCGGAAAATTCGTAACGATAGTTACTCTTGCGGTCCTCGCCGCGCTCATAGTTGCAGTAGCGCTTTTTATGTCATTCTATAAACCCGGAGTTGAGGAGACGCCTCATTTCCCGACAGGAACAACAACCGCCGCCCCTCCGGATGTTACGACAACGGATGACAAACAGACCTCCGTTGACCCTTATAAGCGCAAAAAAGGCTATTACACCTTTCTCATCGCCGGCACGGACGCAATCTCAAACAATACGGACGTACTGATGCTTGCTTCTCTTGACACGCAGAAGGGCGAGATAAATATTGTCCAGATACCGCGTGACACCTTTGTAAACAAGACGGTCGGCGGATACAGCAGCATTACAAGGGTAAACTCCGTTTATGCCGCGGCATATAACAGGAGCGTCAATTCGGGTACAAGGGGCGAGGCGGCAAGACATACCGCGATGAAGGATCTCAAATCGCGCCTTGAAGCGAGTCTCTGCGTAAACATTGATTATTATGTTCTTGTCAATATAGAGTCGTTCCGGAAAATAGTCGATGCGGTCGGCGGGGTATGGTTTGATGTTCCGGAGGATATGGATTATGACGATCCGGAGCAGAATCTTTCGATTCATCTCCAAAAAGGGTACCAGCTCCTTGACGGCAAGGCGGCAGAGGGGCTTATACGTTTCAGACAGGGCTATGCAAGAGGAGATCTTGACAGAGTGTCCGTCCGCGCGGACTTTCTCACCGCAATGATGAAGCAGGTGAAGGAGAATATGACGGCGGACGCACTGGCGGCAATAGTCGGCGAGCTTCTGACATCTGTCGATACCTCCGTTCCGCTTACGGACGCAGTATACTTTGCGAGACAGCTCTATTCCGTTCCGTCTGACAGGATGAACGTGAAAACGCTTTCGGGAGCGTCTGTTATGAACCCGGCGACGGGCGTATGGAGCTATTACGTTATAAACAAGCGCAAAGCACTTGATGACATAAATAATTATCTCAACGTCTTTTCGGGAGACATTTCGGCAGGTCTGTTTGACGCAAAGGGCTTCTTTACGGACACCGCAAACGAATCCCACGCATATATAAACAACTATTATTTATCATAGGAGAGAACAATGGACGAAAGCAAAAATGAAAAAATGACATCGCTTGCCGGGGCTTCTTCGGAGGAGATTGCCCGCGCGATAGCCGAGGTGCTGGACAATATGAAGGCGCGCGACATAAAGCTGCTGCACGTTTCGGACAAAACCGTTATGACGGACTACTTCGTCATCTGCTCAGGAACATCGAACACGCAGATAAGAGCCCTTTCGGGAGAGGTTGAATACAAGCTCGGCGAAAGGGGCATAGCTCCGCTCCATATCGAGGGATATGACGGGGGAACCTGGATAGCGATGGATTATGCGCACGTTATGGTACACATTTTCAGCAGGGAGCAGAGAGAATTTTATAAGCTGGAAAAGCTCTGGGGCGATGCCTGCGAGGTGCCGCTGAATTTTGAAGATTAAGACACGGAGGAAAACATATGACATACGATTTCAAATCGATTGAGCCGAAATGGCAAAAGATCTGGGACGAAAAAAAGGCATTTTCCGCAGTTGACGGCTCGGAAAAGAAAAAGTTTTACGGGCTTGTCGAATTTCCTTATCCTTCGGGAGCGGGAATGCACGTCGGACATATCAAGGCGTACAGCGGGCTTGAAGTTATTTCGAGAAAGAGAAGAATGGAGGGCTGTAACGTCCTCTTCCCGATGGGCTTTGACGCCTTCGGCCTTCCGACCGAAAACTACGCAATAAAGACAGGCATACATCCGAGAAAGGTTACGGACGCGAATATCGCAAAGTTTACCTCGCAGCTCCGCCGCGTCGGCTTCGCGTTCGACTGGGACAGAGTCGTCGATACGACGGACGAGGATTACTACAAATGGACGCAATGGATTTTCCTGAAAATGTTTGAAAACGGGCTTGTTTTCAGAGATACGGCGCTCGTAAACTATTGCCCCTCGTGCAAGGTCGTCCTTTCAAACGAGGACTCGCAGGGCGGCAAATGCGACGTTTGCCACAGCGACATAATACAGAAGTCAAAGGACGTATGGTATCTGCGCATAACAAAATATGCGGACAGGCTCCTTTCCGGCCTTGACGAGGTTGATTATCTGCCGAATATAAAGCAGCAGCAGATAAACTGGATAGGCAAGTCGACAGGTGCGTTTGTAAACTTCACGCTTGCCGGTATTTACGAAAAGCTCCGCATTTATACAACTCGCCCCGACACGCTCTTCGGAGTTACGTTTATGGTTATGGCGCCGGAGCATCCGATCATAGAGAAATACAAGGACAGAATAAAGAATATCGACGCCGTTGAGGCATACAAGGCGGAATGCGCGAAAAAGACGGAATTCGAGCGCACGCAGCTTGTAAAGGATAAGACGGGTGTCAGAATTGACGGCATCTGCGCCGTAAACCCCGTAAACGGCAAGGAAATTCCGATATACATAGCGGACTACGTTATGATGGGCTACGGCACGGGTGCGATTATGGCTGTTCCCGCGCACGACCAGCGTGACTACGATTTCGCAAAGACGTTCGGAATCGATATAATCGAGGTCATCAAGGGCGGAGACATAACAAAGGAAGCATATACAGAGGACGGAGAAATGGTCAATTCCGGCTTCCTTGACGGTATGACAAACAAGAAGGATTCTATTGCGAAAATGCTGGAATACCTTGAGGAAAAGGGCATAGGCGAGGCAGGCGTTCAGTACAAGATGAAGGACTGGGCGTTCAACCGCCAGAGATACTGGGGCGAGCCTATACCGATCGTTCATTGCCCGCATTGCGGAATGGTACCCGTTCCGTATGACGAGCTTCCGCTCCGTCTGCCCGATATGCAGAATTTCGAGCCGGGACAGAACGGCGAAAGCCCGCTCGCAAAGATAGACAGCTTTGTAAACTGCAAGTGCCCGAAGTGCGGAGGTGACGCAAAGAGAGAAACGGACACAATGCCTCAATGGGCAGGGTCGTCCTGGTATTTCCTCCGTTATATCGACCCGCACAACGAAAACGCTCTGGCAGACCCCGAAAAGCTGAAATACTGGATGCCTGTTGACTGGTACAACGGCGGAATGGAACACGTCACAAGACATATGATTTATTCCCGCTTCTGGCATAAGTTCCTTTATGACATAGGCGCTGTTCCCTGTGACGAGCCTTATGCAAAGAGAACGGCGCAGGGACTCATCCTCGGACCGGACGGCGAGAAGATGTCAAAATCGAAGGGGAACGTTGTCGATCCCAACGATGTTGTCGACGAATACGGCGCGGACGTCCTCCGCACGTATGTCCTCTTTATGGGAGACTACACAAGCGCGGCTCCGTGGTCTGAATCGAGCGTGAGAGGCTGCAAGCGTTTCATCGAAAGAGTTTGGGGAATGCTCTTTATGACAAAGGGCAAGGGGACGACGGAAAAGCTGGAATCGGCTTTCCATAAGACGGTCAAGAAGGTCTCCTCGGACATCGAGCAGATGAAGTTCAACACGGCGATCGCCGCAATGATGTCGCTGACGAACGATATATATGAAAACGGAAGCCTGACGACGGATGAGCTCGGAATTTTCGTCCGCCTGCTCTGCCCGTTTGCTCCGCATATCTGCGAGGAGCTCTGGGAGAGACTCGGCGGCAAGGGACTTTGCTCTCTCGCTCCCTGGCCCGTTTACGATGAATCAAAGACGAAGGACGATACGGTAACGATTGCGGTTCAGATCTGCGGCAAGCTCCGCGATACGGTTCAGGCTCCCGTCGATTCCGATCAGGCGACGGTCGAAGCGTTGGCAAAGGCGAGCGAGAAGATCGCAAAGGCGATTGAAGGCAAGCAGATTGTCAAAGAGATATACGTAAAGAACAAAATTTTCAATATCGTCGTAAAATAAGCGCGAAAAACGATTTTTTTGCGCAAAACGGCTAAATATCCGAAAAATAAGTTAAAAATCTTATTGACAAACTCTTTTTGCGGATATATAATATAAAGTGCTGAATTATGGTACAACAATTATCAGGCGGTGGAGCAATGTATTTGGATCTGAAGCCCGTTTTGAGCGGGGAAACAAGAAAAATAACCTTTGCCCTCCCTCTTGACGCCGACGCTGTCGGCGAGATAAAAAAGCTCTTTCCCGATATAACGGACGTTTCGTCCGCTGATATTTCGGGCGAGGTCTGCAATATGTCGGGATATATGGTTCTGAGGGAAAACGCCCTTATAAAGTTCTCGGCATTGTGTGCCAGATGTGCAGAAACGGCAAATTCCGAGCTTTCGCTCTCCTTTGAAAAATGCGTTGCGACAGGAGATGTCTCAAAGGAAAACGACGATTACATTTTTCCGGAGGATACGAAGCTCGATATAACGGCGCCGCTTTTCGAGGAAATGCTCCTTGAAATGCCGTCGAAGATCCTCTGCCGAGAGGATTGCCGCGGACTTTGCCCGCGGTGCGGAAAGAACTTGAACGAAGGAGATTGCGGTTGCAAAAAGTCCGAGGGAGACCCGAGGCTTGCAATCCTCAAAACACTTCTCGATAAGTGATACGCAAGGCAACATATCATAGAAAAATAATATAGGAGGTCATCGATATGGCAGTACCGAAGAAAAAAGTCTCTAAGGCAAGAAGAGACAAAAGACGTTCCAGCGTCTGGAAACTCGATCTTCCCGGCATGACAAAATGCCCCAAATGCGGTGAATATAATCTTGCACACAGAGTATGCAAGGCATGCGGAACATACAACGGCAAGGAAGTTATTAAAACAGACGACTGATTGCAATCGGGGCAGGTATGAGCTTTTCATACCTGCCGAAATTGTTTTATTGAGGATTTTTTATGGTTGAGATAACGGGCGTTGAAAAGGGCTCGCCCGCGGAAAAGGCGGGTATCAAAAAAGGCGACTACCTTATCAGCGTCGGCGATAAGAAAATTGCGGACGTTCTGGACTATCGCTTTTATATGTGCGAAAAAAGTCTGACGCTCGGCTTGCAGAGGGACGGGGAGGAATTTTCCGTCCGCATAAGAAAAGGCGAATATGACGACATCGGTCTGGACTTCGCGACTTATCTTATGGACGAGAAGCGCAGGTGCGCAAACAACTGTATCTTCTGCTTCATCGACCAGAACCCCTGCGGAATGAGGGAGAGTATATATTTCAAGGATGACGACTCCCGCCTTTCCTTTTTGCAGGGCAACTATATAACGCTTACAAACCTCGGAGAGAGGGACATACGTCGTATAATAGATATGAAGATGTCGCCTGTGAATATCTCCGTGCACGCGATGAACCCCGAGCTGCGTGTTAAAATGCTGCGGAACAAAAACGCGGGCAAGGTGCTTGCGTACCTGAAAATGCTTGACGACGGCGGGATCAATATGAACTGCCAGATTGTGCTTTGTCGCGGCATAAACGACGGAGCCGAGCTTGACAGAAGTATGCGCGAGCTTGCGGAATACAAAAATGTTCACAGCGCATCGATTGTGCCCGCAGGGCTGACGCGTTACAGAGAGGGGCTTTACCCTCTGACTCTGTTTACTCCCGAGGAAGCGGGAAAGGTAATCGATCAGGTTGAGGCTTTTGCCGCGGAATGCGAAAAGAACCGCGGGGAAAAGATTTTCTATTGCGGGGACGAGCTTTATATCCGCGCGGGCAGAGAGCTTCCGGGGGGCGAGTATTACGGCGACTACACGCAGATTGAAAACGGCGTCGGTATGATAACGTCGACGAAAGAGGAATATCTTGACGCGCTCGACCTTTGCGAGGAAGAACCGGAGCCGGAGGAAATATCAATGGCGACGGGCGTTGCCGCATACGGGCTGATCCGTTTTCTTGCGGATGAGACAATGAAAAAGTTTCCGCAGATAATAATTCACGTATATAAGATAATAAATCACTTTTTCGGCGAGAGCGTAACCGTCGCGGGACTTGTGACCGGCAAGGATCTTTCCGAGCAGGTAAGCGGCAAGCCGATCGGGCAAAGGATGCTCATCTCCGAGCATATGCTCCGTCACGGAGGGGACCTTTTCCTCTGCGGAATGAGCATAGACGAGCTTTCGGAAAAGCTTGGAGTGCCTGTCACGCCGTGCCCGGATGACGGCTACGAGCTTTTTGAAAGAGTTATAGGAAATATAAAATAAGGAGGAACATATGGCAAAGACTGTTGTTGCGATAGTGGGCAGGGCGAACGTCGGCAAGAGCACTCTTTTCAACAAGATAGCGGGGGAAAGAGTTTCAATAGTTGAGGACATTCCGGGCGTTACGCGGGACAGAATATATTATGACACCGAATGGAACGGCAAGCCCATTATGATGATCGATACGGGCGGTTTTGAGCCGACCTCCGAGGATACCATCAAATCGAAAATGCGCGAGCAGGCGCAGATAGCGATTGAGATGGCGGATGTTATCGTCTTTCTCTGCGACGTCCGTGCGGGCGTTACGGCGGATGACAGAGACATCGGCACAATGCTTATGAAGAGCGGCAAGCCCGTTATAGTCGCCGTAAACAAGGTGGACTCGATAGGCGCGCTGCCTATGGAATATTACGAATTTTATGAGCTCGGCTTTGACGGCGACCCCGTTGCGCTTTCTTCGCTCCACGGCACCGGCACAGGCGACCTTCTTGACAGAATTCTGGAGCTTTCTCCCGTGGTTGACGCACCGGAGGAAGAGGACGACGATACGATCAAGGTTGCTGTCATCGGAAAGCCGAACGCGGGCAAGAGCTCGCTTGTAAACAGAATCCTCGGCGAGGACAGAATGATCGTTTCGGATATAGCCGGAACGACAAGAGACGCTATCGACTCGAGAGTTGAGAACGAATACGGCAAGTATACCTTCATCGATACCGCCGGCATACGCCGACAGAGCAAGGTTACGGACAAAATTGAAAAATTCAGCGTTCTGCGCGCTCATTCGGCTGTCGAAAGGGCGGATGTCTGCCTTATAATGATCGACGCTTCCGAAGGGATAACCGAGCAGGACGAGAAGATTGCCGGCCTTGCGCACGAGGGCGGCAAGGGGTCGATTATAGTTGTAAACAAATGGGATAAGATTGAAAAGGATAACGGCACCGTCAAAAAGTTCACGGACGATATTTATCTTGCGCTCTCATATATGACATATGCTCCGCTGATATTCATATCGGCAAAGACGGGGCAGAGAACGGAAAAGCTCTTTGAGAAGATAAATTTTGTTGCGGAAAAGAACGCTATGCGAATATCGACGGGTATGCTCAACGATGTCCTCAGCGACGCAATCTCCCGCGTCCAGCCTCCGACAGACAAGGGCAAGAGGCTGAAGATATATTATATGACGCAGGTATCGACAAAGCCGCCGACATTCGTTATTTTCTGCAACGACGCACAGCTCTTCCATTTCTCATATCAGAGATATATTGAAAACAAGCTCCGCGAGGTGTTCGGTTTTGAGGGTACGCCCATCAGATTTATCATCCGCGAGCGTTCGGACGAGGATAAGGATTGATTATGGAAAAACTCATAACGGCAGGACTCTTCGGGATGCTGAACAGCTCCTCGGCGTATACGATCGGAGCGATTGTCTGCGTGGTTTTGTCATATCTTATCGGAAGCGTGAATTTCACGAGAATTTTCGTAAACAGATATGACGCCTTTCCTGATACTATGGGTCTTTATAAAAAAGCGGGAGGGAAGGTTGCTTTCGGCGCGGCCGTGCTTGATGGATTCAAAGGCTTTCTTTGCGCCCTGATTGGTTTTGTGCTTATGCCGGGCGACGGTTATGCCTGCCTTTGCACGCTGTTTTGTCTTATCGGACACGCTTTTCCGATCTGGCTTAAATTCAAGGGCGGGGCGGGAGCTGCGGTATATATCGGCGCGGCGATAGTTATGAATCCGCTTATGGCGCTTGCCGCATTTGTTATCGGCTTCCTGTTCTATTATATGACAGGCTATCTCGCCGTCGGGTCGATGGTGTTCTCGCTTATGTTTCCGATCGTTGTCGGCAGGGCAAGACTCTGGGATTTTACGGAGGAGGCGAGCCTGATATTCATCGTCAACAGAGTGTTCCAGAATCTTCTGCCAATGGTCATAACGCTTGTGATATTTGTTATATATGGCTCATCAATCGGCAGAATTATAAACAGCGACGAGCCGAAACTGCCGTTGCGCAAAGAAAAATCAAAATAATTGCTGTTATTTTGCAAAAAACTCTTGATATTTTGTAATATTGGTGATATTATTATTTGGTAAGTATAGATTTTTGTGCGGAAGAGGTACCCTCTCATACCGAAACCGATGAAGATCTTAGTATTTTAAGGAGGTGGACATATGGCAAACATTAAATCGGCAAAGAAGCGTATTCTTGTTATCGAAAAGAAAACTCTTAAGAACAAGATGTATAAATCCGCTCTTAAGACAAATATAAAGAAGTTCTTTGCTGCTGTTGAAAGCGGAGACAAGGCAGTCGCTGCTGAGGCTTATAAGGTCGCAGTTAAAAATGTTGACCAGGCTGTTGCTCACGGCATTCTCGCAAAGAACAATGCCGCAAGAAAAAAGAGCAGATATACCCGTATGCTCAACGCAATGAACTGAATACAAATTAAAGCATCTTTCTCACCGGATGCTTTTTTGTTTGCTTTTTATTTACTTTTTTCCGCTTGACAAAACCGTGCCGCTCGTATATAATGTTAAACGTCAAACAAAAAGGGGGACATATTTATGGAAAATGCCATTGCAAGAACAAATGAAAAAACCGTCTGGTATTCGACGGAGGACAAAATTATGTCGTTCCACTTCGTTGTCAATTATACAAAGAAGATCTTCCGCTCATATATGGATATGTTCCGCTTTGTGCTGGGGCTTATCGATATAGGCTTCAAGGTTATGTGAGGCGGGAAAATGAGCGAACCGAATGAATGCCGTTTCGGCAGAGAGATAAGAATGATATCGAATCTGATGCGTCGCAAGCTGGGTAATTCTGCCGTTATGACAAGGTCAAAAAATATAACGGGAACAGGCGGCTGGCTTCTTGGCTATCTTTATGCCAACCGCGACAGAGATATTTACCAGAGAGACGTTGAAAAGGAGTTTTCGATCCGTCGCGCAACCTCTTCAAAAGTCATAACAAGGCTTGAGGAGAAAGGGTTTGTCCGCAGGGAGAGCGTCGATTGCGACGCGAGACTGAAAAAACTCGTGCTGACGGAAGAGGGAATAAAAATTCAACGCGATGTTTGCCGCGAGCTTGACGACTTTGACGAAAAGCTTATCTCCGTTCTGACGAAGGATGAGCAGGAAACGCTTTTTGAATTGCTTGGGAAGATTAAGAATTCGCTTGAAAAAGAATAAAACGAAAAGCCGCCGGAAGGGCGGCTTTTTCAGTTGGGAGACAAGAAAAAACGAGAAAAAAGGGCGGCGAATAATGCAGGGGAGGGGTTCCCCCTCCCAGCAATCGGATGCAATCGAAATAAAAACCGTGCCGGAACAAATTATCAAAGTTCTTGCATTATATATCGATAAATGCGGGGTGACGGGACGGGATTTGCTGGTTTGCGCAAGCAAGCCGAGCAGGCCTCGCCGAGAGGGGCAAAGAGACCCGTCCCCTACATTGCAATGCCCGTATATGCAGGCAATAAAATGTTTGCACGAAACAATTACCGAAGTTTCTTTTGCCTTTTTGGTAAGCTCTGTCTGCGCAGTTATCGAAAAATCTGCATATCATCCCCGATAACTGAAGTTTCTTTTGCCTACTTTCTTTTTGAGCGTAACGAAGCAAAAACAGAGATGAAAACTTACCTCTGTTTTCTTTTTATAAAGTTTGCACAAACAAATAACTGAAGTTT
>DLLG01000004.1:69053-71997 GCA_002479075.1 Clostridiales bacterium UBA7568
CCTACTTTTCTTTTCAAAGAAAAGTAGGTCAGGGTTTGACGGTTTCCGAAAAGATGAGGGCAAAATATTTTGCCGTATTTTCGGCGGAAGAATATGTATTTGCGCAGGAGCCGATGTCAAGAGTGATGACGGTCGGGTCGAGGTCCTGACAAATCGGAGCGTCAGTTACTTCTATCGGCATTATGAGCGATGAAAAACGCTCAGAGATGACATCAAACAGGGCATTTACCGTCGGGAGAGATTTGGAGGGCTTGCCGCCTACCGTTCCGACGGCAAATCTCATCTGCGCATAGATGTCGCCGTCTTTTTCCGTAATTGGGCAGAGAAGATTGTCGCTGCTGTCCGATATGACGGCGCGATGGAGATCGATAACATAAACCACATCGGGATGCGAACGGAGGTATTCCGTTATTTTGGCTTGAGCTGTCGCATAGGAGCCGTTTGCCGATGTTATGCCCGTGTCAAGATATTCAGCCCCGACACCGAGAGAGAGGAGAGAGACGGTCAGCTCTCTTGCGAGCGCATCGACGGTTTCTTCACCTCCGACAGGGCAAAAATCTTTGCCGTATGAAAGAATTTTTTCCTTGCAGTAGCTTTCATAAGGGTGTGAGCAAACGATGAGAACCGAGACCTTCCCCTCCGATACTTTTTTGGGTTTGGAGGAATCAACCGTAAGGGAAGAAGCATTTGCTTCAAAGCGTTTTTCCTGCTTTGCGGCGGAAAGATCGGCGGGGATGACACCGTTTTCGCCCTCGGGCACGACAGAGGAATCGTAGTCATATATGTCTGATTTGGTAGGAGTAGTTGTGGTTTCGGCAGAGGTTGTTGTCTCTGTGTCTTTTTTAAAAAAGCCGCCGAGAAAACCGCCGTCGGATTTTATAAGCGTGATACATATCGCCGCAATTATGCCGACGATCGCAAGAAGAAAAATTACTTTTTGAACCGTTGACCTTTTTCTTTCTTTTAAATAAGGAACGAGCTGTCCGCCGTCGCGCATAGGATTTTCGTTCATTTTCAAAAACCTCGCTTTCATATTTTCATAGAATATATACGGCGACGGACAAATTTTTATTACAGAAAAAGCATTTCTTTATACGATAAATTCTCCTGAAACGCACGGTTGACGGCGCAACCGATGAGTGTGCCGAGGTTTTTTGAAATTACATCGATTTCCTTCGGAGAGACGAAGAAAATATCGCCTTTCTCGCCCTCGTCGCCCGCAAGAACGGAGCTTGCAATGACGGTCGGCGTGCCGACGGAAAAGACGGGTATGCCGACTGTCGCAAGGCTGATTTCCTTATGCGCTCCGCCGATACCGCTGCCGGGAGAGATGCCGGTTGTGCTTATCTGAACCGTTCGGGCGAGTCGTTCGCGGCTTTTTGCGGCAAGCGCATCCGCAACGATTATTATATCCGGCTTTTCGGCAGCGGCGACTGCTTTTATTATCTCACAGGCTTCAATGCCGGTTTGCGCGGCGACTCCGGGGGAAACGGAGCAGACGTCGAAAAGGGAAGCTCCCTCAAATACAGCAGGATTTGACGTCTTTATATGTCTTGTTGCGATTACACGGTCAAAAGCGAGGGGACCGACGGCATCTGCCGAGAGAAGTCTGTTGCCGAGGCCGCAGAACAGCAGGCTTTTAGGCTTTTCCGGAAGCAAGCCGATCAATAGCTTTATCTCCTCGGCAATGACGTTTGCCGTTTTTTCAAGAGAAGAAAAGTCCATATCACGCGCCGTCGGGAAGGAGACTGTCACATATTTGCCGACGGGCTTTCCGATGAATGCCGCGCCGACTTCGTTTTCAATTTCAATTTCGGAAACGGTTACCCCGTCGCCTGCGTTTTTCTCCGTTTCAATTATGCCGTCCGGCTTGCCTCTGTTTTCGCTTGCATAGGCTTTTTCTGCTTCGCCGTACAGCTCGGCGGCGAGGTCTGTCCTGATTTTCTCCATAAATTTTCTCCGTTTTTTGTTTTAGTTTTTCATTTTCTGCGCGGTTTTATGTGCGGCGGGAATTTTTTTATAAGCTTATAAATATCTTTACCTTGGAGGGATATTTATGAAGAAGATAATTTGTTTTGTTTTGGCGTTTTTTCTTTTGATGCTTTCCGCCTGCGGCGGCAGCGACAGCGGTTCTGCGGGGAAGCAAATGAAAAAAATAATAAATGAATTTTCGCTTTCGGAGAGGGGCGCGCTGTATATGCGCGGCGAGGAGGGCGAAAGAGAGCTTACGGATGAGCTTCTGTCGCGCCTTTTTGCAGACGGAGGAAACATTACGGCTTTTGAGAATGTCAGAACCTGCGCGGTGTTCCTTTTCCGCGACTTTTACGGAGGCGAAATCGATATTGTCGAGCTTTGCGACGCTTCCCATAGGTCCGAAATGCTTTCAATAATGAAAAGACGGGCAAAAAAGAAACTGGGAGCGGTCGTTTTTTCAAGGGGGAGATATGTTTTTCTCATTTGCTGCGAAAATGCGGAGGAAATCGCAAGGGCGCTGGGGAAGTGACGGGAGGAGCGCATTTCGCAAGATTTTCTCCTTCCACCGCTAAAGCGGTCCCCCTTCTCCTGCGGGAGAAGGCAATATAAAGTCTGTACAAACCAATAATTGAAGTTTTTCGCCTGTATATCGATAAAGACGGTTGGGCAGGACAGGAAACCCGTCCCCTACGTTGCAATGCTCATTTATACAGGCAATAAAATGTTTGCACAAAAACAGCAATTGAAGCTTTTTTTGCCCCGCATATCGATAAATATGGTTGGGCGGGACGGGAAACCCGTCCCCTACGTTGCAATGCCCGTTTATGTAGGCAATAAAATGTTTACACGAAACCAATAATTAAAGCTTCTTTTGCCTCCTTTTCTTCTCGAATTGAAAATCAAAAAAAGAGCGAAAAACCGCCCCTTTTATGATAATATAATATTTGCACAAAACAATTTATTGAAGCTT
>DLLG01000004.1:72059-81292 GCA_002479075.1 Clostridiales bacterium UBA7568
TCTTCTCGAAGAAAAGAAGGTTGAAAAAAGGGGAGAGTTGTGATATGATGCTTATGAAGAGCAATCAGTCGGAGGAGTGAAAGAAATGATGTTTGAACTGAAGCCTGTAACAAAGCATATAATCTGGGGCGGGGAGCGGCTTTCCCGCGAATACGGAATGGGCGAAGCGGGAGAAAAAATCGCGGAGGCTTGGGAGCTGACGTGCCGTCCCGACGGAGATAATACGATAATCGGCGGGGAATATGACGGGAAATTGCTTTCGGAATTTGTCCGCGAAAATCCGTCGGCTCTCGGAAAGAATTACAAGGGCGACCGTTTCCCTCTGCTTATAAAGCTGATAGACGCGGAGGCGGATCTTTCGATCCAGGTTCATCCGGACGACGAATATGCCGCAGAGCATACGGATGATATGGGCAAAACGGAAATGTGGTATATAGTTGACGCTGCGCCCGGCGCAAAACTCATATACGGAATGAAAAGAAAATACACAAGGGAAGAGCTGAAAAAAGCCATAGCGGAGGGCACGCTTGAAAGCCTTATGAACTATGTTGAGGTCAAGGCGGGGGAGACGTATTTTATCCCATCGGGACTTGTTCACGCTATCGGCGCGGGAATTTTCATTGCCGAGATACAGCAGAATTCAAATATTACATACCGTGTTTACGACTACAATCGCCGCCAGCCGGACGGTTCGCTCCGCCAGCTTCATATCGAGCCGGCGCTTGACGTTATCGAGCGGTTTGACCCGTCTGCCGTAAAGGCAGAGCACGAAGGCGATGTTATCGCGTCCTGTAAATATTTTTCCGTCCGCGCAAAGAAGGTTGCGGGCGAGACTGAGGTTTTTGCTGGCAATGAGAGCTTTCTTCATCTTCTCATAGCCGACGGAGCCTGCGAGATTTCCTGCGGCGATGAGAAAATAAGCGCGAAAAAAGGCGGTAGCATTTTTGTTGCCGCCGCCTCGGGAAGAGTTACCCTTTCGGGAAACGCAACCGTTCTGGTTTCTTCTATATGAGCTTTTTTGAAGCGAAAAGGTTTATGTCCCAGGCGGGAAAGCCCTTCAGACGTCGCAGATAAAGCGCCCTTTCGGGAAGAATTTTATGCGTAAGTGAGATGAGGGAAAAAATATCTTCGCTTCTGTGATACAGTGACACCGCAAGCTCGGTGTCATTGTTTTTTATAAGGGAAAGCGAGCCGAGTAGAGCCTTCCGCTCTGCTCCCTCAACATCATATTTTATCAGTAATTTTTCGCCGGAAAAATTGCAGGCTTCATCGGGGGAAACGCAGTCAACCGTGCGGCTTTTCGCTCCGGAAAGCGAGCCGTCCGATGAAATGTGCGTCCCTCTGCCGCCGCCGTCGGCGATGACGAGCGACTCGGTCTTGTCCCAGGCGCAAGCGTTTACAAGGGAGAATTCTGTGTTTTCTGTCACGGAGCAAAAGCTTTTCAGCTTTTCAAACGGCTTTTTTGCCGGCTCGAAGGCGCAGACCTTTTTTATCGACGGACAGAGAGATATTGCCTTTTTGACGGTGTCGCCCGTGTATGCGCCGAGATCGATATATGCGCCGTAGCCGCCCGAAAGGAGAGGGAAGGTTGAAACTTCATCGCAGGAGCACTCCCAAAGATATTCGGGCTTGCCGGAAAGACGGAACTTTATGATACCGTCGTAAATCTTTTTTGATTCCTCATCCGCCAGAAGTCGGCGCGCGGAATTTATCTCCGGAAGGTGATTTTCATAAAAATCTGCGTCGAAAAGCTCGCCCCCGCATACGGGGACGTCCGCGATGAACAGGCGATAACGGCGGGCGATGTTCTTTACATTTTCGATCACTTCGTCGCGCGACGAGCCGAACGCAACGATGACCGTAAAATCGCCGAATTCCTCTTCAGCCTCGGAGAGGGACATAACGTGCTCGCCGCGGAAATATCTGTCGCGGACAAAGCCGTCCGAGGCGAAAAATCCGCTTGCCCGCAGTCCTTTTTTCTCCATAACGGAGAGGATTTTGTCCGCTCCGTCGCCCGTGCCGTAGAGAAGAATGGGCGAGGAGGTGTCTGCGAGAACCGACCAGAGCTCTTCTTCTCCGAAAACGGTTCTTGTCATCTGTCAATAACTCCGCGGAAGACGGGGTGCTCGAAGATCGTTCTTGCGATGAGCGAAACGCCGATTGCCTTCGGATGAACGCGGTCGCTTGAAAGAATATATGAGCTTGCCCTTGAGATCCATTTATCGATCGCAGACTGAACGTCTATATAGCCGACGGAATATTTTTCCGCGAGCTTTTTATAAAGCGCGTTTATCTCATCGACGTGATAGCGCATAAATTCATTTTTGTCAAGATCCATAAAGAACGGCGAAAGAATTATCGGCTCTGCGCCCTTTTCGCGGGCTTTTAAGATCATTTTCTCCATATTTGCGGCGGTTTCCTCTGAGGAAATATGAATCTCTGTGTTTACGGGGAGCTCCGCAATTCGCCAGGCGTCGTTTACGCCGATCATTATGAAAAGATAATCGGGGTTGTACGCAAGGACTTCGTCATCAAAGCGGGCAAGGAGCTGACGGCTCGTATCGCCCGAGGTTGCGGAGTTCATAAAGCGGATTTTGCAGTCCGGCTTTTCAGCCCAGGTCATACAGAAGAGATTGCCGACGTAGCTGTTGCCGAGCGTGCCGACTCCGTCGCCGACGGGGCGCGCCCTCTGGCAATCTGTAATGCTGTCGCCCGTGAACATAACGCGGATAACCTGTTTTTCCATAGAAAATAACCTCTCTTTTATGCTTTGTTACGGGCTAATTATAGCCGAAAAACGATTTTATGTAAAGAGTTTTTAACAATTTTGCGGTTTATATTTACAATCGGGTGCGGATGATGTTATAATAAGACGAAAAACAGCTTTTGCGGAGGTTTTTATGAGCGACGGGAAAATGGTCAAATTCAGAGGCGCAATGGGCGGCTACTCAAAGAAGGACGTAAACAGATATATCGAGCAGATAAGCCTTGATTTTGCGCGCAGAGAGGAAGAGCTGAAGGGCGACATCGAAAGCGAAAAACGCAAGGTCTCGGAGGCGAAAAGCCGCATAGACGAGCTTACTCATATGCTTGACGAGCTTGCCTGCGAGGCGTATTCCTCCGAAAACGCCGCCTCCCTCGCAAATGACGGGAAAGTTGCCGCAGAGGAGCACGGAAAAGAGCTTTCGCAGATGCTTGATGAGCTTGCCTGCCGTCTTTATGCCGCAGAAAAGCGCGAAGAGGAGCTGAAAGCCGCACTTGCTGGAATGGCAGACCGCATTGCCGGGTACGAAAGCCGCGAGAGCGGGGAAGAGCTTTCCGAGGAGGTTGCGGAAAAAATCCGCAGCAAAACGGAGGAGTTGCTTCGTCACGCAGGAGAAGAGGCGGGAAGAATAATCTCGGCGGCGGAAGAGAAAGCCGCGGAGATGGTTTCCGTTGCGGGCGAAAAGGCGGAAACGCTTATAAACGAGGCAAAAGTCCGCGCGGGAGCGGAGGAAGGCAAGATAAAGAAAATGTACAGCTCGGCGGCAGAGGACTATTGCGAGCAGATAAGAAAGCTGACCGCTGAAATGACAGCGACGGCTGACAAGTCGCGCGAAAAAACAGAGAAAAAAACGCCTCAAAGCGAAAAGCCGACAACAATTGATGACAAAATTGATTCATTTTTTCGCACGCTGTTTTCGCAGATAAGCCCGAAAAACAAGGGCAAAAGCTGAAAAAAACGGCAAAAAACGTCGATTGGTTTGCGCTTGACAAGCCTTCTTCGATGTGATAAAATATGAAGCACAAAAAGGAAAGGAGAAAATGTTATGGCAGGCGAAAATTATGCTCATAAAATAATAGCGCAGAACAAAAAAGCTCGCCACGACTATTTTGTCCTTGACAGTTGCGAGGCGGGGATTGAGCTTCTCGGTACGGAGGTAAAGAGCCTGCGGCTGGGCGCCGTCAATCTCAAGGATTCGTATTGCTATATTGAAAAGGGTGAGCTTTTTATGACGGGCGTCCATATCAGCCCGTATGAAAAGGGAAATATTTTCAATCGTGATCCTATGCGAGACAGAAAGCTGCTGATGCATAAGAAGGAGATCATCCGGTTGCTTGCGAAGATCGGTCAGGAAGGGCTGACGCTCGTTCCGCTCTCGCTTTACTTTTCCGGAAGGAACGTAAAGGCGGAGATCGGGCTTTGCAAGGGCAAAAAGCTTTATGACAAGCGTGAAACCGAAGCCAAAAAGGCGGAGGCGCGCTACGTTGACCGCTTTGAGCGGCAAAGAACAAAATAATCAAGGGCCCGTAAAGGTTTCGACGGGGAATATGAAACGGGGTAAGCGAGCGGAGCCGCACAAGCTCCCAAAAACTGTGCAACCTAAAATTAAACGCTAACAATAATAAATTAGCTCTCGCTGCCTAAGGGCGCGGGTGTCCTGCCGATGAGTATCGCGGCTTCGGTTTGGGCATAACACAGCGATGAACGTGAACGGCTTTTTAGCTTTTGACGCCGTCACGCATTAAAAAGCTACCGATGCGCAAAGCCTGTTTGCCGGCGTTGCGGGGAGGGAATTTCAAAAGACAGAATGCGCTCGGAGAAAGCCCCGCGGATCGTTTTTCGGACAGGAGTTCGATTCTCCTCGGGTCCACCAAAAAGAAAAAGTCGCCATAGGGCGGCTTTTCTTTTTGCAATCATAAAGGAGAATCGAAGGGAGCGGTAGTGAATGAGGCGCCGGTGTAGCGGAGCGGCACGAGGGCAATGAATGACAGCCTTGGACGGCTGTCAGAGCCGCGATGACCGAGCCGCAGCGAGAACCGTCAGAGCCGCTTGACATTAAGGCGTCGATTCTCCCTGAAAGGTGAAGACTGTGCCGTTATGTTACGTCCGGCAACAAGTATATGCGTCAAAAAAGCTCTTCCATTTTAACGTCAAGTGCTTTTGCAATTATAAAAACCTCTTTATCGGTTGCATTACGAACTTGTCCTTCAAGTTTCGAATAGCTTGTAGGGTTTATGTCACATCCGAGAAGCTGCATCTTTGCAATAAAATCCTTTTGTGAAATGCCTCTGGATTTTCTGATCGCTTCAACATTTTTGCCAATTAAGTTTGCATTTCCGTATTTTTGTTTTCTCGTTTTCATAAGATTGACCCTTATTTTTCTCTTTTTTTCAATTATATTGCAAAAATCTATTGACAAAATTCCAAAACGGAATTACAATATTTATAATTCCAAAACGGAATAATAAATATCTTTACTACGGAGGATTTGGATATGGCATTTGACAAGGAAGCTATTTTGTATTGGATTGAGATCATTACTCGTAAAAAATCGGAGTATACAGGATCTTGTCAACCGAAGAAAAGGTTTTCCGATGTTGCGGCGTATATACGCCAAAATAAATTCGGAAGCTCTCTTGCCGGAAGAGTTTTGGTAGACAAGGATCTTGGAACACAGTTCAATTATAAGTATGTTTTTGACGGCAAAGACGAAGAAAACGGATATTATAATATCCGCATAAGTCATTTCGGCGAAGCAATAAGAAATATGGAGATCAGCTATAAAACCGAAGGCGCCGCTCATACGGTTAAGCTCTATATCAAAAAAATGGAGAAAGAACTCAAGGATTTCGATCCCGGAGAACAGGTCGTTGTTGAGCAACCAAAGGTTGATTATTCGGGAAAAGAAATGCCGGAGCTTCTTGAAATATTGGATAAAAAGATCAGCGAATTCGGAGCAGACGCAAACGCAACGACTTTCAATGAAATTCTCCCTGTGAAAGAGGCTCTTGATAAGAAGATCAACGCTATTCCCCTCGCGAAGAGAGGCGAGTACAGCGGACCTTTGTCCAATCTTAATATGTACATAAGTACGTTGAAGACCCAGCTTGCCAATCCCGTTGTTGACGTAAGCCAGTTCGCAGGAACATACGTTTCACAAATGCAGGCATCTGTTGCGCAGATGGCTTCTTTGAATGGCTGATCTTCCGAGATGTAAGCCGCAGAAAAAAACCGCCCGTCGGGCGGTTTTTTCTATTGCTCATTTCATCATCTTATAAATTATCTTTGCCGCGTCGGCACGGGTTAGCGTGTCGTCCGCTTTCATACCCGAAAAATATCCGAGCGACGCCATTGCCGCAAGCCCTTCGTCTGTCACTTCGTCGCCGCAGGACGCCGCAACGGGAAGCGATTCGGAGAGAGAAGGCGAGGTTTTTGACATCAGCCTTGAAACGATTGTTGCCGCCTGACGCGCGGTTATAGGAGCGCTTCCGTCAAAACGCTTGCCGTCCTCATAATCAACGCCGAAGATTATTCCTCCGGACACCGCCGCTGTAACATATTTTCTCTGATATGCGGAAATGTCGGCGTCATCGGCGAAGGTCGTTGCGGCGGACTCAGAGGTCGGGAGGTCAAGGGCGCTCATCGCCATAACGAGAAATTCGCCCCTTGTGACGGTTTTTTCGGGATAAAAATATTTCTCTCCGCCAATCGTCTCTCCGAGAAGAATTTCCTTCCCGCCGAGAACAGATGCCGCAGTATATGCGTCATTTCCTGCCATATCGCTGTATTTTATGCTGTTTTTAGAGACGGTGATTTTGATTTCCGCCTCTCCGGAGATGTTGCCGTAATAATCCTTTGCAACGAATTTGAAGCGATCCTTGCCGCTGAAATTCTCGTCCGGCGAATAGACGAATTTGCCTGTGACATTATCAAGGGTCAGTTTTCCGTGCTTTGGTTCGGAGGTGAGAAAATACGTTACGGCATCGCCTTCCTTATCAACAGAGGAAAGGCTACCGGAGCAGGGAATTTCCTTTTCGACAGAGAGCGCACCGTCGGCTACTGTCGGCGCAAAGTTGAGCGAGGGTAGGGTGCTGACGGAGCAAAGGAAGACTTCTGAATCGTCTCCTGCCGAGAACTTAAAGCCGGCAGAGACCTCGCTTGCCGCGGGGACGAACCGTAGGGCGGAAACGGATGAGAGCCCGATCTCATCTCCCGCCGAGACTTCCTTTTCGCCGAACATCAGCTTGCCTGATTTTTCGCCCGGCAACAAAACGATCTTGATTTTTTCCGGCTTTGTACCGAGAAAGTTTTCAAAATCGGCGGCTGTGAACGAAACGGAATTCTCTCCGACGCTTGTTTTGACCATTTTCATCGACGAACGGATAACATCAAGCCCCGGCGAAAGGCTGACGGCAAAGGCTGTCATCGAAATGCAGAAGATAAGGCAGAACGCATACAAGAAAACAAAAATTTTTTTCATAAAAAATTCCTCCCGGATAGCAAAAATCTATGTAACAGAATTTTCGCCATACGGGAGGAAAATTATTCAGAAACCAAAGCTCGTCCGAATATCTTATTTGGGATGATAAAGTTTTTTAGTCTGATACTGCGGCTCGCAGGTGACATTGACGCCGAGCTTTTTGAAGATGTTTTCATCAACTCTTGAAAGAATGACGGTTGAATGGGCTTCTGTGCATTTCAGCTTTTCAAGCTGGTCAAGTGCCTTAGCGGCGATCGGAGCTGTTACGGCACAGATAGAAAGCGCAATAAGCACTTCATCCATATGCAGACGGGGGTTAGTATTGCCCATATGCTCCGTTTTGAGCTTCTGGATCGGCTCGATAACGGCAGGAGAGATGAGAAGAATGTCGTCATCTATGCCGGCAAGCTTTTTGAGGGCGTTCAGCAGAGCGGCGGCAGACGAGCCGAGGAGAGACGATGTTCTTCCGGTTACGATTGTTCCGTCGCGCAGTTCGATTGCAACTGCCGGAGCGGAGGTCTCATCCGCTTTTTTGTTTGCCGCGGAAACGCAGGAGCGTATCGAAGCATCTATGCCGAGCTTACTCATTATCAGCTCAAGACGATAGATTTCGTCCTTTTTGCCCATACCCTGACGTGCGGCGCAGAGAGCACTATAATAACGGCGGACAACCTCCTGCTTTGACGCTTCTCTGACGACTTCATCGTCCGAAATGCAGTTGCCTACCATATTTACTCCCATATCTGTCGGGCTTTTATAGGGTGAGGAACCGAAAATTTTAGTAAAAATAGTGTTCAGAACGGGGAAAATTTCTATATCGCGGTTGTAGTTTACAGTAGACACGCCGTAGGCTTCGAGATGAAACGGGTCTATCATATTGACATCGTCAAGATCTGCCGTTGCGGCTTCATAAGCAAGATTGACGGGATGGCTTAAGGGGAGATTCCATATCGGGAATGTTTCGAACTTTGCATAACCGGATTTTATTCCGCGCTTGCTTTCGTGATACAGCTGTGAAAGGCAGGTTGCCATTTTGCCGCTGCCGGGACCCGGCGCTGTCACTACTACGAGCGGGCGGGTAGTTTCGACGTACTCGTTTTTGCCATAGCCCTCGTCCGAGACTATGAGCGGGATGTTGGCGGGGTAATCGGGAATGATATAATGACGGTAAACCTTTATGCCGAGAGAGTCAAGTCTTTTCGAAAAGTTGACCGCGGCGGGCTGATCCTTGAAATGCGAGATGACAACCGAGCCGACGTAAAGCCCGATGCTGCGGAAAGCGTCAATCAAGCGGAGGGCGTCAAGATCGTATGTAATGCCGAGGTCTCCTCTTATCTTGTTCTTTTCAATGTCGTCTGCGGAGATGACGATGATTATTTCCGCGCTGTCTTTGAGCTTGAGAAGCATTTTGACCTTCGTATCGGGCAAGAACCCCGGAAGGACGCGCGCCGCGTGAAAATCGTCAAACAGCTTGCCGCCGAATTCAAGATAGAGCTTGCCGCCGAACGAAGCGATACGGTCACGAATGTTTTGCGATTGCATCTGGATATACTTGTCATTATCAAAGCCGATTTTCTTCATAAACACCCCTTGGGAAAAAATATTACAGCGACAATTATATCATATATTCCGGCACGTTTCCACATATTTTTTCGTTTTTTTCAAAAAAATTTCCCGCAATTTCGGGCGGGAATTTTTATATCGGAAACAAGACGCGGAATGACGGGAGGCCGTCCCATACGTTGTAACGCGCCTCATCCACCGCGTTGCGGTCACCCTTCTCCTGCGGGAGAAGGCAATATAAAGTTTGCACAAACCAATTACCGAAGTTTCTTTTGCCTGAATATCGATGAAGATGGGGTGACGGGACGGGAGACCCGTCCCCTACATTTTAATGCCCGTATATGCAGGTAATAAAATAATTGCTCAAAACCAAAGCTTCTTTTGCCCACTTTTCTTTTTCAAGTATAACAAAAGAAAAACAGAGAT
>DLLG01000004.1:81403-85720 GCA_002479075.1 Clostridiales bacterium UBA7568
TGCCTACTTTTCTTTTCAAAGAAAAGTAGGCTATTTGAAGATTGTAAGAACTTCGAAAATGCTCTTTATGGGCATAAGCGTAACGCCGTCCGGCACATTGCGGACGGATTTTGCCGAGCGTGACGGCAGGATTATTTTCTTAAAGCCCAGCCTTGCCGCCTCGGTGACGCGGCTTTCGATATGTGAAACGGCGCGAACCTCGCCGGAAAGTCCGAGCTCGCCTATGCAGAGAAGCTCGTCCGGAACGGGAATATCACGCACGGAGGAGATCAGCGCGAGCGCAACGCCGACGTCGGACGCGGTTTCCTCAATTCTTATGCCGCCGATGACGTTCAGATAAACGTCAACAGAGGAAAAACGCAAGCCGAGCCGCTTTTCAAGCACGGCAAGTATCAGCGCGGCACGGTTGTAGTCAATGCCGTTTGATGTTCTTCGCGGGGCGGGGAAAACGGTGTTTGTTGCAAGCGCCTGAATTTCCGCAACTATCGGGCGTGTGCCCTCAACAACGCAGACGGCGCAGTTGCCGGAAACATTCTGCGGGCGGTCTGAAAGAAGCATAGCGGAGGGGTTGTCCACTTCGCGAAGCCCTTCGTCCGTCATTTCGAACACGCCTATTTCGTTTGTCGAGCCGAAACGGTTCTTTATCGCGCGGATGAGACGACAGTTCTGCCTGCGCTCGCCCTCAAAATAGAGCACGGTATCAACCATATGCTCAAGCACCTTGGGTCCCGCAATGCTGCCTTCTTTTGTAACGTGGCCGACAAGAATGACAGACACTCCCTCTGTTTTTGCCGTGTTTATAAACATCGAAGCGCACTCGCGTATCTGCGTTATGCTGCCGGGGATAGTTGTGCTTTCCGTATGATACATTGTCTGTATGGAATCGACTATTATCATATCCGGAGAGAGCTTTTTTGCGCTTTCGAGTATCTTTTCAACATTTGTTTCCGTCAGCAGATAGACGCTTTTGCTCTTTATGCCGAGACGCTTTGCCCGCAAGGAGATCTGCGCCGCAGATTCCTCGCCGGAGACATAAAGAACGGTCTTTTCTCTTGACATCTCGGCGCAGATTTGAAGGAGCAGGGTTGATTTTCCTATTCCGGGCTCGCCGGAAAGCAGGATAACAGACCCGCAGACAAGCCCTCCGCCGAGAACCCTGTCAAACTCGCCGATGCCTGTCGACGAGCGCATATATTCCGGAATATTCCCCTCGCCGAGGAGCACAGGCTCGCTGTTTTCGCTTGCGCGGACGAGCATATTCTGCCGCCCCGCCCCCTTTTTCGGCTCCGGGGCGGGTGCCTCGTATGTTTCCTCCGTCATTGTGTTCCAGGCGCCGCACGACGGGCAACGACCGAGCCATTTTGCGCTCTGATAGTCGCACTCGGAGCACACATAGACCGTTTTCTGACCTTTCAATTGACTTCCTCCGTAATAGTTTTTGACATATAATTTGCCGTCGCCGTGAAGACGCAGGCGGCAACCTTTTTTCTGTATTCCTCTGTTTTGAGCAGGGCAAGCTCCGACGGGTTTGAAAGAAACCCGCATTCGACGAGAATTGCCGTGCACGGGGCGTTGTCGAGAACATATATCTCGCTCCCCGCTCCCTTTATCTGCCTGCTGTTTTCCTTTTGCAGATAAGTTGCAACGGCCATACGGACATCCTCCGCAAGTGCCGCCGAGCCCTCTGTTTTCTTTGCAAAATATACGCAAAGTCCGGAATATTTCGGAACGGGGAATTTGTTCATATGTACGCTGATAAATATGGCGTTGCCTTGCTTTTTCGCGGTTTCGACGCGCGCCCGCAGATCATCCAGCTTTTTATGCGACGAGCTCTCGTCGCCGAGGGCGACATCCTCTGTTCTGGTCATAACCGTATCGTAGCCGGCGCCTTCAAAAAGGTCGCAGAGCTCCTTTGCGACTGCGAGATTCAAGTCCTTTTCAAGGGTGCCGTCGTCAGCCGCTGCGCCTCCGTCCCTTCCGCCGTGTCCCGCATCGATTATTATCACAGGCAGCGGTTTTTCGCCTTCGCCCGCCGCCGCACTCTCCGCTTCCGAGATGAATATTCTCGCGCTGACAGTTGCAACCGCTGCCAAAAGCACGGAGACGACAAGAAAACAAGAGACGAAAAATATTGATCGCTTAATGCTGTATTTAATCAAAATAATCCCTCCGCATATGGGTTTTTGCTTTGATATTATGCGGAGAAGGGCATTTTTATTCCTTTACTTTTTCGGCCTTGGGATGACTGTGAATTCTCTGGTCCCGCAGATGTATGAAAATCCGGCAAATGCCGCGGCGACAAAGGGGGTTACAAGATAAAACCACGCGCCGCCCGTTTTACCGATGAGCGACATTTTTATCCCCATAAACATTCCTTCCCAGGTCTGCGTGATGAGGGCGAGTATTCCGTTTGCGGCGGCAAGCCCGTCGCTGTATTCTCTGTAATGATTGATGATGAAGAACGCAAGACCGAGAATAAAATCCGGTATGGCGGCAAAAAGCCCTGCGACAAAGCCCTTCAAGGGGTTCGGTTTTGTGCCCGCGCCTCTCGCGCTGACAGCGTCCCTTGCGCCCACGTCCCACATATAAAGGTCGATGAGGTAATAATAAAAGACGGCTGTGAGCAGGCTGAAGATGAGCGTAAGCATCCGCCTGTTTTCCGTTTCAACGCCGACCGGAAGATATACCATTACGCCGAATATCATCATAACGATATGCGTCTGTATAAGCTTCCAGACATCGCCGCCGATTGATTTTACAAAGCTCTTGTTTTCCATTTTAAGACCTTTCAGAAACTTATTTTCTGACTATATTATAGCTTTATTTTGCTGTTTCTTCAATACAAATGAGATTATTTTCGCCGAAAGTTTACATTTTTCTTTTTTTATGATATAATCGGTTTTAGAGAATGCCGCGGATGCGAAAGGAGAATATGAAAAATATGGGAGAACGACTGCCAAGCGAAACTTCGCCCTTGCTTGAAAGATTTCTGCGCTATAAGCTTGTCATTCAGGGCAGATCCAAGACAACCGTGTTTGAATATCATCTCGATCTGTATCTGTTTTTCAGATTTATCATCGCAAGGCGGAGCGGCATACCGACAGATGACGAGCAGTTTGAAAAGATTGATATTTCGTGTGTCGATGAGGAATTTTCAAAGAGTATAAAAACGATAGATATTCTTGAATTTATGGCGTATCTTGCCTCCGAGAGAGGTTGCGGGGCGTCAGCCAGAAGCAGAAAACTCTCGGCGATAAAGGCATATTTCAAATATCTGACCTCGGTTGAAAGGATAATCGAAAAAAACCCCGCGGCGGATATAGAATCGCCGAAGATAAAGAGAGCCCTGCCGAAGTTTCTCTCCCTTGACGAAAGCGTTTCTCTTCTGGAAACCGTCTATGCGGATGAGGAGTCCAAAACGAAGGAAAGAGACTACTGTATCCTGACCTTGTTTCTCAATTGCGGGATGCGGCTTTCTGAGCTTGTCGGCATAAATCTGACGGACATCGACCCGCAGATGCGTTCGCTCCGTGTTGTCGGAAAGGGAAATAAGGAGCGCATTGTTTATCTGAACGACGCCTGCCGGGTCGCGATAAGAGAGTATATTCCCGTCCGCGCCCGAGACGGAAAGGAGATAAAGGATAAAAATGCGCTGTTTCTTTCGCGCCTGCATAAAAGGATAAGCGTAAAGACGGTGCAATGGTTGGTTTACAAATATCTCGGCGAGGCGGGACTTGAAAACAAGCATTATTCAACTCATAAGCTACGCCATACGGCGGCAACGCTGATGTATCAGGAAGGCGGGGTAGATGTGCTTGCGTTAAAAGAGATCCTCGGTCACGAGCAGCTCAATACAACGCAGATATATACGCATATAAGCAACGCTTCGCTTGAAGAAGCCGTCAGCGCAAACCCGCTTGCAAAGATGAAGCATAAAAAATAAAGCAGACCCGAGGAGGGCCTGCTTTTTCCTTGCGCAAATAAATTGTTAAAGTTTTCGCATTTTATATCGATAAAGACGCCGAGACGGGAGGGATATGCAAGGGTGCGAAGCACCATTGCAGGCGTCGCCGAGACGGGAGGGATATGCAAGGGTGCGAAGCACCATTGCAGGCGTCGCCGAGAAGGGAGGGGGAGACCCCTCCCCTACATTGCAATACCCGTTTATGCAGGTAATAAAATAATTGCTCAAAACCAATAACCGAAGTTTCTTTTGCTTTCTTTTTGAGTGTAACAAAACAAAAACAGAGATGAAAAGTCACCTCTGTTTTCTTTTTATTGAGTTTGTACAAATAAATAACCAAAGTTTCTTTTGCC
>DLLG01000004.1:85765-95519 GCA_002479075.1 Clostridiales bacterium UBA7568
CCTACTTTTCTTTTCAAAGAAAAGTAGGTCAAAGGAGAGGGAGGGCTTGGTTGAAGAGCGATATGAGCTTTGCCTTTATCGCTTCGCCGTCCGTGCGGAAGCGGGCGACGAGGGCTTCTGTCAGGGTGCGAACATTTTCGTATGTCTCTTCGTCGATTATTCCCTCCGAAAGGGCAGATGAGAGTTCATCCTCGTCAAAAACGTAAATATTGCCCTCCGCTGTATAAACGACATCCGAAAAAAGGTCGTCAAAGCAGGCATTTTCGGCGGTTTTGCAGTCGTTTCCCGCCGTTATATCAACATAAACCTGACGGAAATTCCCTTCGGGATCGAAATAAGAGGTGTACCAATAACTGTCGCCGTCATAGGCGAGCTGGAGCCAATAGCCGCCCTCCGCGGCGACTGTGCCGGAAAGACCGTCGCCGTAGTCACGGATTATCGGCGAGGTCAGCTTGTCAAAGCGCAAAAGCGAGACAGCACCTCCGTCGCTTGAAAAAAAGAAATTCTGGGTTCTTTTGATAACTCTCTCCCAAGGCTCGCGACGTATGGTTTTATGCAATATTTTCATCTCATTCTCCTTTGCCGACGAGCTCCGAAATACGCTTCCCGTCCGACACGAGCCCCGAAAACTCCTTCTGTCGGAGCACCTCATAGACACCGATCGCAACGCTGTTCGAAAGGTTGAGACTGCGGCGGTTTTCCCGCATCGGAATTCTTACACACCTTTCGGGATTGGCGCAGAGAAGCGACTCGGGCAGCCCCTTTGTCTCCTTGCCGAAAACGAGGTAAACGTTGTCCCCGTATTTTATATCCGTATAATTTCCGGAGGACTTTGTTGAAAAATACCAGAGCTCGTCATCGCCGTGCAGAGCCATAAATTCATCGAGATTTTCATAATAATGAATGTCAAGCTCGTCCCAATAGTCAAGCCCCGCGCGCTTCATCTTTTTATCGTCGATCTCAAAGCCGAGCGGTTTTACAAGATGCAGTGAAGCGCCTGTTGCGGAGCAGGTGCGCGCGATGTTGCCTGTGTTCTGCGGAATTTCCGGCTCGACGAGGACTATATTTATCAAAAAAATCACTTCTTTCGGAAAACATTTTTAAACATTATATAGCTTTGCGCCGATTTTTTCAATAGCGGCGCCGATTTTTGCCCGCAAGGAAGCAATTTCCTTGACTATTTTCTCCGATTCTGCGGAAATTAAGGAGGAAAAAAGAGAGGAGAAATTTATGAAAAAAGTTTTTTGTTTAATATTTGCTTTTGCGCTCTGCGCCTTGTCGGCTATTACGGCGCTCGGAGCGGGAAGTTCATTCAGCTGGTATTGCAAGCGTCAAAAGGACCATATCCGCCCGACGGCAGAGGGCAATATGGCGTTCATTGAAAAATATGACGGGGCATACATCGGCAAAAATCCGGATGAAAAGATTGTTTATCTGACATTTGACGCAGGCTATGAGAACGGAAACGTCGCAAGGGTGCTTGATGCGCTGAAAAAGCACAACGCAAAGGGCGCGTTTTTCATTCTGGACAACCTCGCAAAGCGCAACGGAGACCTTGTCCGTCGTATGGAGGAGGAGGGGCATTTTGTCTGCAATCATACAGCCCGCCATAAGGATATGACAAAGCTCTCAAAAGAGGAATTTGCGGAGGAGCTTCATAAACTGGAGACGGTAGTCAATGAGACGACGGGAGTGAATGTCAAAAAATATTATCGCCCGCCGGAGGGAAGATTTTCGGAGGAGAATCTCCGCTGGGCGCAGGAGCTGGGATACAAAACCGTGCTCTGGAGCCTTGCCTATGCAGACTGGGACAACAACCGTCAGCCTGAGCCCGAAAAGGCAAAAAAGCTGATACTCGATAACGTTCATAACGGCGCTGTCATCCTTCTGCATCCGACCTCAAAAACAAATGCGGACATTCTTGACAGCCTGCTTTCGTCCCTTGAGAGCGAGGGCTACCGCTTCGGTACCCTTGACGAGTTGTTTGCCTGCGAAAAGACGGGTGAAAACGGATGAAAAATCAGATAAAGCGTATTCTCTGCGCCGTATTTTCCGTTTTTCTTGCGATTCTTTCCTGTATGAGCATTTCCGCCTCGGGGAACGTCATATATTCCGGCGCGGACGGCTGCGGAAAGAGAATCGCAATAACGTTTGATGACGGTCCGCATCCGAGAAAGACGGCGGAGGTGCTCTCTGTTTTAGCGGAATATTCCGTCCGGGCGACGTTTTTCGTCGTCGGCGAGAATGCAAAATATTATCCCGACCTTGTTATGCGGGAGGTTGCCGAGGGACACGAAATAGGCAATCACACTTATCATCATAAGCCGATGAGAAAATGCAAGGACGGCGAGGGCAAATGCGAGATAACCGAGGCTTCGGATATGATAAAAAGCATAACGGGGAAAGCCCCCGTGCTCTTCCGCCCGCCGGAGGGGTCATATTCTTCATCGACGGTTGAGCTGGCGCGCGCCTGCGGCTGCGACGTTGTTTTATGGAACGTTGACACCCGCGACTGGGCGATGTCAAAGACGGATGAGATCGTTGCGAATGTGAAGAAGAACGTTTGCGACGGAAGCATTATCCTTTTTCACGATTTCACAAGGGACGGCTCGCACACCGTCGAGGCGCTGAAAATCCTTCTGCCGTATCTGCGCTCGGAGGGCTACGAATTTGTGACGGTTTCCGAGCTTATAAGATAGCAAAGAGCCAAACGAAAAGCCGGCAATACCGAAAGTATTGCCGACTTTTATATTTTTGAAAGGATGCTTTTTGTCGCTTCTGCGAAAGCCGTTATCTCCTCCGCCCTTGTGAAAGCCGAGAAGCTGATCCGGACGCCGTCTCCTCCCGTTCCGATTGCCTCGTGCGCCGTCGGGGCGCAATGAAGTCCGGCGCGGGTGCAGACACCTTTCTCCGAAAGAAGCGACGCCAGCGCAGACCCGCTCATCTCATCTGAATTGAAGAGCAGAACGCCGCCCGGTCTTTCGGGAAGATAAACCGTTATCCCTTCCGTCGCCGAAAGAGCGTCTCTTGCAACCGCAAACATATCCCTTTCGTGCGCCAGTATCCTCTCCGTGCCGACAGAGCGTACATAGCGGATGCCTTCTCCGAGACCGACTATCCCCGGAACGTTCAACGTTCCCGCTTCATATGATTCCGGCGGCGTATGACCCATAGTTATATCGGCGGAGGCGAAGCCGCTCCCTCCGAATTCCGCGGGTGATAGCAGGGAAAAATCGAAATCGTCGCAAAAGGCGGCGAATCCTGTTCCCTGGGGACCGTAAAGCCCCTTATGCCCCGGAGCGCACAAAACGGTTATCCCGTCACGGGGGATGTTTATATCGTAAATCCCCGCGCTTTGGGAAGCGTCAACGACGTATATCAGTCCGTGTCTGCGGCAGACCTCGCCGATTTTTGCAATCGGCAGGGTCAATGAGCAGATGTTTGACGAATGAATTGCGGCGACGAGCTTTGTCCTCGGGGTTATCTTCGCTTCGAGCTCAGAGATGAGTTCGTCATCCGGCGCGACGGCATTTATGACGGAATACGTTGCGCCGCGCATAGAACATAAATTCGCTATCGGGCGGCGGACGCTGTTGTGCTCCATATTTGTCGTTATAACGCTGTCGCCGGGGCGGATCAGCCCGGAGAGGACTTTATTCAATGCGTGTGTTGCGTTTGTTGCAAATATGACATTCTCCTGCCGCGTTATGCCGAAGAGGGCGCAGATCTCACTTCTCGTATCAAATACCGCCTCGGCGGATCTCAATGCAAGCGGGTGTCCGCTTCTTCCCGGGTTGCCGCAGTATTCCCGCAGACACTTTTCCATCGCCCGCAGGACAGAGCGGGGTTTGGGAAATGTTGTTGCGGCGTTGTCAAGATATATCATAAATTTTCACCCGAGCGAAACCGTTCCCGAATATGCGATGCCGTTTCTTTTCAGTATCAGGAGCGCCGTATCGAGGTCTCTTTCGCTGACGGCGACGCCGGACGTACAGCCGCGCTTGTTTTTTTCGGGATTGAGGCGGACGGATCTTGCGTTTATTCCGTTTTTATATAGTGTCCTTGCCGCCTTTGTTGCCATAGTCGGCGAGGGTATTGTTATTATGCTTTTGTCCATCTTTTTCACGCCCTTATATTTTTATGGGAGAGAAAGCTCTCCCTGTTTTTATAATATGCGGAAGGGCGGGCGGGGTGAAATAAAAGGGTTACATAATGAGGTAATAGAGGATCAGAAGAATAACGGAACTGCCTGTCATCCCCGCGAGAAACCAGAGAAGCGATGATGATATTCTCATCCTCTTTTTGCCCGGAACGCCGCAGGCGCGGATGATTCTCCCCGCCTCCTTTACAAGCTCGCTTTCGTCCGGACTGGGCGCGTCTTCTCTGATAAAAAGATACGCCTCCTCAACGGTATCGCTTTCAATATTCTTTATTACGACCATATTCTTTTTGTATGCTCTTGTTATCATAAAGGGCTCTCCCCCTTGCCGTTTTATCTGACTTGATTATTGGCCCGCAAAAATTTGTTTATACAGAGAACCGCCCGCGCCGGAAGAGATCCGGCGAAAAATAAAATGCGCCCGTTTTTTGAAAAACTATTGCTCTCGGAAGAAAATTGTGGTATAATAATATTTGGAAGCGCTGAAAACGCCGTTTTGCGGCGTGGCAGACAACGGCCTGATACGAGCCGTTTTATCTTTCCTTTATCTCGGTCTGCGCGTTTTTTCCGGATTTACGAAATGTAATTTTATTTTCATATATTTTTTCGTGCGTCAAACCGGTCGGCGGCGGAGAGACGGGCGAAAACTCTATTTTAATATTCCCGAAAAGAGACGGAATCGTGAAGAGGACTTTTCCGTTTTGCGGGAGAGGACTCGCTTCCGAGCCCGGATTACATAATATATTTTTGAAAGGATCCCATCTTTTTCAGGATGGGCTTGGTGTGCTATGGCAAGATCAAAGGCTAAAAAACTGAAAGTGTTTGCATTGGGAGGTCTCGGCGAGATCGCAAAAAACCTCACGGTGCTCGAATACAGCGATAATATCATAATCATCGATTGCGGACTCGGCTTCCCGAGCGACGATATGCTTGGAGTCGATCTCGTCGTTCCGGACGTTACGTATCTGGTAAACAACAGAGAGAAAATAAAGGGGCTTATTCTGACTCACGGACACGAGGATCATATCGGCGGCGTGCCGTATCTTCTCCAGAAGATAAACGTTCCTGTTTACGGTACGAGACTGACCCTCGGTATTCTTGAAAACAAATTCAAGGAATTCCGTTTCGATTTCAAGCCGGAGCTGCATTGCGTCTCTGCGGGAGACAGGATAAAACTCGGCATATTCGATGTTGAATTTATTCACGTAAATCATTCGATAGCGGGCGCGGTTTGCGTCGCTGTCAGAACGCCTGTCGGAACGGTCGTTCACACGGGCGACTTCAAAATCGACGCAACTCCAGTGGACGGGGAGATGACAGATCTTACCCGTCTCGGAGAGATAGGCAAGGAGGGCGTAAAGCTGCTGATGTGCGAATCGACGAACGTCGAGCGCCCGGGCTTTACTCCGTCTGAAAAGAAGGTAGGGCAGTCGCTCGTGCGCTTCTTTGACGAATACAAGGACAAGCGCATCGTAATTTCAACCTTCTCTTCAAACGTTCACCGTGTTCAGCAGGTCATCGACATTGCGCACAGTCACGGCAGAAAGGTTGCGATAACGGGGAGAAGTATGATAAATGTCGTCGGCGCCGCAGAGGAGCTGGGATATATGTCGTTCCCGGAGGGCGTCCTTGTTGACATTTCCGAAATAAAGAAATATCCCCCCGAAAAAACGACTATCATCTCAACCGGAAGCCAGGGCGAGCCGATGTCCGCCCTTTACAGAATGACCTTCGGTATGCACGATAAGATCGAGCTCGGACCTTCCGATCTCGTTATTATATCGGCTTCCGCCATTCCCGGAAACGAAAAGCTCGTCGGCAATATTATAAACGAGCTGTTCCGCAGAGGTGTCACCGTTCTCAACGATGCCATTGCGGAGGTTCACGTTTCGGGACACGCCTGCGCCGAGGAGATAAAGATAATCCACGCACTCCTGAAGCCCCAGTATTTCGTTCCGATACACGGGGAAGCCCGCCACCTTTATCATCATAAGGAGCTTGCCGAGCAGATGGGAATGCCGTCCGAAAATATTTTCGTTGCGGATGTCGGCAGGGTTCTTGAAATCGATTCCGCGGGCGCAAGATTTTCCGGCACCGTGCCGAGCGGGATTGTTATGGTTGACGGCAGCGGCGTCGGCGACGTCGGCAATGTCGTCCTGAGCGACAGGCGTCATCTCTCGCAGGACGGACTCATCGTCGTTTCCGTTGCGATAGATTTTGACATCCGCGATATGGTCTCCGGACCGGAGGTCGTTTCAAGGGGCTTTGTTTACGAAAAGGACTCGGCGGAGCTTATAGACAGTATGAAGGAAGTCGTGCGCGGCTCCGTTTATGACGCTCTTGACCATAAAAACTGCGATTTCCCGCAGATCAGGGGCAAGATAAAGGACGATCTCTCAAAGTTTATTTATCAGCAGACAAAGCGTCGCCCTATGATACTTTCAATAGTGCTCGATATGTGAAAATTCCCCGCTTCGGCGGGGATTTTTTGTGTGAAATGCCGATTTGCGGCTGACGATTGCGAAAACTGCGCTTTTTGTGTTGCAAAATGCCAATATATGTGATATAATAACGACACATTGAAGTATAGTCTCCGCCGGTTTTCCGGCGGGGAACAAGCATCACAGTTGTTTCAAAGCAGGCGGCATACGCCGCAAAAATACGGAGGTATTTATATGAAAAAGAATTGCAGGATCATTTGTCTTGCGCTTGCGATCTGCCTTATCGCGGCTTGTTTTTCGATAATGGCACTCGGCGCGGACGAGGCACCCGAAGGGCTCTGGACGGATTATGCCGCAGACGCTTTTGACGGCGGCTCCGGCACGAAAGACGACCCTTATAAAATCGCTACGGCGGAGCAGCTGGCGCTTCTCGCAAGTGATGTCAACAGCGGCGCCGGCAGCAAGGGACACACAAAGGAATACTTTATTCTGACGGCGGACATTGATCTCTCCGCTCACGTCTGGACTCCGCTCGGCTACGAAACCTACGGCGGCGGTTCGGCTCATCCCTTTGATGGCTTTTTTGACGGCAACGGCAAGAAGATCACGGGACTTTACGTCGATGAGCGCGGCAAAAACAAAAGTGCCGGTCTCTTCGGATGCGTTGTGATCAAAGGCAACGACCCCGTCATTCAGAATCTGACGGTTGACGGAACGGTTTTTGCCGGCGACAGCACCGATCACGATAATGAAAACTACGGCGCAGGAATTCTTATCGGAACTATTACAGTTTCCGGCGGAAGCAGTGTCGAATACGGTGTTATCAAAGACTGCAACGTTTCCGGTACGGTTTCTTCCGCGATGTGTGCCGGCGGTCTTGTTGGTGATGCAAACTACACGCATTTTGAAAACTGTACTGCTGACGTCAAGGTTGAAGGACATTGCATCAGCGGCGGTTTCGTCGGAGAGACTTTTATTTCTCAGTTTACGGACTGCGTTGCAAAGGGAAATGTAACAAGCAAGGGCTGGTCAACAGGCGGCTTTGCAGGCGTACTTTTCTGTGAAACGACGGTTAATCATTGCGCGGCTTACGGCGATGTTGAAGCGAACAACTGGCACCTCGGCGGCTTTGTAGGCTATGCCGAAGAAGATGTTACCATTAAAAACAGCATTGCAATGGGCAATGTAACGAGTAATGTATCGGGATTTGCGCCCAGAGCAGGCGGATTTGCCGGTGCGTTTGACGGAAACAACGCTTCTTGTGCAATCGAAAAATGCTCTGCAAACGGAAAGGTTACAACAGCTGAAGGTCAGGTCGGCTACGGAATGGGTGCATATATAACCGGCGATTTCAAAGCGACGGATTGCTCCTTCAACAGCGAAAAGAACCCGTCTCTTGACGCAACAGCGGCGGGAGCGCTTGAAGGTGCGGAAGCAAAGAATACAGCCGGCGTTCTCGCAGACATCTGCGCAAATTATGACGGCGGCCACGATATGGAAGACATTGCCGAAGTAAAAGCAACGTGCACGGATAACGGCTCGACCGCAGGAAAGAAATGCAAGAAATGCGGATATACAGAGGGTATTACCGTCATCGAGGCTAAGGGTCATACATATTCCGATGTATGGGCAAGCGACGCAACAAGCCATTGGCACGAATGCTCCGCTTGCAAGGCAAGTGCGGATCTGGCAGATCACGTTTATGATAACGACTGCGATACAGACTGCAACGTCTGCGGCAATACAAGAACGATAACTCATAAGACTGTTCTCATAGAGAAGGTTGATCCCACCTGCGAAAAGGCGGGCAGCGCAGCGCATTATAAATGTTCCTGCTGCGGCAAACTCTTCTATGACGTAGCGGCAACAAAAGAGATAACAGACCCCGAAAAGCTCGTTATTGCGGCAACAGGTCATACACGCGGTGGCGATTGGAAAACCTCCGAGATTTATCATTGGCACGAATGCACGGTTTGCGGCGAGAGAATTGACACAGCGTTCCATAGAGCCGGCGAGGAAGCAACGGAAACAACTTCCCAGAACTGCGCGGTTTGCGGATATGTAATAAAGGAAGCTCTCGGTCATAAGCATTCTTTCGATCAGAAGAATACAGATTCAAAGCATCTCAAATCCGCGGCAACCTGCAAGGCAAGCGCAGTATATTATTATTCCTGCGCCTGCGGCGAAAACGGAACCGAAACATTCGAGTCCGGAGATAAGCTTGCTCATAGCTTCAAGACGGAATGGTCAAGCGATGCAAGCAAACATTGGCACGAATGCTCCCTCTGCGGAGATAAGAAGGACGAATCCGATCATAGCTTCGAATGGAAAACAGATAAAGAGGCAGCAGTCGGCGTAGCGGGCTCAAAGCACGAGGAATGCACAGTCTGCGGCTTCAAAAAGGAAGCAGTTGCGATAGATCCTATCGCTCCCGCAACAACGACAACTACCACCTCTGCAACAACGACCGACAGCGGTAAAGAAGGCGGATGCAAATCCGTTATAGGCACTGGCGTGATAGTTGCAACTATCGGTCTTGCGGCTGCATCGTTTATCGTTATCCGCAAGAAAGAAAACAAATAATTAAAAACAGCGGTCTTTGACTTATATCAGAATCGGCGACAGTTTTTCTGTCGCCGATTTTTGTATAGGGGATATGCAAATGCGCAAGCGTTTGCAGGCGTCGCCGAGAAGAGAGTGGGGGCATTTTCGTAAGAAAATGACGGAAGGAGCGCATTTCGCAAGATTTTCTCCTTCCACCGCTAAAGCGGTCCCCCTCACCCTCTTCTCGGCGACGCCTGCTTGGCTTGTATATCGATAAAGACAGGGTGACGGGACGGGAGACCCGTCCCCTACAATATGACACCTGTATATGCAGGTGATAAAATAATTGCTCAAAACCAATAACCGAAGCTTCTTTTGCCTACATATCGATAAAGTCGGATGACCGGGAGGGGAGACCCCTCCCCTACAATGTAACACCCGTTTATGCAGGTGATAAAATAATTGCTCATACCAATTACCGAAGCTTCTTTTGCCTACATATCGATAAAGTCGGATGGTCGGGACGGGAGACCCGTCCCCTACAATATGACACCCGTTTATGCAGGTAATAAAATAATTGCTCAAAACCAATTATTGAAGTTTCTTTTGC
>DLLG01000004.1:95561-97556 GCA_002479075.1 Clostridiales bacterium UBA7568
TTCTTTTCAAAGAAAAGTAGGGGAAAGTTTACGCTTTTGTAATTGAAAAAATATATGTGGCGTGATATAATAACAAAAACGATCAAAGGAGGAGACGGAAAATGAAAGTTGCCGTTATCGGCGCATCAAACATAGACATAACGGCGAGACCTTACGGAAAATATATCCCGAAGGATTCAAATCCGTCAAGGGTCACCGTAACATATGGCGGCGTCGGAAGGAATATAGCGCATAACCTTTGCCTTATGGGGGAAAATGTTGCTTTCCTGACGTGCTTCGGCGGTGACGAGTATGCGTCGCTTCTGATGAATGACTGCCGGCGGCTCGGAATGGATATTTCCCGCGCGGCGGTGTATCCCGAGGAGAGAAGTTCATACTATATATGTATAACCGACGAAGGCGGCGACCTTGCGTCGGGCGCATCGGATATGGAGCTTGCAAAGCATATAGATGTGCCGTTTCTTACAAAAAACGCAGATGCTCTTGAAGTGGCGGACGCAGTCGTTTTTGATACAAATCCCGAACCGGACGTGCTTCTCTGGCTTTGCGAAAACTGCAAAACACCGCTTTTCGCAGATGCTGTTTCCTGCGGGAAGGCAGGGAAGCTCCGGTATGTGCTTGAACGGGCAAAGTCGCACAGTATTCATACGTTGAAAATGAACAGCCTTGAAGCCGAGGTTCTGTTCGGTAGCTCCATACGCGACGAAAACGATATGGCGGATGCTGCGGATTCAATGTTGCAAAAGGGCGTTAAAAGAGTGTTTATAACGCTTGGCGCGGGCGGAGTGTTCTGCTCGGACGGCAACAGCAGATTGCTTTTGCCTTGTATGAAAACGTCGATAGAAAGTGCAACAGGCGCCGGAGACTCGTTCCTTTCCGCTGTTATCTATGCTTACGGAGAGGGCTATGATCTTTATAAAAGCGCGATATGCGGTCTTGCGGCGGCAAAAATAACGCTTGAAAGCAAGAGTGCCGTCAGCGACGAGATGAGCGAGAAAAATATTGAAAAAGTAATTGCAAAATATAATGTTATAAGGAGAGATATATAAAATGGAAATGAACAAGTATCTTGACAAAAGCCCCGAGGTTGAGGCGGCACTAAAAGCAGGCAAGCCTGTTGTTGCTCTTGAATCGACTATAATTTCGCACGGTATGCCTTATCCGCAGAACGTTGAAACGGCACTTGCCGTTGAGCAGGCTATCCGTGAAAACGGGGCAGTGCCTGCAACGATTGCAATAATCGGCGGCAGACTCAAAGCAGGGTTGACAAAGGACGAGATAGAGCATCTTGGCAAATGCGGTCAGGCTGTGCCGAAGGCGTCGCGTCGTGACCTTGCCGTGCTTGTTTCAAAGGGCTCGGACGGCGCAACAACAGTTACAACAACTATGATTATTGCCGCTATGGCTGGAATTAAAATATTTGCAACGGGCGGTATCGGTGGCGTTCACCGCGGAGCGGAAACAACTATGGACATTTCTGCCGATCTCGAAGAGCTTTCAATGACCCCTGTTATGGTTATCTGCGCGGGGGCAAAGTCAATCCTTGATCTCGGATTGACGCTCGAATATCTTGAAACCAAGGGCGTTCCCGTCATTGGCTACGGTACCGCTGAACTCCCCGCTTTCTACACAAGAAAGAGCGGATTCTCCGTTGACTATCGTCTGGACACGCCGGAAGAGCTTGCAAAGGCATTCAAAGCAAAGCTCGACCTCGGTCTTAAAGGCGGTATGCTTGTAACCAATCCCATTCCGGAAGAATATTCAATGGATCCGAAGGTTATAAATGCGGCGATCGACGAAGCAATCGAGGAAGCAAAAAAGCAGGGAATTCACGGCAAAGCAACAACGCCTTTCCTTCTCGCAAAGGTTAAGGAACTTACAGGCGGCGACAGTCTTGCTGCAAACATTCAGCTTGTCTTAAACAACGCCCGCCTTGCGGCAAAAACAGCTTCCGCACTTACTTCTCTCTAACCTACTTTTCTTCGAGAAGAAAAG
>DLLG01000004.1:97609-116927 GCA_002479075.1 Clostridiales bacterium UBA7568
AAGCTTCAATAAATTGTTTTGTTTGAATATTATATTACCATAAAAGGGGCGGGTATCCGCTCTTTTTTGATTTTCAATTCGGGAAGAAAAGTGGGCAAAAGAAACTTCAATAAATTGTTTTGCGCAAACTTTATATTGCCTTCTCCCGCAGGAGAAGGAGGACCGCTTTGGCGGTGGATGAGGCGTGTTACAATGTATGGGACGGGTCTCACGTCCCGTCACCCTGTCTTTATCGATATACATGCCAAGCAGGCGTCGCCGAGAAGAGGATTGTAAAAGTGCGTCAGAGCGGGTTCTTTTGAATTAAAAAAATCCCCGCCGAAGCGGGGATTTTTTGTTTTTTCAGTTTGCGTGATAGCCTCTTGCGGGGAAGTCGTTTACATAGCCTTTTTCAAGGTAACCGATGTAAGTATTGCCTGCCGCGAGGGTGAGCTCCGTGCCGTTTTCCGTTGTAAGGATGAGGGCGCCGTTTGCGGATTTTGCCCAGTTGATTGCGATCATCTTGCCGCCGTAGCAATAGTAGCCTTTGCCTGCGCCCGTTACGGAAATGAATGCGATCTTCGGGTCTTCCTTCGGACCTTTATCACAGGTTACGTCAACACCGAGGAAGATAACGTTTGTGAAGGAAAGCTGTTCGCCGCTCAAACCGTCTACTGAGACCTGCGAACGGATGTATTTGCCGGAGGAGGAGTCATACTCGAAAGTGACTTCCTTTTTGCTTGTGTTGTTATCCATTGTGAAATCGATTTTGACTGTTCTTGCGGAGATGTTTGATGCGACTGCGGAGCTTGTTCCGAACTTGAAGCCTTTCGGCGCGCCCGTGTAGCTCGTGCCGCTCTTTGCAAATCTCGATGATTTTCCGGTTATCATAAGCTTGAGAGCCGTGCCGTTTACAACCGTGTCGTGAAGCAGGTCTTTACGCGAGCCCTTGTTCTGGATTGTGCCATAAGTTTCGCCGTTTTCTTTCCAGCTTGTTATAGGCTCGAACATCGTGTCAACTATGGCGAAGCGGTTGCCGAGTCTGTTTGCTACGAGCTGATAGAAATCATACTTTTCGTTTATCGAGCCGCCGTGGCAAACAAGGATTGCGTTATGGCTCTGGGCAATGTCGATATGAAAATCTCTGCCGGAACGGACGTTGCAAATATCCTTGACGGATTCGTAATCCTCGATTACGGCGAGGTAACGCGTGATGCCGGGAGCGACGAGCGCTTCATAAAGAATATCTGCCTGATAAAGACCCTTCTGGTTTTTATAAGCGTTTGAAATATTGTCAATAACTACTGCGATGGGGCGCTTGTTGGAAGGATCGTTCTTGCTTGTTTTAAGTCCTGTGAGAGGATTTATGTATGAGCCAGACTCAACGGGAGTTACGGGCTTTGTTGTTACGGGAGGATTGATTACCGTCGTTGTAGCGGACGCCGAGGTCGTTGTCTGAACGGGGACTGTTGTTCCGGGTGCTGTCGTAACGGTCGGTGCGGTTGTTGTCTGATCGGTTGAGTTGGGTTTAAGGGTCAGACCCGGATCATCCGTCGTCTGCGACTGCCCTCCGCATCCGATCACCGATGCGCATATCGTCGCAACCATAGCGATTGCCAGAAACATAAGTAATATTTGTTTTAATTCTTTCTTCATCTGACGTACGTCCTTTCTTTTTCTTTGCGAGGGGGATTACGTCATTTTCCCCTGATTTTTATACTTCTGCGATGTACTTTATATGTTACCACAGATGTGCGCAAAAGTCAAACATATTTTGAGGGCAAAAAACTACAAATTTTGCCTCTTTTCTCTGTTGATTTTAACGTTTTCTTCTTTTCTCCCGCAATGCGGAGAAAAATCCGGAAAGTTTTTCGGAGCATTCCTCTCCGAGAACGCCTTCTGTCACCTGCGGGACGTGATTGAAGCCGAGAGAAAACGTTTTTTCCCTTGAAACAACGGCTCCCGCTTTTTCGTCTCTTGCGCCGAAAATGACCCTCTTTATTCTCGAATTGATTATTGCGCCGGCACACATAGGGCAGGGCTCAAGCGTCACATAAAGCTCGCACATAAACAGCCGCCATCCTCCGAGCCTTTTGCAGGCGAGGTCGATCGCTTTTATTTCTGCGTGGCAAAGGGCGTTTTTATCCGTTTCGCGGGTATTATATGCCCTTGCAACGATCTTATCGCCCCATACGACGACCGCCCCGACGGGCACCTCGCCGCTTTTCGCCGCTTTTTCGGCTTCCTTTAAGGCGATGTTCATAAAATATTCGTCCCTTGAGATGATCTTCATAGCTGCCTCATTCTTCAAACATATAGCCCTTGCCGCGGATTGTGCGGATGAGCTTTATGCCGAATTTGTTTTCGAGCTTTTCGCGCAGATAGCAGATGTAAACATCGACGACGTTTTCTCCGTCGCCCCCGCCCCAGACATTGTCATAGAGCTCGCCGCGCGATATTTCAGTTCCCCTGCGGGAATAGAGATATTCAAAAAGAGCGAATTCGCGCTTTGTAAGACGGGAGGAGACGCCTTTATAGCTGACGGTGCGCTTTTCTCCGTCAACGGAGAGCCTGCCTGCCTCTGTCATTCTTCTTATCGTCGGCGAGGGGGAGGCTTTGCTTTCTCCGAAGAGCGCCCGCATAAGCTCCTCCGTGTCAAACGGTCTTGAAAGCACGGCGGCAGGCGAGACGTTTTCGAATGTCGCAAGCTCCTCCGGATAACCGAAAACGACTGTCAGGCAGTCCTCCGGAATTGCAACTTTGCCGATATCCGGCGCAGATATGACAAGTGCACAGGGAGGATTTATGCGGCTTTCCTCCGGCAGGACGTTTGCGCCGTATTCCGAAAGCTCGATGCAGAGCATACGGCGAAAAATCTTGTCCGAGCAGATTACATAAACATCTGTCATAGCTTGTCCGCCGTTCCGAGGGCGGTTCCGGTTGCGGGAATTTTTATCTTTCTGCAACGGCTCGCTCCCTCGTATTTTTCAGGGTTGCGACTTGCCTCGGTTATCGTCTGACCTGCTTTTAGGGTAAACAGGGTGACTCCGCCCGCCGTCCTCGTCGCCTTTTCGGGGACGAGCTTTGTATTTATGACAATCGCTTTATTCTGCGAGTTTACGAGAATTATATCTTCGTTTTCCGAGATGAAGAACGCCGCAACTATCGGCGAAGCCGCGGAATAAGCCGCAACGAGCTTCTTTCTCGCCGCCTTTGTTTCATAGAGCGAGAGCGGGATCTTGACGCCCTTGCCGTTTTCGAAAATATAGACTATGAAGTGCTTGTCGTCATACTTTGTGCCGACGTCCATCGCGATTGCCTTTTCATCCTTATCAAAGCCGAGCTTTGCGGGAATGTAATCGCCGAGGGCGGATGCCTTGCAGGTATCGAAATCGGAGGCTTTTGCGCGGTAGATTCGCTGCTTATCCGAAACAAAGAGCAGCTCGGAAATGTTTTCTCCGTCTGTCACCTGCGCAATCTCGTCGCCTTCCTTTAGCTTCTGCTCGTCTGCTCCGCGCAGGGAAGTAAGGGTGATCTTTTTGAAATAACCGCCCTTTGTGAAATAGAATTTGACGTTGTAATTGTCAACAAAGTCCTCTTCCTTGTATTCCACAACGGTGTCGTCCGTTATAAGGCGGGTCTTTCTCGGCACGGCATACTTTTTCTTGACCTCTTCAAGCTGTGTCGCGATTAGCTTTTTCAGCTTCTTTTCCGAGCCGAGCGTCTCGCGCAGATCGGCAATTTCGCGCTGCAACGATTCGATTTCCTTTATGCGCTCAACAATATATTCTCTGTTAAGATGACGGAGCTTTATCTCCGCAATATATTCCGCCTGAACTCTGTCAATTCCGAAGCCCTCCATCAGGTTCGGGACGACGTCCGCGTCCTTTTCCGTCTCGCGCACGATCTTTATTGCTTTATCGATGTCCAACAGTATCTCGCCGAGACCGAGGAGCAGATGAAGCTTTTCGCATTTCCTGTCGAGGTCGAAGGAGAGCGTGCGGCTGACGCATTTCATTCTGAACTTTATCCATTCCTCAATTATCGCCCGAACGCCGAGGAGTCTCGGCTCGCCGTCGATGAGGACGTTGAAATTGCAGGTGAAGTCGTCTTGCAGGGGCGTTTTCTTGAAGAGCTTTGCCATAAGCATATCGGGGTCTGTTCCGCGCCTTACGTCAAGGGTGAGCTTGAAGCCGTGCAGGTCGATCTCGTCGCGCACGTCCGTAACTTCTTTGAGCTGTCCGTCTTTTATCATATCGGTCAGCTTTTTGAAGATCAGTTCGATCGAGGTCGAATAAGGAATTTCAACGATTTCGATACAGCCGGAATTTTTGTCATAAACGTATCTTGAGCGGAGCGTGAGCTTGCCTCTGCCCGTTTCAAAAATTTCCCGCATCTGCTCGCGATTATATATAAGTCCTCCGCCGCCCGGAAAATCCGGAGCCTTGATTATGTCCATAAGCTCTTCTGCGGACATAGCCGGATCGCGCAGAACGGCGATCGTTCCGTCGCAGACTTCGCCCAAATTGAACGAGCATATCTGGCTCTGAAGTCCGACGGCAATGCCCATATTGGACGAAACGAGGATATTCGGGAAGGACGTCGGGAGCAGGGTCGGCTCGGTTGTCGTGTTATCGTAGTTCGGGACAAGATCGACGGCGTCTCTGTCTATCCCGCCGAAAATTTCCGCGCATATCGGGTCGAGCTTTGCCTCCGTATAACGCGAAGCGGCGTACGCCATATCGCGACTGTACTGCTTTCCGAAGCTTCCCTTTGAGTCGACAAACGGATGAAGCAGGGCCTCGTTGCCGCGCGTCAGTCTGACCATCGTTTCGTAAATTGCCGCGTCACCGTGAGGGTTTAAGCGCATTGTCTGACCGACGATGTTTGCGCTCTTCGTTCTGCCGCCCGTCAAAAGCCCCATTTTATACATTGTATAGAGCAGCTTTCTGTGCGACGGCTTGAAACCGTCGATCTCCGGTATCGCACGGGAAACGATGACCGACATAACGTATGGCATATAGTTCTTTTCGATTGTCTCCGTTATGGGCTGGTTCGTCGGCTCTGCCGGGGGGAGGTCGTCAAAGGTGAGCTGATCACTTTTCTTTTTTCTTGCCATTGTCATTTACCTCCCTTTCATCAAATATCGGCATCGGCAAGATATAGCTTGCCGTTGCGTGCGATAAAATCCTTTCTTTCGGCGATGTCGTCTCCGAGGAGCGTTTCAAAGATGTATTCTGTCTGCGCTCTGTCTGCCTCGCAGATCTTTATCAGCCTGCGAGTTGCGGGGTTCATCGTCGTCTGCCACATCATCTCCGGCTCGTTTTCGCCGAGGCCCTTGGAGCGTTGCAGCGTGTATTTTGAGTTTCCGATGTTTTTCAGTATTTCGAGTTTTTCCTTTTCGTTGTATGCGAAATATATCTTGTCCTTTGACGCAATCTCAAAAAGCGGCGACTCTGCGATATATACTCTGCCTTCCTTTATGAGCGTCGGAAGGAGCCGATAAAACATTGTCAGAATGAGGGTTCTTATCTGGAATCCGTCCTCATCCGCATCGGTACAGATGATGATCTTGCTCCATTTCAGAGAATCGAGATCAAAGGTCGCCTCGCCCTTCTGCTTGACCTCAACCCCGCAACCGATGACCTTGAGAAGGTCTGTTATGATGTCGCTCTTGAAGATTCTGTCATAGCCTGCTTTGAGACAGTTGAGAGTCTTGCCGCGGACGGGGATTATCGCCTGAAATTCTGCGTCCCTGCCGAGCTTACAGGATGTGAGAGCCGAGTCGCCCTCAACGATATAAAGCTCGCGCCTTTCGGGATCCTTTGAACGGCACGAAACGAATTTTTCAACTCTTGAAGCTATATCGTTTGAGGTGCTGAGTTTCTTTTTGAGATTGAGACGGGTTGTCTCCGCCGTTTCGCGGCTGCGCTTGTTTGCGAGAACCTGTGATGCGATTTTGTCCGCATCGAGCGGGTTTTCAGCAAAATATATCTCAAGAGTGCTCTTGAGGTAATCAGTCATAGCCTCGGCGATGAATTCGTTCGTTATCGCCTTTTTCGTCTGGTTTGCATACGACGTCTCCGTTGACGAGCTGTTTATGACGAGGACAAGACAGTCCTCAATGTCTGCGAAGGTTATCTTCGAATCGTTTTTATTGTATTTTCCGGTCTGCTTGATGTATTTATCGATAGCATAGACGAAGGCGGTCTTTGTCGCCTTGTCGGGCGAGCCGCCGTGTTCAAGGAAGCTGGAGTTATGATAATATTCGATCAGCTGGAAGGCGTTTGAGAAGCAGAACGCAAACTCAGCTTTGAGACTGTAATCGTCCTTATCGGCACGGTCACGCCCTCTTGTCTCCATCTGATAATACTGCGGGGGAGTTATTGCCTCGGCGCCCGCCATCCTTGAGATATAATCCTTTATGCCGTGTTCGTAATAATATTCCTTCTCTTCAAAGTCGCCCTCCATCGTCTGCCAGCGGAAAACAAAGCGCAGTCCCGCATTGACGACAGCCTGACGGTCAAGCATTGTTTCGAAGAATATCTTCGGGATGTTTGTATCCGTAAAGACCTCAAGGTCCGGACGCCAGGTTACAATCGTACCCGTCCGCTGTTCTTTTCTTGAAAGGGGGGTGCGGATGAGCTCGCCGTCAGGTTCTCCCTTCTTGAAATTCATTTCGAGCATTTCCGTCGTATGATACGACTGAACCTTCATAAATTCCGAGGAGCACTGCGTCGCCGCCGCGCCGAGACCGTTCAGACCCAGGGAATATTTATAGTTTGAGCCGCTGTCGTTATTGTTGTATTTGCCGCCGGCGTAAAGCTCGCAATAGACCAGCTCCCAGTTATACGCTTGCTCCTTTTCGTTATAATCGAGAGGGACGCCGCGCCCGAAATCTTCAATGCGGATCGTTCTGTCGCTGAAGACGGTTATATTTATTTTGTCTCCGTAGCCTTCCTTTGCCTCATCGACGGAGTTTGAGAGTATCTCAAATACGGAATGCTCGCATCCTTCGATGCTGTCCGAACCGAAAATGACGGCAGGACGCTTGCGGACGCGCTCCGCTCCCTTCAGCATAGTTATACTGTTGTCGTTATAAGTGTTGTTTTTGACAGCCATTTTATCACTCCGCTCAATGTTTTGCTTGATTTATCATAAAAATTTGTTATAATACTTATAGGCGTAAAATACGCAATTTACTATGACTATTATAGCATATGGCAAAATTTTATTCAAGAATAATTTGCAAAAACGCAGGATAAGGACATAAAACAGATGAACGACGCTCTCTCCGGAATATTTCTTTCCGAAAAAATCGAATGCTTCGCTCCGCTTCCGATTGAAAAATGTAAGCTACGCCGCCCGGATATTCTTTTGAGAGCCGGTCTTCCGGCTGAACAAGCAAAAACGGCGATAATGTTTCTCATCCCGTATTACGTCGGCGATGGAGAGGGGAACGTCTCTCTTTATGCCCGCCCGATGGATTATCATTATTATTGCGATGAGCTTTTCCCGCGGCTTTGCGGAAAGCTCTGCGAAAAGTTCGGCGGGAGGTTTGTCGGCTTTTCGGACAAGTCCCCGATTGAAGAGGCGGACGCCGCCTGTCGGGCAGGGCTCGGAATCATCGGCGATAGCTACGTTATCATAAACAAAAAATACGGCTCATTTGTTTTCCTTGCCGAGATTTTTACGGACAATGCGCCGGAGGTCTTCGGCTGCGCCCCGCAGGGCGATTTCCCGCTCTCGTACTGTCCGCATTGCGGGGCGTGCAGGAGTGCCTGCCCGATGACGGAAAGCGGAATGGACTGCCTTTCCGCGGTCACGCAGAAGAAAGGAGAGCTTTCGGAGAGCGAGAGGGCTTATATAAAGAAACACGGCAGCGTATGGGGCTGCGACATCTGCCAGCTCGCCTGTCCGCTTGTGAAAAAGGCGATTGAAAGCGGCGCGGAAACGCCGATTGAATTTTTCAGAGAGAACAGAATAAAAAATCTGACCGCCGAAACGCTCTCCGGTATGACGGATGAGGAATTCAGAAAACGAGCCTTTTCCTGGCGGGGAAAGGCGACGCTCGAAAGAAACATAGAGCTTCTTTCCGGGGATTAAAAAGCCGCATTTTGCGGATAATATCTCCCATAGGGGGATATTTTGAGTGAATATCGATGAGCTGAAAAGAGAAAATCTTCGGCTGAAAGCCGAAAACAAATATTACAAGAAGAAAATCGAAAATCTGACTGGGAAGAAAAGCGTGCCGAAGCGGGAGTTTCTCAAAAGAACGCTTGCGGAAAGGCACGAAAGCTATTCCGGCTATCTTAAAAGCACAGCCGGGATGTCTGCCGCGGCAGACATAGCTTTCGGCGTTTTTTACGCATTGAGGAGGTTTTTCCTTGCATCGACCGTTGTCAAGGTCATAAGGCTGGTTATAATGCTTTTGCAGAGCGGAGCGACTGCCGCAGCGGCTGTTATAATTGCGGCGGTTGCCCTGCCTGCGGCGGTGCTTATGTCATTGGCGGGAGCAGCTGTTGCGCTGGTTTCAAGGAAAAGCTGCGAGAGACGACTCTCCGGGCTTACGGGGACGGTATATATAGTCTTCGGCGACGTCGCCGGCTGTTATGCGGAGGAACTCTCTGAAAAGGGAACTCTGCTCTGCGTGACAAGCTCAATTTTCCGCTCCGGATTTTTGAGCGCGTCAAAGCCGAGAGACGGAAAAACATATATCCATATCAGCTTCGTTTTCTCGCTTGTCAGAACGCTGAAGAAAAACGAAAGCATAAAAATCATTGAAATTTTCTGAGGGGGAGGTGCCTGAGACGGTACATTTCATATACGGAAGGACTGCTTCCGGCAAGAGCGACCTTCTCTATGCAAAGGCGAGCGAATCCGCAAAGGAAAGACACGTTTATATAATAGTGCCGGACAGGGAAGCCGTTGCTGCGGAGAGAAAATGCGCAGAGCTTGATGGCGGAGAGAATATAGACGTTGTTACGTTTTCCCGCCTTATAAACTATATATTCCGCAAAAGAGGCGGCATATGCGAGAGCTATATCGGCAAGGGCGCAAGAAAGATAATAATGTACGGCGTTCTTTGCGACCTTTCGGAGGAGCTTGAGTGCTTCGGGAAAATATCTCCCTCTGATCTGGCAACGGTTGCAAAGCTCACCTCGGAAAGATCAGAGCTTTATAAAAACATAATAACTCCGGAGGAGCTTGCTTTTGCCTCCGACGCACTTTCCGAAAATCCGAAGCTCGGAGCAAAGCTCTCGGACCTTGCAAAGATATTTTCCGCATACGACGGAGAGGTGGCGAAAAAGTGGCGCGAGCCGGACGGGGCAATATCGCGAGCCTGCGAGCTCTGCGGCGACTTTTTTGAGGGAACTGACGTTTTTATAGATTCCTTCATCAGCTTTACAAAGCAACAGTACAGGATGCTCGGAAAGATATTTGCGGGCGCAAACGATACATATATATCCCTCGGCTACGTTCCGGACGAAGACAGGGACAGCACGGCGTTCGTTTCGCTTGCCGAAACGGACAAAAGACTTCATACGGAAATAAAGAAAGCGGGGGCGAAGATGTCCGAGCCGACAGTCCTCTCCCGCAGGGTAAGATACAAAAACAAAGAGCTTGAGTTTCTGGCAATAAATCTTTTTTCGATACATAATTACGAGAAAACATACTCCGGAGGGACGGATAACGTTGTAATTGCGGAATGCCGGAACAAATATGAGGAGGCGGAGATTGTCTCTGTCGATATTGCAAAACGGGTAAGAGAAGGTTACAGGTACAGAGACATTGCAATAATTGCCCGCGATACGGAGACTTATGCGGGAATAATCGATGCGGAGCTGGAGAAGGCGGACATCCCTTATTACATCTCGCACAGGACGGATATAGACGAAAGGGGAATCGTCAAATTCATTTATTCCGCATACGCCTGCATAAGCAGGGGATTTAGGCGGAAGGACATAATCGAATATATAAAAACAGACTACGCAGGCATATCCGGCGACGAATGTGATCTGCTTGAAAACTATATCATTAAATGGAAGTTGCAGGGGAAAAGATTCGTCTCGGACGAGGTGTGGTCGTATCCTTTGCGTGGCTATGAAGACAGGGAGCGCGAAGGCGACGGACAGACGCTTTCCCTTTTGAATGAGCTGAGAGAAAAGGTCAAAGCACCGCTTCTGAGATTTGCGGGCGTTGTCGGAAATTGCAGAACAGTCCGCGAGCACGCGACAGCGCTTTACGATTTTCTCCTGGCTATGAAGATTCCGCAGAGGCTGAAAACCGATGCGGAGCACGCAAAGTCTATGGGCGACGGAAAGGGCGCTGAGGAATACAGCCAGCTCTGGAAGGTGCTTATGGACACGCTGGATCAGGCGGTCGGCAGTGCGGGCGAGAAGAGCGTCAATTCCGAGGGCTTTGTCAGAATTCTGAAGCTCGCCTTTTCGGAGACGGACATCGGCTCGATACCGACATCAGTTGACGAAGTGCTCATCGGCGGGGCGGCAAACACGCATACCGAGGCGAAAATTGTTTATATTCTCGGCGCAGGTGACGGTGTTTTCCCGAAGCGCATATCCGAGGAGGGGCTGTTTTCCGAATATGAAAAGGAGCTTCTCCGCAAAAACGGGGTTGAGTTTTCGTCGGGACTGGAAAAATCCGTTTCAGACGAGAATTACTATTTCTATCAGACTGTCTGCGCGCCCTCCGAAAAGCTGTTTATAACATATACATCGGACGGAAAAGCAGACGGCTCTGCGGCTTTGCGCCAGATCAGGCGGCTTTTGCCGGACGTAGCGACGATAAAATTCAAAGAAATTCCGAAAAAAGACCTCATATACAGTGAGGATGCGGCGCTTGAATATGCTCTCTCAGAGGACGACGGCATTGCCCTTGCGATGAGAGAATATCTCTCGTCCGCAGGCTATTCGGAAAGGCTCTCCTCCGCCTCCGAGCCGCTTTCCGCTTCTGCCTGCAGGCTGGAGAAAGAAACGGCCGGAATGCTGTTCGGCAGGCGTCTGCACACGGGCTATTCAAGACTTGAAAGCTATATTGAATGTCATTTCAGATATTTCTGCGATTACGAGCTCGACATCTCAGATGACGAAGCGGCGGATTTTTCGGCTGTCAACATCGGAAACTTTATGCACGCGGCAATCGAAGCGGCAGGAAGGCGTATCGCGGAGATGCCCGCTTCCGAAGACGGCGCGGGCGAAGCCGAAAAAGCCGAAATATACAAAGCTATGAAGATCGCAACGGATAAATACATCTCCGCCGTTACGGGAAGACCTGAGGGAGAGCTTTCTCCGAGGCTCCGCCATATAACGAATCATCTTTTTATAAAGGCTAAGGCGTTTGCGGACAGGCTCTGCGACGAATTTCTGACAGGCGGATGCAGGTTCAGACCGGCGGAATTCGAATTTCCCATAGGTGACGGAGAAAAGGTCCGTGCGATTGCCCTTGACGACGGGGAAAACTCTGTATCCCTTCGCGGCAGGGTCGATCGTATTGATACGTTTGAGGACGACGGCAAGCTCTGGCTGCGGGTTATAGATTATAAAAAGAGCGGAAAGAAATTTGAGCTTTCGAAAATAGAAAAAGGGCTTGATATGCAAATGCTCCTTTACCTTTTTTCGCTTTGCGAGGAGGGAAAGCCGTATTTCGGGAAAGAAGTGTTGCCGGCGGGCGTGTTGTATGTCGAAAGCGGAGCGGATGCGAAAAAGATCAGGCTCGGCGAAAAAGAGGCAGACAGGCTTTCCGTTTCCGGAATAGTGACGGCGGCGGGCGACGACAGGCTTGAGCTTGCCCGCGCTATGGAGCCGGATCTCGGCGGCAGGTACCTGCCGTTCGGGAAGAGCAGCAGAAAGCTTGAGGACAAGCTGCTCTCCGAGGAGGCTCTTGACGCTCTGAAGACGGACATAAAAAAGACCGTGCTCGGCTGCGCCACGGAGATGAAAAGCGGCGCGGCACAGGCAGCCCCCGTTGACTGCAAGGGAGTTGACGCCTGCAAATACTGCAAGATTAAGCCGATATGCAGAATAATCAAAACAAAAAGCGAGGATGACGAAGATGAAGATACCGGAGAGTATACTTAAAAAAGTCCAGAAGCCCGCGCGATATACGGGCGGCGAATGGGGACAGATCGTAAAGAAAAAGGAGGGCCTTGACGCAAGGATTGTTTTTTGCTTCCCTGATATATACGAGATCGGAATGTCGAATCTCGGTATGAGAATACTTTACGATATTTACAATAAGCACGAAAACATCGCCTGCGAGAGGTGCTTTGCGCCTTGGGAGGATATGGAGCAGCAGCTCCGCGAGCACGATATTCCCCTCTGCTCTCTCGAATCCTCCGATCCGCTCTGCGAATTCGATATGGTCGCTTTTTCGATACAGTACGAGCTTTGCTATACGACTCTTGTAAATATGCTTGAGCTCGGCAAGGTCAGGCTCCTCGCAAGCGAAAGGGGAGACTGCGACCCGCTCGTCATCTGCGGGGGACCCTGCGCCTATAACGGCGAGCCCCTTGCGGACTTTGTCGACCTTTTCATAATCGGCGAGGGGGAAGAGGTCAACATCGAGCTTACGGAACTTTATATCGAGCATAAAAAAGCCGGCTACTCAAAGGAAAAATTCCTGAGGGAAGCCTCGCATATCAAGGGAATATATGTCCCCTCGCTCTATGACGTCGATTACAACGCCGACGGAACCATAAGCCGTTTCGAACCGAAATATCCGGATGTACCGGAAAAGGTACAGAAGAGAATAATTGAGGATATGGACAGGGCGCCGTATCCGGAAAAATTCATCGTGCCGTTTATTCAGACGGTTCAGGACAGAATCACCCTTGAGGTTTACAGGGGCTGTATAAGAGGTTGCCGCTTCTGCCAGGCGGGGGCTGTGTTCCGCCCTGTCAGGGAAAAGTCGCCGGAGGTGCTTTGCGAGCAGGCGAGAAAACTGGCGGACAACACCGGTTACGGGGAGATGACTCTTTCCTCGCTTTCTATAAGCGACTATTCCTGTATCTCTCAGCTGACCGATATGCTCCTTGAATGGACGAACGACAGAAAGATATCCCTTTCGCTTCCGTCGCTCCGTGTCGACAGCTTCACAAAGGAGCTTATGGATAAAATTTCAACCGTCCGCACGGGTACTCTGACCTTTGCTCCCGAAGCGGGGACGCAGCGCCTGCGCGACGTTATAAACAAGAACGTAATGGAAAAAGACCTTTTCAGAGCGTGCAGAGTGGCGTTTGAGGGCGGAAAGTCGCAGGTCAAGCTGTATTTTATGCAGGGCTTGCCGACCGAAACCGACGCAGACCTTGACGGTATCGCAAAGCTGGCAAAGGACGTTATCGAAGAATATTATGCAACCCCCGGCAGGCCACGCAAGGCTCCACAGGTGACAATTTCCGCCGCCTGCTTCATTCCGAAGCCTTTCACGGCGTTCCAATGGGAGCCGCAATGTGCATTTGATGAGCTTCTCCGCAAACAGCAGTATCTGAAAGAGCAGATAACGGACAGAAAAATCAGATATAATTATCACGACGCCTCCGTCAGCCGCATCGAGGCGGTGTTTGCAAGAGGAGACAGGCGTCTCGGCAAGGCTGTTATGGAAGCGCACAGGCGCGGAATGAAGCTGGACAGCTGGGAGGAATACTTCAGCTATGACAAATGGATTTCCGTCTTTGAGGATACGGGCATCGACCCCGATTTCTATGCAAACAGAGAACGCGCGGAGGACGAGATTCTTCCCTGGGACATAATCGATATAGGAATGACGAAGGAATTCTTCCTGCGCGAAAGACACAAGGCTTTTGAAGAAAAAACGACGCCGAACTGCAAGCAGGCTTGCTCCGGCTGCGGCGCAAATAAACTCGGAGGTGAGAGATTGTGGTGTCCGAAGTTAAAAAAATAAGAGTTGAATTTTCAAAAACGGGTGCGCTGAAGTATATATCGCACCTTGACCTGAACCGCACAATGCAGAACGTGTTCCTGCGTTCAAAACTGCCGATAGTATATTCGCAGGGGTTCAATCCTCATCCGAAAACCGTGTTTTCTCCGCCGCTTTCCGTCGGCGTTTCGAGCGAATGTGAATTCATCGATTTCAAGATGACGGAGGACGTTCCGTATGACGTCATCTGCCAAAGGCTCAACGAATCGTTCCCCGAGGGGCTGCGTGCGCTTTCCGCATACGAGCCGGAGAGCAAGTTCTCCGATATCGGCTGGGCGGATTATGAGATTGCCTTTGAAACGCCTTCGGCGACCGACCTTGAAGGCGAGGTCGGAGAGGCTCTCTCGGGTGATATAATAGTTGAAAAAACGGGCAAAGCCGGCACGTATGACTTCAATATCTCGCAGAATATGCGTCTGCTTTCCTGCAAGGCGGAAAACGGAATGCTGACATTGAGGGCAAAGCTCTCCTGCAAGGAGCTGACGTTTGTCGGACCGAATCTTCTTATAAAATATATAACGGAAAAGGTGCCTGCGCTTGCGGAGAGCGAGGTATTCATCTGTCGCAAGGCTGTGTATTTTGACGACGGCGAAACACTTTTCAGATAAGAGGGGAGAAAAATGGAGGACAGCTATTCAATACTTGCGCGGCATTATGACAGCCTTATGGCTGACACCGACTATGTTTCATATGCCGATTTTTATGAGAGAATAATTGAAAAATACGCTCTGTCCCTGCCGAAAAGACTGATTGACCTCGGTTGCGGAACGGGGAGCATTTCCGTGCTTCTGGCGGAAAGGGGCTGTGAAGTGACGGGGGTTGACATAAGCTGCGAAATGCTTTCCGCGGCGCTGAAAAAGGCTTCGGACAAGCACATAAGAATGCTTCTTTTGGAGCAGGATATGGCAAAGCTGGACTGTGGCGAAAACTATGGAGCGGCGATATGCAGCTTTGACGGCATAAACTATCTGACGAAGAGAGAGGAGCTTTCCTCCTGCTTTGAGAGAGTTTCCGCGAGCCTTTGCGAGGGCGGAGTGTTTGTTTTTGATGTAAACAGCAAATATAAATACGAAAACATCATCGCCGATAACACCTTTATCTATGAAACGGACGGACTTTTCCTTTCGTGGCAGAATTACTATATGAAAGAGAAGGGCATATGCGATTTTTACCTGACGTTTTTTGAAAAGCACGGCGAGAGATGGCAGAGGACGGACGAATATCAGAGACAGAGAATGTATAGCGAGAGAACGCTGAAAAATGCCCTTGAAAAAGCGGGGCTTGAGCTCTGCGAGACGGTCTCCGATGTTTCCGGCGCGCCTGTCACGGAGGCGAGCGAAAGAATTTTTTATGTTTGCAGAAAGAAGTGAAACAATATGGAATACAATATTATCCGCGCAATGACAAGCGACGGCTCGGCGAGAGCCGTCATCATCATATCGACGGACATAGTAAACGAAGCCGTCAAAATGAAACACACCTCTCCGACAGCGACTGCGGCTCTCGGCAGAGTTATGACGGCGGCGTCCCTTATGGGAACGATGCTCAAAGAGAAAAATGACAGGCTGACGCTCACTTTTTCGGGCGACGGTCCTGCGGGAAAGATAATTGCCGTTTCGGACTATGAGGGCAACGTCAAGGGCTATATTCAGAATCCAGACGTCGATCTGCCGCTGAAATCAAACGGGAAATTGGATGTCGGCGGTGCGGTTGGCGCGGGGATACTCTCCGTTGTCAGAGATCTCGGTTCCGGCGAAATGCAGACGGGCTCCGTTGAAATAACGACGGGCGAGATTGGCGATGATATCTGCACGTTCTTTGCAAAAAGCGAGCAGATGCCGACGGTCTGTTCGCTCGGAGTTCTCGTCGATACGGATTTATCCTGCAAGGCGGCGGGCGGCGTGCTCATTCAGCTCCTGCCTTATGCGGCGGAGGATACCATTGATAAGATCGAAAAAAATCTTCCGCTTATAACGAACGTCTCTCATCTCATTGCCGACGGTGCAACAAAGGAGCAGCTCCTTGACCGCGCCTTTGCGGGAATCGAATACGACGTTTTTGACGAGATCCCTGCCGGCTACCGTTGCGATTGCGACAGGGGCAGAATTCTTTCTGCAATATCGTCGTTTTCGGAAAAAGATATAGATGATCTCTTCTCCGATACGGACGAGATCGAGGTCTGCTGCCGCTTCTGCGATAAGAAATATAAATTCAGGAAAGAAGATATAAAGAAATGAGCAAAAAATCCCGCTTATGCGGGATTTTTTGCTTAAACCGGCGAGGAAAATGAGGAAAACTGCGGTTTTGAGGGGAGCAAAACATATTGAAAAACAGCAGGTCGTATTGTATAATTAAGATGTAAATATATTTCGGAGAGGGGAAAAGCTATGAAGCGCAGAAGGCGCAACCGATGGCAGATGCCTGAAGGAATTTCATATGTCGATCCGAGGGGAGACGCATATTCTGCGGCGAAGGAAGCTATGCGCTCCGCAAATGCGGAAAGGATGTATCTGTGCCGCCCCTGGAGAGCAATATTTGCCGAAACATTTTTATGGTTTCTGCGATTTTCCCCGCTTGCGCTTATGTCGTTTCATCTTTTTATCATACCGCTTGTGCCTGCCTGGATAATGATGATTTATAAATATTTTTATGTATTTCTGAATAAGCTGGACAGGTTCGGAATATCAAAATTAAAATACGGGATTTTCAGCGCAATTGTTATAGCGGGAGAAATCGTTGCGTCTCATTTCATAAGGCAGCTGCTGCTTTACGCATACAAAGCTATATTTAACTGACGGGGGAGCTACTATGCTGAATATGATACATACCGAAAATGAAAAACAAGCGTATCTTTCCGATAATGCCTTAAAGGATCTCAATATGTCCTTTTTTGCGGATGCAGAGTTTTCAAAAAAGATCCCGACGCTCATTTCCCGCGAGAAAGACACGATAATTATGCGACAAAGAGAATTTGCCGATATAATCAGCAATCCCGAGATGAGCATTTTTCTTGATGCGCTTTGCAAAAAGCTCGCAGAGCTTTCCGAAATTGAAAAATCAAAGGTTGATGCCGACGCATATTCGGATAACGAATCTCTTCTTTATTCCTTCAGGGAGCTTCTGACTTTTTCCGAATGTATCGATCTCATTTCCGAAGCTGCCGGAAAATTCGGAGACAAGGCGGGTTCGGAAGGGTTTTTATCGCTGTTTTCATATGCGGAGGGGATAAAAGGGGAGAGCTGGTATCGCAATGTCCTGAAATTTATATCCGATACAGATGAAAGCCTGCGGGATATAAAGAGCATAACCCTCGGAATAAATCTGGACGCAAAGCTCCGCCCGATTGAGGCGGGGATAGTCTCACTAAATACAAAACCGTTTACGGCGAACGGTATAATGGATAAGTTGTTTGCCGAAAAGGCGGAATCAAAGGAGTGTGTCTGCCTTTCCGTGCTCTGCAAAAACGAGTTCGGAGTTTCTTCAAGTATGCTGAATACGTTGTCCGGGCAGGTTTATCATTGCCTGAACGAGATGTTCCGTCGGTCGCTTCTCAAAATGAAGGGCATAATTAAAAAAGCGGAGCGGGAAAACAATTTTCTTGACCTTGTTTACGACGAAATAAAATTCCTGAAAACAGGCGCAGATTTTGTTTTGAGAATGAAATCGGCGGGGCTGCCTGTCTGTATTCCGGAAATAACGGATTACGGCGACGAAATAACCGACCTGTATGACCCGAATCTCACCGATTTCACAAGATCGGCAGACATCGTCAGAAACGATATTTCGTTTGATGAAAACGGTAAAATATACGTCCTCACAGGGCATAACAGCGGAGGAAAAAGTGTGTTTATGCGTGCCTGCGGCATATGTTATGTCCTCTTTCAGCTCGGAATGCCCGTACCGGCAAGAAAAGCAAAAATGCACATCGCCGACGGGATATATACTCATTTTATCGGAAAGGCGCAGATGAAGGTAGGCGGGCGGCTCGAAAACGAGTGTAAATCTATTTCCGAAATGTTCAGAGCTATGACGAAGGACAGTATTATATTTATGGATGAGTCGTTTTCAAGTACGAGCGCATATGACGGTACGCTGATTGCAACGGAGGTTATAAAGCATTTGAGAGAGAAGGGGTGTCGCTGTATTTATGCAACCCATATGCACGACGTCGCAAACAAGGCGGAGGAGATAAATGAAATGCCCGGGGAGAGCAAGGTTGATTTGCTTTCCGTCAATTCAGGAGAAAATCCGTACAGAGTTGAAAGAAAACGAGGGCAGGGAAAGAGCTTTGCAATGGAGATATTCAAAAAATACGGTCTTGACCTCAAATAGCAAAAAATCCCGCTTATGCGGGATTTTGTGTGTGCGGGAAAGAAAATATGCTGTATTTTCAAAAATATGTTTACAAATCTCAGAATGTATGATATAATTTATTCGCAACGCAATCGAATAAAACAGCCGGTTCCCTTGGCTAAGTATACATTTTTATTTTATGATAAAAATGTATGCTCCCTTTTTGTATACTTTGCACAAGTGTAATGGTTGTATGAAATGATTGCGTTGCGGCTTGGAGCTTACGTTTTTTGTGCGTGGCTTTGAGCCGCGCACTTTTTTATTTCATCATTTATATTTTTAAGGAGGTCTTTATGGACAAGAAAGACATTGAAAAATCATACAATCCCCGTGCATTTGAAAAAAGCGACGCATCATTGGACTTCATCAAAACGGTTTTGGGAGTTGTAACAATATTGGCGTCCGGTGTTGCCGTAGTTCTTGGCTTTTTATTTTTAGCTTATAGCGGAGGTGCTCTCGGATGGCTTTTGCTTTTGGGCGGGCCGGCGCTGTTTATCTTTTTGTATTTTGTATCAAAGTTTGCTTTGTGGACGATATATGATATAAAGATGATAAGAAACGCTTTGTATAATGCAGAACCGAGTGCTTCGCTCAAAAATTTTGAAAACAAATGAAATACAAGACGTATAACACAAAAAGCAGGAGTCGCGGCTCTTGCTTTTTATTATAAAATTTGCAAAAATCAACAACCGAAGGTTCTTTTGTCTGAATATCGATGAAGGCAGGGTGACGGGACGGGGGACCCGTCTCCTACATTTTAATGCCTGTATATGCAGGTAATAAAATAATTGCTCAAAACCAATAACCAAAGTTTCTTTTGCTTACTTTTCTTCTCGGAGAAAAGTACGGTGCAAATCAAAAAGGAGCGGAATGACCGCTCCTTTGATGAAATTATAAAGTTTGCTCAAACAGTTTACCAAAGTTTCTTTTGCCTATTTTTCTTTTCATACATAACAAAAGAAAAAAACAGAGATGAATAATCACCTCTGATTTCTTTTTATAAAGTTTGCACAAACCAATAACCAAAGTT
>DLLG01000004.1:116989-128270 GCA_002479075.1 Clostridiales bacterium UBA7568
TTTTCAAAGAAAAGTAGGTCAGTCTTTTTTATATGTGTATGCAAGGCCGCCTTCGGAGGTTTCGCGGTAACGGGCATTCATATCCTTGCCTGTGCGATACATAGTTTTTACGACGTTATCAAAAGAGATCTTACTTGAGCTTGCGAGAAAGGTCGCAAGGCTGAGAGCGTTTATAGCGCGCATAGACGAAACGGCGCCGCGCTCAATGCAGGGTATCTGCACAAGCCCGCAGATAGGGTCGCACGTCAGCCCAAGCTGATGCTCCATTGCAACCTCGGCGGCATATTCTATCTGGCTGAGTTTCATTTTTGAAAGCTCGCAGAGGGCGGCGGCAGTCATTGAGCAGGCTGTGCCCATTTCCGCCTGACATCCGCATTCCGCGCCGCTTATCGACGCATTTGTTTTTACAATGTTACCGATAATCCCGCCGACGGCGAGCGCATTTATAATTTCGTCATCGGAATAGTCGTGTGTTTCCTGCATATATTTAAGAGCTGCGGGGAGTACGCTGCACGCTCCGCACGTCGGCGCTGTTACAACGGTTCCGCCTGCCGCATTCTGTTCGCCGACGGCAAACGCATAGGCGCAGACAATGCGGTTTTCTCTGTTTGCGTCGGTTTCGTTTTTCGGGTGCTGACCGAAAAGAACCGCCGCCTTTCTTTCAACGTTCAGCCCGCCTTCAAGGATTCCTCTTTCTGAAAGTCCGTCGGTAATGGCTTTTTTCATCGTTTGCCAGACTGCCATAAGATAATCCTTGATGCTCTCGCCCTCGTATTTATAAACGTAGTCCGAAAGGCGAAGATTATATTTTTTGCAATATGCGGAAATCTCCGCAAAGCTGTTTTCCGGATAGACCTCCGGGGGTGTTACGGATGGCAAACCGTCAACCGAAATGTCCCCTCCGCCGACGCTGAGCGCGCGCATACAGCCAATCTCTTCACCACCGGAATACGCGAAAAAATCCATTGTGTTTTCGTGCGGAAGGTTGACTGTTTCCGTGTCGAAAACTATTTCCGTCCGTTCCGCGCCGAGAACGCTGTTTATTGCAAGATCGGTGTGGTGTCCTTTTCCGGTTTTCGCAAGGGAACCGTAGAGAATGACCTTATAGCTTTCGGCATTTTTATATTTTTCAAGAAAGACCTTTGCCGCCTTTTCGGGGCCCATAGTATGCGAGCTTGAGGGCCCTCTGCCGATCTTATATATTTCTCTTATGGATTGCATTTCCGCTATCCTCCGCCGACAACATTTTTCTTTATTATATCACATTTTTCGATTTTGTAAAGCACGCTTCCGACTTTTTATTTTTTTGCTTGACTTTAGCAAAATAAAGTGTTATAATATTAAAGCGAATAAATCTACGGAGGATCTCTTATGGATAAGCTGCGCTCTCCCGCAACGGATGCCCTCTTTGAGGCGATACTTTCGCTTGAGACGGTTGACGAATGTTATAAATTTTTCGAGGATGCCTGCACGATAAAGGAAATTCTTGATATTTCCCAGCGATTTGAGGTTGCAAGGCTGCTTTCGGAAAAGAAAAATTATCAGGAAATATCAAAGGAAACAGGCGCAAGCACAGCGACTATCAGTCGTGTTGCAAAGTGCCTTTCATACGGAAGCGACGGGTATGCGCTCGTCCTTGACCGTTTTGAGAAGAAGAAAAAATAAAGCAAATCCGCACGGCGAAAACCGTGCGGATTTTTTATGAGGCCGATTTTATTTGCTTATTTCAACCTGACCGAACGTTGCGGAGGCTTTTATCTTCAGCGTTTTTTCGCCGCTCGTGCTTGAAGCGTTGACTGCGCCGAGGAACGAGCTGCCGTCAACCTCTGCCTTGACGTCATCAGGGAGGAGAATGTTCAGCTCGCCGAATGCCGCCTTTGCGCAAAGCGTTGCATTTTCCGCTATTATCGCCGTGCGCAGGTCGATCGTCAGTTCGCCGAAAGAGACGGAATAATTGCCGTTTTCAAAGGTTGTTCCGTCAAAACGGATGGTTTCCTCGCCGAACGAGACTGTCGTTTCGCTCTTTGAAGCTATAAAGTCGCCTTCTTCTGCTGTTTTAAATTTTTTTTTAGGACCTGCAACCGTGCGTACTATGATGCTTATTCCGACGACAACAATCAGAAGCGCAAGAGCAATGAGCCAGGAGCTTGTGTCCTTTGAAATCAGGATATTCTGTTCCTTGAGAAGCATTGCTCCGCCGAATATCAGAAAATAAATATTTACGAGGTTCGGTTTGTCGGAGAAGATTGAGAACAGAGCAAGTATCATAACGACAGCTGCCCACCAGCCGTCAAAAAAGACGCTCACGTCCCAGAGCTTTGCGGCGTTTCCGAAAAGTACAACGCCGAGCGCAAGAACCAGAAGTCCCCAAATAATACGTGAAGCTTTTTTCATTTTAAAATGTCTCCTTTCAGTTTTCGGAATATTTGTCAAAATAATATTTTCTTCTGCGTTTTATTATGAATCTGACCGCAAAAGCGGTTACAAGGAAAACAATGATTACTATGCATATGATATAGATTGCCGCGCCTATGTTGCTTTCGATCTTGAGCTCTTCCCAGAGGGAATTCATAAGCGATCTTGTATCATCGGGAAGGTCATAAAAGAACTCCATATTCGACATATCGAAATCATAAAGGATTGATATTGCGTCCGGATGAATTTCTTCCGTCATATATGCGATATATTCTTCATTGTCCTTTACAAGGGTGTTCGGCCAGGCATAGCAGACATATTCCGCATTTGCAACGGCGATCTCCTCCGTCAGCATAAAGTTTATATATTCCTTTGCAAGGTCAAAATTCTTTGTGCTTGAAGGGATACACATAACGTCAACGAATACGTTCGTCCCTTCTTCCGGATGATAGAAGGCGAGATCTTCGTTGTCGCCATACATTGTGAAATAGTCGCCGGCGTAATACGGAGCGATCGCAGCACTTCCGCCTTTCATCTTATTGAAGACTTCGTCCATAACGTAGCCCTGGACGATACTCTTCTGCTTGACAAGAAGGTCGAGCGCGGCGCGCCAGTCATCGGGATTATTTGAGTTTATGCTCGTTTTGTTATAGAACTGCGCCGTTCCGAAGGCGTCGCGGGGGTTATTGAACTGGAGAATGTTGCCCGCATATTTTTCGTCCCAGAGAAGCGCCCAGCTGCCGATGTTTTTGTCATCTTCGGGAACGTACTTCGTGTTATATATCACGCCGACGGTGCCGAAGGTATAAGGAACGGAAAACTTTTCATCGGGGTCGTAATAAAGCCCCTTGAAGCGGGTATCGATGTATTTGTAATTTTCTATACTTTCATTGGGGTTGTACTCTCTGATAAGCCCTTCGGCAGCAAGTCTTGCCGCCATATAGTCCGAGGGGATAACGACGTCATAGCTGACGGCGCCGCTTGAAAGCTTTGCATAGAGATCTTCGTTTGAGGAGTATGTTGAATAGTTGACTTTTACGTTTTTGCCGAGAACCTTGCGGCAGTATTCCTCAAACGCGCGGTTTACGTCAAGCGAGTCGTCCGAGCCGTCCGAAATATATTCGCCCCAGTTATAGACATAGAGGGTTGTCGTCTCGCCCGAGACTGCTTCCTCTCCTTCATCGGATTTTCCGCAGGAGGTCAGAAGAAAGGGCGTTGCAAGGAGTAGTATCGCAAAGAAAACGGAAATAATTTTTTTCATCATTTTGCACCTCCTGCCGTTTTCGGCTTCTTCTTTCCGACAGAGCCCGCAAAGTTGACGAGGAAGAGCAGAATAAGTATCGCAAAGACCATAAGCGAGCAGAGCGCATACATACTGTATTTGACCTCGTGCGCCGTCTGGTTATAGATATAGAGTGGGAGAGTCTGGAAGTCCGGAGAGGAGACGAAATGGCTGATTACGAAGTCGTCGAGCGAGAGCGTAAAGCCGAGCATAAGTCCCGAGATTATTCCGGGAAGCACCATCGGAAGCTCTATTCTGAAAAACGTGCGTGCGGGTGTGCAACCGAGGTCGAGCGCCGCATCGCATATCGAGCGGTCTATCTGCTTGAAACGGGGAAGCACGGAAAGGATGACATAGGGCAGAGAGAAGGTCGTATGCGCAATGAGCATCGTCGCTCTGCCGAATTTGATCGGTATAAACGGAACGGACATTGCCGCAACGAAGAGCAGCATCATCGAAACGCCCGTAACTATATCGGGGTTCATCATCGGAACGTTTGTCACGGACATAACAGCAGTTTTAATATGGCGGTTTCTCATTCTGCTTATGCCGAAAGCGGCAAACGTGCCTATAACGGTTGCAATAAGGGACGAGGCGACTGCAAGATAAAGCGAGTTTTTGAGCGCTGTGAGCGCAGTTGCGTCGCTGAAAAGCTCTTTATACCAATGGAGCGAGAAGGCATCGAAATGGTTGAGGGAGCCTGCGCTGTTGAAAGAGAAGATTATGACAACGAGAATCGGCGCGTAGAGCAGGAGAAATATGAGAGGTATATATATTCTTGACAACGTCTTCATACTATAATACCTCCTTCGTTTTCGTTTCCGTCCGTAAAGCGGTTCATAACCGCAACGGATATGAGGATAAGTATCATCATAACGAGCGACACCGCCGCGCCGATGTTATATGTGCTCTTGTTCTGGAAATGACGCTCGATAGTATCGCCGATGAGGTCAAAGCTGCCTCCGCCGAGCTTCTGGGAAATATAGAATGTGCTTATCGAAGGGACAAAAACCATTGTTATTCCAGAAACAACGCCGGGGAGGGAGAGCGGGAAAGCAACCTTGAAAAGCGTTTTCGTGCCGCTGCAACCGAGGTCTGCCGCCGCTTCGAAATATCTCTTGTCGAGCTTTGAAAGAGTTGTGTATATCGGCAGGACCATATAAGGAAGAAAGTCATAAACCATACCGAGAATAACGGCACCGGACGTACCGACTATTTTAACCTTCGCAAGCCCGATCTGTTCGAGCAGGGAATTGAGAAGTCCGCCGTTATCGAGAATTGCCATAAGCGAATACGTTCTTATGAGAAGGCTGATCCACATAGGCAGCATAAGCAATACGACAAGTGCCTTCTGCGTTTTCGGCTTGAGCTGGGAGATGAAGAATGCGAGCGGGTATCCGATGAGGATGCAGATCGCAGTTGCTATCAGCGCAAAGCAGACGGAAAGCAGAAAGATATGCGTATAGCTCGAAAGCATTGAGATGTTGTCAAAGGTGAAGTTGCCGTAGGTATCGGTGAATGCGAAGTAAGCGACGAATATCAGCGGAGCGACGACGAAGAGCAATATCCAGACGATATGCGGTACGGCGGAGAATTTCTCAAGAAAAGATCTTTTTCTCATTCCTCTGCCGCCTCCGTTTCGTCGTCATCCTCGTCCTCTGTACTTGCGTCGGAGAGCTCGTCGAATTCCTCGCTGTAAGAGGAATAGTCGCCGTACATATCCGAATATTCGGATTTTTCCATTATATGAATTGCGTCGGGCTCTATGAAAAGTCCGATCTCGGCGTTCGGAGCGCAATAGTCCGTTGTCTGTATCATCCATTTGAAGCCGCCGATATCGACGATTATCTCCCAGTGTACGCCCTTGAAGGTAACTGATGTGACAATTCCGCGGAGCATACCCTTTTCGATCGGTACTATATCAACATCCTCCGGACGGACAACAACGTCAACGGGGGTGTTCTTGCCGAAGCCTTTGTCAACGCAATCGAAAACGTGACCGGAGAATTTTACTTTGAGGTCATCGAGCATTGTGCCGTCCAGAATGTTTGATTCGCCGATGAAGTCCGCAACGAAGGCGTTTTTCGGCTCGTTGTATATATCTGTTGAGGTGCCGATCTGCTGTATCTCGCCGTCCGCCATAACGACGATCGTATCTGACATAGAGAGAGCCTCCTCCTGGTCGTGCGTAACGTAAATGAACGTTATGCCCGTCTGCTGCTGGATGTTTTTAAGCTCCTTCTGCATATCCTTTCTGAGCTTTAAGTCGAGTGCGGCGAGAGGTTCGTCCAGAAGGAGAACCTTCGGATTGTTTACAAGCGCACGCGCAATTGCAACTCTCTGCTGCTGACCGCCGGAAAGAGTTGTAACGCTTCTTTTCTCAAAGCCCTTGAGATTTACGAGAGCGATCATTTTTTCAACTCTCTCAACTATTTCTTTTTCGGGCGTGCGATGGACGCGGAGCCCGAAGGCGATGTTTTCAAATACGTTCAGATGAGGAAACAGAGCGTATCTCTGAAAAACGGTATTGACGTTACGTTTATAGGGGGGGAGATCGTTTATTCTTTCGCCCATAAAGCATACGTCGCCCTCGTCGGGTTCAACAAAGCCGCCGATTATACGAAGCGTAGTCGTTTTGCCGCAGCCCGAGGGACCCAGCAGGGTGATGAATTCCTTGTCGTGAATGTCAAGGGAAAGATTTTTGAGTACGGTTTCGCCGTCAAAGCTTTTTGAAACATTTCTCAGCTCGATGATTTTAGTATTACGGTCCATTTCTGCTCCCACTTTTAATTATAAATTTTTGCTTTCGCAAATTTAAAAAAATGCACGAAAAACCGAAATTTTCCGTGCATTAAAAAGTGCCGTGAACAATATCAAAAAATATATTTTCGACCGGACGGAGCCCCCGTCCGAAATTCACAAGAGCATTATAGCAGATATATATATAAAATGCAATATTTTTTTGAAAAAAACTTAAAAAAATCGAAATTAGGCGAAAATAACGGGATTTAAGCCGATTTTTCCTCCGTTTTTCTCCGAAAATCTCCGTTTTGGACGGTTATCCTCTTATTCAAACGAAAAATTTTTATCGGAAACGAGGTCGGTTTCGATCTCGGAGGAGGTTTTGTCACGCGCGTTTTTCGAAGGGGCTCCGATGCGCAAAAGCTCGATTGTCATATCGTCCGAGCGTTTGTTTTCGCTCTTTGCCCTTTCAAGAATCTTTTCTGCGGCGAGAGATATATCGGGCGAGATTCCGGCTGTCAGATATTCGCAGAGCCAGGTGCTGTCAAGCTCCGGATCTCCGCAGATTCCGTCGCTGACCATAACGATTATGTCGCCCTCCATAAGCTCAAATTCCGTAACCTCTGCGGATATATCCGAAAGAATTCCGACGGGGAGAGTCCCAGAGGCAATTCTGAAAAGATTTCCTCCCCTTATTATATATGAAGGAGCGGCTCCGCTCTTTATAAAGGAGGCTGTGCCCGTATGCATATCGATCTCAAGCAAGTCAATCGTCGCAAAGCATTCCGCGCCGCGGTTTTTGAGGAACATATTCAGCATTTCGAGGGTCGTTGTCTTGTCGTTGCCGCAGGCGAGCATTTTTTCAAGGAACACCCGACACACGCGCGAAGTAAGCGCTGCGGTCTCCCCGCTGCCCATACCGTCGCAGATGAAACAGTAAAAACAACCGTCGGCAGACTCTGTTACAGATACGCTGTCTCCGCAGACGTGCTCGCCGTCCTTTTCGGCTTGCCTGCCCGCATAGGAAACGTCTATCAGCTTTGCGCCTTCAAGCGTCATTGCCGCACAACCGCCGTACGAAGAATATTCTGGCGGCATAAACCGTACGCCGCAAACCTCCTCGCAGAGGTGGCGAATGTCCTCTGTTCCGAGGGTCGTTGAGAGAAGGGAGGTGCCGGTTGCGACGATGTATTTCTTCCTGTCTCCGCATACGACAACATTCTCTGCGGAAACTCCCGCGCGCAGGAGCGCCTTTGCCAGCCTGTCCGAAAGCACGCGGTCGATAGGATAGCCCGCGCCGCTCTGGGAGACGGCATCGGACATAAGCTGGGACATTGTTCCGTAGTCAAAGGCGAAAACGCTCGTTTTGTCATATTTCATTGCGTATTCGATCATTCTTCCGGCGCGATGGTTTATTTCGTCGATGATTTCATCGCTCTTCGGGCATTTGCATCTCGTCAGCTCCGAAAGTCGCGACGGCGGGAGCTTGCCCGCTGTCATCAGTCCGGAAACAAACCGCTCAAAGCGGGTGTCCGTTCCTATCGATGACATATTCTTGCAGGGACAGTCTATCGGGCAACCGACGCATTTTTCCGCCCATACCGTTCTGCACATATTCGCAAGCGATGTCCCGTCCGGTCGGCGCATACGGTCCGAAAAGTTTTTTATCACCTGCGAAAGCGACGCAAGCGAATCTGATAAGAGCTTCAGCTTCATAATTCGTTCTTCCTCCCGTTTTTTATCTGTTATACTGCGGCACAGCGTTTCGGATGAGCTATCCTCTATCGGAACGTATTTCGGCATTATTTTCAGTATTGACGCAACCGCAACGGCGGATGTGCCGATGATCGCTTCCGGCAAAAACAGAAGCACCTTCTCCGTCCCGCCGAGGACGGCACCGCAGGTAACAGCCGAAATGAGCGCGGCGGCAGCGGAAGCAACCGAATTGACAGGATAAAACAGTCCGCCGAAAAGCCCGAAAAGGGCGAGTTCCGTTCCTATGCCTCTTCCGCATCCGATTGATATTATAAAGCCTGCGGCACAGCCTCTTGCCCAGCCGCCGCAGTAGCCGCACCAGAGCACGGCACCGAAAGAAAAAATATACGCAAGCGAAACCGAATGAAAGCTGATGTCAGAAAGGGACAGAGCAATTCCGAAAAGCAGAAGAGCGCCGCCCGCTTCGTATGCGGCGGGAAAATAATAACGTCTGTCAAAAAGCGAAGCGAAAAGAAATGTTATCGCTCCCGAAGCGCAAGCCGAAAACATCCCGCCGAGGATGGTTGTTGTGTCAAAGCCTGCAATAAATATCGTCACAAGCGCACTGCCGACGGAAGCTATGCAAGAAAAAAGAACTCTTGTTATTACGTCATCCGTCAGCCTGCCTGTTTTCGCAAGCTCCTTTCTGCCAATGAACAGCAGGCAGAAGACCCATCTCGCCGCAACGGCAAGAACAGCTGCCGCCGAATATGCAAAGACGCCCGTCGCCGCGGCTCCTCCGAGCAGGAGCCGCAAAATAATTCCGATCGCCGCAAAGCCTGTCCCTTTCGGGAGCGAGGATGCCAGCGCAATGACGAACGGATATGTACCGAGCGGAGCTTCCGCGCCGGAGAGGAGCAGCCCCAGAAGAAATGCTCCGGCGGCACGCAGCGCTGTCAGAAGCAGATTTTTCGGGTTGCTTTTCCCGTATTCCTCGATCGGCGGTCCGCCGACTCTGATTGTCCTTTTCTTTTGCAAAATAATCACGTCCTTTGCTTTATTTTATACATCTATATAATATAACAAAAACGCCCGCAGGGCGTGTCGATGCGGGTATGGCGAAAAGCGGTTTATCCGCCGTTCTTTTGCCGCAAATTTGCGCTGTGAGCGTTTTTATTGGGATTTATATATTATTTTGCCTGATTTTGACCTATGATTTTTATGCCGCCACGTTCTCTGCTATGGTTGTGCGCTCGGAGGAAAACATATTTTCTATGAAAATGCCGTAACCCGATGTCGGGTCGGAAACGAGTACGTGCGTCACCGCGCCGATCAGCTTTCCGTCCTGTATTATGGGACTTCCTGACATCCCCTGCACAATGCCGCCCGTCTTTTCGAGCAGGGTACTGTCTGTAACCGTTACGGTAAAGTTTTTCTGGCTTCCGCCCATATCTATTTTCGAAAGCTCGATACTGTATTTTTGCCTGCCTTGCCCGTCAACCGTTGCAAAAATAAATGCTTCGCCTTCGTGTACGTCGCCTTTTTTGCCGACAGGATATATCTCGTTTTCAAGCCCTTCGGGGATGGAGGAAAGAACACCCGTTACGCCCGAAAACGTATTGCCTGTCAGCCTGCCGTTCTGCTTGCCGGAAAAGAATCCGTGCAGCTCGCCAGGAATTCCCCGTCTTCCGACGGCGATTCCCGTCAGAATGACATCCTCAACAGTTCCTTCGGCAAGAGGAAGCAACGCTCCGCTTTCCGAATCACAGATTCCGTGTCCGAGACCGGCAAACGTGCTGTCCGAGGGATCTATAAAGGTTATTGTGCCTATGCCGGACGCACTTTCCCTTATCCATAGTCCAAGTCTTAAAATGCCGTCCGCATCTCTTGAGGGAGTCAGCACCGTCGCGAGCTCTCTGCCTGCGCGCAGATACTTTATTCGAACCTCGCCGTCAGAGCTCTTGATTGCATTTTGTAGCCCTTCCGCATTTTCGATTTTTGTCCCGCCTATATGGGTTATGATGTCACCGCGACGAAGTCCTGCGTCAAGAGCAGGGGAGCCTTCGTCCTCGCTGATAGCCCTGATTCCCGTTATGACAACGCCGTCTGTTCTGAACCTGATTCCGAGAGGCGTCCCCGCCGCTATCAGTGAGTCGCCGACAGCCGATACGCTGACAGCCGAAAAAATCATTATTGCGGTCAAAATAACAGTCAGCCGCAGAGCCGATTTCTTTTTTGTCATTTTTCCGCTTTCCGGCGGAATGTTTTTTCATAAACGATCCGCCGCTTCGTTTATGCGGTACTTTTTCGTACCGTTTTTAATTTGTGAAGCACGGAGTTTTTTATGCCCGTTTTTCGTTTGAAAAGAAAAGTAAACAGAATAAAGTTTGTAAAAAGCCACGAAAAAACGTTATGCCGAATCAATTTTTGAGAAAAGTCGGTAAAGAAGGCTTTAGTTATTTGCTTGCAAGAATTTATATTTTTATAATAAGGAAGAAAAGTCGCTTTTTCGGATCGTTTTTTGTGAAAGAAAAAGGCAAAATAAAAACAAGAGCGGAGATCGCCCTTGTTTTTGCGTTTTATAATCGATAAAGACGGTAGGGCGGGACGGGAGACCCGCCCCCTACATTGCGATACCCGTATATGCAGGCAGTAAAATGCTTGTGCAAATCAATTACCGAAGTTTCTTTTGCTTGATTTTCTTTTCAAAGAAAAGTACGGTAGTTTTCCTCTATGTACTTTCTTTTTTGAAAAGAAAGTACGAAAGAAAGCAATTCGGGGAGGGCCCCGAAGACCCCCTAAAGTTCAAGGCGGAGCATTCCTGCCTCGTCAGCGTCATCGCTGTGAAAGGCGGGGCTTTCGGTTCGAATGTCAGGCTGTTTTTGATTGCGCGGGGCTTATGCGCCTGCGGGGACGGGACAAAGCAAGAGCTTTTTTGCCTGCGTTTTGGCGAAATAAAAACAAGAGCGGAAGACCCGCCCTTGTTTTGTTTTTATAAAGTTTGCTCAAACAGTTTATTGAAGTTTCTTTTGCCTACTTTTCCTTTCAAAGAAAAACACGGCGCAAATCAAAAAGGAGCAGAATACCTGCTCCTTTTATGAAATTATAAAGTTTGCTCAAACAGTTTATTGAAGTTTCTTTTGCCTA
>DLLG01000004.1:128330-216110 GCA_002479075.1 Clostridiales bacterium UBA7568
GTACGGTCAAAGAAAAGTAGGTTAAGCGCCGAGCTTTGCAGAATTGATCTTTACGCCGGGACCCATTGTCGATGCGACAACGCAGCTCTTAATGTACTGACCCTTTGCAGAAGCGGGTTTAGCCTTGATAACAGCGCCGATGAGAGCGTTGAAGTTGTCAAGAATCTTTTCTGCGCCGAAGGAAGCCTTGCCGATGGGGCAGTGAATGATGTTTGTCTTGTCGAGACGGTATTCAATCTTACCTGCCTTAGCTTCTGTAACAGCCTTGGCAACGTCCGGTGTAACCGTGCCTGCCTTGGGGTTCGGCATAAGTCCCTTAGGACCGAGAACCTTACCGAGACGGCCGATAACGCCCATCATATCGGGAGTTGCGATAACAACGTCGAAATCAAACCAGTTTTCCTTTGTTATCTTTTCAACATAATCCATACCGCCGACATAGTCTGCGCCTGCGGCTTTTGCAGCCTCATACTTATCTTCCTTGCAGAAAACGAGCGTGCGGACTGTTTTACCTGTTCCGTGCGGGAGGACGATAGCGCCACGAACCTGCTGGTCTGCGTGACGGCTGTCAACGCCGAGACGGATGTGAAGCTCGATTGTTTCATCGAACTTAGCCTTTGAAGTCTGAACAACGAGAGCGACAGCGTCGTTTGCGTCGTAGAGCTTTGTTTTGTCGATCAGCTTTGCGCTGTCCTGATATTTCTTACCCTTAAACATTTTAAGTCACTCTCCTTTCTCAGTCCTCGACAACAACGCCCATAGAGCGCGCTGTGCCGGCTATCATACTCATTGCAGCTTCAAGAGATGCAGCCGTAAGGTCGGGCATCTTTGTTTCTGCGATCTTTTTGACCTGTTCTTTTGTAATCTTTGCAACCTTATCCTTGTTGGGGCGAGCAGAAGCTGTTTCGATTCCGCAAGCCTTCTTTATAAGGACTGCAGCGGGCGGAGTCTTCGTGATGAAAGAGAAGGATCTGTCCGCATAGATTGTGATAACGACGGGGATGATAAGTCCCATATCGTTCTTTGTACGTTCGTTGAATTCTTTTGTGAATGCAGCGATGTTGACGCCGTGCTGACCGAGAGCCGGTCCGACAGGCGGCTGGGGAGTTGCTTTGCCTGCGGGCAACTGCAACTTTACAAATGCCATAATCTTCTTTGCCATAATTTTTTACACCTCCGAATGTGGTTTCAATCGGGAGAACACAAAAATTTTTCTCCCTCCCACGTCTCGCCTTGGCGTGGCAACGTCAAAGCGGAAAAACATAGATTATTTTCAGATTTTTTCAATGCTCTGGGCATCGAGTTCGACAGGGGTTTCGCGTCCGAAAACGGAAGCGAGCACCGTGACGGTTTTGCAATCCGCAGATACAGCGGATATTGTGCCCTCGAAATTTGCCATAGGACCGTTTTTGATCTTAACGTTGTCGCCGACGGCAAAGCTTGCTCTGACAGCCTTCGTATCAACGCCGAGTGCCTCAACTTCTGCGTCTGAAAGCGGAACGGGACGAGAGCCCGGTCCGACGAAGCCCGTAGCACCTGTAATGTTTCTTACGATGTGCCAGGTCTCGTCCGTCATCATCATTTTTACAAGGACATAGCTCGGGAAGAGCTTTTCTTCCTTTGTTTTTGTTTCGCCTGCGGCGTTAGTCGTTTCGACTACGGAAACAGGGACTCTGACATCGCTTATCATATCCTGTATTCCGCGGTTTTCGATGAGCTTTTCGAGAGTGGTTTTTACTTTGTTTTCATAGCCCGAATAGGTATGAAGAATATACCATTTCAGCTCTGTGGAATGTTCATCCAGCATTTCGAGACTCCTTTTGCCAAATCAACCGACGGGGCGGATCTGGTCTACGAGGTCTTTGAGCTTAAGCATACCCTTTGCAAGACCCGTATCGAGAAGAATGAAAACTGCGGCAAATACGATCATTGTTACGAGAACGACTGCCGAGTTTTTGATGAGCTGCTGCTTTGTGGGCCATACGAGTTTTTTGAACTCTGCGTTGTAATCCTTCCAGAATTTAGAGGTTTTCTCTCTGAAGGAAGGAACGAAAAGACGAAGGGCAAAGTATACAACTACGAGCAGAACGATAATACCGAGAGCGATGACGAAGTTGAGATGCTCAACTACCCAAGGCTTGCTTTCGGAGTCGTCACCCGATGTTGTTCCGCCTGTCGTTGTTGTGCTTCCGCTGCCGGACGTTGTTTCGTCACTACCGGATGTTGTCGTTTCGCTGCCGGCTGTTGTTGTCTGCTCGGTAGCGGCGGTCGTTGTAGCGACGTCGTCTTGTGCGAAAACGCAAATACTGAAAACGGAAACCATTATGACGAGCGCGATGAGCAGTGCCCAAATCTTTTTGAAATTGATTTTGCTTGTCATTTCAGTTCTCCTTACTTTGTTTCTCTGTGAAGCGTGTGTTTACGGCAGAACTTGCAATACTTGTTCATTTCAAGTCTGTCCGGATCGTTTTTCTTGTTTTTCATTGTGTCATAATTTCTTTGCTTGCATTCCGTGCAGGCGAGAGTGATTCTTACGCGCATATCGGCACCTCCTGATTATACTTGAAGCTATTAAAAAAGCCTCTGTTTTTGAAAACAGAAGCGCACGAAAACCAAAGCGACTGAGGCGCAATCGCTTACCGGGAAAATCATTCGATTTTTATATCGTAGCGGCACTGCTTTCGTACCTCCCTCTGTATGCGGTGATGATGCGAAACAAGAACCGCAATGCATACCCGCAGAGGTAATACGATTCTATCACACAAATGACGGCTTGTCAAGCAGTATTTGCAATTTTTATTATATAAATATATACCTTATATAAAAACGCGCCCCGAAGCATTTTTTCGGGGCGTGATTTTCATATGATTGCTATTTTGAGACTGCAGCTCTGAACGGTTGCTCCTCTTGCCTCTATATCGTATTCGAGGTCAAGCTCGCCTTTACCCTCCGAAATTCCGTTCCGGACATCCTTGCCGACGCATATCAGTTCTATCGCGGCAAAACCGAGGTTGTATGAAAAGCGGTATCTTTCGTTTTTTTCGATGACGCAATTCATTTTGACGTCGCCCTTGCGGGAGAGGAAGATGGTATCAGGCTTTTCCTTGTCAAAGACGAGGGAGGTCTCTGTCGGTATTCTGTCCTCGGAAAGGAGCTCTTTGTATTCGAGGGAGGTCTTTCCGCCGTGCTCGGAAAGGACGGCGTCCGTCAGTATCTCGATTGTGTCCTCGCTGCTGTCGTTTCCCGAGATCTGGACAGATCTGATCCTGAGCTTTACGTTCTTTTTTGTCATTTTGCTTCGATGAGACTTTCGTTCCACATTTCGGGAGCGTCATAGCCGAGGAGGTTGACCGTTGTAGCCGCGACGTTCGCAAGTCCGAACTTTGCCTGCGGCTTTACGGTGTATTTATCGGAATAGAAATTGTCGTAAATAATGCAGGGTACGGGATTGAGAGTATGGCTGGTTTTTGCCTTCGGGGTGCCATCCGGATTTGTCTTTACGCAACCCTTTTTCTTGTCATACTCGTACATCTCGTCTGCGTTGCCGTGGTCTGCCGTGATGATTGCAACGCCCTTTGCCTTGTCAACTGCGGCGATTATTCTTGCAAGCTGGAGATCGAGCGCTTCCATTGCGACGATAGTTGCTTCATAATTTCCCGTATGACCGACCATATCCCCGTTCGGGAAGTTGCAGCGGATATATCTGTATTTTCCGCTTTCGATTGCGGCGATAACCGCGTCGGCGATCAGGGCGCACTGCATCCAAGGACGCTGTTCGAAGGGAATGACATCGGAGGGAATTTCCTCATATGTCTCTGTCTTTTCATCGAACTTTCCGCTTCTGTTGCCGTTCCAGAAATATGTTACGTGACCGTATTTCTGCGTTTCGGAGATTGCAAACTGTGTGACTCCCGTCTCCGCAAGGAACTGACCCATCGTGTTCTTTATTTCCGGCGGGTTTACAAGATACTTGTGAGGGATGTGCAGGTCGCCGTCGTATTCGAGCATACCTGCGTAAATTACCTTCGGGACTCTTACCCGGTCAAACTTGTCAAATTCTTTGCCGCCGTCAAAGGCTCTTGAAATTTCGATGGCTCTGTCGCCTCTGAAGTTGAAGAAGACAACGCTGTCTCCGTCTTCAATCGTGCCGACGGGCTTTCCGTTTTCGGCAATTACGAATGCGGGCAGATCCTGATCGATCGCGCCCGTCTCTTTTCTGTATGTGACGATTGCTTCCTCTGCCGAGGAGAACTGTCTGCCCTCGCCGAGAACGTGAGTGTGCCAGCCGTCCTCAACCATTTTCCAGTTGGCTTCGTAACGGTCCATAGTTATCTTCATTCTGCCGCCGCCGGAGGCGATCTTTGCGTCGAAGGCGCTGTCATTCAGGGAAGCAAGGAATTCTTCGAAGGGGAGGACATAATCGAGCGCGGACGTTTCGCCTACGTCTCTTCCGTCAAGAAGAATGTGGATGCGGACGCGCTTTACGCCGTCAGCCTTTGCGCGGGAGATCATCGCTTTGAGATGATCGATGTGAGAATGAACGTTGCCGTCCGAGAAGAGACCGATGAAATGGAGAGTGCCGCTGTCCTTGCAGCCTGCGACAAGCTCTTTCCAGGTCTGACCTTCAAACATTTTGCCGGACGAAATAGACTCGGAGACAAGCTTTGCGCCCTGCGAGAAGACCTGTCCGGAGCCGAGAGCGTTGTGACCGACCTCGGAATTGCCCATATCGTCATCGGAGGGAAGTCCGACAGCCGTTCCGTGAGCGGCGAGTTTTCTCATCGGGTATTTTTTCATAAGCATATCGAGAGTCGGCGTGTATGCGTTTGCAACAGCGTCTCCCTCTTTGCCGTTGCCGAGACCGACGCCGTCCATAACGATCGTCAGGACCGGACCTTCAACACCTATTGCGTGTGCGGATTTTTTGAGTATGTGTTCCATAACGGTATTCCTCTTTTCATATTTTTACAGGATAATTATATACAATACATTGCCCGATGTCAATATTTTTGCGATTTATCTTTACAAAATCCTCGGAATATGCTAACATATATGAGTAAAAACATTAGGTGCGGAGGTGCGGCTTTGAACAGCTCATACATCATTATACTTTTGCTGCTTGTCTTTGCGGTCTGGCTGCCGATGATAAACCTTCGCCGAAGGATCAGAAGAACGCTTAAAAAACGCAGAAAAACGGGAGGAAAACTTATGAACGAGCTTATACAGAGCTTTGTCGGCAAGGAATGCGCGGTTGCCTGCGCCGGACTTTATTCGTACGTCGGAACGATTGAAGAGGCGAAGGAGAACTGGATAACCCTCAGGGAAAAGAACGGCACGGCGCATCTCATCAACCTTGACTATGTTTACGATGTCAAGGAAGTAAAGAAAAAACAGAAATAAATTTCCGGAGAACCCCGATTATGAAAAAGAAAAAGGTTATCGCCCTCATAATGGCAGCTTTGATTTGCGTTATGACTTTTGCCTTTACGGCGTCCGCAGGCGACGATGAGCCGGCGCCGGCAACGACGGCAACTTCGGCTCAGGCTGAAACGCCGACGGGCGAGGCGAAATGGCAAATAAAAAACAAGGTTTATTACGGAACGATAAATGAGGCGTTTGAAGCGCTTGCAAAGACCGGAGGCACGATTGATCTTCTTGCCGACGCTCATCTGACGATGTTTCTTATGCTCAATGCCGATGTTTCCGTAAACGGCGATCACACGCTTTATATAGATGGCTACGCTTACGTTTTCGAGGGAATAACAGTCACTCTGAACTGCAATGTCTGCGTGAACGGAGAAGCTGAAAATGCAGGAACCGTCTATATAAAATGCGTTGCGGACAAAACCCTGAACGGAGAATTCAAGGGAAACGAGCCTCTCGAACTGCATCATTGGAACTCCGGCAGCATAGACAAGGAGCCGACGTATGACGAGGAGGGCGCGATCCGTTACATATGCTTCGATTGCTTTGCCGTCAAATTCGATTCGCTTCCGAAGCTCGTCAAAAAAAGCACGAGGGACATCATAACCCTTGTCCTTTCGCTCTCCGTTGCCGGAATTGCGGTCATCTGTATTGCGGGAATAACCTGCACGGAGATCTGCAAGAGAAAGCGTCCCGACAACGCCGCCGCACAGGGCGAAGAAAAAGAATAATGTAATCCAAAAGTTGCAAAGCGCTTCCCGATAAGAAATTTTCGGGAGGCGTTTTTTTCGTAACCGCCGCAGGTTTTGCCTCATAAAATGGTATAAAACCTTAACGGAGGTAAAAACAATTATGGATGATTACGAAAGCTACGGAACTCTGACCGTCAAGACAGAGTCTGCCTTCGGGGCGTTTCCCGTGCCGGGGGCGACGGTATCGTTCCGCAGGCAAACGGAGGACGGCGCAAAGCTCTTTGCCGTGCTTATAACGGATGAGGACGGGGAAACGGAGCCGCTGAACGTTCCCGCGCCGCCCGTCTCAAATTCGCTCTCTCCCGGAGGCGCAACTCCGTATACCCTTATAAACATTGAAGTATTTGCGGACGGATACTATTCCGTTATGCTGATGGGCGTTCCGATATATTCCGGCATATCGAGCACACAGACTGTCAATATGATACCGCTTCCGGAGAGCGTCGATTTCAACAAATACCCGGGCGGAAATTACATAATAACGGAAAGCGAGGTGCCGAAGCTTTGAACACTCGCTATCCGATCGTCCCCGAATTTATAACGGTGCATCTCGGCGCGCCGGACAATGCGAATGCGGAAAACATAAGAGTTCCGTTCTCGGATTATATTAAAAACGTTGCGTCGAGCGAGATATATCCGACCTGGCCGGAGGCGGCTCTGCGCGCAAACATATATGCCCAGATATCCTTTGCACTGAACAGGATATATACGGAGCATTACCGCTCCCGCGGCTATGATTTTGACATAACGAATTCGACGGCATACGATCAGTCCTTCGTTCGGGACAGGGATATTTTTGATAATATTGCTTTGATAGTCGATGAGATATTTAACGACTATATTGTCCGCGAGGGATTCATCGAGCCGCTTTTTGCCGTATATTGCAACGGGACAACAGTCACCTGCGACGGTCTTTCCCAATGGGGCAGCGTGTCGCTCGCAAATGAAGGGCTCGGCGCCTACGACATTCTGACAAATTATTACGGAGACGATATAAGCATTGTCGAAAATGCGCCGGTTCAGTCGTTTGAGCCGTCGCCGCCGAACATTCTGCTCGGCGAGGGAAGCGCGGGAAACGACGTTAAATTCATTCAGGTGCGACTGAACAGAGTATCGACGAATTACCCCTCTATACCGAAAATACCGAATGTTGACGGCGTATTCGGACCCGAAACAGGAGATGCTGTCCGCGAATTCCAGCGGATATTCAACCTTGCGCAGACAGGAACCGTCGATAAATCGACCTGGTACAGCATACAGAGAATTTATAACGCAGTCAAGCGCCTCAGCGAGCTGGACAGCGAGGGCATCAGAGACGAGGAGGCGTCAAACCAGTTCAAGGATCTTCTGAGCGAGGGCGACAGCGGGGAGGATATACGGACGATTCAGTATTATCTGCAACTGATTGCAGGCTTCAATCCCGCCGTGCCGACGCCGCCGGTCGACGGTTACTTCGGCGAGAGTACGACGGAGGCCGTCCGTGCCTTTCAGCAGGCATATGACCTTCCTGTTACGGGCATCGTCGACGGAAGGACCTGGAATATGATGTATGACGTATATCTCGGAATGATAAATTCCGTAGACGACGACTTTTTCGGAACGAACACAATCCCTTTCCCGGGTGTTTTTCTGAAGTTCGGCTCCGAGGGGAGAAATGTTGAAATATTGCAGACTTATATAAACGCGGCGCACGAGATTTATCCGCAGATACCGCAGGTGGAGGTTGACGGTGTGTTCGGAACGGATACGCGGAATGCGGTCTATGCCGCACAGGCTGTGTTCGGGCTTTTTATAAGCGGGGTTGTCGGTCCTGTGCTCTGGACGGAGCTTGCGGACGCTTATGAGCAGGTCGGCGGGAACACAAGAAGCGAATATCAGTATTCGGGAGAGGTTTTATCGGAAGGAGACGGGGATGGCGGACAACAGTAAAAAAACACAGGTGACGGAGCTTCAGAGAATGCTCCGAGCAATATCATATATACACACAGACGTGCCGAGGATAAATCCGGACGGCGTATTCGGCAGGGAAACGACGGAAGCTCTGCGAATTTTTCAGAGGCAGATGGGGCTCGCACCGACGGGAACGGCAGACTTTGCGACATGGAACGCACTAAGGGCAGAGTCCGCCCTCGCAAGGGACAGCGCCGCAGGGGGAAAGTCAGTCAGCGTTTTTCCGAACGTGGGTTACGTTGCAAAGCCGGGGGAGAAGAGCTCGCTAGTTTATGTTATTCAGATAATACTGAACGACATTTCTCATACATACGACGGGCTTGAGGACGTTGAGGTGACGGGAACATACGATAAGGCTACGTATGAGGGCGTCAAGCTGTTTCAGTATTATCATCGCATAGAGGAAACGGGCAACGTTGATAAAAAGACCTGGGACGCTCTTGCCGCAAGCTATAACGTCTTTGCAAACAACGAAAACTATATTTCATAAGAAGGCTCAGGACGCCGGCGCTAAATTTGCGCCTTGACAAAGCCGCTTCGGATATGTATAATATCAGGTGATATTCAAAGTATTTCGGAGGGCGTATGAGCAAATATTCCGTACTTTGGGAATATGTTTTTGCAAGCGAGAAGGATGAGCTTTCGCTTTCGTTTGACGAGATCGGGCAGATCTGCGGCTTTCCCATCGACCATTCGCTTCTGACATACAAAAAAGAGCTTTCCGGATTCGGTTGGAGCCTGAAAAAGGTATCGATGAAGGAAAAGACCGTGACATTTGAAAGAGAAAAGGGGGCGGGAGCTTGAAAAAGGTCATAATATCTGCAAACGCCGTGACCTGTATGCGTATAGCGGCGACCGTCGCAATGGTTTTCACAGAACCCCTCTCCGCCGGATTTTTCGTGCTTTATACCTTTGCCGGGGTGACGGACGTCCTTGACGGCTTTATTGCAAGGCGAACGCACACATCGAGCGAAAAGGGCGCCCGGCTGGATTCCGTCGCCGACCTGCTTTTCTATGCCACAATGATAATCCGCCTTTTCCCAAGGCTCTTCAAAATGCTGCCGAAGCGGATATGGATATATGCGGCTACGGCGGTTATCATTCGGCTCGGCTCATATCTTGCGGCATTTATAAAATACAAGAGATTCGCCTCGCTTCATACCTATATGAACAAGCTGACGGGAGCGGCGGTGTTCTTTGTTCCTTATTTTATGTTTTCTTCCGTGTGCTTTGGGTATTGCGTTGCCGTCTGCCTGATAGGGGCGGTCGCGTCGACAGAGGAGCTTATTATTCATCTTTCCGGACACGGAACAGACCCGAACATAAAATCGTTTTTTCATCGCAATAAGCAGTAAAATTACAGCCCCTGCGGGATACCCGCAGGGGCTGTTGCGTTTTGTTTATATACCGTTTTTGAGTCTGTTCATTTTCTCAATGTCTGTAAAATTGTGAGTTGAAATGTGACCAGGGAGGGGGAGAAGTCTGTCGTTTACGGCATCGACGATCGTGTCTGCCTGCGGGAAGAACCAGGGGTCGAGCTCCTTTGAAGGCGTTATCCAGTTTCTTGAACCGACGACTGTGGGCGGTGCGTCGAGGTAGTCGAAGGCGAGCTCGGCAATGTTTGAAGCCATATCTCTCATTACTGAGTTGCGATCGCAGGCGTCGCCCGTTATGATGATTCTGCCCGTCTTCTTTACGGATTCGAGAACTTTTTCATAATCGAAGGGAACTATGCTGCGCGCGTCGATGACCTCGGCTTCAACGCCGTATTTATCGTGAAGTATCTTTGCGGCGTCCATAGCGCGATAAAGCGTTGCGCCGATGGAGAGGATTGTGACGTCTTTACCCTCGCGCTTGATGTCGGGATCGCCGATTCTGATTTCATAAGGTGTTTCGGGAACGCCGCCCTTATGGAACTGCTCGCCGATGTCGTAAATTCTCTGGCTTTCAAAGAAGATGACAGGGTCTGTGCCGTTGAGGGCTTCCGTCATAAGTCCTTTTGCGTCATAAGGCGTTGCGGGGAATACGACCTTCAGTCCCGGAATGTGAGCGCAGAGAGCTGTCCAGTCCTGGCTGTGCTGCGCGCCGTACTTGTTGCCGACAGAAACACGGAGGATAACGGGCATCTTGAGAATTCCCGCACTCATCGACTGCCATTTGGAGAGCTGGTTGAATATTTCGTCGCCGGCGCAACCGATAAAGTCGGCATACATAAGCTCGACTATCGCGCGTCCGCCTGCCATTGCGTAACCGACGGCAGAGCCGACGATTGCAGACTCGGAAATCGGAGCGTTGAAGAAGCGGTGATAAGGAATTGCCTCGGTCAGACCTCTGTAAACGGCGAACGCGCCGCCCCAGTCACGGTTGTCCTCGCCATAGGCGATGAGAGTCGGATCCTCATAGAACTTGTCGAGAATCGGCTCGAAGAGACCGTCGCGCAGACCGTAAATCTTCATCTTCGGAAGAGCCTTTCCGTCTGCGTCGTATGCCCAGCGGGATTTGACCTTGAGCGATTTGAGTCTCGGGTTTTCTTCCTTCGGGATGAGAACCTCGGCTTCTCTTGTCGGATCCATACTCGGAACCTTCTTGTTTGAGAGCATAATGGAGGAGATTGCCTCCGGCTCTTTATCGAGATCCATTCTCGGCGAGAGCGTTTCATCGACGGCGAGACGGCAGATCTTTGTCATACGACGGACGATTGTCTCGTAAATTGCGTCGAGCTCGGCTTCCGTTGCAACGCCGCCGAGGATGAGCTTTGTTCTGTACGCCTTGATCGGGTCTGCGTTCTTCCAGGCTTCGATCTCTTCCTGCGTTCTGTATGTGGAGGAGTCGGAGGGGGAGTGACCGGTTGTTCTGTATGTGATGACCTCCAGCATAGCGGGACCTTCGCCGCGGAGAAGGAGATCCTTCTGTCTTGTCGTTGCGTCGATGACTGCGAGCGGGTCGTAACCGTTGACGGTTTCCGCGTGCATCTGTTCGGGGTTTACGCCTGCACCGACTCTCGCCGCCTGACCCCAAGCCATTGTTTCGCCTCTGGTCTGACCGCCCATTCCGTAGAAGTTGTTGAATACGTTGAAGAGGATGGGAAGTCCGCCTTCTTCGCCCCAAAGCTGCTTGATCTGGTCCATAGAGGACATATTGAGCGCTTCGAGAACGGGACCTCTGCCGAGTGCTCCGTCGCCGGAGTTTGCGATGACGATGCCTTTCTTATGATTTGATCTCTTATAGAGCGCCGCGCCCATTGCAATTGCTGCCGAACCGCCGACGATTGCGTTGTTCGGGAAAATACCGAAAGGAATGAAGAATGCGTGCATCGAGCCGCCGAGACCGCGGTTGAAGCCTGTTCTTCTTGCGAAGATTTCGGCAAGCGCGCCGTAGAGAAGGAAGTCGATTGCGAGATCCTTTACGTCGCCCTTGATTTCCTCTCTGCCTTCGACAACGGAAAGAATCGAACCGTCGAGGAAGGTTTTCATTATATCGTAAAGCTCTGTGTTGTCGAGCTTCTTTATCGAGGAAAGTCCCTTTGCGATGATTTCGCCGTGGCTTCTGTGAGAGCCGAAGGTGAAGTCGCTGTTGTCAAGGCAGTAAGCCTGACCGACGGCAGATGCCTCCTGTCCGAGCGAAAGGTGAGCGGGGCCGGGGTTGTTGTATTCAACGCCGTTATAAACGCTCTTTGTTTTGATCTCGTTGAGCATAGTTTCGAACTCTCGGATGATCGCCATATCGCGATAGATGTTGATAAGATCCTGCTTCGAATAGATTTTCTTTTCGTCTTCGATTGTAAGGTTGTATTGGCAAACGGGAATATCGTTGAATTTGATAAAACCGCTGTCAAACGCTCTGTTGGGGTCCACATATTGACTCTTAGGCATAATTAAAATCTCTCTTTCCCGGTGGGCTTGTTTTTCGCAATATCCCGCCACCGCAAGGATTATTGCAATATTATACTTTTGTATATTATATCATAAACATCGCTTCGCGAATAACTTCGCAAACCGTCGGGTGCGGGAATACGAACTTTTTCACATCGTCAACCCGCATTTCCTTTTCAACCATCATAGCGGCTCCGTAAATTATTTCGGAAGCGTAATTTCCGATCATATGAACGCCGAGCAGGCGGTTGTGTTCTTTATCGACTATGAGCTTGACGATACCGTCGCCGCCTTCGTTTTCGGCAACGTATCTGCCGCTGTATTTAAGCGTTACAGAAGCCGTTTTTGCTTCAATACCCTTGGCTTTTACGCTCTCGCTCGTCTCGCCGACAGAGGCGACCTCCGGATTTGTGTATATAACGGAGGGGATTGAAAGGTAGTTTACGCGCTCCTTTCCGCCGAGCATATTCGCAACGGCAACCTCGCCCTCGCGATATGCGGTGTGCGCAAGCATAGACTTTCCGTTTACGTCGCCCGCGGCCCAGATTCCGGGCACGCTTGTGCGGCAGTATTCGTCCGTCACGATTGCGCCTCTCTCAGTCAGAACGCCGACGTTTTCAAGCCCGATGCCCTGCGTGTGCGCGCGTCTGCCGATCGAAACGAGCACCTTGTCCGCTTCAACGCTTTCGGCTTTGCTGTCCTTTTCGTAAACGACTTTTCCTTCGCCGACCTTCGTCACCTTTGCGCCGAGAATGAAGTTTACGCCCTTTTTCTGATAGTTTTTGAGAAGTATTTTCGAAATTTCGCCGTCTGTCGGCCCTGCGATGTGATCCAGCATTTCAACAACTGTAACCTTTGAGCCTGCCGAGCAGAAATACGAAGCCATTTCAAGCCCGATGACGCCGCCGCCGATGACGGTCAGCCTTTCGGGGACGGTTTCCATATCGAGAATCTCGCGGTTTGTCATTGCAAAGCCGCCGGCGACGGATTCGCGCAGCCCTTCGATCGGGGGAACGAGGGCGTCTGAGCCTGTACAGATGAGAAGCCTTTCGCCTTTATATTCCTTGCCCGCCGCTTCGACCGTAAATCCTTCGGAATCTCTTCCTTTTATAATACCGAATTCGGATACGACGTCTGCTCCTGCGCTCTTGAGCTGCATCGCAATGCCGCCTGTCAGCTGTTTTACGACTTTATTCTTTCTTTTGACGACGAATGCGTGGTCGAGAGAGGATCCCTCGCACTTTACGCCGTACGAGTCGCCGTGCTTTGTGTAATCAAATATTTTTGCGCTGTAAAGAAGGGTTTTTGTCGGAACGCAGCCTTCATTTAAGCATACGCCTCCGAGAGCTCTTCCTTCAAGCACGAGGGTTCTCAGTCCCTTATGAGCGGCACGCTCGGCAGCGTTATAGCCCGCGGGGCCTCCGCCCAGAACGATAAGGTCATACATTTGTTTGTCCTTTCATCAGCGGCGCTTTATTTTCCGTTTTTCCCTGCCGCTGTCGGGATAAAACGCTTTTTATACTTGCGTATAAATAACCCCGTGACAATATTATACTTTCGTATAAAATATCAAATTGTCAGCAGGAGGTTGAAGTTTTCAAGATTGCGGACAAGTTCCGAAAGGAATTTCGCTGCGGGCGCTCCGTCAACCGCCCTGTGGTCGATTGTCAGAGAAAGGGGAATGCAGGGATAGAAAACGGGGGCTCCGTCTTTTTCCTTTATTCTCTTTGTCAGCGAGCAAACGCCGAGGATTGCCGTCTGCGGAGGATTGATGACGGGCGTGAAGCTCTCGATGCCCGTCGGACCGATATTGCTTATCGTAAACGACGCGCCGCGGAGAACGTCCGGATTTGCCTTGCCGCTCTGGCAGTCGGCGGCGAGAGCCTTTGCCTGCTTTGCAAGCTCGGAGAGAGTCAGCTTCTGCGCATCAAACACCGTCGGAACCATAAGACCTCTTTCCGTATCGACCGCTATTCCGAGATGAACTCCTTCGAAATATCTCATTGTGTCTCCGCCGATGAGGTTTGCGTTGAGGGCTTTGTATTTGCCTGTTGCAAGCGTTTTTGCAACGGCGAAAAGTATCATATCGTTATAGGTTATGTTGCCGATGCCCATAGCCTCGCCGCCGGCTTTGAGGCTTGTTCTGAGCGCAACGAGCGCCGAAGCGTCAAAGGAGGTCGAGAGAGTGAGCTGTGCGAGTTCGGTAAGTGATGTGTGCATCGATTTTGAGATTGTCCTGCGTATCTGGGACATTTTTTCGTCCGTATAGCCCGTTTTCTGCGCGGGAGCGGCTGCGGGAATATGGAATTCCTCTGCCTTCGGCTCTGCGAAGACGACCTTTTCGCCGCGGAGGAGCTTTTCCGCTGTCTCCGCGCTTACCGTCAGACCTGCATCGAGCACCTTCTGAATATCGCGCTCGATAATTCTGCCGTCGGGTCCTGTCGGGACTGCCTTTGATACATCGGCATCCGTTTTTGCGGCGAGATTTCTTGCTCTCGGCGATATTTTCAGCCTGCCGCCTTCGGTTGCTGTTCCCGTTGCGACAGCTTCTGCCTTTGCGGGGGCTTCCTCTTTTTTCTCCTCCTTTGTATCTTCCGCGACTGTCGCAAAAGGCTCTTTCTTCGGGATGAGAGCGGAAATATCTTCGCCCTCCGCGCCGATTATGCAGACGGTCTCAAGGCAGGGAACATCGTCTCCCTCCCCGGCAAACACTTTGAGGAGCGTTCCTTCGACCGTTGCCGCCTCGTCAAAGGCGGATTTGTCCGTTTCATAGGAGAAGAGCACGTCGCCGACGTTTATCTTATCGCCGACTTTCTTTTTCCATTCGGTGATAATGCAGCTTTCGACGCTCTGTCCCTGTCTCGGCATAATTACAACTGTTGCCATTATTTTCTCCATTTCCGACGGATTTTTTTGATTTTTACCCCGACGGGCTTATCCGTCAAAGCCCGCGGTTTTTCTTATTCCGCAACTATTATGCGGACGCCTGCTCCTGTGAATTTCTGTTCTACTTCGGAGGGGAGCTTTCTGTCCGTTATGACGGCATAAAGCCCTGTTTCCGTGCTGAACGTATACGGAAGGTTACGGTCGATCTTGTCGCCGTCCATAAGCATTATCACGCGGCGCGCCTTGCCTATGACATACTTCTTCAGCTCGCATTCCGCATAATTTCCGCAGGAAAAGCCGCATTCGAGGGAATATCCGCTCGGCACGACGAACGCCGTGTCTATGTTTATTCCGTCTATGAATTTCATCGCCTGCATACCGGAAACGGAAAGGTTTTCGTGGTTTATCATTCCGCCGACGAGATTGACTATCGGCTTCTGCTTTTTCGCAAGTTCGATCGCGACGTGCGGCCCCGTTGTCGTGACGGTGAAGCGTTCGTCGGCGACTATGGAAGCCAGCCGCAGGGCAGTCGTTCCCGAATCGATGAAGATCGATCTGCCGGTTTCGACAAAGCCCGTTGCACATTCGGCAATGCGGGTCTTTTCCTCCGTCGCCTCATATAGACGCTTTCCGAAATCGTCCTCTGCCGATGTCGTCAGAAACTTCATCGACCTCGCCCCGCCGCGCACTTTGATAAGCTCGCCCTTCGCTTCAAGGCGGTCAATATCCCTGCGGAGCGTCATACTTGTTACTTCCGGGAAGAGCTTTTCAAGCTCGCAAAGCGAAACAAAAGGTCTTGCGGAGAGCAGATCGCGTATGCTTTCGAGCCGTTCTTTCTGGGTCATATACGTCCTCCTTTCACTGTATGAAATCAAATGCGTTTTTATATCGGCATTTTGCAATGTTAATTGTATCATTTTTTATGTTATTTGTCAACACAAATTGTTTAAATTAAGTAAACTTATAACACGGAGATTTTGCGGGAAAAACGAGCGGAAAATGGCGGAGAGGGACGCCCGAAAGAGGACTTTTTTCAATAAATTCGGGCGAAGAGGCGCTGTGGACAATGTGGATAAACAATGTGTAAAAGTCTGTTATACTTATGTATAAAACGCAAAACAGGCCGTTTTTCTGCGGTTTCCCACAAAAAAACGGCTTGTTTTTCTTTATTCGGCTTTCTGTTTTGCGAGCTTTTCCGCTTCTCGCTTCACCTTGCGATTGTGGCAGATTTTTTTGATTGCAGTCATCGAGATTGTCAAAAAAGCGATGCCTGCAGCCGCCATAATCAGATCAATGAGAGAAAAGCGGAGGCGAACCTCAATGTTATTTTCTTTCATTGCGTCCCAACAGTTTGCCGCAGAACGCTCAACATCCTTTATAGCCGATTTTGTCATTTTAATTTCAGCCATATCCACTTGGGTTTTCTGCCTTTCGGTTTTTGCCGGAAGAAAATATCCGCCGGCAAAAATATTCTTTGCAGACGGATAATTTTTATGTTACTTTTTCGCGCGAGATTTTTTCATCAAAACGAAAATTCTGCCAAGTGTAAAAACGGCGGCGGCACATATCAGCGCCACTATCGTAATGACGAAAAATTTCGATCGCATAATTGTTTTTATGTTTTCGCCGAGGGCAAGGGAGGCGCTGCGCTCGGCATCGAGCTTTGTTATCAGCGGCGAGCTTCCGAGGAGCTTTCCGTCAAGCGAAAGGGTTATTTCGCCGACCTCCGTTCCGCGCCTGACGGGCGCTTTCAGCGATTCTTCGTAATATGTGACAGAGCGGGAGATTTTTGTTATGTCCGTATCCTTCGGGAGAAAAGCGAAAACGTCGTTTTTTGCGGCGACCGTTACATAATTGCGCTGCTTTGAAAGCGTAACCGGTAGCTCGCCGACGATGTCCGTCGTGCCCGATATTTTCACAAGCGCGAAATTTCCGAGCGCCCATTCGAGAAGGTTCTTCGCATCTGTATATACAGGCATCCTCCCGTCGGCTGTATCCGTGCCGCCCATAAGCACGCAGACAAACGAAAACGCTTTTTCAGAAGCGGATGTTATAACACATCTGCCGGCTTCGTCCGTAAAGCCGACTGCCATCCCCTCTGCCTTTGAATAAAGGTATTTGTCCGACGAATAATTTGCGAGGAGGGCGTTTTTTGTATAGACGGTTCTCGCCTTGAATTCGCCGCTTTCCGGAATTTTATATGATTTTGCGTTTGCCGCCTGCATATATTGCTGATTTTTTCTTGCGTAACAGGCGATGACGGCGGTGTCTCTTGCCGTTGTGTATGCGCCGCGGGAGTCAAGCCCCGTCGGATTTGCGTATGCCGTTGATGTTGCGCCGAGCTCGCGGGCTTTTCTGTTCATCATCGCAGTAAATGCCGTGACGCTGCCCGCTATGTCTATTGCAATTGCGTTTGCCGCATCGCTTGCGCCGCTTACGACCATTGCATATATCAGGTCGACTGCGCGGAGCGTGTCGCCCGCTTTGAGATTTATTACAACGCCGCCGTATATATTTTCAAGTGCGGCTGGCGTTATTGTTACGGGTTTATCCTCGTTTCCAGCATAATACTCAAAGGCGAGCACGGCGGCAAGAATCTTTGCCGAAGGACCGGGCGCGACCTTTTCATCCGCATTTTTGCAGAACACCGCCTCACCATATTCGACGTTCATAACACAGACGTTGTTTGCGCGGGCGGTGCCGTCATAATCCTTTGCCTGCGGGAATATCATAAACGGGGCAATAAGCAAAAAGGCAGACAGCACAAGGGTTATTGCACGTTTTATACTTTTGTGTAATTTCATTGATTACTCCTCATCGGAAAGTAGCCGCAGGGCTTTTTCCTCGTCTGTCAGGATTGCGGCTTTCAGCTCGTCCACCGACGAAAACTTCTTTTCGTCGCGCAGAAAGCGGCAGAGACGGACGGGAACTGTTCTTCCGTAAAGGTCGCCCGAAAAGCCTATGATATGCGTTTCGCAGTTTACGTTCTCGGCGTGACTGATAACCGTCGGGCGGACGCCGATGTTTGCAATCGCTTTGTATTCTTTGCCGCAGAGCGTGCATTTTGCGGCGTAGACTCCGTGGCGCGGGATGACGAGATGCGGAGGGAAGATCTGATTTACAGTCGGCAAGCCGAGCGTTCTTCCAAGCCTTTGTCCCTCGCTTACTGGCAGAGAAATGCAAAATTCTCTGCCGAGAAAATCATTTGCCCTTTCGATCTCGCCTTCTTCGAGAAACCGACGTATCGCCGAGGAGCTTATTACGGCTCCGTCGCCGCTTTTCACGGCGTCAACGACAGACGTCTCCGCCCCGAGCCTTTGAAAAGTTTTTTCAAGGTCGGCAGGCGTTCCCTCAGCTCCCTTTCCAAAGCGGAAATTGTATCCGCAGACGGCGCGGCGAACGTTGCAGCTTTTATATAATATACGGGAAGCAAAATCCTCCGGCAAGACGTTTCTGACTTCGGGAAAGTCGCAGAGGATTGCAATATCGATTCCGGCGTCTGCAAAAAGGGAGAGCTTTTGCTCCTCCGTTGTCAGCGCCGAAAAGCTGTTGTCTCCCTCGCAAATTCGCGGGTGAGTTCGGAATGTCCAGACGGCGCTATGCGTGCAGGCGCCTTTTTCTGTCGCCTTTTTCAGCAGAGCCGCGTGCCCTCTGTGTACGCCGTCAAAATTGCCGAGGGCGCAGGAGAGGGTGATATCGTCTGTTATTTTTATTTCATTTCCGTTTTTCAGATCAATTACGGTCATATTTTTCGCCCTTTGAAAAATTACTACCTATATGATATACGATTTCCGGTCAAAAATCAATAGGCGACGGTATTCGAAAAAATATAAAAATTTTTTGAAAAAGGGGTTGACATTTGAAAAAAGTTTGATATAATAATAACAGTAATGATTATCGTTTTCGGAAAGGAGACGGCAAAATGGCAACCGTTCAAAAGCATTCGGATAAGCGCGATGCGATTCTTGAAAACCTGCGCTCCCGAACGGACCATCCGACGGCTGATATGGTTTATACCAGCATAAGGGAGGAATACCCGCAGATAAGCCTCGCGACGGTTTACAGAAATCTTGCCTCGCTCTGCGAGGGAGGAGAGATAATTGCTCTCGGCGCAAAGGGCAGGGAGAGATATGACGGCAACATCTCGCCTCATAATCATTTTTTCTGCACGGTCTGCGGCGAGGTTGAGGATATTATGTCCCCTATTGAAATCAAGGGGCTCCGCTCGGCTCAGGAGGAGATCGGCGGTAAAATCACATCGGCAAGCGTCGTTTTCCGCGGAATATGCGGAAAATGTCTTGAAAATAAAACAAAAAACAATTAAAAAATTATAATTCAAGGAGGAATAAATTATGGCAAAATGGGTATGCAAGGTATGCGGTTATGTTCACGAGGGAGATACTCCTCCCGAAAAATGCCCCCAGTGCGGCGTTCCGGCAGACAAATTCGAGAAGGTTGAAGAAAGCAAAACATCTTGGGCAACGGAGCACGTTGTCGGTATAACGGAAGGTGTTTCCGAGGACATTATAAACGACCTGCGCGCAAACTTCGCAGGCGAATGCTCCGAGGTAGGTATGTATCTTGCAATGGCGAGAGTCGCTTTCAGAGAAGGATACCCCGAAATCGGTCTTTATTGGGAAAAAGCCGCTTATGAAGAGGCTGAACACGCAGCGAAATTTGCAGAAATCCTCGGCGAGGTTGTAACGCCTTCGACAAAGAAAAACCTTGAGATGAGAGTTGCTGCCGAGAACGGCGCAACGGCAGGCAAATATGATCTTGCGAGAAGAGCGAAAGCTGCAAATCTCGACGCCATTCACGATACTGTTCACGAAATGGCAAAGGACGAAGCCCGCCACGGCAAGGCTTTTGAAGGACTTCTCAACAGATATTTCGGCAAATAATTTTTATAAAAACTTAAAATTCATACAGCGTTTTAAAAAACTGTATGAAAAAATAACGGCGGCTCCGCAATTTTCGGGAGCCGCCGTTTTTTATTTGCTTTTCTTTTTCAGCGCGAATATTCCGCAGAGCATAAGCGCAGGGAATATCATAGCGGAGAGAATTCCGATTTTGAGATTGCCGCCGAAGGCGCTTGAAACAAGTCCGGCAAGGGTCGGACCGCCGCTGCAACCGAGATCTCCCGCAAGGGCAAGCAGGGCAAACATTGCCGTCCCGCCTCCGCGTATCATAGCGGACGCGCGACTGTATGTCCCGGGCCACATTATGCCGACGGAGAAGCCCGTCATAGCGCACCCGATAAGGTTTATCGCAGGTACGGGGACGAATGCGATGCAGGCATACGAGCAGAGACAGAGGATGCAGCTGAATATCATAAACCTGTCAAGATTGAGTCTGTCTCCGAGCTTGCCGAATATAAGGCGCGATAAGCCCATCGCCGCCGCAAATGACATAGGTCCCGCAAGGTCGCCTATCGCTTTGCTCACGCCGAGCCCCTGTTCGGCAAAGGTCGATGCCCATTGACTGACCGCCTGCTCGCTTGCTCCGGCGCACAGCATCATAACTATCAATATCCAGAAAACCTTCTGCGAGAAAAGCTCGCGGAGAGAAAGCCCTTTTTCTCCGTCGCCTTCGAGGAGATATATCGGCGCTTTGGCAAAGACGAATATGTTTAAAACGGGGATTATCGCCCAGAAAAGCGCGAGCAGCTTCCAGCTTTCTGTCCCGAATAAGGCGAAGAACGCCGTTGAAATAAGCACAACCCCGACGTGTCCCCAGCAATAGAACGAATGGAGCAAGCTCATCGCTTTTTCTTTGTTTTCAGTCGGGCAAGCCTCGACTATCGGGCTGACGAGAACCTCAAGAAGTCCCCCGCCGATAGCATAGAAAAAGACAGGAATGAGCGTGCCGATGAACGGATCAGGCAAGGCTTCGGGAAGAACCGTCAGCAGGCAAAGCCCGAAGGCTGCTGAGATATGCGCAATGATGATCGACGCTTTATAGCCTATTTTTTTGATGAACCAAGCCGAAAACGCGTCAATAAAGAGCTGTATCATAAAGTTCAGAGTTATCAGCAGGGTGATTTTGGAAAGCGGGATGTTGTACGTTTTCTGGAACGTGACGAACAGTAGCGGAAGGAAATTATTGACTATCGCCTGAACTATATACCCGATAAAGCAGGCGTAGATTGTTCTTTTATAATTTTTGCTCATTTCAGACCTCGTATAAGCAGTATGCTCATCAGATTATGCCTTGCGGAGAGAAAAAAGTCAAGAGAAAAATGAAAAATAATGAGGGAACGGGCGGTTTTTCTTGAAAATCCGGGCGACTTATTGTATAATATACGCGATCATCCTGACCGATTGGAGGGAACCTTTATGAAAACGAAAATTGCGACAGTCGCTCTTGCCGCGCTTATACTGCTTGCCGCTCTGTTTTCCCAAAGCGTTTTTTGCGCAAGCGAAGGTTGTTCCTCATATGATGACGCGCTTTCCGTAGCGCAAGGAATTATAAAATGGAAAAAGCAGAGCACGGGCGTCTCTCCGGAAGAAGCGCTGTTTTCCGCCGATTATTCAGGGCTTGCGGGCAGCTCCGCCGGAGATTGGTACGCCTTCGGCATAGGCAGGCTCGGAATTGATGACGATTACGAAATGTATCTTGCCGCCCTGCGTGAAAATGTCAGCGAAAGATATGCAAAGGACGGCGGACTTGACAAAATAAAGGCTACGGAATGGCATAGGATCACACTTGCCGTTCTCGCCCTTGGCGGCGACCCGACGAGCTTCGGCAGAGATTCGGAAGGGAAGCCCATAAATCTCATCGCAGACGGCGTTTATAACAGGGATAATCTCGGCGCGCAGGGGATAAACGGGCTTATATGGGGGCTGATCGCTCTTGACGGCAGCAATTACTCCGTTCCGGCTGGCTCAAATTACACGCGTGACGGCATAATATCGGAGCTTTTGTCGCTCCGGTGTCCGGACGGCGGCTTCGCCTTTTCCGGAGAGCGTTCCGACCCTGATATGACGGCTATGGCGATAACCGCGCTTGCGCCTTATTACGGTAGCGAAAAAACGTATGAATATGAGCTTGCGTCCGGCGAAAAAAGGGCGGAGAGCGTTCGCGCGGCTGTGGACGGGGCGCTTGGGCGGCTTTCCGAAATGCAGCTTGAAACGGGAGACTTCCGTAGCTACGGGCTGCGGAACTCCGGAAGTGTATGCCAGGCGATAGTTGCGCTTTGCTCGCTCGGCATCAACCCGTTTGAGGACGTGAGGTTCATCAAGGTCGGCAAAACCCTCTGGGACGGGCTTATGACCTATAAAAATCAGGACGGCGGCTTTGCGGCAAGTCTTTCGGAGGACGGGGAGATGCCGTCCGGCTCGATGGCGGGAGAGCAGGCTCTTTACGCTATGGCGGCTTTTATGAGACTGAAGCGCGGCGAGGGCAGGCTGTTTGACTTCTCCTCCGAGCGGGGGAGGATTCCTGTTTTTACGGAGAGGGACATTGAAATATCCGAGAGGGTCACCTCGGAGATAAAGACCGAGAACCTTGCGGACGTCCTGCGTCTCCTCTATATACTTGATTTTTGTCCCGATTTTGAGGGCAAAGCGGAGCATACCGAAAGGCTGACCGCGACAAAAGCAGAGCTGATGCGCATAAAAGCTGAAGTTGAAGATATAAACTTTGCGATAAAAAATCTCTCGGATAAGGCTGGGAAGAAAGCCGTCGATGAAATAATTCGCAGATATAAAGCTCTTTCGGATTACGACAAGACGAAAATCGAAAATTATGACGACGTTCTCTGCGCCTACGCAAGGATAAAGACGTCCGAGCGGGCGACTTTCATAGCCGTTGGCGGTGTTTTTGCCGCGCTGATAATTTCTGCGGTGCTCGTTGCAAGAGCGAAAAAGCGTAAAAGGCTCCGCCTGCCCGAGGACGAAACGGAGGACGACTGATGAAAAAGGATATTATTCTCATCTTCGCAGTTGTTCTTATAATCGCTTTGCTCATAAGCGGGACGGAATTTCAGTCCGTTGAAGAATACTATCTGACGCACGCCGAGGATATAAAGCCGGGCGACGAGACGGTTTTTGTTTCGATCGACTGCTCGGACATTCTCGCGCATTACGAAAAGCTCGATAAAAGCCTTGCGGAGAGCGGGTTTGTCCCGCAGGACGGGATAATCCTTGCAAAAACGGAATACGTTCTGCGCGAGGGGGACACGGCTTTCGACGTTCTCCTTCGCATTACAAGATACAATAAAATCCATATGGAATATCAGGGCGCGGACAAGACCGCGTTCGGAAGCGTATACGTCAAGGGCATAAACCATATCTATGAATTCTCCTGCGGTGCGCTTTCCGGCTGGAGATATAAGGTCAACGGAGAGTATCCGGACGTCGGCGCTTCCAAATACGCCCTTTCGGACGGAGACACGGTCGAATGGGTATATGTTTGCGATATGGAGGGCGGAAAATGAACGGAATTTACGGAAAATTCGCCTCTCTCCATCCGCTTCCGGCGGCTCTGCACCTGCTTTTTGTCATCTTTATAACGATGTTCTCGCAAGACCCAGTCGTGCTTGCGGTCTCGCTTGCCTGTGGGGTGGCTTTTCTTTGCACGCTCCAACCGGCAAAGCGGTCGCTCTCGGACTTCGGCTTTTATCTTTCGCTTTTTTTACTCATAACGGTTACAAACCCGCTCTTTTCTCACGACGGCGTAACCCCGCTCTTCTTTATGAACGGAAACCCCGTCACCCTTGAAGCAGTTCTTTACGGAGCGGACATTGCGGCGATGATGATCTCCGTGCTCATCTGGTGCAAATGCTTTTCCGTCATTATGACGACGGATAAAATACTGTTTCTCATCGGCGGGGCGGCTGAAAAACTGTCGCTTGTGCTTTCGATGTCGCTTCGGTTTATCCCGCTTATGAAGAGAAAATGGCGGCAGATAAAAAATGCGCAGGTTGCGCTCGGATATTATTCGGAAAAAGGGCTTGTGGCAAAACTGACAAGCTCCTTTCGCGTTTTTTCCGCGCTTGTCGGTCTGTCGCTTGAAAATGCGGCGGAGAGCGGAATGGCTATGAGAGCAAGAGGCTACGGAGCGGGAAAAAGAACAAATTACAAGCTGTATAAATTCGCCGCGGGAGATGTGGCGTTTGCGGCGTTTACAATCGTTTTTGCGGCGTTTTCGATTTTCGGGATGACAAAGGGCGCCTTCTCGTTTGACTTTTATCCTCGTGTATCGGCGTGCGTCGTATCGACGTCGAATGCCTGGTTTATCCTCGCCTTTGCCGCACTGTCCTTTGCGCCTTTTATTTTTGAGATTACGGAGGCTTTGAAATGGAAATACTTACGCTCAAAAATCTGAGCTTTTCATATCCGGAAAGCGACAGAAAAGCGATTGAAAATGTTTCGCTCTCCGTGCGCGAGGGGGAGTTTATCGTTATCTGCGGAAGGTCCGGTTGCGGAAAGACGACGCTTCTGCGCCTTCTGAAAAACGAGCTTGCGCCAGTCGGCAAAAGAGAAGGGGAGATACTTTTCTGCGGCAAAGCAATGGATGAGGTCGATGCGAGAACGTCGGCAAGGTGCATAGGCTTTGTTGCGCAGAACCCGGAGACCGGAACGCTGACAGACAAGGTCTGGCACGAGCTTGCCTTCGGGCTTGAAAATCTTGGCTGTGACCCGGATGAAATGCGCCTGCGCATCGGCGAGACGGCAAACTATTTCGGGATAAACACGATGACAGAGAGAGAAACGGCAACGCTTTCCGGCGGGCAGAAACAACTTCTCGCCCTTGCCGCTGTTATGACGCTTTCTCCGAAAGTTCTGCTCCTCGACGAGCCGACCTCGCAGCTCGACCCGATTGCAGCGTCCGGCTTTATAAACACCCTGCAAAAGATAAACCGCGAGCTCGGGATGACAGTCATCCTCTCCGAGCATCGCCTTGAAGAGGTTTTCCCGATTGCGGATAGGGTCGTCGTTATGGATGGGGGGAAGATTGCCTGCTCGGACGAGCCGGAAAAGGTCTGCGGGGCGCTTGCAAAAAGCCCCATATCCGCGGGATTTCCGTCCGCGGCAAGGATTTTTTCGGGTCTGGAAGGACGCGGAAAGTGCCCGCTTACCGTGCGCGAGGGGCGGGAATTTCTCTCATCGTTTGAAAAAAAGAGCCTGCCGATTGAAGAAAAAAGCCGACCTGACGAGGTTGCTTTTTCGATGAAAAACGTATGGCAGAGATATGAAAGAAATTCGCCTGATATTCTCAAAGGGGCGGATATTGAAGTCCGTCGCGGGGAGATATTCTCCCTTCTCGGCGGCAACGGCAGCGGAAAAACCACGCTGCTTTCCGTCATTGCCGGAATTGAAAAGGCATACAGAGGAAAAATCACGATTCTCGGAAAGAACATAAAGAAATACGGAGCCGAGCTTCACCGCGGCACTGTCGCAATGCTGCCGCAGGACGTATCGACCGTTTTCATAAAAAATACCGTGCGTGACAACCTTTTTGACATCTGCCGCGCTGTCGGTTGCGGAAAAAATGATGCAGAAAAGAAGATCGCCGACATCTGTGCCGAGCTTTCGATAACGGAGGTTCTCTCCCGTCATCCTTATGACCTTTCGGGAGGAGAGGGGCAGAGAGCGGCGCTTGCGAAAATACTTCTCACAGAGCCGAAAATCCTGCTTTTGGACGAGCCGACAAAGGGCATCGATGCTTTTGCGAAACAGACTCTTATGGCAATTCTCCGCCGTCTTTCGGAAGGCGGGGTGACGGTACTCATCGTCACGCACGACACGGAATTTGCGGCTGAAATTTCGGATAGGTGCGCTATGCTCTTTGACGGAAAAGTGATTTCTCCCTCCTGCCCGCAGAGATTTTTCGGAAAAAACAATTTTTATACAACTTCGGCAAGCCGTATTTCAAGAAGAATATTTGAAAATACAGTAACGGCGGAGCAGGTTATCGCTCTCGGAAAAGAGGAAATCGGATGAGCGGAAAAAAGAAAATTTTGCGCTTTGCAATCCTGCTTTTTGCCGTGCCGGCTGTGATAATAATCGGAACGCTTGCGGCGGGGAGCAGGGCATACGTCTGGCTTTCCATCTGCGTTGCAGTCCTCTCCTGCGTGCCGTTCTTTATCGCGTTTGAGAAAAAAAGCGGCACGGGAAGAATGCTGATACTGGCTGTTATGGTCTCGCTTTCGGTGCTCGGAAGATTTGCTTTTTCCGCCCTGCCGCATTTCAAGCCCGTGACGGCGATAGTTGTCATAGCGGGGATATATCTCGGCGCGGAATCGGGCTTTCTCTGCGGTGCGCTTTCAGCCGTGCTTTCGAATATCATTTTCGGGCAGGGCCCGTGGACTCCTTTTCAGATGTTTTCCTGGGGACTGATCGGCTTTTTGGCGGCAATAACGTCGCCGCTACTGAAAAAAAGCAAGCTCGCGCTTGCAATCTACGGAGTATTCTCCGGAATATTGTTCTCTCTGCTTATGGACGGCTTCTCGGCTCTGTGGGCGGAAGGGACGTTTTCGCTTTCAAGATACGGAACGTTTATAGTTGCGGCTTTGCCGGTGACAGCGGTATATGCGGTTTCAAACGTTATATTTTTGCTTGCGCTGTCTGCCTTGATGGGCGAAAAGCTGGAGAGGATAACAAAAAAGTACGGGATATGATGTTGACACGGCGCGCACAATAATATATAATCGGTAAAAAATCATAAAAATCAAGGGAGAAAAGAAAATGAGCGAACGCGAAAAAATGCTTGCGGGGAAAATATATGACCCGTTTACGGAAGGTCTTCCCGATGAAAGAACAAGGGCGCACGTCCTTTGCAAAATGTATAACGAGACGACCGAGGTCGATACGGAAAAAAGAGAAGAGATTCTTGCGGAACTTATGCCTGATCGTGCCGACGGAGTATACCTTCAGGGACCGATATATTTTGATTTCGGCAAGAATATAAAAATGGGCAAAAACAGTTATGCAAACTTCAATTTTACAGCTCTTGACATATGCGAAATAACGATCGGCGATAATGTTTTCATCGGGCCGAACGTATCGCTCCTGACGCCCAAGCACCCGCTTTGCTGGCAGGACAGAAACCCTTATTTAAGCGAAAAAACAGGAAAAACCACGGACAAAGAATACGGTGCGCCGATAACCATAGGCGATAACTGCTGGATAGCCGGCGACGTTACGGTTTGCGCGGGAGTTACAATCGGCGAAGGGTGCGTCATCGGCGCAGGGTCTGTCGTCACGCGTGACATTCCGGCAAACAGCCTTGCGTTCGGCAATCCTTGCAGAGTATCGCGCAAAATAACGGAAGCGGACAGGCTTGAAAATCATCCGGAGCTGTTCTGAAAGGTAAAAACGGGCGAAAGCGCGCAAATGTTAATATCCGTTGCTTGTGTTGGCGGACAGTTTCCTGTATAATGACGGTGCAACCGAAAGGAGAGTGACCGAAATGCTAAGTGAAAATATAAAAATAATCAGAAAATCAAAAGGACTTTCACAGGAGGAGCTTGCCGAAAGACTGAACGTCGTCCGGCAGACGGTTTCAAAATGGGAGCAGGGGCTTTCTGTTCCCGACGCCGATCTGCTCGTTTCAATCTCGGAGGTGCTCGGGGTACCCGTCAGCACCCTGCTCGGAGAGACCGCAGCGCCTGCGGCGGAGGACGACCTGAAAATAATTTCCGAGAAGCTCGAAAACATAAATCTGCAGCTTGCGCAGAGAAAGACGGCGAGAAGAAAAACGCTTCATTGGCTCTTTTTTGCGACGGGAGTGCTTGTCGCAGTTGTTTTCGCCGCACTTGCCGTAATGCAGAGTCCGTATCTCGGCTGGGATTACAGCGACCCCGAAACGGCTGTTTTCGGCGCGGGGTTTCACGTCTTTGAATATCTTTTTGTAAGGCTTGCGCCGATTGTGTTTATCGGAGCCGCCGTCGGATTTTTTCTCACGAGGGGAAAGAGATAACCTCGTTTACCGAAGCGGAATCATTATAAATGAAGTGAATTGTTGTCGTAGCTGCAAATGATGTTACGGGAGTCTGTGTTGCTGACGATTTCTTGTCTGGGCCGTTAGGTGCCGGTGTTAGAGAAGGCTTGATTCTGATATTTGGTTAGTTTGAGAAAGGAAGCATTTATGTGGGAGATAATTCACACTAACGTCGAAATATTGAAGTTTATGGAGAGTGTATGTTGTTTTCACGATAGTTGTATAAAAAAATAAGTTACATAAGTGGGGCATATGTTGGTGAAAACCTTTCAATGCATCCCTTGAATGATCGTAGAGTTTTGCGAGTTGTAATTCAACGACAATACGAAAAGAACTCAATGATAGAGATGGAATTTCAAGGATTAAAAACTCGGTACTTCGATAATTGGCATATATGAGGTGAAAAAAATGAGTAGAAAATTTGAAGCCAAGATTTGCTGGTTATCTGAAACACAGGGTGGACGCAAAGACATTCCGCTTGGCGATAAATATGCACCTATAATAAAATTAACTAAAACGCAGCATAAATCGAATGATTTTTGGAGTGTGTTTGTTTTCAATAAAAAGAAAATTAGCAGAAATGAAACACTCTCCAATATGGAATATTTATCTGATAATGCACCAGATAACCTTTCTGTAGGTGTGGAATTTGTGCTATATGAGGGGTCTAAAATGGTTGCTAATGGAATTGTTTTGCGTGAAATTATGTGTTGAGGATAGGCAAACGCTTATAGCGTAAACACTATTTCTGTTTCAGCAAGCATCTTCTTTTTAGGAGAAAAGGCAAATTGTTGGAACATTCCAACTCTCTTGAAGGTTTCAGGAATATTCCTAACAAGTTTTGCCTTTGTGGTATCACAAAGGCGATGCTTGCTGGCGAATACCACTAGGAAAATTTCCGAAATCTTTCGGTTATCGAGTGTTTGCAAGCTATAAAAGGTTTCGGAAATTTCCAATTGCAATAGGTATAATCTTTATTCTAATGGCACGCAGTATTATCTTGTAAAGAACCTGCAAGGCGATGTAACACAGATACGCAGCGTCTATGGAACCGTTCTGGTAGAATACGCATATGACGCGTGGGGCAATGTGCTTGATATAAGCGGCACGTACGCATCGACGCTTGGTCAGAACAACCCCATACGCTATCGCGGATATTATTACGATTCAGAGACGAGCTTCTATTATGTATCCAGCCGTTATTACGATCCTGAGATCGGTCGGTGGATTAATGCAGATGGTTATGTTTCAACGGGGCAAGGTGTCCTTGGAAACAACATGTTTGCTTACTGTGGAAACAACCCTGTAAACAGAGTTGACCACACAGGACAATTTTGGAGTGAAATTTGTAATTTTGTCAAAACTGCTGTTGCCGAAATTGGATATGCCATAGGGCTTATGTCTCCTGCATATGCAGGCTGTGGCGGAATGGCTATTGTGGATGGCCCATTACCTTTCGGTGATATTATTGCCTTAGCAGGAGCCGCGGTGATAACTGTTGGTGCAATAGGATATGGAATTTATCAAGCAGCGCAAGCTCCAGCTATTTCTATCCCTAAGGTAGAAGAAAAAACTGAAGAAATACCTGCACCTCCGCCTACTCCAACAGTAATTTATAGATATGGAGGAACAAATCCAGGAAATCTAACACCGAAAGCCAAAGACAAATATACAGGCTTATCATTCTCTACTGTTCCGATGCCTGGTGCAGCAATGACAACAATTGAGGCACTTAATGCAACAGGTGTGGTTTATGCTGTTCAAGATGGACCTACCCACGTAAGTGTACGACCAGTAGGCGCACCAATGGAAGCTTGGATAAATGCAGGTTCCAGTTCAATTTGGACACAAGCTGTTAAATCGGTTGTCATTAAATGGGATGGAGGGTACTAAGCATGGTAGATATTACAGAAATTATGGATATGCTCGATTGGCATATGTCCCCTGAAATTCAACTCGAAGGAATATCTCTAGCAAGAAATATAGAAACAATTATTCCATTTATACAACCGCTAACACCAAAACACAATAAAAACGTATGGGGAAATTGTGCTGTTATCATTTCAGAAAGAAGCGACGAAGAAATTAAGCCTCATTTACCTGAAGTGTTAGAATGGTTGCAAGATATGAATTGGCCGGGGGCTTTTTGTATCCTAGACAGGTTAAAAAATTACTCGGACAAGAATTCTATTCTTAGCGCAATAAGCATTTGCATTCAAAAGGCAAAGGATTGCAATGATGAAATTTGGGAAGATAATTTATTAACGCTTCAACGGATGCTTTTATAATTGAGTAAGGGTTTGGAACTATCCCAACAAGTTTGCGTTTGGGTGACCAAAGGCGATGCTTGCTGGCGAATACCACTAGGAAAATTCCCGAAATCTTTCGGTTATCGAGTGTTTGCAAGCCATAAAAGGTTTCGGGAATTTCTAATTGCAATAGGTATAATCTTTATTCTAATGGCACGCAGTATTATCTTGTAAAGAACCTGCAAGGCGATGTAACGCAGATAGGTCTAAAAATTGCAATTGCAACGCTGAATTGAGCAATGAGAGATGCGAGTAGAATTTTGTTCAACTCTGCAATTGCGTAAAATAATATTTGAATCGCAGTACAGTAGATTACACAATTCAAATGTTTAGAGCGCAAATATATATTTACAAAATAAAATTTGTGAATAAAAAGGACAAAGCCGCCGTCATTAGACAGCGGCTTTGCTGATTGTATTCAATAATACATCTATTTAGAGCGCTCTCCCCACAACTCTTCCGCAGCAGAACACACTGTTATGCTCGGAGAGGCGTATGGGCTTATACTTTTCGTTATGCGAGATCAAACAGCCGTTCTCGCGCTCCTTGATAAAGACATCACCGTTTACGATGAAGATACCGCTCTCACCGGCTCGACGCCTGCTCGGTCGTCGCGGCTCTGACAGCCGTCTAAGGCTGTCATTCACTACCGTTCTTTTTGATTCCCTTCGGGCAAAAAAGAAAAACCGCCATTTTACACCTACGGGAATCGATTCTCGCGTCTCGACGACGCTCGGTCATCGCGGCTCTGACAGCCGTCTAAGGCTGTCATTCACCACCGCTCTTTTCGATTCCCTTCGGGCAAAAAAGAAAAACCGCTAAAAGCGGTTTTTCTTTTTTGGTGACCCCTACGGGAATCGAACCCATGATTGCGCCGTGAGAGGGCGCCGTCTTAGCCGCTTGACCAAGGGGCCATAGTCTTTTGCGGAACAACGACATTATATCATATAGTTTTTCAAATTGCAAGATGTTTTTTAATATTTTTTCAAATATTCTTCGAGACAAAGCCCGCTTTTTTTGATTTTTTCCGCAGTTTCACACCCGACATAGCGCCAATGCCACGGCTCAAAGGCGATTTTCGTTATATTCTCCTTGCCCTTTGGGTAGCGGAGGATATATCCGAAGCAATGAGCATTCTCGCAGAGCCACTCAAAATACGGGCTGTTTTCAAAGTCAACTGTGGCGCAGGGACGGTTGTGAATGTCAACGCAAAGCCCGCTTTGGTGTTCGCTTTCGCCGGGACGGGCGGTGTACCTTGCGGCGAGCGTCTCGGCTTTTGTGCGGGAGTAGCCTTTTTCTTCATAGCTTTGCACGGCGGTATCAAAAAGATATTTCTGATAATTATAGCTACGGTAGCCGCTTGTGACGGTTATCGGCGGGGCATCGGTGCCGAAATCGTTTTCCATAGCGGCGATAAGCGCTTCAAGGGCGACGGCGGCATCTTTTGTTATTTTCTGCGGGGCTCTGCCGTCCGGACGGGTCGCTTTTATTTCCGTAAGCTCAGAGGGGACAAAATCCTGCGGCAGGGGATTTTCCGAGTTTATAAGCGGAATATCGGCGGAGAGAACGTTGAAGGAAAAAAGTAAAACAAAAAGCACGGCAAAAGCCGTGCTCTTAATGATTTTCAGCATATTTCGCACCTCTTTTCGATATATGGTGCGACCGAAAGCCCGTTTTTATTCGTTTATCCCGAATATCTCTTTTGCATTTCTGACTTCCTGCTCGCAGAAGGCTTCATAATCCATTCCGAGCAGCTCGGCGGCTTTTTCGGCGGTATAATGCATATAGCCGCTATGGTTCATCTTGCCGCGCATAGGTACGGGAGCAAGATATGGGCAGTCCGTTTCGACGAGAATTCTTTCCGCAGGAACAACCTTTGCCGCTTCAAGGAGCTTTGATGCGTTTTTGAACGTCAATGAGCCGGAAAAAGAGATATAATATCCCCTGCGGATATATTCCTTTGCCTGTTCGGCGCTGCCGCTGTAACTATGCAGAATTCCACGAACCTTCGGATGAGCGCAGACAATGTCAAATACGTCGCCGTGCGCCTCTCTGTCGTGAATGATGATCGGCAGGGAATATTCTTCGGCGAGGGAGAGCTGCGCATCAAAGAATCTTTTCTGCGTGTCTCTGTCCGAAAAGTCGTAATAATAGTCAAGACCGATTTCGCCGAGAGCTTTGACCTTGCCTTCGGCAAAAAGCGGGACTATTCTGTCAAGAGCCGAATTTATCTCTCCCGCCGCTCCGCATTCGTGCGGATGAATTCCGGCTGCGGCATACATTTTTTCGTACTTTTTTGCAAGCGCAATCGATTGCAGAGAAGTCGTCTCGTCAGTTCCTGCGCAGAGAATTCCGCAGATGTCGCCGGAAAAGAGAGAGTTCAGAAGCTCCGTCGGGTCACCGAATTTTTCATCGGTATAATGAGCGTGAGTATCGAAAAGGAAAGCCATTACTTGTTTTCCGCAAGCTCGGCTTCAATTTCGGCGAGCTTTTTCTGTTCATCTATTCTTGCAAAGAGAACAAACGATTCGCCGACCTTTTCGCCTGCGGGGAGCAGACCGAACGTAGCGGCGCTTTCAAGAGAGCTGTCCGAAATGCCGAGGGAGGCGAGTATCTTTGTGGAGGCTTCCGGCATAGACGAGCCGAAAAGCACGCCGAGGATACGGAGCGATTCGAGGAGGTTATAGATAACCGTCGCAAGCTCTTTTTTTCTGCTCTCATCCTTTGCAAGCGCCCAGGGGGTCGTCTCGTCTATATATTTGTTCGCTCTTCTCGCAAGCGTCATTGCGGAATCGAGTGCGTCTGCAACCTTGAACGCATCCATATTCGCAACGAAACCTTCATAGGAGCGTTTTGCCGTTGCGATAAGCTCTGAATCGAATTCCGTTTTGCCTGTCGGCGCGGGAATGACGCCGTCAAAATACTTTTTCGTCATTGAGAGAGTTCTTGCAAGCAGGTTTCCGAGCGTGTTTGCAAGGTCTGTGTTGTAGCGCGAGATGACGGAGGGATAAGTTATCGAGCCGTCCGAGGAATAGGGCATTTCGGAGAGGAAGTAATATCTTGTTCCGTCAACACCGAAATGACGTACGAGCGTATCCGAATAGATGACGTTGCCCTTTGATTTCGACATTTTGTCTGTGCCGAAGAGGAACCAGGGATGTGCAAAGATCTTTTCGGGGATCGGTTCGCCGAGCGCCATAAGGAAAATGGGCCAATAGATGACGTGGAAGCGGGCGATGTCCTTACCGATGACGTGAACGTCTGCGGGCCAGAATTTTCTGTAATTCTCGCTGTTTTCGTCGCAATCATAGCCGAGAGCGGTGATGTAGTTTGAGAGGGCATCGAGCCAGACATAAACTACGTGCTTTGAATCGAAATCGACGGGAACGCCCCAGGTAAACGATGAGCGGGAAACGCAGAGATCCTGAAGTCCGGGCTTGATGAAATTGTTTACCATTTCTTTCTTTATGCCTTCGGGTGCGATGAAATCGGGGTGCGACTCTATATATTCGAGGAGCCTGTCCTGATATTTGCTCATCTTGAAGAAATACGCCTCTTCCTTTTCGCGACGGAGAGGTCTTCCGCAGTCCGGGCAGATTCCGCCCTCTGCCTGCGTGTCCGTAAAGAACGATTCGCAGGGAACGCAATACCAGCCCTCATACGAGCCCTTGTAAATGTCGCCCTGATCATAGAGCTTTTTGAAAATCTTCTGAACGGCTTTGACGTGATGTTCGTCCGTTGTGCGGATGAAGCAGTCATAATCAACGCCGAGCAACTTCCAGAGCTCTTTTATCTGCGACGAGATACCGTCAACATACTCCTGCGGGGCGATTCCGCTTGCGTTTGCAAGATCTTCGATCTTCTGACCGTGCTCATCCGAGCCTGTGCAGAAGAAAACATCATACCCCTGCGACTTTTTATAGCGCGCGATGGCGTCCGCAAGGACGGGGTCATATGAATTGCCGACGTGCGGCTTGCGGGAAGCATAAGCTATCGCAGTTGTAATATAGTACTTTCCTTTGTTTTTCATTGTCCTTCTCCTATATAATCTTTTTCCCGCCGATGATGACGGAGGAAATATTTTTTTCTTTATCAAGCACGAGCATATCCGCCCGTTTTCCGATCTCAATCGAGCCGCAATCGCCGTAGATTCCGGTCATCTCTGCGGGCGTTTTCGTTGCGCATATCAGCGCTTCCTCAAAAGCGATATCGCAGAAACGCATAAGATTTTTGATTGCGTCGTGAAGGGTGAGAGTGCTGCCGACGATCGTTCCGTCCGCTTTCTTTGCGCCGCCTTCGGAGAGGGTAAACGGTATGCCGTTCATCTCGTAATTTCCGAAGGGGAGAGTCGCCTGCGGGATTGAATCGGTTATCAGGACGAGCCTGTCGCCGTCATATTTCTTTGCCTTATATAGGGCGCGCACGGCTTCGGGTGAGACGTGCAGTCCGTCGCAGATAAGTTCCGCATAAGCGGACGACGCCATTGCCGCTCCCGCCGCTCCCGTGCCTCTGTGAGTCAGTGGGGTCATTGCATTGAATGTGTGCGTAAACGAGACGGCGCCGTCGGAGAGCGCCTTTTCACATTCCTCGGCTGTTGCGTTTGTATGACCTATGCCGATCGTCGCCGTTTCGGAGAGCTTTCGGATAAGCCCATCGGGAGCTTCTTCCGGAGCGACTGTAAAATGCGTTTTGAGAGGATATATTTCCTCCGCAAGGGCTGTCATTTCGCCTGCGTCCGGCTTGCGGATCAGGGAAACGTCGTGACATCCTGGCTTTTTTGCGCTGATGTATGGCCCTTCGATATGGACTCCGGCAAAGCGCGCGCCGCCTGTCACCGTCGATTTTATATTTGAGATTGCCGAATTTATCTTCGGCAGAGCCGCTGTCATAACTGTCGGGAAAACGGTTGTTGTGCCGTGACTTGCATATATCAGCGAGAGCTTTTCAAGCGTCTTTGCGTCCGCCTCCATTATGTCAACTCCGCCGCAGCCGTGCGTATGGACGTCAACATAGCCGGGAACTATAAATTTTCCCGCACAGTCGATATTTTCATATTCCGAAAGGGCGCCGCAGATAACGCCGTCAGATACGTAAACATCGCGCTTTACAAACGCCCGTTTTTCCGTATCGAACACGCTTGCACCCGTCAATTTCAGTTTCAATTCCGCTCTCCTTTTCATCCGAGATAACAAAAGTATATTACATTTTGCGGAGATTTTCAATCTTTCCGCATTATTTTATTATATATTTCGCTTTTTCCGACGCCTCTGTCACGCGCGGTTGCCTTCATAGCGTCGCTTTTGCTCATTCCGAGGGAAATATAATGCTCGACGTGCTCTTCTATCGTTAAAGTTTTCGCAAGGGAATTTTCTTCTTCTTTCGGCGCGCCCTCGATTATAAGCACGAATTCTCCCTTCGGTGTGACGGTTTTATAATAGTCAACTGCGCCGGAAAGGGTCGTGCGGATGACCTCTTCATTTATTTTCGTAAGCTCGCGACAGAGGGCGATTTTCCTGTCTCCGAGGGCGGAGAGAAGTTCGTCCAGAGTCTTTGTCAGCCTGTGCGGTGCTTCATAGAAAATCAGCGTGCGCTTTTCGGCTTTGACTTCGTCAATTGCCTCGCGCCTGTCGCCGGAGGCTGTCGGCAGGAACCCTTCAAAAGCGAATTTGCCCGTAAAAAGTCCGGAAACGGCAAGCGCAGACACGGCGGCGCAGGGTCCGGGTATGACGGAAACGGGTATTCCTCTTTCCGCGCAGAGACGGACAATATCCTCGCCGGGGTCGCTTATTGCGGGCATACCGGCGTCTGTCACAAGTGCGCAGGATTCGCCTGCGGCGAGCCTTTCGGCAATGCCTTCGCCCTTTTGCTTTTTATTGTGCTCGTAATATGAGCAGAGCGGCTTTTTTATGCCGAATTTTGAAAGCATAGCGCCGGAAACGCGCGTGTCCTCCGCGGCGATGAAGTCAACCTCGGAGAGTACCTTTTTCGCTCTTTCGGAAAGATCAGAAAGGTTGCCGATAGGCGTGCCGACAAGATACAGCGTGCCTTTCATTACGGCGTTTTTTTCGTGTGTTTCAGGGCTTTTTATAGTATCCATTGAAGTCTCCGTTTGTGTATATATAGTTCATTTCGTCCGTATAGCCGCTTTGCGACATATTGTCTTTCGATTTATAAATCATCAGCGGCCGGGTGAAGAATACGCCTTCGCCACCGCCCTTTACGCCCTCACAGAGGACAAGGCAGGGAACGTGATTTTCTGTCGGATAGACAACTGTCACCCTTTTCGGTTCAATTCCGTTTTTGCGCATTGAATATATCATCTCCGCTATCCTGTCCGGTCGGTAAACGCAGACAAAGCTGCCGCCGAAGCGGAGAAGCCTTGCCGCTACGGAGGAAAAATCCGCAATGCCGCCCGTAACCTCTCTCCGGCAGATTCTTGCGGATTCGTTTTCGCTTTCGAGTCCTGCGCCGGTTCTGAGATACGGCGGGTTTGAAAATACGGTATCGAATTTGCCGTTATATTCTTTGCCCGCGCTTCTTGCGTCGCCGCAGACAACCTCTATCTTATCCGAAAGGTGATTGAAATCGACATTTTTCGCCGCAATATCCGCAAGGGAGGGTTGAATCTCAAAAGCGGTTATATGTTTTGCCTTATCTCTTGCGGCACAGAGCATTGAGATAACTCCGTTTCCTGCGCCGAGCTCGGCAAATCTTCCGCTTGTCGCCTTTTTTATATATGCGGAGAGCAGATATGCGTCCGTTCCGAAGTCAAGCGAGCCGTCGAGAGAAAAAAGCGAGAGCGAATCGTTTATTTTTTCGGGCTTGTCCATTATTTTCTCCCTCTTCGGAAAATTTCAAACGCAATGATCGATGCCGCCGAGGCTGCCGAAAGCGCGGCGGGGAAGTCTCTGCCGTAATCAAGGCAGACTACAGAATCGCATTCCGCCAGCGCCGCCTGCGTGATTCCACGCTTTTCGCCGCCGACTATAAGCAGCAGCGGACGCTTTATATCCGCATCATAAATTGAAACGGCGTCCTTTGTTTTATCGGCGGCGAGGACGGCAAAGCCCTTTCTGCGAAAGAGCTTTGCCGCAGCGGCGCTGTCGGCGATGAATATTCTGAAAAGCTCGGAAGCCCCCGCCGACGCCCGGCAGACGACCCCCGCGGCACTCATCCAGTTCCTCGGCGGAACGATTATCCCGCTTGCCCCCGCCGCATAAAGCGACCGCAGGCAATAGCCGAAGTTATAAGGATCCTCAATACCTTCAAGCATAACCCAGAAATCGCCCGAAATATCAGCTTCGGTAAGCTCCGGAAGGGGTCTTTCGGAGCAGACGGCAATAATTCCGCCGTGCGAATTTCCGATGCAGAGCTCATCTATTTCGGAGCTGTCAACCCCGCGGACGGCAAAACCGAGCTCCTCGCCTCTGTGGCGAAGATATGATATTTCTTTCATTTTCGATTCTGCTTTCGCGCGGTCAAAAAGAATCTCTTCGATTTTTCGTCCGTTTCCGGCGGAAAGCACGGCGCGGATCGACACCATTCCTTCCATTATGTTTGAGCCTGCGAATTTTTCGTTTTCTTTTTTCATAATGCTCCTAAGGTTTGAGTTTTCCCCCGCTTTCTTTGATACGGAACAGAACAAGCGCCAGCTCCGCGCGGGTTATATTACGTTCGGGACGGAAGGTTCCGTCCGGATAGCCTATCATATATTCGAGAGAAATGACGGTTTTGACATTCTGCATATAGGGAAGATATGTATCGCCTATGTCCGAAAAAAGATCGACATTTGAATTCGAAACGACTTTCTTTGTAAGCGCTCCGATTATATATGCCGCTTCCTGTCTTGATATTGTTTCAAGCGGCAAAAAATATGTTCTTCCGTTTTCTTTGAGAGTCCCCATAAGCCCGAGCGCACAGACGGTCTTTACATACGGGATAAGCTCGTCCGGCGTATCGCCGATATCCGAAAGATTTGTTTCATAGCGGAAATATTTCTCTGATTTTATGCCGAGATATTTGACAAGCACCTCGGCAAATTCTGCCCTTGAGACGGTTTCGTCCGGGAGGAAGAGTGCGTCGCCCGCTTCGGAATACACGCAGGACATATATCCGCTTTTGCAGGCGGAGACTATCGCTTTTTCTGCGAAGTTATCCTCTGCGTCTGTCGGAAGGGAACCGGAGCCTCCCGAAAAAATTGCGATTGCGCAAAGTGTTACGGCGAATACGGATAACGCCAGTATCAGAGATAAAGAAATTTGCTTTTTCATTTTACTGTCCTTTCGATTTATACAAATTTATAAATCAAATATAGCACAGTATAAATGAAAAATCGGTCGGAGAAGGGCTGTCAGCCCACGCCGTTTTTCCTGTTAAATTTGCGCGCGCGGTCAGCTCCGGGCGAATTTTTGCGTATCGCGCGGATAATTGTCGCACGGTCTTTTTTCGGAATAGGTTTTTTGCTTGTCTGTTGCTTTATAAAATCCGCCCCGTCTGAGAGAGAGAAAACGCCGTCCGGCTTGCAATCGAAGATCGTTTTTTCAGAGGTGAATATAGTTATGCAGGTGATATTATATTGAGGAATACTCTCCCTTTTGAAAAGAGAGATCAGGGAATCCCTGAATTTTTCGTTCTGAATCATCGGACTTTCGAAATCTGTTTCCTTCATATTTCCGGATTTTGTCCGGACGCTCTGATGCCAGAGATATTCGTCGCCGCAATATATCCTGCCCATCCTGTCGCTGATGTTGACAATATATATGCCTGACGGCAAAACAACTATATCGCTGACCTCCGAATACATCTTTCTGCCGAGCCTGTCGAGATGGGGAAGCCATACGCCGGAAAGGACGTTTCCTTCTCCGAAGCAGGCGCAAAGATAAGCCGATGCAGCGCCGACGGAGGGCCTTGAATATGAGAGAATCTTCTTTTTCGTAACGGACGAGCTGATTTTAAGCGCAAGCTTCATCAGTCCGAACGCAATCAGCGCAATAACGGCGCACATAATAAGCGGCGCGAGCTTTTCCGTAAATATCCCCCCTTCGTAGCTTCACATAATTCTACGTAATACATAATATCATATTGTACACACTTTTTCAAGAGAAAAGGCGCAAAGCTATTGCGAAAAATGAAAAAGTGTGATAGAATAATCGCTAAACAAAACTTCTTTGCGGGGAAAGCAATATTATGTTCAGACTTTTATCCAAAATCTTTATAAAGAACAGGGACGACCTTGAAAATCCCGCTGTGCGCCGTGCATACGGGATTCTCTCCGGTGCGCTCGGAATAGTTCTGAATATACTTCTTTTTGCCGGTAAGCTTACGGCGGGGCTTATCAGCGGCTCTGTTGCCATAGTTGCCGACGCTCTCAACAACCTCTCCGACGCAGGCTCCTCTGTGATAACTCTGATAGGCTTCCGTATAGCGGGTCAAAAGCCCGATAAGGGGCACCCGTTCGGCCACGGAAGAATCGAATATATATCGGGGCTCATAGTTTCAATGCTGATAATTCTTATGGGCTTTGAGCTCGGAAAGAGTTCTGTCGAAAAGATTATTTCGCCGAGCGGGACGGAATTCAGCCTGGTTGCCGCTATAATTCTGGCGGTTTCCGTGCTTGTCAAGCTCTATATGTGTTATTATAACGGCAGAGTCGGAAAGAAGATTTCCTCGCCTGCGATGAAAGCGACGGCAACGGACAGCCTCAGCGACTGCATTTCGACGACTGTCGTTCTCATATGTATGTTCATAACGAAATTCACGAGCTTTGACCTTGACGGTATCTGCGGGGCGGCTGTTGCACTTTTCATCTTTATATCCGGCTTGCGCGCCGCAAAGGATACGATAGATCCGCTTCTCGGCGTTCCGCCGACGGAGGAATTTGTTGACGAAATAGGCGAAACGGTTATGTCGCACAAGGGAATTCTCGGCTTTCACGATCTCATTGTCCACGATTACGGTCCCGGCAGACGAATGATCTCCCTTCACGCGGAGGTTCCCGCCGATGAGGATCTGCTCAAAACGCACGATACGATAGACAATATCGAGAAAGAGCTTTCCGAAAAGCTCGGCTGCGATGCCGTTATCCATATGGATCCGATCGAAACGGACGATAAAATCACAATGGAGGCGAGAGAAAAAATTGCCGAGCTTGTGAAGATAATAGACGAGAGAGTAACGATACACGACTTCCGTATGGTCACGGGACCGACGCATACGAACGTTATTTTCGATATAGTCGTTCCTTACGACGTAAAGCGGACGGAGGAAGAGATACGGCGGGATGTCGAGCGTATGGTCAAGACTCTTGACGAAAATTATTATGCCGTTGTTTGCGTTGACAAATCGTTTGTAATTTAAAAAAAGCACCCCGAGGGGTGCTTTTTTGTTGCCTTTATACTGTGAAGCGATGGAAGATTTTCTTGCCTTTCTTGACTATGACTCCGTCTCCGGAGAATTTTTCTTTCGGTAGGGTGAGGGAGAAGCTCTCAACCTTTTCATCGCCGATGAGCACGCCGCCCTGCATAACGAGACGTTTTGCTTCGCTTCTGGAGGGGGCCATTTTGCCCTTGAGGAGAAGATCGAGAATACCGATCTCGCCGTCTGTGAAGTCTTCATCGGAGAGGGCTGTTGTCGGCATATGCTCAATGTCGCCTGCGCCGGAGAAGAGAGCGCGCGCGGAAGTCTGCGCCTTCTTTGCTTCCTCTTCGCCGTGAACGAGGGAAGTCAGCTCGTATGCAAGAATTTCCTTCTTTTCGTTTATGCGGCTGTCATCCCATTTTTCCATTTCTGCGATTTCTTCAATCGGGATGAACGTCAGCATTTTGATACATTTCATAACGTCCTCATCGCCTACGTTTCTCCAGTACTGATAGAAATCGAAGGGTGAGGTCTTGTTCGGGTCAAGCCAGACGGCGTTGCCTGCGGTTTTGCCCATTTTATGCCCCTGAGAGTCTGTGAGCAGGGTGATTGTCATTGCGTATGCGTCCTTGCCGAGCTTTTTGCGGATGAGCTCGGTTCCGCCGAGCATATTTGACCACTGATCGTCTCCGCCGAACTGCATATTGCAGCCGTAATGCTGGAAGAGGTAATAGAAGTCGTATGACTGCATTATCATATAGTTGAATTCAAAGAAGGAAAGACCTTTTTCCATTCTCTGCTTATAACACTCGGCGCGGAGCATATTGTTTACGGAGAAGCAAGCTCCGACCTCGCGGAGGACATCAACATAGTTGAGGTTGAGGAGCCAGTCGGCGTTGTTTACCATTATCGCCTTTCCTTCGCCGAAATCGATGAATTTCTCCATCTGGCGACGGAAGCATTCCGCATTGTGATTGATATCCTCTCTTGTCAGCATTTTTCTCATATCCGTTCTGCCGGAGGGGTCGCCTATCATAGTCGTGCCGCCACCGATGAGCGCAACGGGCTGGTTTCCTGCCATCTGGAGACGCTTCATCATCGTGAGCGCCATAAAATGACCTGCCGTAAGGCTGTCTGCCGTGCAGTCGAAGCCTATATAAAATTTCGCTCCGCCACGGTTGATAAGGTCGCGTATTTCGGGCTCGTCCGTGACCTGCGCGATGAGTCCGCGCGCCTGTAATTCTTCATAGATCTGCATTTTCTTTTCTCCTTTTTTGTTTATTTGGGGACAAAAAAACGTCCCCTGCGTTTGCAGAGGACGGAAGTTCCGTGTTACCACCTCAATTCGTCCATCCCTCGCGGAATGAACCTTTGCGGGTTTCATATAAAACCCCTGCGCTTTAACGGGCGCACCCGTCACAGCCTACTCGGAAAACCTTTCGGTGTGCGGCTCGGAAGTGTATTTTCGGGATGCTCTCCGACCGCCTTGCACCAAACGACGGCTCTCTGCACGGAAAAACAGCCTTACTTTTCTTCGTCACAGCCATTTTGACTGTATTATAACACCTGCCGTGCGGCTTGTCAAGCCTTATTTTCGGCAGAATCGAGCATTTCTGCGGCGGCTGTCAATGTTTTTTCGGTTATTTTCTCTCCGCCGATTATCCTTGCAAGCTCGTTTATCCTGCCGTCGCGGTCGAGGACGGTCGAAGAGGTGACGGTTCTGCCATCCTCCTCGCGCTTTGCGATTTTTATGTGCATATCTGCCTGCGACGCTATCTGCGGGGAATGTGTTACGCAGATGACCTGCGCGGTATTTGAGCAGTCGCGCAGCTTCTTGCCGATTTTATACGACGTTTTGCCGGAAATACCCGTATCGACCTCGTCGAAAATGAGCGTTGGGGTCATTTCCTTGTCGGCAAGGGCGCATTTGAGCGCGAGCATCGTTCTTGAAAGTTCGCCGCCGGACGCAATTTTCGAAAGCGGGGCGAGGGGCTCTCCTGCGTTTGCCGAAATGAGAAAGCGGACGTTGTCCGTTCCCGTCGGCAGATAGACCTGCGAAGGGGTTATTTCCGCATCGAAGCGGACCTTTGTCATTTCGAGATATGCAAGCTCGGAGACCATTTTTTCGTTCAGAAGCTTTGCCGCCGCTTTTCTTTTCTCCGTTACCGTTGCAGCCAGCGCCGACATTTGACGGCGTATTTTTGTAAGCTCGTCCTTTATCTCCTCGGCGCGTTCGTCCGAAGATTCTATTTCGGAAAGCTCCTTTTCCGCCTCCGCTCTGAACTTTAAAATTTCCTCGGTTGACGCTCCGTATTTTCTTTTGAGACGACGGAGAGTATCAAGTCTTTCTTCGATTTTGTCCAGCGCTTCATCGGGATTTTTGACCCCCGTGTCGCACTCCTTGCGGACAGTCTCCGCTATGTCCTCGCAACGGTACGAAAAGTCTGTCAGGTATTCGATATATTCCTGCGCCTTCGGGATAATGTCCGAAAGCTCGCCGATCGCTTCTGCCGCCTTTGAAGCAAGGTCGGCTGCGGGGATTGTTTTCTCGCTGCGGTAAAGCGCTTTGATTATCAGCTTTGAATATTTACTTATTTTTTCCGCATTTCTGATCTTTACTTTAAGCGCTTCGAGTTCTTCCTCCTCGCCGCTTTTGACGTTTGCGGATTTTATCTCGTCTATCTGGAATTTCAGCATTTCGATTCTGCGCTGTTTTTCGCGCTCGTCGTGCGTAAGGGAAACGAGCTTTGATTTCAGCTCCGTTGCGGTTTTATAGAGAACGGAATATTCTGAAAGCTCCTTTTCAACGTCCGAAAAGGCGTCGAGATAGCCGAGGTGGTTTTCCTCGCAGAGCAGAGCCTGACTTGCGTGCTGACCGTGAATATTGACGAGGAGCATTGCGGCGTCGCGAAGCTGGGAAACGGAAACAGGTCTGCCGCCGATTCTTGCGCTTCCGCCGCCAGCCGTCACCTCTCTTGAAATGACAAGCTCTCCGCCGTCGCAGTCAAAGCCCATATCGGAAAGCGCCTTTGCGGTGTGTGCGGGTATGTCTGAAAAGAGCGCTGTGATGCTTGCCTTTTCCTCTCCGGAGCGTATGCTTTCCTTTGATGCTCTTGCGCCGCATATCAGCCCGACGGACTCGATTATTATCGATTTTCCCGCGCCCGTTTCGCCCGTAAGAACGGTGAAGCCTCTGTCAAAGGAGAGGCGTTGTTCTTTGATTATTGCTATGTTTTTTATATACAGCTCTTTCAGCATATTCCGCCCTCCCGAAATAATTTATTTATGCGATGTTTATGACCTCTCTCAAAAGCAGAGTAAAGTTTTCTGCGTCCGCATCGGTCTTTGTAACGATGAGGATTGTGTCGTCGCCGGCGATACTGCCGAGAATATGATTTGATGCGAGCGCGTCGATCGCTGCCGCCGCCGCATTTGCCATACCGGAATAAGTCTTTACGACGACCATATTCTCCGCATTTTCCGCAGAGACAACAGCTTCCGAAAGTATGTTTTTGAATTTCGAATCCGGACTTGACGGGCTTTTGGGGGCGCAATAGCGATATTTTCCGTCGTCTGAAGTTTTTACAAGACCGAGCTTTTTTATATCTCTGGAGACGGTTGCCTGCGTGACTTCAAACCCGCTCTCTCTCAATTTTGCGAGGAGATCATCCTGAGTTTCAACAATATTTTCCGATATTATCTTGAGTATCGCCGCTTGACGCAAGTTTTTCATTTTCTTTTTCCGTCCTTTCTTAAATTCCGCTCATTTTCTTTGTCAGTATGTCAAAGAAGCCGTCGTTGCCTATGCGGCAGAGCCGTGTTTTCAATGACGACCGCTTTATTTCAACTTCGGACTTTGCCGAAACGGAAACGCCCTTTCCCCCGTCGGCGGCGATGTATATATCGGTCTGCGGTCCGAGCGTCTCCCCGCTCACCCGGATAACGGAGTCCGCCGAGATGACTATCGGTCTTGAAGAGAGCGAATGCGGCGCTACCGGCGTTATGCAGAAGAGCTCTGTGCCCGTATCGATAATTGGTCCGCCGGCGGAGAGGGAATATGCGGTGGAGCCTGTCGGCGTTGCAACGACGACCCCGTCTCCCTTGACGGGTATGGTACGGTTTTTATCGCATTTTATGCCGAAAACTCCTATTCTGCCGCGCGTTCCGCTCGCTATTACAACGTCGTTTAAGGCGTGAAGCTCGTGCAGAATGCCCTTGTCTGCTATTCTTATGCTCATCATCATCCGCTCGTCGATCGTATAGCTGCCGTTTACAAGATCTGCGAGCTTCAGCATTTCATCCTTTTCAATCGTCGTCAGATACCCGAGATGCCCCAGATTTATTCCGAATATGGGAAGGCTGTGTGCGGCTGCCTTCTCGCTTACGTCAAGAATCGAACCGTCGCCGCCGAGAACGACAATCGCCTCTGCGTCAGACAGCATATCTTCGATATATGAATAAAGCCGGAGCCCGTTCCGCGATTCGCCGACGCAGCTTCTGTAACGCATATCGAGAAGAACTTCCGCATCGCAGGCAAGGAGGGTATGAATTGTTTTTCTTAAATATGAATAATCGGGATCGCGCTTGCTGTTTGCAAAAACGGCGACCCGTCTGACTTCGTTCATTTTGCGGTTACCTCACAGTTCTCTGAATTTACAATGTCCGATATTTGCTTTTCGCAGATGGCTTTACGATCTGCGCCTTTTATGAAAAGAGCTACGTATTCTCTGTTTCCGTCGCCGCCCCTGATAGCCGACGGCGAGAGCATACAAGGCACAAGGCAATTTGCCTTTGCCGAGGCGAAGACATTCTTTATAACTTCGCAATGGACCCTTTTGTCTCTTACTATGCCGCCCTTGCCGATGTTGCCTTTGCCGGCTTCAAACTGCGGCTTTATGAGCGAGACAAACATTCCGCCGTCCTGAAGAATATCCGAAACCGACGGAAAAACAAGCGTCTGCGAGATGAAGGACAGATCGCTTACGACAATATCTATTTTCTCCGGAAAATCGCTCCGGGTCAGCGTTCTTGCGTTCGTTCCCTCCATATTTATGACGCGGCTGTCCGAGACCAGCGAGGAATCGAGCTGACCGTGCCCGACATCGACGGCATAGACTTTTTTTGCGCCGTTTTGAAGAAGACAATCTGTAAAACCTCCGGTTGATGCGCCGAGATCGACGGCGATGAGCCCGCCTGCGTCAATGCCGAACATTTTCAGCGCGTGGCTCAGCTTTATCCCGCCCCTGCCGACAAACTCGGAGGGGGAGAGAATAGTGACGGATTCTTTTTCCGTATTTTCCGGAACATCGGCTGATGGCTTTTCGATTTTTCTTCCGCCGATAAGAACTCCGCCGGAGATGAGCGTCTGTGCGTGGCTGCGACTTTTTGCAATCCCGATATTGAAAAGAAAAACATCCGCTCGCATACCCGCCGCTCCTTTCCGTTACGCTACTCTGCTCTTATTATATCATATTTTACATAAATATGCAAGGAGAATGAATAAAAAACTCCCCGCTTTTTGCGGGGAGAGGGGAAGTGCGCGAAGGTCGCAAACACATAAGCGCTTGCAGGCGACGCCTGCCCCGATTGCTGACGCAATCCAGCATATCCCTCCCCTACGTTGCAACGCCCGTTTGCGCAGGTAATAAAATGTTTACACGAAACAATTACCGAAGCTTCTTTTGCCTTCTTTTCAAGAAAAGAACGATACAAATCAAAAAGGAGCAGAATATATGCTCCTTTGATGAAAGTATAAAGTTTGTTCAAACAAATAATTGAAGCTTCTTTTGCCCCGTATATCGATAAAGACAGGGCGACGGGAGGGGAGACCCCCACCCTACATTACTCCTTCCACCGCTAAAGCGGTCCCCCTTCCTCAAAGAGGAAGGCTAAAAAGGAGCGCACAGAGCCAATAATGGAAGCTTCTTTTGCCTTCTTTTCTTCTCGAAGAAAAGAAGGTTAAAGGCGGATAAGGTTATAGTTTCCCAATGCCGCCATTGACTGTTCCTCTCTGCCGTGGCAGGTGAAGAGCAGGCACTGGGAGCTTCCGCCGATATTGCCGGCGGAGATAAGACGGAGAGACGCGGAGAGACGGTTGTCATCCGTTCTTGCAAAGCTCTCGTCAAAGATGAGTGGCGGCTTTGCCTTTGTGAAAAGCGTTTCTGCAAGGGCAAGGCGGAGAGCGATATATGCGATGTCCGAGGTGCCCGCGCTTAGCAGGTCCGCCTGGTAAGTCGAGGCGCCGTCTGTAAAGGTCAGAGCAAAGTCCGGATCAACGCCGAGACTTTCATACTTGCCGCACGAAAGAACATTCATTGCTTCGCTTGCCGACTTTGCAATCTTCGGGGATATGCCCTCACGCAGTTTGCCGCCGGCGGCTTCGATTGTCTCGATAGCCAGCATATACGCATTGAATTTTTCAGTAAGACTTTCGAGCTCGTGCTCGGTTGAGATCAATGCCTCGGAGATCTCCGTCGGGCGCTTGACCGTCGCATTCAGGACGGCAAGCTCGCGCTCTGTTTCGGAGAGCTTCTGCATCATCGCTTCAATCGATTTATGAAGAAAATCAACGTTGCGTCTTGCGGATTTCTCGTCAAACGACTTCATCTTTTCTTCGTCATAGGTTCCTGTCAGCGCTTCGCGGAGGTAATCTTCATCATAAGAGCGGAGTTTTTCCTCAAGCGCGGCGACCTTTTGCCGCTGACCTTCGAGCAGGATCTTCAACTTTTCAAGCTCGGACTGTCGCTTGCGACAAATTTTTATTGCGTTTGCAACGGAGAGACGTGTACTCGTTTCAAGATCGAAACCTGCCGCTTTCAAAGCCGCAACTATTTTTGAATTTACTGCGTCAAGGTCGTCCGCTGCCTTTTTTGCGTTTCTTTCCGCATTTTCTTTTGCTTCTGTTATATATGTCAGGGCGCCTTCGTCACGCTTTGCGGCAAGAACGAGCTCTCCGAACTCTCCGTAATCACGGCAGCCGAACGTCGAGCAGTCGCGCAGGAGCTGCTTTTTTGCGCTTTCGGATAAGATAAATGCCGTTACAGCCGCTACTGTGAACAGACCGAGAAGAACGGCAAAAGCCGTCGGTGCGGTCCGGCTTGCGCCTCCGGAGACGAGCCCGACGATGCAGAATGCGCCGAAGATGACGGCAAGCACCGCAGCCACTATCGCCGTCCATTTCATAGACGAAGATTTTTTGTAGTTCTTTTCGATTTTTTCGACAATCTTGTCCCGCTTGTCTCCTCTTGAACCGAGACGGTTAAAAACCTCGATCTTCTCGCTCATATCTATGATCCTGCGACTTGCCTCGTCAAGCGTGTTGCAGGCTTCTTCATAGCGCGCCGTTGCCGTATCGAGTCTGCGGGAAAGGCTTTCGAGAGAGGAAATATATTCTTCATCGGCGATCGGGATGCCGCCGTGCTCCTCGTTTGACATCGCCTTTTCCATATCCTGCTGCATTCCGGCAAGCTTTTTGGCTTCCTCTTTGCGGGAGAGATAAAGACCGCGGACCGTATATTTTTCGTATGTGTCGAGCTCGCTTTCGCAAAAGTCGAGGCGTTTTCTTGATTTTTCGGATTTTTCTTTGAGCTCGCGCTCGTTGCCTTCAAGAAAAATTATGTCTCCGCTTTCTTCCTTTGCCTTTTCGAGCCGAGACTGAAGCTCTTCCTTTTGCGCTTCCAGCTCTGCAATCTTTCCGCCGCGCCTGTTTTTATACAGCAGGTAAACACGTGCTTCGTCCAGCTTTTTGATTGCCTTTTTTGCGTTTGTATTTTCGCTTGCCGAAAAGAGAATGTTCTCAGCCGATTCCGCAAGCGTCCGCCCGCCGACGAAACTGTCGCCGACCTGACCGATATAGACCGTGCTCTCAAAAACGTCCGCCGGAACGCCGAAAAATACTTCCCCTGCATTCTGACCGCGGAAAACGGCTTGCGAAAGCTCAATATCTATAACGGCTGTGCGCTCGCGGACGGAGGTTTTTCCTTCGCTGTCGCCGGAGCAGATCGCTTCACGCTCGACGCGATAGCGTTTGCCGCCCTCGCAGACGATAACATAGCCGCTGACGGATGACGCTCCCCAGCTTATATATTTCAGCTTTTCCTCGGCTCTGCCGGGAAGCCCGTAGAATACGAAACGGATAAAAGCGCATACCGTGCTCTTGCCGGATTCGTTTTCTCCCCGCAGAATGTTTACACCGTCCGCAAGGTCGATTCTGACATCGGAGAGCTTTCCGAAATTCTTTATATAGATCGATTCGATTATCATTTTCCTGCGTTCCTTTCGGGGAAACATTTTTCGGGGTGTTTTTTTCTGAATTTATTTATTATCGGTTTTTCAAGACTGCGTTTGAAGCGGAAAAACAGGTTTTCGTTATAAGGAATCGGCACTGTCAGTATTGCGACGGCACCTGACCTGTTTGCGCAGAGGACATCCGTAAATATCTGATCGCCTATGACTGCTGCGTTGCGCGGCGAAACGGAAAACTCGGCGCAAGCCGCACGGACAGCCTTTGTCGACGGCTTTCCGCTTTTGCTTATGCAGAAAATACCGAGTTTTTTATTGAAAAGATTGACGCGCTCCTCTTTGTTGTTTGAAGCGATTGCGGCTTTTATGCCCGCGTCCGTAAGCGAGCGGATCCATTTTATGACCTTTTCCGTCGGCTCGGCGTCCCCATATGTAACCAGGGTGTTATCTATATCGAGAACAACAGCCTTTATGCCGCCGGAGAGCAGAAAGTCCGGCGTTATATCAAATGCGGAAGCAAAATACCAATCGGGGGAGAAACATTTTCCCATAAGCCGCTCCTTTCTTCAAAACGCTCCATTTATCATTATATCACACGCGTCGTTAATAATCAATACACTAAATAACCAAAAATATTCTATACGTTTTTTACAAAATATTCTTTGATTTGCCGTCATTTTATGGTATAATATAAATGCAGAGAGGGAAGAATTCCTCAAAGCAAATCTCCAAAGTGAAAGGTGAAACGCTATGAAAATCACATTCGTTTGCAAACAGGTTACAGCCGACGAGAAGCTGAAAGCTCTCATTGAAAAAAAGATCGGCAAACTGGAAAAGTTTTTCCGTGACGATGCGGAAGCATTTGTAACACTTTCGAGGTATAAAAAAACGGAAGTGCTTGAGCTGACCATCTCTATGGGCGGAACGCTTTTCAGAAGCGAGGTGGAAGGCGAGAGCTTTTATCACGATATCGACGTAGCTGTCGATGTAATCGAGCGTCAGCTCCGTAAAAACAAGACGCGCCTTGAAAAAAAGGTTCGCAAGGAAGCGTTTGCGGAACCCGAATATGCGGGGGAAGAGATTGAGGAGGATTCCGAGGAGCTGATAAGAACCAAAAAGTTTGACCTTCGCCCGATGACAACGGAGGACGCAATCCTTCAGATGAACCTGCTGGATCATACGTTCTTTGTTTTCTTGAATCAGGATACGGACACCGTATGCGTTGTTTACAGGAGAAACGACGGGGGATACGGACTTATAGAAACGCAGAGATAAAAATGGGCTGCTAAAAAAGCGCAGACCGAAAAAGCGGAGTAAAAGAGAGATGCGCCGCATATGGCTTGCGGCGAAAACGTGCGCTTTTGCGGGCAGTTCATACAGAGGAAGGGGAAGCCGGTTGGCTTCCCCTGTTTTGTTTATGTTGCTTTTTCTCCCGTCGAAACCCGCTCCTGACGTACCTATGTACACCGACGGAGCGACTTTCGGCGGCTCTGCGGATTTTTATCCGACCCATTATCGTTTTTTGTTGCTTTATGCAATATTTTATGGTATCATTGAAACGTAGAAGTGTAAATCAAAGGAGAAACGCAGTCCGATGCCGAAGAAAAACGATGTTTTGAGACTTGAAATAACCGATATGACCCCGGAAGGGGCGGGAGTCGGCAGGTGCGACGGTTATGTGCTGTTCGTCTTCGGTACGGCACCGGGAGACATAATCGACGCGCTTGTTATGAAAGCGGGAAAGAGCTACGGATACGCAAAGGCGATAAATATAGTCAAACCCTCGCCGTACAGAGAGGATAGCGACTGCTCCGTTTTCGGTAGGTGCGGAGGCTGCGTTTTCCGTCATATAAAATACGAAAAAGAGCTTGAAATAAAGAAAAAGACCGTCGATGAAAACCTGAAAAGACTCGGCGGACTGGATATAGAATGTGAGAGGATAATTCCGTCCCCGCAGATAACTGGTTACAGAAACAAGGCGCAGTATCCTGCCGCCGTTATCGACGGAAAAATGCGCTTCGGATTTTACTCGAGACACAGCCATAGGGTTGCTCCCTGCGAAAGCTGTCCTCTCCAGCCGAATTTTTATGCGGACATCGTGCGGGCTGTCGGTCGCTTTTGCGACGAAAACAAAATAACCGCATATGATGAAGAGACCGGAAAAGGGCTTCTCCGTCATCTTTATATAAGAGACGGGCGACGGAGCGGCGAGATTCTTGTCTGCCTCGTTGCAACGGGAGAGGTGCCGAACGTCGGCAGACTTATAAAAATGCTGACGGAGCTGAACAAAAATATAAAGAGCATCGTGCTCAACGTCAATAATAAAGATACAAACGTCATTCTCTCAAGCGACTGTCGCACTCTTTGGGGCAAGGACGCTATTTCGGATGTTCTCTGCGGGCTGGAATTCGAGATCTCGCCGAGGTCGTTTTATCAGGTCAATCACGACGGAGCCGAAAAGCTCTACGGAATAGCGGCGGAATTTGCCGAGCCGGAGGGGAAAACCGTCCTTGACTTATATTGCGGAACGGGCACGATCGGGCTTTCAATGGCGCGCAGAGCGAAAAATGTAATCGGCGCGGAGATAATTCCGGAGGCTGTTGAAAACGCAAAAAACAATGCGGAAAGAAACGGGATAAATAACGCTGAATTTATCTGTGCCGACGCTGGAGAAGCTGCGGAAAAGCTCGCGCGGGACGGGCTTTTGCCGGATGTGATAATAGTTGATCCGCCGCGCTCCGGTTGCTCAGAGCAGACGCTTTCCGCAATTGCGGAAATGGCACCGGAGAGAGTCGTTATGGTCTCTTGTGACAGCGCAACCGCGGCAAGGGACTGCAAGCGTCTTTCCGAACTCGGATACAGGGCGGAAAAAGCCGTCGCCGTCGATATGTTTGCAAGAACGGGACACGTTGAAGCTGTGATAAAGCTTACAAAATGCTCCATAAAATGAACCTTGCCCCGTCCCCGTTTGAAATGATAAAGAGCGGGGAAAAGACGATTGAGCTACGGCTTTATGACGAAAAGCGCAGAGCGGTCGGAGTCGGAGACACGATAGAATTTACTAGCGCGGAAAGCGGGGAGAAAATTTCCGCCCGCGTGAAGGCGATATATGTTTTTGATAGCTTTGAGGAGCTGTACAGTCGTCTTCCGCTTGAAAAGTGCGGATATAAAAAAGAGGAGCTTGCGACGGCAAGCCCTTGCGATATGGAAAAATATTATTCTGCGGAGGAGCAGAAAAACAGCGGCGTTTGCGGAATTGAGATCAAAAGAATTTAACGGAGGATGTTTTATGGCAAAATATTTACTCATCGCAATGACGGCGATCTCGGCGGCAACATTCATCTTTTTCAAGGTCAGAACGAAGGGCGGCATCGTCACGGTGACAAAGGCTCTTGCGGCGGTATCGTTTGTGTCGCTCGGGTTTGTTATGCTCTCCGAAGCGCCTGCAAAAGCAGGCTTTATAATGCTTTTCGGACTTGTGCTCGGAATGGTTGGCGACGTTTTCCTTGACGCATCGCACGTCTGCCCGGAGGAACCGGCGTTTCTTCCCGTCGGTATGGCGGCGTTTGCGATCGAGCATATTGCTGTGTTTGCGGCTGTAAACGTTGCCTGCGGGTTTTCACCGATGTATTTCGGAATTTCTCTTGCCTCCGGCGCTGCGACTGCACTCGCCGTTCTCTTTGCCGTTCGCAAAAATATGAATTTCGGTAAGCTGTTTTATCCCGCAGCAGTATATGCCTCCCTCCTTACGGCAACAACGGCTTATTATATTGTTATGACGGTTATCGGAGGGCTTGCCGTTACGCTCGCAATCGGAGCGGGCCTGTTTTTCATATCGGATTTCGTAATCCTTTTCATTCTTTTCGGAGGAAAAGATACGGCAAAGATGAATGTTTTAAACCTTGTCACATATTTTGCGGCGCAGGTTATGTATGCGCTTTCGCTCGGAGGGCTTGCCGCGTAAGGATATGGAAAAATGCAATATTTGTCCCCGCGGATGTGGGGTTGAAAGAAACATAAAAGCGGGCTTTTGCGGCGAAAAGGCTACTGTCCGTCTTGCGCGCGCCGCGTTGCATTATTGGGAGGAGCCCTGCATATCAGGCGAAAAAGGCTCGGGTACCGTCTTCTTTTCAGGGTGCAATCTACGTTGCGTCTATTGCCAGAACTACGGCATTTCTCGCGGCGAAGTCGGCAGGGAGGTGACGGAGGAGCGTCTTTGCGAAATATTTTTTGAGCTTAAAGCGCGGGGCGCAAACAACATAAATCTTGTAACCCCGACGCATTTTTCGGAGCCGATAAAGCGCGCGGTTGCCGTCGCAAAGGAAAAAGGGCTCGGCTTGCCTGTCGTTTGGAACACGGGCGGCTATGAAAAAGCCGAGATGATAACTTCGCTTGACAAAACTGTCGATATCTATCTGACAGACTTCAAATATATGTCATCCTCGCTTGCCGAAAAATATTCTGCGGCAAGGGATTATCCCGAATTTGCAAAGTCTGCGCTTGCAGAAATGGTGCGCACGAAGGGACGTCCCGTAACCGAAAACTGGCTGATGAAGAGCGGGGTTATCGTCCGTCATCTTGTTCTGCCCGGCTGCACAGACGATTCGATCCGCATAATGGATTATCTTCATTCCGAATACGGGGATGACATCATCATAAGCATAATGAGCCAGTTTACGCCGGACAAATCCCGTCTTGCGGGCTATCCCGAGCTTTGCCGGAAGCTGACGAAATACGAATATTCGAAGGTCGTCGATTATGCGGACAAGATCGGCGTTTCGCTTGCATATGTTCAGGAGGGGAGCGCCGCAAAGGAGAGCTTTATCCCCGATTTTGACTATACCGGCGTTTAATCTCCGCCGGCGAGAAAGACCGTCGGCACCTCGCCTATTATAACCGTCTCCGCAATGCAGATGTCCGTTTCCGTATCGACGTCGACCGTCGATATAAGGAGCATTGCCGTTATGCTGACGCGAACGGAGAGCGTTATCTTGTGTAGGCTCTGGTTTATTCCGGCGGACACAAGCGAGCTTTTGACAGTCGTCTCTGCGCTGCCGTTCGGCTCAACGCTTGCTGGAATTCGCCAGGACGGAAACCTGCCGAAGACGATCTCGTCATCCATAATGTTTGAAACGGAGATCGTGACGCTGTATTCTCCGTATGCCTTGATTTTCTCGTTTATCTTCTCCGTGACGAGTGCGCGGAGAAGATTTATTTTTGTGCTGTCGGTTTCTATTGAGAGAATTTTCCCGTCTGAGCCGTATCTGATGCTGACGAGCTTTTCTTCATATCCGGTCATCGCCTCGCTTATTGCCTCGTTTATGACGCGGGTCATCTCTGCCTTCAGTTGCGGTGTCGCGGCGGCGCAGACGAGCGGGTCGAGCTTTTGGTTGAGATAGATTACGGAGAGCAGCGCGAATATTATGACGCACGCAAACACGGCGAGAATTTTCTTCCCCTTTTTGCGCTTGCGGAAAGTACATTCTGTAATAAAAATCACCCCTCTTTGCTGAAATTCTATGCAAAGAGGGGTGGTTTTGTTATTTATTTCTCAAAAGAAGAAATTCCGCAAGGGAAATAAGGTCGTCCGAGCCTTCGTAAGGCTTTATCGCGTCTATGGCGGATTCGGTCAGCTCCTTTGCGTATTTTCTCGCTTCGCCGACCGTCATAAACGATATGAAGGTCGTCTTTCCCTCCGCGGCGTCCGCGTGAGTGGCTTTGCCGAGCAGAGCAGGGTCGCCCTCAACGTCAAGAATATCGTCGATTATCTGAAACGCCGTGCCGATGCCGCTTGCATATCTGACGGCGGCGACGGAGCGAGGGTCGCTTTCATCCGTTATTTCCGCCGCGTGACAGCCGAGCAGAACGGAGGCTTTCATCAGCGCGCCCGTCTTTTTGTCGTGCATTTTCAGAAGAAGCGGGAAATCAGGCTTTTTCTTTTCGCCGAGCAAATCGATCTCCTGCCCGCCCATCATCCCGGTTGCGCCCGCAAGACGGGTCAGCATTGCGACGGCGCTTCTCGCCGCTTCCGGCGAAACGAAGCTGTTCAGAGCCGCAACCTCATATCCCCTTGTTATCAGCGCGTCGCCGCAGAGAAGGGCAATGTCCTCTCCGTAAACCTTGTGATTTGTCGGCTTGCCGCGACGGAGATCGTCGTTGTCCATACAGGGCATATCGTCGTGAACAAGGGACGAAGCGTGCACCATTTCGATGGCGCAGGCAAACGGCATAGCCGCCCTTGCGTCTCCGCCGAAAAGCCTGCAAAAGGCGTCGCAGAGGAAGGGACGTATTCTCTTTCCTCCCGAAAGGGCGCTGTATCTCATTGCGGAATAGAGCGTTTCAAGGTCGGGATCGGGGGTTATGAGATATTTTTCAAGCTCCGCCGTGACCCTCTCCGCGTATTCGCTCATCTTTGTGCGTATATCCATCATTTCATAGGGGGAAATTCGGTTTCCCCGTCCTCCGTTACAAGTCTGATCTTCTTTTCGGCATTGTCGAGCTCTTTTTTGCATCTGCGGACGAGCGCCGTACCTTCTTCGAAAAGCTCAAGCAGCTTGTCAAGCTCCGCTTTGCCACTGTCCATCTCGCCGACTATTTCTTCAAGCCTTGAAAGTGCTTCTTCAAAACTCATTTTCTTTTCAGCCATTCTTTTTTCCTCCTTTGCGGTGTTTTTCCGTCACAACGGCGTCAATTTCGCCGTCCGAAACCTTTATTTTCAGTCCCTCGCCGATTTTTGCGTCCTCCGTACTTTTTATGAGCGCGCCGCTTTCGGAGAATACGGCTCCGTAACCTCTTGAAAGCACGGCGAGGGGATTCAATGCGTTCAGCGCGGCGGCAGAGCCGCGAAGCGACAGTTTCTTCTTTTCAATATCCGCCTGCGCGCGCGATACGATCTTCTCCGAAAGGGTATCGAGATAAATGCGCCTATCGTCTATGAAGTTCATCGGATTTTTCATCATTCTCGACGACGAAATCCTTTCCAGCTTTTCGCGCAGAATGTCAAGCCGTCTTTGCATTGCCGACCTCATATGAGCCGACTGTGACGAGAGAAGCGAGATTATATCGCTTTTGTCCGGCGTTGCACGCTCTGCGGCGGCAGACGGCGTCGGCGCACGAAGGTCGGCGGCAAAATCGCAGATTGTAAAGTCTGTTTCGTGCCCTACTGCGGAGATTACGGGGACGGGCGAGGAGCGGATTTTCCTTGCAAGAGCTTCGCTGTTGAATGACCAGAGGTCTTCGATCGAGCCGCCTCCGCGACCGATGATTATGACGTCCGCAGGTGCGTAAAAGCCGAAATATTCAAGTCCTGCAAGGAGAGTCGGCACGGAGCCTTCCCCCTGGACAACGGCGGGATAAACGCAGATTTCCGCAAGCGGGAAGCGTCTGCCTGCAATGTTTATTATGTCCCGCACAGCCGCTCCCGTCGGCGAGGTGATAACGCCTATGCGCCTCGGATAGCGGGGGACAGGTTTTTTGATTGCTTCATCGAACAGCCCTTCGCCCGCCAGCTTTTTCTTGAGCTGTTCGTATGCAAGGCTGAGTGCGCCGATACCGTCCGGCTCGAGCGATGTAATGTACAGTTGGTATTGACCGTCTCTTTCATAAACGGAAGCCCTGCCGCAGGCGATGACCTTCATCCCGTCCGTCGGGGCGAATTTCAGCCTTTGCGCAGACGAATTGAACATAACGGCGCGGACAGCCCCGCCTGCGTCCTTTAAGGTGAAATAGCAATGACCGCTTGAATATCGTTTGAAGTTTGATATTTCGCCGCGGACAAGCAGCCCCGAAAGCAGCGGGTCGCCGTCCAGCTTGGCTTTTATATATAAATTCAGCTCCGTTACGGAGATTATCTGCCGTTCCATTTGCCGCTCCTTTCGAGCTTGTCCCTCCCGAGCCAGCCCGTTCCGACGGAATTGTCCGACGAGAGCTCGACCGAGCCGAAAAATACGTCGCAGAGCCGTTTCCGCAGTTCTTCCCGAATAATCGCGTTACGCATAACGCCGCCGGCGAAAAGGACGGGAAGTTCGCCCAGCTCTTTTCTTGCCGCGTCGACAGAGGCAATGAGGGATTCCGCGCAGTAGTCGAGCGCATAGCGCGCAACCTCGGATTTGCTTTTCCCGTCGCGCAAAGCCTTTATAACTTTGTTTTCCGCGCCCGAAAAATTACATTTTGCGCCGACAGCCGATATCTTCACCCGCTGCTTTCCGGCTTCGGACGCCAGCTTTTCAAGCTCTCCTCCGCAGGGGAATTTCAGCCCCATAAGCACGCCGGCGCGGTCAATGAGCTGCCCCGCGCTTATGTCCGCCGTGCCGCCGACGATCTTTACGTCGAAACCGTTTTCCTCCGAGGGAGCCGCAAGAACGAGCTCCGTCGTGCCGCCGGAAACGTGATAGCAGAGGAACGGCGAGCCGGCAATTTCGGGATTTTCGCAGGTTTTTGCCGCTGCCATTATATGTCCCGCCTGATGAGAAAAACGCAGGGCAGGGACGCCGAATGTTGCCGCAACCGACCTTGCGACAGCCTCTCCCGCAAGAAAGCACGGCATATACGAGCCCTCCTCGTCGCGCGGCTTGTCGCTGTATGCAACGGCGTCGATATTGCCGATCGGGGCGAGCTTTTCCATTAAAACCGGAAGATTTTTAGTATGCAAAAAAAGAGCGCTGCTCTGCCTAAGTCCGCGCTCTCCTTCCGCCACTTCAAGTATTTGCCTTTCGTGGCGATAGCCCCCGTCCGAGACGATCGAAACGGAGGTTGTATAGTTGCTTGTGTCTATTCCGAGAATCTTCATAGAGACTTTGCGACGGCGTTTACTATGCCGTTTATGAAAGCGGGAGCGTCGTCTCCGTCATAAATCTTCGCAAGCTCGACCGCCTCGTTCATCGACACCGCGGAGGGAATATCATCAAAATATTTCATCTCGCAGACGCAGAGACGGAGGATTGAGAGGGTCATCTTCGAGAGTCTTTCCGTTTTCCAGCCCTTTGCGTTCTGCTCGATTATTTTGTCTATCTCGTCAAGATTTGAGACCGCCCGAAGAAACAGGCTTTTGGAAAACTCGTCAGATGCCGTTTCGAATTCGGAGCAGGAAAGCTCGAAAAAGTCTGCGGGGTCTGCCTCTCTTGAAAATTCAAAGCCGTAAAGCGTTTTGAGCGCACATTCTCTTGCCGCGCGTCTTGATATGTTATGCATATTGTCTTTACCTTCCGAAAAATATATTCACAGAATAAATTATACCCCAACCGACGGCGGTTGTCAATTCGGTTGGCGATTTATTTTGATATTCCGGACGGTTTTTGGCGTTTATTTGTCGAACGAGGCTTGCCGTATGAGCGAAATTCACAAAAAAACGCGATTTTTTTGTACACAGTGCGACCGCCAAATCCGTTGACGGGCAGTTTCTTATATGGTATAATAATTAAATCTAAAGTCTGTTATTGTCGGTGGATATATGAATGTTATTACGGTAACGCTGAATCCCGCGTTCGATATACATTGCGTCTGCGATGACTTTGCGGCGCAGAAAGAAAATCTTGTAAAGACGGTGAGCCGTGATGCGGGCGGGAAAGGCGTGAATACGTCGCGGGCGCTTGCAGCCGGCGGAAAAGAAAGCCGTGCAGTTGTTGCGGTCGGCAGGGAAAACGGCGACGATTATCTGAAACAGCTCTCCGCCCGAGCCGTCGATTTCACGGCGCTTACGGTCGATGGGCGAATAAGAGAGAATATAACGATACATTCCTCAGGCGATGCCGAAACGAGGATCAGCTTTGCGGGTTTTACGGCTGACAAAAGCCTTCTTTCCGAGGCTTTGGCGGCTATCGGAGAAACGGACGCGAATACCGTCGTCTGTTTTGCGGGCAAAAATCCGCAGGGAATCGATATTTCGGATATAAAGGCTTTTATAAGGAAGGTAAAAGCGACGGGAGCGCACGTCAGCCTTGATTCGAGCTCGTTTGAGATCGGCGACGTTACAGATGTCGGCGCGTGGCTGATAAAGCCGAACGAGGAGGAGGTCGCCCGCTATGCGAAAGTGTCCGCGGGAGACACGGAGGGGCTGATTGATTTTGCCCTGAAAACTCACAGAAGCGGTACGGAAAACGTTATGATAAGCCTTGGAGGAAGGGGAGCGTTGCTCGCCTGCGACGAGGGAGTATTCAAAGCGGAGCCGCCGAAAATAGACCCTGTATCGACAGTCGGCGCGGGAGACAGCGCGATTGCGGGCTTCATTGCTGCTTTTTCCGATGGAAAGAGCAAGGAAGAATGTCTTAAATATGCCGTTGCATACGGGACGGCGGCGTGTCTGACGTCCGGTACGAATCCGCCCCTCTCGGAGGACATAGAAAAAGTGCTTGCCGAGGTTAAAACAGAGAAATTAAAATGATTTTAATGCGTCCGGAGAGGCGCTTTGAAATACAAAACAAAAACACAGGAGGAATTTCCAGATGAAAAAATTATTCGCATTGATCCTTGCGGTCACAATGCTTGCCGCAGTTCTTTGCGCTTGCGGACCCAATACCCCCGCTGTTACGACAACGGGCGGCACCGGCACAGAGGGTACAGGCACGCAGGGCGGCTCGGATCCGGCGACGACAACCGGTCAGGGCGGTACGACGTCCTCTGACCCGAGCGTCAAGACCGACAAGTTCGATGCAAGCAACATAGTCCTTTCGTTCGCCGCGCTTTCGGACGTACATTGTGAGAATGGTAAGGCTATGCCGACAAACAAATTTTACAGCGCGCTCAACCAGCTCAAGGATTACGCGATAAAATCCGGCGACAAGGACGGTATTGACGCCGTTATGATCGCGGGCGACCTTACTCAGTCCGGTCAGGTCAGCGAGGCGAAAGCCGTCAAGGATACTTACCAGCGCGTGTTCGACGAGAAGGAAGTACCGCTTCTTTTCACGACGGGCAACCACGAGGAGCTTTACGGCGGTAAGCTGCTTATGAGCGATTTTCTCAATATATACGGCAAATCGTTCTTTGAAAAGGATCTTACGGAATATGCAACGGACTTCCAGAATGGCAGCCGTCTCTGCAAGGTCGGCGATTACTATTTCGTATTTATCAATCCTGACAGCAACGGAAAATATTATAAAATAAACGGAGTTGCGACTCCTTATGCCGCAGCAACGAAGGAATGGCTTGACAATACTCTCAAAATGCTTACTGAAAACGATCCCGGAAAGGCTGTCTTCGTTTTCACTCACCCGATGATATACGATACGGTATACGGAAGCGATCTTTATACTGCCGATAACCTTATGTGGTATACAACGGATCTTACGAGCATCCTTTCCAAGTATCCGCAGGTTGTCACTTTCAGCGGTCACCTTCATTTCCCGATCAATGACCCGAGAAGCATAATGCAGACAGACTTTACGTCTCTCGGCTGCGGCTCTGTCCGTTATATGGCTATTGAGGCTGGCAAATATCAGGATATGTCTTCTGCAACTGTTATGAGAGACTGCGAAGAATTCTCCCAGGGTTATCTTGTTCAGGTTGACGGAAACGGCAACGTAAGATTTACCCGTATGGACTTTTATAACGAAACAACGATCGGCGAGGCTTGGGAGATAAGCGCTCCGAAGGCTGACAAGTCTCATCTCCTCGCTTATCCGAAGAATCGCTCCGAAAAGAATGCAGCTCCCGTTCTCTCCGACGACGCTATCAGCATCGAATTTGGCACAGCCGGCAAGACGAGCGTAAGCACAACTGTAAAATTCAAAGCCGCAACGGATGACGAAATGGTTCATCACTATGTTCTCACGGCGAAGAGGGTCGGCGCGACAAAGATCAACGAATATAAAATCCTTGCCGACTTCTACCGTCACGGCACGGCAGAAGAGATGAAGAAGGTCTGGGAATGCAGCATTAGCAATCTTACGATAGGTAATGAATATGAAGTGACGCTTGTTGCTGTTGACTCCTGGGGCGCAGAAAGCAACAAGATAACAAAGGTATTCACGGCTGAATCCGGCAAACCCGCTGAAACAAGCGAGACCGGAATTTATGCGGATTTTGACTTCGACGGAGAAATAAAGGACACGAAGGGCAATATCACAATAAAGAACAACGGAGCAGAGATCGGTAAGTGCGAAGTGTCTCACGCGGGCAAGAAGTATACGGTAAACGCACTTCACGCAACTTCCGGCAAATATGTAATCTGCAATTTCAAATCTCTTGCAAGCGCATCGGATATGAGAAAATTCGCAGAGGGTAACTTCTCCGTTGAGGCGTTCTATGTTGCAAAGTCGTCGACGGGCAAGGTTCAGGGTATCGTCTGCGGCACGCAGGCAGGCGGCTGGGGACTTGCAGAGCAGGCAGACGGTAAGCCCTACTTCATCACCGGAGGATCGGGCGGTCTGAGCGGTTACAACCCGAGCGTTGTTGCAGGTGAAGCAGCTTCGAAAACGGAGCTTACGCACGTTGTTGCGACTTATGACTTTGCAGAGAAAAAGAGCTATATTTATATAAACGGTATGCTTTCGGCTTCCGCTCCCATAAATGAGGACTTCAAGACAGGCGCGGGCAGCACGTTCAATTATTTCTGCTTCGGCGACGATATAACCACAGCGCTCACGGGCGGCGATTTCCCCGCAGGCGATATGATTATTGCGGACGCAAAAATCTATACAGGTGCACTTACGGCTCAACAAGCTGCAAAGGCTTATGCGGATGCAGTTGCATCTCTTTCAAAATAAAATAATAAAACAGCGCAGGGCAATCGCCTTGCGCTGTTTTTTCATTCCTGCTCCTCAAAGCTCCAGAGTGCTTCACCCGTTACTTCGTTGAAGAATACTCCGAGCTCAACGTATGACAGCTTGCCGAATTCAAAATTGAACCAGGCGGCAATGTCGTCAAAGAAGACGGTTTCCTCCGTCGGACCGTCGTTTTCCGTAAACCTGTTGCACCCGGCGGATTTGACCAGCTTCATAACTTCGTCTTTTTCACGCAGGAAAACCTTTTTCCCGAATACTGTCATCTCCGGGGAAAAGCATTGAATAAGCGTCACGCGCATATCCCGCTCCCGCTCAAACCAGACCATAAGCATATCCTTGTTGTAAATATAGGTCTGCCCGTATATTTCATCGTCCTCGCAGACGTTTATCTTGTCCGGCATACCGAGGGCGCTTACAACGTCCTTCGGCGTCATACCGAAAAGAATTCCGCAAGTACCGACCCCGAACTCAAGTCTCATAAATATGTCACCTTTTTCAGAGAGTTATTTTTTCGATTGAATATTCCGCTTCTTTTTCCGTGCAGACGGCGCCGCGACATTTATAAACGTCGCGGATCTCCGTGAAAAACACGTTTTCTTTGATCTTTCCGTCAACTTTTATCTTCGGCGTTCCGGAAGGAAAGACCATCGCAAGCGGCGCAAGACCGCGGTCAAAGCCTTTTCCTGTCATTTTGACGTAGCTCTCGCGGAGCGTCCAAAGACGGCAGAACGCCTCTGCTGGCGACGGGCTGAGACTGATTGCGTCGCGCTCAAGCGGGGTGAAAAACCTGTCCGCTATGTGCATAACCGTCTGCGCCTCGGCGATTTCTTCAAGGTCGGCGCCGACCTCGGTGTCGGAAACGGCACAGAGGACGTATTTTCCCGTGTGCGAAACGCTGAAAAACACGCCGTCGCGGTTTGAAACGTATGGCTTGCCCATCTCCGCAACCTTTATTTCATAATCAAAATCGCCGAAAACCTTTTTCAGCGCGACGGGTACGATCAGCCCGGAGCCGAGAAGAAGCGCCTTCGTTTCGGGGCGCTTTGCGCGGTCGATGCGGGTTTGCCGCTCGGCAGATACCTCCGCTTTCCTTTCGGCGAGGGCGTTTTCATCATAATAAGCGGAGACGTCCGCATAAAAAACCTTTACAAAACTCATTTTTATCTTTCGACACGCAAAAAAGCGCGCTGTCCTCCGTCCGTTCTTTTTCTGCGGCTTGCGCCGCCTATTGATACACAAAAGATATTTTAACACAGTAAATATATAAAGTCAACGCAAAAAAATGCGGAAAAGTATAGACAAATGTCTTAAATACTGATAAAATCATAAAAGCGACTGTCGCAGGAGGAATAAATCAATGATAAAGGCTGTCATTTTCGATCTGGACGGTACCCTTGCGTTCACTCTCCCTGATCTTACGGAGGGGATGAATCGGGCAAGAGCCTGCTATGGTCTTCCCCCCGTGACGGAGGAGTTCATTCTTTCGTTTATAAACGGAACAACGGATCAGTTCATTCATAATTCGTTCCCCGCAGGGCAGAGCGAAGAATATTATGCAAAAGCAAAGCAGACATACCTTGCGCAATACGGAACGTGCTATCTGCACAATACAACGGCATATGACGGAATGGCGGAGCTGCTCGCGGCTCTCCGTGCGGACGGGCTGCCTCTTGCCGTGTTTACAAACAAGGATAACGACCACGCAAACGACATCGTCAAAAAGCTGTACGGCGGCGAGATTTTTGAAGAAATTCTCGGAACGGGCAGATTTCCCGGCAAGCCGAGTCCGGAGGGCGCACTGTATCTTGCGGAAAAATACGGAGTAAGCCCGTCTGAATGCGCTTTCGTCGGGGATTCTGACGTCGATATGAAAACGGCAAAGAACGCCGGAATGGTTGCCGTCGGCGTAACCTGGGGATACAGGGAAAAAGAGATACTCAAAGAGGCGGGGGCAGACTTTATTGCCGATAAGCCCTCCGTGGTCTATGATATAATAAACAAAATCAAATGAGATAAAGGAGAAATTGAATATGGTTAAACTTCCTTTCAAAATTGACCTTTCGGGAAAGGTTGCGGTTGTGACGGGCGGCGGCGGCGTGCTTTGTTCCGGATTTGCGGAAGCGCTTGCAGCCTGCGGCGCAAAGGTTGCCGTTTGCGATCTTCGTCTTGAACCCGCACAGGCAGTTGCCGACAGAATAAACGCAGACGGCGGCAAGGCTATCGCCGTTGAAGCAAACGTGCTTGACAAGGAGAGCCTCCTTGCGGCAAGAGAAAAGATAAATTCGGAGCTCGGAACCTGCGACATTCTTCTCAACGGCGCGGGCGGCAACAACCCAAAAGGCACGACGACAAAAGAATATCTCTTCCCGGAGGACATCGACGGCGGAGAAGACCTTGTTACTTTCTTTGACCTCGATCCCAAGGGCGTTGAATTCGTTTTCAATCTCAATTTTCTCGGAACGCTTCTTCCAACGCAGGTCTTTGCACGCGATATGGCGAAAAAGACGGGCTCTGTCATCCTCAATGTTTCTTCAATGAACAGCTTCCGCCCGCTGACGAAAATCCCCGCATATTCCGGCGCAAAGGCGGCTGTATCGAACTTCACGCAGTGGCTTGCCGTACATTTTTCGAAGGTCGGCATAAGAGTCAACGCAATTGCCCCCGGATTCTTTGTCACAAATCAGAACCGCGCTATGCTTATGAATGCAGACGGGTCTCTGACTCCGAGAAGCGAGAAGATTCTGGCGCATACGCCTATGGGCAGATTCGGCGAGGTTGACGACCTGACAGGAACTCTCCTCTGGCTCTGCGATAACGGCGCATCCGGCTTTGTAAACGGCGTAGTCGTTCCGATCGACGGCGGATTTGCCGCTTATTCGGGAGTATAAAAACAATAAAACAAGCCCGACGGGAAAATGCGGGCATCACGGTTAACAGGAACAGCGGTATGACCTGCTGTTCCTGTTCTTGTGTCATTTGATTTCGTGTGATAAGATAGAAACCGATCGATAAATTTGAACTTGCGGGTGGCTTAAATGGTAGGAATATATGATTGTTTTGGATATGGTGTGGGTTATGATGTATCTTTTGAAGAAAGATACAAATTAATAAAAAATGCCGGTTTCGACTGTGTAATGTTATGGTGGAGTGACAAATTTGGTAGAGGCAATGGATATCAAGAAGATGTTCATTTGGCAAGAAATGCAGGACTTTATATAGAAAACATTCACGCTCCGGTGCATAAACAAAACTGTTTGTCAATAGATAATCCGGACGGAGATAGCGCTTTTCAAACTTATTGTCAGTGCGTAATGGATTGTTATAAATACAATATACCAACAATGGTTATTCATTTACCTGATGACGAGCATATCATAAATAATTTAGGTATTAAAAGATTAGAAAATATTATTAGCTTGGCTGAAGACAGGAACATTCAAGTTGCGTTTGAAAATCTGAATAATATTTGTAATTTGGACATAGTGCTGAGTATGTTTGAATCTAAAAATGTAGGATACTGTTATGACAGTTGTCATCATATAAATTATGCGCCTGACGATGACTTGATAAAACGATATGGAAATCGGTTAATGGCATTACATTTGCAGGATAATGGAGGAAAGCACAATCAACATCAGCTGCCATTTGACGGAAGTATAGAGTGGGTACAGGTTATGAAAAAGATAGCTCATAGCGGCTATCAAGGTGCTACAACTTTGGAACCTATGAATTGGGACTATGAGCATCTATCGATTCAACAATTTTTAGATTTGGCATATCAACGAGCAAAGAAACTTGATGAATTAAGAACAACAGAATTTGTCTAACTGATTTAAGGGCGCATTTCTATACACCTTTTGGTATATCGTGTGAGCGTCCCTTGCCGCCTCCCTTTGGGAGAGGTGACCGGGCGCAGCAAGGACGGAGAGGGTAAGCAATGATCATACCAAAAGACAATGCCCAATTAGAAAATGCCCGGCGGCTTCGCAGGGAGATGATACCAAACGAACGTAAGCTCCGGTATCTTTTTCTGCGCAAATATCCAGTAAGAATTTACAAACATCGGATTATCGTGGCGTGTGCACACAAATTGATCTTATTATTCAAAAAAGGCTGCAAGACCCTCTTGGTCACCTGCGGTGACAGCTCTCCCAAATGAGGATCCAAGGGCCTGTACCCCGTTACATAGCATATGGACATAAGAAATGGAGCGTATCTGTACCGATACGCTCCATTAACTGTTTCGCGACTGCCCATCAAAGCTCCCGTCTGGCTTCAGTTTTTGTCGCTTTTATCCGATTTTTTTATTTTGAATATGCCGAGGAACTTTTTCTCTTTTTTCTCATCCGGCTCGTCTGTACCCTCAAGCAAAATTTCTTTTGCTCTGCCTTCGCAATAGTCGCCGTCGCTTGAGGAATATCCTTTTGCACTAAGCTTTGCGTTGACCTTGTCGCATATGAGGGTATAAACAACGGCGAACGTCGGAACGCCTATTATCATTCCGACAGCACCGAAAAATCCTGACATAACTGTAATTGCGATTACAACCCATTCCGAAGGCATACCGACGTTCGATCCGATGAGCTTCGGAGCGACGACGTTTCCGTCAATGCCCTGGAACACGAGCGTAAACAGAACGAAAAGAATAACCTTTGAGGGGGACGCAATGAGGATTATAAGCGCGCAGGGAACAGTACCTATCCAGGGACCGAAGATCGGGATCATATTCGTTATGCCGAGAATGACGGCGATAAGGGGATAGAAGGGAACTCCCATAAGCCAGAGCGCAAAGAAATTCACAATGCCGACGAATATCGCATCTAGCAGCGTTCCTTTGATATATCCGCCGAAGCTCTTGTCTGCTCTTTTTACGGCGGAAAGGAAGGTCTCGCGCTTTTCGCTTTTGACATATGCGCAGAGGAGCTTATTTGTAACAGCACCCATCCGTTCCTTGCTGCAAAGCACGAGTATCGCAAAAACTATACCTATGAGCGCATTTTTAAGAGCGCTGAGGAGCGACGTTGCGAAAGAGCCGAGCCAAGGCATAACAATATCGACGATTTCTTCAGTTTTATCAAGGAATTTGTCAATATAGCTGTTCAGCGACGAAACTATATCTCCGAGAGCCGGAGCGGAGGAGCCTATCTGACCGAGCCACTTTTTCGCGCTTTCGACGTATCCGTTGAACTTGCTCTGAAGCTCCGAAATGCTTGAAATCAGCTGCGGGGCGAGAGCGGAAATAAGAAGGGATATGAAAAGAAGAAAGATTATCATCGTTGCGGCGACGGAAAGCCCGCGGCGCAGACGGCGTTTTCCCTTTTTATTCAGAAAGGAGAATACCTTTGTATCAAAGAAAACAACGATCGGGTTCAGAAGATATGCGATTATAACGCCATAGATTATCGGGGAGAGGGCGGAGAAAAATTTCTTTATATATCCGCCGAAATCGTTGTTATTGAGGAAGAAGAAGACTATAAACGAAGCGACGAGGAGCACAAGCGCAACGTATACTGCAATCGTTGTATATTTTTTGTTCCAGGACAGCTTCATTCGTTTTCTCCTTTCTTTGATTGATTTTATCCCTGTTCTATCGCGCGGTACTGGTCTATTACCGACTTATATATCAGCTCGTATCCCTTTGAGTTCGGATGAATTCCGTCCTCGCAGATGAGATTTTCATAATGATGGTCCGCAAGAAAAGCGGAGCGTATGTCTATCAGGACAACACCGACTGCGCGGGCGATCTTTTCGACCATTATGCTGTACATTTCCTGATAACGGTATATCGTTTCGACGCTGCCGAGCCATTTCAGTATGTTTTCCGCACATATGCCTGCTTTTTCCGTTATTTTCTTGAAATATCTTGCAGGGACAATGGGCGGGAGATTCAGCGCAAAAACCTTTGAGCCGAACGCTTTTGCTTTTGTCAGGAGCTCGGTATAAATTTTTTCAAAGAGAGCGGGAGGGGTCTTGCAGAGGTGTTCTTCGTCCGGAGAGTCCGAAATGCTCTGCCAGTCAAAGTCGCAGTCGTTTCCGCCGACCTCGATGAATACCGCGTCGCTTGAGGCTATGTCACTTTCGCATTTTTCAACGAGCGACAGCGTCTTTTCCGTTACAAAGCCGAAGCGCGAGAAGTTTTCAAGGGTTATATCGCTTCTGCCCGTAAGCAGATTTATATCGGGCGCACCGCTTGTATAGCGCCCCGTCTCCGAAAGAACGACTCCTTTTCCGACAGAGTCTCCGAAAACGCAGAAATTGAGATTTTCCATTGTGCTTCACCTCGTTTAATTTGTTCCCTATGTTGCTTAAACCGAGATGTGTTTTTTGTATCAGAGTATCTTTTCCATACCGATCTTCTGAACTCTGAGACCGATCTTTTCATAAAATTTGACGGCATTTACGTTGTCTGCCCAGACGTTGAGCGTGACGTTGTAGCAGCCTTGCGCCTTTGCATAAGCAAGGACGTGTTCATAGAGCAGGGTGCCGATGTGATGCCCGCGGCAATTCTCATCGACGCACAGATCGTCTATATAGAGCGTTTTTATGTCCGTCATATTGCTGTCCTTGGGAAACTGCTTGTGAATACAGAAGGCGTACCCTTCTATTCTGCCGTCCTTTTCCGCAACGAAAACGGGTGTTTTGTCATCTGCGATGATCCCCTCCAGCTGTTCGTCCGTATATTTTTTTGCGCCCTCTCTGAAAATATCGGGGCGGGCGTCGCTATGAACCTTGTGAACCTGAAAAAGAAGCTCGTCTATTCTTTTCATATCGCCCTTTGCGGCGCGCCTTATGATGACCTCTGCCATAAGTTTTTACCTGATTTTCTCTGAATAAATTGGCGCACCCGAGCGGATTCGAACCGCTGGCCTACCGCTTAGGAGGCGGTCGCTCTATCCTGCTGAGCTACGGGTGCATAACGGCGGGAAATCCGCCGTGATATTCTGTTTTTGCAGTGGCGACGGAAACACAAACCTGTCGCTGCACTTTACCTACTCGGCACTTTTCAACAGTGTTACCTTTGACACCGGAATCTTTAACGACGTACGGGCGTCAAAATTCAATCGCCTTTACTTCTTTCCGGACTGCTTTTTGCTGTTCTTCTTTTTGAAAAGGCTCTTGACTTTATCAACGAATTTCTTGTCCCTTGCGTGGCTCTTTTCCGTCGCCTGTATGCCCTCTTCGTAAATCGCAACTCCGTCCTCTGTCGAATAATATTCGGAGGTCTGCGTCGGAGCGTCTTTCTTGGAGAGTCTCAATTCGGCTTTTTCCTTCATCAGCTCGCGGATGACGTCAAATGTCGGAACGGCGATTATCATTCCCGGCAGACCGAAGAAGCCTGCCATAACAACGAGCGAAGCAAATATCCACATTGCCGGCAAGCCCAGCTTTTCGCCGACGAGCTTGCTTGTGACAAAGTGTGCGTCGAGTATATGAAGAAGAACGACGAACAAAAGATACCAGAACATAAGGGAAACGTCCATCGAAGTGATGAAAACGATGAAGCTCGAAAGCGCAATGCCGACGATCGGTCCGAAAACGGGGACAAGGTTGCAAACGCCGATTATCAGGCTGATAAGCGGATAATACGGTACGCCGATTATCCAGCAGCCGAAAAAGCACACAATCCCGACGAGAATCGAATCGAGGATCTTTCCCGTTACGAAGTTACCGAACCTGTCGTCTATGAGAGAGAAGACCTTTTTTGTGCCTTCATAGACCTTGTCGCTTGCAACGGCGCGCAGAACCTTGTTTGACTGAGCCGCAAGGCGTTCCTTTGCAAAGAGGAAATATATCGCAAATACAAAGCCCAGGAGCATATCCTTGACAGTCAGGACGACGTTTTTCGCCGCTCCTGCTATCTGCGGGAGGATGTTCTTGATTACTTCATAGATCTTGTTTATAAAATTATTCAGATATTTTGCGGCGGAGGCGATGTAGCCCGAGAATTCTCCGGCATCTTCGCCGAGGCCGTCAAGCCATTGTTGAACGTTGCCTATATAGAATTTCATCTTGCCTTCGAGGTCGGCATATCCCGCGACTATCTGCGGGACGAGAAGCCAGAGGAAAAGACAGATGATGAGTACGACGGCGATTGCCGTCAGGAATACGGAGAGCGCCCTTTGCAGGCGACGTTTTCCGGGTTTTTCGAGAAATCCGAAAACGCGTGTTTCAACCTTGACCATCAGCTTGTTTAGAAGATATGCAAAGATCGTTCCGTATATAATCGGGCTGAATACGGAGAGCACACTGCCGACGTATTTTCCGAATTCGTGGTTATTGAGAAAGAAGAATACGCACAGAACGGCAAACAATATGACGAGCAGAGCGTAAACCGCAATGGTCGTATATTTCTTGTTCCAGTTTACACGGGACTTTTTTTCCGGCTGCTCAGACGGTTCTTCCGCCTGACCCGGCAGATTTTCTTCCGGCAGATCGGGCAGGTTATTGTTTTCGTCCATATGCTTCTCCTTCCTTTTGTTTTGCGCAAGGCAATACCACTTTAATTTTATACTATATAACATTTTTCGTCAAGTGATAATTGAAATTTTATTTGTAACAAAATTGTTTCGTTCTGTTGCAAAAGGCAAAGGGCGGTAACGGAAAGCGGAACTCGTATATCCGCGGAAAAAAGCCTTTATAAAAAATTATTGCCAGCGGGGCAGAAATGAATTCAGCGCCTTCCGCTTTTGCCAAAAAGGACGCTTTGCGCCGAGGGACAAACATAGCAAACAAAAAACGCAGGCATCGCCTGCGTTTTCATATCAAATCAAAACGGAAGACTTATTATTCCGAGGTCTTCGAGAAGAATTTTTGCTCCCATCAGAATCAGGATGATTCCGCCTGCGAGTTCCGCCTTCGACTTGTACTTCGCACCGAAAAAATTACCGACGAGAAGTCCGATCATAGAGAGAATGCAGGTTATGACGCCGATCGATATGACGGAATACAGAAGCTCGCTTCTTTCCATTCCGCTCAGGGCAAACGAAACGCCGACAGCGAGAGCATCTATCGAAGTCGCGACCGCCAGAACGAGCATCGTCCCGACCGAAAAAGAGGAATTCTTTTCTTCGTCCGGCTCTTCCTTCGAGAGCGACTCGCGTATCATATTCGCGCCGATGAGAAGAAGGAGCCCGAAAGCGATCCAATGGTCGAATGCAGTTATGTATTTTTCAAACTGCCTGCCGAGAAAATATCCGATCGTCGGCATAATCGCCTGGAATACGCCGAAATAAAGCCCAACAGCGAGGAGATGCTTCGGCTTGATTTTTCTTACGGAAAGCCCTTTGCATATCGAAACGGCAAAAGCGTCCATCGAGAGCGCGATGCCTATCAGAAGCACATCAACAAAGCTCAAAATTCAAAATCCTCCGGAAAAAGCGGTCATTGTATGCCAATATATCACATCGGCGGGGAAAAGTCAATATTCGGATTAAAATAAAATTGACATATGGCGTCTGCGGTGATAAAATGATAGAAAAATCTCGGTTTTGAGAAGGGAAAATGTTTATGAAAAGAAGCGGGGTGCTGATGCCGATATTTTCGTTGCCGTCGCCGTACGGGATCGGAACGGTCGGAAGAGGGGCTTACGAATTTGCGGATTATATAAAAAAATCGGGAGCAGAGATCTGGCAGGTGCTGCCTGTGGGACCGACGGGCTACGGAAACTCGCCTTATCAGAGTTTTTCTTCGTTTGCGGGCAATCCTTATTTTATCGATCCGGATATGCTTTGCGAGGACGGAATTCTTGAAAGAAATGATTTGCCGGAGCGCGTGCCCGAGGGGGAAAGCATTGACTACGGAAGAATATATTTTTCGAGGCGGAGGATGCTTCGCGCCGCTTATGACTTTTCGGGAGAGCGTTTAAAATCCGAAACGGAAGAATTCCTCTCGCTTCATCCCGATGTCTATGACTATGCGTTCTTTATGTCTCTCAAGGACAGGTTCGGCGGAAAATGCTATCTCGACTTTCCCAAATGCCTTGTCCGCAGGGAGAGGGCGGCTATGAAAAGATATGAGGAGCTGCTTTCGGACGATATAAGCTATTACATTTTCGAACAGTATCTTTTCTTTTCGCAATGGAAAAGGTTCAAGGAGTATGTAAATTCGCTGGGGATTGAGCTTCTCGGCGATATGCCGATATACGTCGCGCCGGACTCGGCAGACGTCTGGGCAAATCCGAGGAGCTTTCAGCTTGATCGGGATCGTCGCCCGAAGTTCGTTGCGGGCGTTCCGCCGGATTATTTCTCGGAGAACGGTCAGAAATGGGGCAACCCTCTGTATGACTGGAAGCGTATGAAAAACCGGGGCTACGGATTCTTTATCCGCAGAGCAAAGGCGGCAGCGGAGCTTTTCGATTCCGTCCGGCTTGACCATTTCATCGGCTTTGCCAATTATTACAGCGTCGAACCGCAGGCGCCGGACGCAAAAAACGGCTTCTGGCGCGACGGACCGGGAAAAAGCCTTTTCTCGACGCTGGAAAAAGAGGTTCCCTCGCTCGGAGTTGTTGCGGAGGATCTCGGGATCGTTTCGGATAAGGTCATAAAGTTGCTCAAAAGCACGGGCTATCCATCTATGAGGGTTATTCAGTTTGCCTTTGATGACAACGGGACGAATATGCATCTGCCGAAGAATGTCCGGAAAAACACTTATTATTATACGGGCACGCACGACAACCCGACGACGCACTCCTGGTGGCTTCTGCGCTCGGAGGAGGGCAGGCTGCGGACGGCGGAATACCTCGGCAAAAAGCGTATAAAAGCGCCTGAGACCTTCATAAAGGCTGTGCTGGACAGTCGCGCGGAGGTGGCTGTCATACCGATCTGGGATATTCTTTCGCTCGGAGACGAGGGGCGGGTCAACACCCCCGGTACCTCTGAAGGAAACTGGCTTCCGAGGCTCGGGAAAATTCCGGAGGAGCCGGCGAAGCTGGCGAGAAAATAATCACATAAAGCTACCGAAGTCAAAGCTCTCCAGCTTTTTCATTCGGGTGAGACAATCGCAGAATTTTGCGGCGGCGGTGATGAAAGAGTCACCGTCGCCGTTTTTTGCGGCTGAATAAAGCTCGATTATAGCGTCGTCTGTGCGGTCTATGTGTCCGTAGCCGATGGTGAACGTAAACTTATCGATCGTTTTGTCCCATAAATCCCAGAGCTTTTGCGTTTTTTCGAGGGCGGAGGGAATGTCGGCTTCAAAGGCTTCCTTTGTGCCGGGCAGATCCTCCGCAAGGGAAAGCATCTCGTTCGAAAGACGTCCGATATATGCCGTATTGAAGATGATAAAGGTCAGAACGGCGCAGAGGAGGAGAAGCGAAACGATAAAGGTCTTCATTTTGCCTCCTTTTTGTAAACGACGACGGTATCGTCGTCATCGACGGTCATCAGGAATATGGTCTTTATGTCCCGTATTTTTTTCTTTTCAAGCGTTTCGCAAAGCCATTTGCGGCTTTTTCCCGTTTCTTCGAGGACATAATCGATGATATGCCCGTCGACGATGACAGGGTGCGCAACGCCTGTGACCTTCGGTGCGTTTTCGAGAGGAAACACCGAGAGCTGACCGTTCGGCTCGAATATCGCATAATCGACTACGGCGGGGGAGGGCGTATCTTTGAGCCTGAGCTGGCAGAGCAGATCCTCCATACTCATTCTCATCTTTGCCATTTCCTTTTGCACGGGCTTTCCGCCGCGGACGACGACGCTCGGCTTGCCTTCAAGGAATTTCTTTATCACTGCGGATTTCATCGAAAGGAACGAAGCGATGACCTCAAGGCAGAGGATAACGGTTATCGGAATTATCGCATAGAGAAGCGGGATGTTTGTATCCGTTATGGGACCCGACGCTATCTCGCTTATGAGAAATGCCGTTATCAGCTCGGAAACCTGAAGCTGACCGATCTGTCTTTTGCCCGTAAAACGCATCATAGCGATCAAAATTACGTAAATAAATATCGTTCTTATGAAAATCGAAGCCATATTTTCTCCTCCGAAAGGCTTTTTTATTATGTTTACGAAAAAAACATAAAATATTTATTGAAAATATGCTCAACATAGGATATAATTAGCTTGTATTACTTTACGGAAGTGTCTTTTGACACGGAAAGGGCAAAAGCCTATGGACATAAACGGAAACGGAATGGAATATGCTGTCGGCGAGTACAGCGTTAAGCTGAAAAAGATCGTCGATGAATTCAGGCTTGAAATAATTTATTCTCCCGAGGGCTGGGAGAAAATAGAGATAAAAAGTCCGGATGTCAGCCGTCCGGGACTTGCGCTCGGAGGCTTTTTCGATTGCTTCGATCATAAGCGCATCCAGCTCGTCGGAAATGCGGAATCTGAGTATCTCGGTTATGCGACGGGCGTTGAAAGGGAGCAGAAGCTCGACGCGCTCTTTGCAAGGGAGATACCGGCTCTGATCGTTACAACGTCGCTGCCTGTCTTTGACGAGATGCTTTCGGCGGCGAGAAAATATTCCGTGCCGCTTTTCAGAACGGCGCAGAAATCCTCCGAATTTCAGGCGGCTCTGATTGCGTCTCTGAACATATATCTTGCTCCGAGGATTACCCGCCACGGAGGCCTTGTCGAAGTTTACGGCGAGGGAATACTTATGCTCGGCGAAAGCGGCGTCGGCAAAAGCGAGACGGCAATAGAGCTTGTAAAGCGCGGACACAGATTTATAGCGGACGACGCCGTTGAGATAAAGAAGGTATCGGCAAAGACGCTTGTCGGTTCTTCGCCCGAGATAATCAGGCATTTTATAGAGCTCCGCGGTATCGGCATAGTTGACGTGCGCAGGCTGTTCGGTATGGGCGCTGTCAAGGAAACAGAAAAAATAGATATGGTCATAAAGCTCGAGCAATGGGATAAGAACAAGATATACGACAGGCTCGGTCTTGAACAGGAAACAACAAATATTCTCGGAATCGAAGTACCGACAACGACGATCCCCGTCCGTCCCGGCAGAAACCTTGCCATAATTCTTGAGATTGCCGCTATGAACAATCGTCAGAAGAAGATGGGATATAACACGGCGGAGGAATTCAATAAGAGAATGAACAAGCTTCTTTCCGGAGGAACGGACGGCGAAAATGAATAGAGGAACAAACGGCGGCGCGGAGAAGGGAATCGTCTCTCCCGTCGCAGCCGGAATTATAATGCTTATCGGCGCTTCGGCGTCGGCTGCGCTTCTGCAAACGGGAGGGCTGCTCGGAATATTGTTTATGACGGTTGCCTCGGCAGCTCTTGCGCTTCTGATCTGTATGCGCGCGGTCGTTATGTGCTGCGTGCTGTGTCCGATCTCTGTTGCGCTCGGCTCCGTTATCATAACGGTTATGGGCGGCGGGCTTGAAAGCGTGATACTGTTCTGCTCGTTTATCGCAATCGGCGGGGTGCTTGCGCTGTGCGTGAGCAAGGCAAGCGACAGGACGGGAACCGTAGTTGCTATGTCGTTTGCGCTTGCGGTGATGCTCATCGGCGCTCTTCTGGCAGAGTATTTTGCCGGTGGCGGAGAATTTTCCGCAGAGGGACTGAAAACATTCATAGAGGGCAAAACGGACGCTCTCCGCAGCGTTATCGCCGAAGCTTACAAAAACTATATGGACGCGGTTGCGAATGCGAGCGCCGGAGTAAAGATTGATGCGGCGGATCTGAACGCTGCCGCGGAAAGCACGGCGACGGCGTTCATCGCGATTCTGCCCGGAACTCTTATTGCTTCTTTGCAGATTATCTGCTATATCGTCACATACTGGTTTACGTTTTTCGCAAGGAAAATGCGCTGCGAGGTCATTCTTCCTTCGCCCAGATGGGAACTTTACCCGACAATGGTCACCGTCATAATCTTTGCGGTGTCATCGGTAGTGTTTGCGGGGGCATATGTCGTTGCGTTGATTTCGTCATCCGGCTCCGTCGTCGGAACGGTTGCGTACAATCTCAACCTGATAACTATGCCGGCGTTTTTCGCAATAGGATTTTCGGCGGTTTTCGGAAAGAAAGCCGCAGGCAGAAGGGGAATGGCGGCATTCATATTCGTCGTATTTGCAATAGTTGCGCTTCAGCTGGCTTTTATGACGATTGCGATAATAGGTGCGATCGGGGTGTTTGTCCGGAGAAAAGCTGAGTCTGCCGATAAAGACGGCGGCTCCGGCGGCGACGAATGAAGCTGTAAGCAAAAATAAACCGAAAGGACAATATTATGTCTGATAAATCAAACGATGTAAAGAAAAAACGATTTCCGCTCGGGATAATATGTGCGGCGGCGGGGGTGATTGCTCTTGCGGCGGTCGCGCTGGCAACGGTGTTCTCCGATGCCGCCCCGGAAAACATCGCTCTGTACGGGCTCGGCGGATATGTGCTTTGCGTTATAGGTGTCGGCGTTGCGGCGATAATCAGGGGTAATCTCGGAGCGAAGGTGATGAGCGAGGTAAGGAGCTCTGTCTTCGGAAATATCTCGCTCGACTTTATCCAGAAGCTGTATATGCCTGTTGTCATATGCGACGAAAAGGGAAAGATTGTATGGTATAATACTGCGCTTTCATCCCGTTTCCGCTCCAGAACGATGGTCTTCGGAAAGTATATAGACAACATATGCGATGCGACGATCGAGCGTATTCTCAAAGAAGATGACGAGAACGGAACCGAGGTTACTTTCTCATCCGAGATAGACGCAGGCAACTCCGGCGAATGCTTCCGCGCAAAAGGCTATAAAGTCTCCTCGCACGGCAGGACGTACTATATGGCGATATTCGCCGACTATACGGAGACCCGTGCGCTTGCGAAAAAGCTGGAGGACGATGACACGATCGTCGCCTATGCGATGATAGACAACCTTGACGAGCTTATGCAATATGTTCAGGAGCTTTATGATACGGCGGCGTCCGACGTTGAAACAATCCTCCGCAAGCATATGGAAGCTGTCGGAGGGATTGTCCGCGAGTATGCAAACAATAAGTTCATCTGCGTCTTTGCGGCAAAATATCTTGAGCAGTTCGAAGAGGACAAATTTTCAATCCTTGATGAAGTGCGCGAGATATACGTCGGCGAGACGTCGATGCCCGTCACAATGTCGATGGGTATTGCAAAAATAAGCGGAACGCTTTATGAAAAAGAGAGAGTTACGCAGTCCGCTCTTGACCTCGCGCTTCAGAGAGGCGGAGATCAGGTTGTTGTCAAGAGTGCGGACGGAGTTGATTTTTACGGCGGAAAGACAAAAGCCGTTCAGAAGAGGACAAAAGTGCGCTCGCGCGTTATTGCGGGAGAGTTTATGTCGCTTCTGAGAAAAAGCTCAAATGTCATCGTTATGGGACATCGCTTTGCGGACTTCGACGCATTTGCGTCCTGCCTTGCCGTCGCAAGGCTTGCGACGTTCTGCGGAGTCAAGGTCAATATTGTCACGGACAAGAACGACAGAAACCTCGCTCCCTGTTTTGCAAGGCTTGAGGAATATCCCGAATACGGGGCGATGTTTACAGACAAGGTTGAAGCGCAGGATCTCATCCGCAGCGATACGCTCGCCGTGATAGTCGACGTAAACAACATCGCCTTCTGCGAAGCTCCGGACATAGTAAACAATGTCGGCAATCTTGTAATTATCGATCATCACAGAAAGACAGGCGAATACAAGGTAAAACCGAGTATCGTATATATCGAGCCGTCGGCATCGTCCGCATCGGAGCTGCTTTCGGAATTTCTTGAGCAGACGCTCCCCGCAGGTTCTTTGCCGAAGGTTGAGGCGGATATGCTTTTTGCAGGTCTTTTGCTTGACACAAAGCGCTTCACACACAACACGGGAACACGAACGTTCTCCTCTGCTATGTATCTCCGCGGCGAAGGCGCAAGCCCGACCGATGCCGAGAACCTTTTCAAGACCGGCATAAAGGAGTTCCTCAGCGAAGCGAAGTTTGAGAGCAACGTTGTAATATATAAATCGGTTATTGCAATAGCCCTAAACGACGCGGATTCGAACTCTCCTCTTATGCGCGTTTCCGCGGCGAAAGCGGCGGACAGACTGCTCTCCGTCGAAGGGGTACAGGCGGCGTTCGCACTTTGCAGGATAGACGATACCGTTCATATTTCCGCGCGTTCGCAGGGAAGCATAAACGTTCAGCTCATACTTGAAAAAATGGGAGGCGGCGGTCATTTCGACTCGGCGGGCGCGCAGGTTAAAAACTCTTCGACATCGACAGCCCTGACAACCCTCCGCTCGGCGATTGACGAATACCTTGCGGAAAATCTGTAAAAAAGAAAAGTCAAAGAAAAAACCACTCGCTTTGCGGCGGGTGGTTTTCGTTGTTATCAGTAAAGGACCGGGCTATTAAGCTCTTTGCCGTGTGGTATTTTATTCCTCCGAGCCGGCTTCGCCGCTTGAGAGCTTCTCATAAAACTCTTCAAGATCTGCCCGAAGCTCATCTGTGTTATCGCAGATGCTGACCTTTTCGACCCAGAAAGCTTTGTATACTCTCGTAAGCATAAGCTGGGTGTATGCAACGCTGCGGTTGAGCTTGTCTTCGGCTTCGGCAAGGATTGCGTCGTTTCTTTCCTGCTCGGCGAGCTGTTCGTCTATGCCGTATTCTTCGCCGTCATCGGTCTTTTCGGCAATTTCCTTTTCCGCCTCGGCGATCTCTTCTTCAAGCTCCTCGTCTTTTTCTATCTCCTCATCGCTCTTCGGCCGTCTGACGGTGACCGTCGCGCGGCAGGCATAGCCGGGCTTGTATTCAGGCTTCGGATCTTCATCCTTTTTTCTGGGAGAGAATTCGAAATCGTCCGATTTCTTTTCGTCAATCTCAATGTTCAGCTCGTAGCCGAGGGACGAGAAACGGTCGTGAAAGGCATCGCATACGGAATTCACCTCTGCAATAAGCTCGTTCTCGCGGGCAAAAAGCTGTTCGTCTGAAATGGTTTTACGTTTGATTTCCATAAGTTTTACATCCTTTTCAAGAAATATTTACGGCTTTCTGCCGCTAAAATTCGAAAAAATATTGAAAAATCGATCCCGGTGGTGTAGAATATAAAAAAGACAAAAACAAATGCGAGGACAAGCCAATGAGCGCACAGGATATAAACACAACTATGACATTCTCCGTCGGAGCACAGAGCGAGGAGGACACAAAGCGCATACTCACAACGGTCTATGAGGCTCTTCTGGAAAAGGGATACAACCCAATAAATCAGATAGTCGGCTATATTCTTACGGAAGACCCGACATATATAACAAGCTATAAAAACGCGCGCTCGCTTATACGCAAGATAGACAGAGACGAGCTTCTGAACACGATGGTCAGAAAATATCTCGGCATCTGATTACAATTGTATTATAAATCATTTCATACCCGCATTGCAAGAGTTTTTTAAGCGAAAGCGGCGGCTGTCAGCAGAATGGGCAGGACTTTTTCGTAAATTTTATCAAAATCACTGGGCGGCAAGGGGTTCTCCCCCTTGCCGCATTCTATTGTGAAGGCGGGAATTCCGAGTTTTGAGATGACCCAGTCCTTGTATCCGCCGTATGCGGCAATCCCGCTCGGTTTCGAAACGGTGTAGCCCGAAACTCTTGAAAAGCACTCTGCAAGCATAAGAGAGCCCTTCGGGCAGCTGCCGAGGTAATCATAAAATATCTCCTCCCCCTGAGTATGCAGGGCTACGGCTGTTTTCAGGTTCGGGGAGAGAAGTCTTGTGAAATTGCAGAGCGCGGCCGTTTCCGGTTCGCTCTCCGGATGTGTGCCGCCGTATCTTGTCGGGCAACCGGAATATATTCCCGCTCTTCTTTCGAGCGCACGACATTCGTCAAAGCCGGCGTCGTAATTATGATTTAAGTCAACGCCGCGCGCATTTGCCTGCCAATGCGAAAAATCCCTGCCGGCGGGGTTCATAGATATAAGTCTCGGATAAAGGATGTGCTCTTTCGGGAAGGCGCCCTGCTGAATATCAATCCCGTCCGGATTTATGACGGGAACGACGAAAACTCTCCGCCTTGAGAATATATGCGCAACGTCAAACCCTGCCAGGAATGTTCTGCTCCGAAGGGCTTTTGCGCAGTCCGCAACGAACTTGACACAGAGAAGGGCTGTTATGTGCTCGGAGCCGTGATGCGCGCCGACGACAAGATGACATATGTCCCCGCCTCCGAGAGAAATACATTCTATCGGTTGTCCGGAAAGGGAATTTCCTATCGAAAACAGCGATACAAAGCCGTATTCCTCCGCTATGCCAAAGCAATAATCGCGCAGCTTTTGTGATGTTGCCGCAGAGCTGAAATCAATATCCATAAAAACCTCCGGAAAAGATGACCCGCAATTTATGATATGTCGCGGCGCATCCGAACGTTATGAGAAAATATATTGTCGGAAATTTTGTTTTCGGGTGAGAAAAAGGGCAGCTTTTTTCGACTTATTAAAAAGGACATATCGCTTCCGGAAGATGAAGAAAAGTCCGTCCGAGGAAAAGAACTCATATGCCGGAAAAAGCCCATTTAAGGTTGACAATGGACGATATAAGTGGTATACTGAAAGTCAATACGAATTGAGGTGAGTATTATCAAAAATACAGATATAAAACAAAGACTGCTTCCGTCGATCCTTTGCGGAACGGCGGTCGGTTTTACCTACTTATTCTTCGGCGCGGTCGATGTTTTTGCAGGCAACAGGGGCGAATTCCTTTTCAGATTTTCGGATTTCGGCTGGCAGCTTGCGCTTATAGCGCTGGCAGTTTCAGCGGCTATATCGCTTATCCTCGTTTTTACGGAAGGAACTCTGCATCGGGTGCTTTTCGGATTGTTTTTCTGGGCAGCGCTTATGGGGCAGATTCAGTCGCTTTTCCTCAATGTCGGTATGGGGTCTCTCGTCGGAGACGACGTCGGCACGAGGGTCAGTCTCGGATTTGCGATATTCGATACCGCGCTGTGGGTAGTGACGGCGGCGGTATGTGTTTTCGGAGCGATAATGATGAAAAAGTTTGATATTATAAAAACTGTCGCAATGGTTCTTCTCATTGTGATAATCGGGATGCAGATTGTCGGTTGCGTTTCGAATATACCGAAGATAACCGACTCAAAGACGGAAAAGCCGCAGCAGACCGGAGCAACGACTTCGGGCTCTGCACACACGACCTCTTCTTCGGCAGAGCCCGCGCAGACGACGACGGAAACCTCAAAGCCGGAAGAGCCGGATGAGAACGTAAAACAGTACCTGACGGAGGCCGGCATAAACGAGGTATCGGCGGGAAAGAACATCGTTGTTTTCGTTGTTGACCGCTTTGACGTCGATTTTTATGAAGAGATAATATATTTTGACGGAACGTTCTTTGACAGGCTGACTGGCTTTACCTATTTTGATGACAACATCTCTCTCTATTCGAGAACTTATCCCGGTCTTGCAACGCTTATAACGGGAGTCGATTATGAATACGGAAGCGATCCGAAGGATTGGGGCGCAAGTCCGGAACCCTGGTTTGAAAAGGCATACGGAACCTCGCCTTTCCTTTGCGACCTTTTTGAAAACAGATACAGAATCAAGCTCTATACGGCGGATTATTACGGCTATCGGGACGCAAGAGCGATGAAGGGCAGAGTTTATAACGTTTCTGGCGTTTCGAAATACGAAGTGACGGACAGGGCGGCGCTCGTCGGCAGTATGGCGCAGATCGCCGCATACAGATGCCTTCCGACCTTGCTCAAGAGCACGGTCAGGGTTTCAACCTCCTCCTTCAGCAATGTCATCAGCTACGGTGGCGAGGCACCGGCGTACAAGGTCGATGATCCGAGAGCATACGAGCTTCTGACAGGCGGACTTACCGTCGATGACAGCGAAAATTCTTATACGCTCATTCATCTCAACGGCTGTCATCAGCCATATGAAATTGACGAAAACGGCAACCGTACCGACGATACAACCTTCAAAAAGGCGATGAAGGGGTGCTTCGGGATGATATTTGCGTATCTTGACGAGATGCGCCGCCTCGGCGTTTACGAGGATTCGACGATAATCATAACAGGCGATCATCCGAGCGCAAGAGACGACGGAGAAATCCCAACACAGCCGAGACTTACGTCGCTTTTCGTGAAGCCTGCGGGCAGAAGCGAGGAGCCGCTTGAATATTCGCACGCGCAGGTCTCCCAGGAAAACCTCATCGCAACGATAGTCAAATCCGCGGGGATCAGGACGACACACGATTACGGAAAATCGTATTTTGATATAGGCGAAGACGAAACGCCGACCCGCCACCACAAGTTTGAGCTTTATGACGACGGCGACACAAGAATAGTCGATTTTGCGGTTACGGGCAAGGGAAGCGATTTTTCAAACTGGAAGATCGTTTCGGATGTAAACATCGGCTCGCTTTACAACTGATTCGTAAGGAGACAAAATGGATACTCTGATGTATTATATATGCTATCCGCTCGGATACGTTATGAAATGGTGTTGGGAGCTTCTCGGAAACTACGGTCTTGCGATAATCCTCTTCACCCTTTGCACAAAGATTATTCTTCTTCCCGTTTCGATATGGGTGCATAAAAATTCAATCAAGATGGTTATGATCCAGCCTGATATAAATTTTATCAAGGCTAAATATTACGGCGACAGGGAAAGAATTGCCGAGGAAGAAACGGCAATGCAGAAGAAAAAGGGTTACAGCCCATTTGCAACGGTTGTTCCTCTTTTGCTCCAGCTCCTGCTTCTGACGGCTGTGCTCTATATAGTCAAGCAGCCGCTGACGAATGTCCTGCATATGAGCTCGGAGACGGTTTCCGCGCTTGCAAACAGTCTCGGTATCAATGCGGAAAACCAGCTTGAGATAATCAAGGCAATACAATCCGGCGTGGCGACGGACGCCTCGTTTGACGGCGTTGTTTCGCAGATAAAGCCGCTTGATCTCTCCTTTATTGGGCTTTCGCTCGGCATTGAGCCTTATAAGGCTTGGGGACTTTATACGCTTGTTCCCGTTATTGCGGGAATATCGTCCCTCTTCCTCTGCTGGGTGATGAATGCGACGAATGTTTTGCAGGTCGAGCAAGGAAAGTTCAGCAAATACGGAACGACGGTACTCTCTGTTGGCATTTCGCTTTTCCTCGGATTTTTCGTATATACCGGAGTCGCGCTTTATTGGGTCGCGAGCAACGTTTTCGCAATCGTCCAGCAATATATTCTCAACGCCGCTATAAGCCCGAAGAAATATGTTGATTATGAGCGGCTCTCGGAAAGTCGCAAGGCTCTTGCAGATATTGAACGTCTCGGCGACGGTAAGGAAAAAGACGCACGGGCAAAGGAAAACGCAAAACGGGAAAAAGCGGACTACAAGAGATTTTTCAAGATAGTAAACAAGCATTTCGTCATCTATTCGGAACGCAGCGGGTTTTATAAATATTTTGAGTCGCTGATAAACGGGTTGAAAAAGAAGTCGAACATAACGATACATTATGTAACAAGCGATCCGGACGACGCTATATTTAAGCTCGCCGAAACAGACCCGAAGATAAAGCCTTATTATATCGGGCAGAAAAAGCTGATAACGCTTATGATGAGGATGGACGCGGATATAGTCGCTATGACGACGCCTGATCTTGACAATTATTACATAAAGCGTTCGCTCGTCCGCAAGGATGTTGAATATATTTACGTTCCGCACGATATGATGAGCGTTCATATGGGCTTCCGCAAAGCCGCCCTTGACCATTTTGATACGATCTTCTGCACGGGAGAGCACGTTGCAAGGGAGGTCCGCAAGACGGAACAGGTCTATTCTCTTCCCGAAAAGACGCTTGTCAAATTCGGTTATCCTCTTGAAGAAAAGCTGGAAAAGGCTTATGAGGATATGGATAAGACCCCGCACACAAAGCGGGAAATCCTGATAGGACCCTCCTGGCAGGAGGACAACCTGCTGGACAGCTGCGTCGATACTCTGATAGAACAGCTTATGTGCGACGAAAACCATATAACCGTCCGCCCGCATCCGGAATACGTCAAGCGTTATCCGGAGAAGATCAGGCTGTTGACGGAAAAATATGCCGGAGTGCCCGACGAAAAGCTCACTTTCGAACTGGACTTCACGACGAACAGATCAACGTACTCCTCAGACCTGCTGATAACGGATTGGTCGGCGATTGCATATGAATTCTGCTTTTCGACTAAAAAGCCGGTGCTCTTTGTCAACACGAAGATAAAAATGGAAAATCCCGAATGGGAGAAGCTCGGGCTGACGCCGGCGGAAATATATCTCCGAAACGAAGTCGGAGTTGCGCTTGAGAAGAGCGATCTCGGCAAGACGAAGGCTGTTGCAGACGAGCTTATGGCAAGCGGGGAAAAGTATAAGGAAAAAATAACCGCTCTTCTGCACAAGCACCTCTATTCATACGGAACGGACGGTGCGGAAGGCGTCAGATACGTTCTTCGCCGCCTTGCCGAAATTCAGAAGAACAGAAAAGATTGATAAAAACAGGGGGAAATTTATTATGAAACGTATGAAAAGATTTCTTGCGGCATACCTTTGCTTTGGTATGATGCTTTTTGCGACGGTCAACGCCTCGGCGTACATAGACCCTTCGCAGGTCACGCTTGTCATTCAGGTCATCAGCGGTATCGTTATTGCTCTCGGCGCAACGTTTTACGTTGTCTGGAGAAAGATAAAGAAGAAGGCTTCAAAGGTGCTCGGTATTGACGAAAATGCGGGCAAAGAGGTTGAAGAAGACATCGTAATTGACGAAGAAGAAACAAAGACAGAAGAAAAAGACTCCTCGGACAAGACAGAGGAGAACAAATAAATATTTAACGGGAGGCTCACAATGCTCGGAATTTTCATTATAGGTATTTTGGCGGTTGCAGCCGGCGTATTTCTCATTGTAAAGAAGAACGAAAAGGTGAAAAAGGCGAAGGCTGTTGCAGGCGTTGCCGCTCTGGCTGTCGGACTTGTTATTTGCGTTTCAAGCTGTGTGCGCACAGTGCCGACGGGACACACGGGAATAGTTACAACGTTCGGTAACGTTGAAAGCTATACATACGAGGCGGGCGTTCATTTTACGGCACCCTGGAAGACGGTTGTCAATATGGACAACAGAAACCAGAAGGCAAGCATCGATCTTACCTGCTTCTCCTCCGATATTCAGGAGGTTGACGTAACATATTCGCTCAACTATCAGATACAGAAGGCAAATGCGCAGGATATTTACCGTACGATCGGCACAAAGTATTACGAAACTGTTATCACGCCCCGTATTCAGGAGGCTGTGAAGAGCGTTATGGCGCAGTATACGGCGGAGCAGCTCCTCGAAAAGCGCGCGGAGCTTTCGCTTGAAATAAAAACCATACTGACAGAAAAGCTAGACAATTACAATATCGACGTGCTCGATACGTCGCTTGAAAACCTTGACTTCTCGGATGCTTTCACAAACGCGGTTGAGGCAAAGCAGGTTGCCGCACAGAAGAAACAGCAGGCTGAGATCGAGCAGGCGCAGGCTCTTATGGAGGCTGAATACGCAAAGCAGATCGCAGAGATGAAGGCAAATGCGGATGCTGCCGTCGCAAAGATCGCCGCACAGGCAGATCTTGACGTAACAAAGATTCAGGCAGACGCCGCCGAATATGCAGGTCAGAAGGACGCAGCAATAATCGGTCAGGTCAGAGACATTCTCGCCGCAGACAAGGAAAACATCACGGACGAGGATATCAAAAATCTTGTCATCTATTATTACGTTCAGAAATGGAACGGCGAGCTCCCGCAGACGTATATCGGAGCAGAGGATTTCTATAAGCTCCTTTCGTCGCTTGCCGAAAAGAAGTAAAAAATGTCATAATAAAAAGAAAAACCTTTCCGCCGGAGCGGAAAGGCTTTTCTGTCTGTTGCAATTGACATAAAAAACGGTGTGTTTGGATAATTGTTTTGTTGAAAATATATCAAAACGGTTGACAAAAACGAAAGAAAGTAATATCATATAATAATACAACCGCCTCCCGGGAAACGGGAGAATATTATGAAAGGAGATGAAAAGATATGCGTGCACTTGTGGAAAACACGGGGCCTGTTGCATCGGTTATAATTTCCATAGCGGTTATGCTTTTCTGCGGATTTCTGATGACCCGACTGACAAAGCTCCTCCGCCTGCCGAACGTGACGGCGTATATCGTCGTCGGAATATTGATAGGACCTTATGTTTTGGATATTATTCCGCAAAAGGTCATAGACGGCACGGAGTTTCTTCCGGACATCGCCCTTTCATTCATAGCGTTCAGCACAGGGGAATTTTTCAAGCTCTCCGTTCTCAAAAAGAACGGGATGAAGGTTGTTGTAATAACCCTTCTCGAATCGCTCGTGGCAACGCTTTTCGTCTTTATTGTTACATATTGGGTTCTTGGACTTGACCTTGCATTTTCTGTTGTCTTGGCGGCGCTCGCTTCGGCGACAGCCCCCGCTTCAACGATGATGACAATCCGCCAGACGCGGGCAAAGGGAGACTTCGTCGATACGCTTTTGCAGGTCGTTGCTCTTGACGATGTTGTCGGTCTGCTGGCGTACAGCGCGGCAATATCAATCGCTATTGCTTCGTCTGCGGGCGGAGGCTCTGCTGGCTTTGAAAGTGTCATCAAGCCGATAATCCTCAATATTGCCGTGCTTCTGCTCGGCGGCTTCTTCGGGCTTCTGATGAAATGGCTGATGAACAAGCGATCGACAGATAACAGACTGATCGTTTCCGTTGCGCTGCTTTTCACATTCTGCGGAATATGCGCCGTTATGGATATTTCGCCGCTCCTCGGCTGTATGTCGATGGGAATGGTCTATATAAACACAACTGGTGACGACAAGCTCTTCAAGCAGCTGAATTATTTCAGCCCGCCGATACTGCTTCTGTTCTTTGTGAGATCCGGTATCACCTTTGACCTCGGAGCGCTCGTCAATACTTCGTCCGCTGTCGGCGGGGTACCGCTGTTGGTTGTCGGAGTGCTGTATTTCTTTGTCAGAATTATCGGCAAATATGCCGGATCGTTTGTCGGTTGCGCAATGGTCAAAAAGGACAAAAAAGTCCGCAATTATCTCGGACTTGCGCTGATCCCGCAGGCGGGAGTTGCAATCGGTCTTGCCGCTCTCGGCGCAAGAATGCTTGGAGGCGAAACCGGAAACGCTTTGCAGACTGTGATCCTTGCGTCAAGCGTGCTCTATGAGCTGATAGGCCCCGCGGCGGCAAAGCTCTCGCTTTATCTCTCACATTCGTATTCAACGGATCTGGAAGAAATTACGGCAGACGTTCCCCTTACGAGCGACGGCGTTGCAAAAACACCTGTTGAAATATTGACGGAAAGAATCAAAAAGATACAATCGGAGCTTCCGGCGCATAGCGAGCCGTCTCCTTCGGAGGAGGAACAAGCGTTTCTTGAAGCGGCAGAGGAGCAGTATGCGGCTATCGGAGCGATGGGTCGCAGGCGCGGCTTTATAAACAGAAAGTAAAGGAGACATAATTATGGTATACGATAAAATAGCGGTTTTGCTTGGCGACTGGTCCTCGCAGCTTGGAACCTGGTCGGTTGTTTTCAGAATAGCGGTTTCGCTTCTGCTTTCGGCAATAATCGGTTGCGAAAGATCGAGCAAGAGACATTCAGCAGGCTTGCGCACATTTATAACGATTTCTCTTGCGTCAACGGTATCGATGCTCATTGACCTTGCGCTTATAGAGGGAACACCTATCAAGCTCCCGATACTTTCTGCCGCAACTATCATCGCCTCGGCTATGATAAGCGGAAATTCCGTACTTTTCAGCTCAAGAAATCAGATAAAGGGTCTTACGACTTCGGCAGGGCTCTGGGCTTGCGGAATAATCGGGCTTTCAATCGGTGCGGGACTTTATACCCTGACGCTTGCTGCGTTTATTACAACGCTTATCAGCCTTTCGTTCTTCCCGAAAATCGAAATATTCCTCAAAAACCGTTCAAACCATTTTGAAGTTCATTTGGAGCTCAAGAACAAGAGCAACCTTCAGGACTTTGTGACAACTATCCGCGAGCTCGGACTTCGCATAGATGATATTGAGGCAAATCCCGCATATATCAATTCCGGACTCAGCGTTTATACGGTTGCAATTACGATAAGCTCCGCAGAGCTGAAGAAATACAAGACGCATACGGAGATTATCGAAGCACTGCGCACCCTTGACTATGTTCATTATATTGAAGAAATGAGATAAAGAATAGAACAAAAACAAGCCGTCTGATGACGGCTTGTTTTTGTTCGAGGCGGAGTTTTGTTGAGAAGAGAATGAGAGGACGATTCTGACAAAAAGTGCGGCGAAACAAAAACAGAGGTGAAAACTCACCTCTGTTTTCTTTTTATAAAGTTTGCTCAGACCAAATAACCGAAGTTTCTTT
>DLLG01000004.1:216169-231281 GCA_002479075.1 Clostridiales bacterium UBA7568
AAAAGTACGGTCAAAGAAAAGTGCGGTGCCTTTCTCCAATAAGAAAAGTATTTCAGACGTTATTTGAATTCGTGATAAAACAGTCCCATAAAGATCAGGGCTGCCGCCATAAATATCGCTCCGCATATGAACAGGAAAGCATAACCCTTCGAGCGGTTTTTCTTTTTCCTGTCAACGTATTCATAATATTTCTCCCTCTTTCTTGCCGCCCCTGCGGGGAATATCCTCGCCCAAAGCCAAGAGAAGACGTATGTGATTCCGTCAAGCGTTCCCGTCGTCGATACCCAGACGAGAAGCCCGAGCATCAGGAGGATAACGCCGGGGATTGTGAATGCGTCGCAGAGGACACGATATTTGTCTGCAAGCGAGGACGAACCGGACGCGCCGTGAAGCGAGTATACCGTCGCCGATATTGACCCGCTTACGACAAACGTGATTGCATATTTTAGAAAGCTCCCAAAGTGTTTTTTGTCTTTCACAGTCCGAACTCCTGCTTGTATTTGAGCTCTTCCTCGTCGTTGCAATATACGAAGTGTCCCGGCTCGATCTCACGCATTGTCGGCTGTTGCTTGCTGTAATCGTGAGCGGAGAGGGGATCATATGTTATTCTCTCGCGATTCTTTTCCGAATGAGGGTCGGGAAGGGGAATTGCGGAGAGGAGAGAGCGCGTATAGGGATGCATCGGGTGAGCGAAGAGCTCGTCTGACGTTGCAAGCTCAACCATCTTTCCGTAATACATAACGCCGATTCTGTCCGAGAAATATTTAACGACGGAAAGGTCGTGCGCTATGAAGAGAATGGTCAGTCCCAGTCTTTCGCGAAGGTCGTTCAAAAGGTTTATGACCTGCGCCTGAATGGATACGTCAAGAGCGGAGATCGGCTCGTCTGCAATGAGCAGATCGGGCTGCATTATTACGGAACGCGCAATGCCGATTCTCTGTCTCTGACCGCCTGAAAACTCGTGCGGATAACGTCCGGCGTGTTCGCGGACAAGACCGACAAGCTCAAGTATTTCATATACCTTGTTGTCTATATATTCCTTGTCCTTTACGCCGTTTATGATAAGTCCTTCGGATATGATTTCGCGGACTGTCATTCTCGGGTTGAGAGAAGCAATAGGATCCTGGAATATCATCTGAATTTTTGTTATGAGCTTCGTCTTGCTTGCTATTCTCAGCTGATCACCGTATTCTCTCTTGAGTTTGTTGAGCTCGTCCGGATTTTTTGCTTCTGCAAGCTTTTTGCTGTATTCTTCCTTGACCTTTTTCACACATTCCCTTGCGTATTCGCGATCGGAATGCTTGTGATCATACTGCGCCAAAGCTATTTCTTTTTTCTTTTCCGCGATAAATCTGTCAAGCGCGGCTTTCTTTTCGGCAACGGCGGCATCGTTTTTTGCCTTTGAGGAAGGGTCTTTTTCAGACTCTTTCTTCAAAGCGGCAATTTCCGATTCAACCTTTGCCTTTTCGTTTTTTATATCCTGCCTGTATGAAAGTGTGCCGGCGCAGATTCTGTGACCTTTGAAATATATGCTGCCGGATGTGATGTCGTAGAGACGGATTATCGAGCGGCCAGTTGTCGTTTTTCCGCAACCGGACTCGCCGACAAGACCGAATACTTCGCCTTTCTTTATGTCAAAGGAAACGTCGTCAACAGCCTTTGTCCCTTTAAAATATTGGCAAAGATGCTCAACGGAGAGCAATGTTTCGCCGCTTTTTATTTCATTCATTTGCTGCACCTCCGTTGTTTTTCTTTGTCATTCTTGCAATACGGTCTGTGATTATCTTCGGTACTTCAACCTTCGGAGCATCCGGGTGAAGCAGCCAAGTTGCCGCCTTGTGCGTCCCGGAAATGTCAAACATCGGCGGCTGCATTTCGAAATCGATCTGCATAGCATATTTGTTTCTTTCCGCAAAAGCGTCACCGACGGGCGGATAAATCATATTCGGAGGAGTTCCCGGAATTGCATCCAGCTTCTCCGAGGTATCGAGGTCGGGCATAGAGGAGAGAAGTGCCCAGGTGTACGGATGGCGGGGGTCATAGAAAATGTCGTCTGCCGTTCCGTATTCAACGATCTTTCCCGCATACATAACGGCGATGTCGTCTGCCATATTTGCAACGACGCCAAGATCGTGTGTTATGAATATAACAGAGAGGTTTCTTTCTCTCTTCAGCTTGTTTATAAGCTCAAGTATCTGCGCCTGAATCGTAACGTCGAGAGCGGTTGTCGGCTCATCGCAGATAAGAATATCCGGATTTGCAACGAGCGCAATTGCGATAACTATACGCTGGCGCATACCGCCGGAAAATTCAAAGGGGTACTGATAGAAACGTCTGCGAGGCTCGTGAATACCAACCTCCTCCATCAGCTTTATAGCCTTTTCCTTTGCCATACTCTTTGTTATGCGATAAACAACCTGAGATGCCTTTTCCTTAAGATGATCAACAACGCCGAGCGTTCTTGCGGCAAAATCAACGCTGTCGCTCGCGGAAATATATGCCTTGTATTTGAGTTCGAGACGTTCAATGACGGATACGATGTCGTCCTTGAGATCATCGAGGTCGTAAACGGTTTTCGGGACGACCTTCCAGTCAACCTTTTTGCCTTTTGCGATGAGTGCGTCGCGCTTTGCGTTCTGGCGATTGAAACGCTTTTCCTCCTTCGGGTTGCTTTCCTTGCCGAAGAAATATCTGTCTATTGCGTTTTCTATGCTTGAACGGAACGTATATGCTGCGCTGTCCTTGATTATTTCAAGACGGTCTATCGAATCCTCGACTGCGTCCGAAAGCGAATTTGCATATTTATGAGCCGCAGCTTTTTCAAAATCGGAAGAGAAGTACTCCTTTGCCTGCTCGAGCTTTTCGATGAGAGCTTTCTTTTTATCGAGAGCTTTTGCATAAGAATACTCAACGCCTGCCTGAGCATTTTTCAGGAACTCTATCATAAAATGGCTGTCGAGATATTCGAGGGTGAGCTCGTTTATCTCCTCTATCGATCTGGAATCGAGGTCATCGGACTTGTTGTTGAGGCTGTAATAGCCTATTCTGAAGAAATTCGGCTTTGTTTTTCCGATCATCTCTGAAAGAAGCGCTTTTGCTTCCTCCATAGCGGCTGCGGCATTTTCTAAGCCGTTCTCCGCTTTGAGCTGCTTTCTTGCATTTTTCAGCTTCGCCGAAAGTGCTGCGAGCTTATCAGAATAGCCCTTTGTAAGATATTCGTCCTTTATCTTGCCGATGCCGGCAGCATATCCCGCAAGAAGAACCGCAAGATCGACCTTCTGGTTTTTGCTTATGCGGAAAAGTGTGTCTTCTATGCTTGAAACAATGTCAAGCGCATCGGTGTTTGCGTTGTTATAACTATTTTCGAGGACATCTGCCTTGATATTGAATTTATCAAAGGTTGATATCATTTCGGATATCTTTGCAGTCTGTCCCTCGCCTATTGCGCTTATCATACTGCTCTTCAGAAGAGCAAGGGTTCTGTTGAATTCACGGCGAGCCTCTTTGCGGTTTGCCTTGTTTTTGAGGAGCATTGCCTCGGTTATCTGCTTGCCGATACGAACGATCGGGTTGAGCGACGAGAGCGGATCCTGGAATATCATCGATATTTTGTCTCCGCGGATCTTATGCATCTCGTCTTCTTCTATTTTGAGAAGATCCTTGCCGTCATAGAGAATCTCGCCGCCTTCAATTATCGAGTTGCCGGCAAGAATTCCGAGTATCGCCTTTGACGTAACGGATTTACCGGAGCCCGACTCGCCGACGATTGCCAGAGTTTTTCCTTTTTCAAGGTCAAACGAAATATCGCGCACGGCTTTAACCGTTCCGTTCTGCGTACGGAAAGAAATTTTAAGATTTTTAACTTCAAGTATTTTTTCCATAGTCTTACTCCTCTACTCCGCGAAGCGACGGGTTGAATGCGTCTCTGAGTCCGTTGCCGAAAAGGTTAAAGCATATCATAAGAAGCGAAATTACAAGGGCAGGGAAGATCATAAGATGCGGATAGTTTGTCCAGATGCTGCTCGCGTCCGAAAGAAGCGTACCGAGCGAGGTTGAATTCGAGTTTCCGAGCTTGACGATTCCGAGGAACGAAAGCATACTTTCGCTGTTTATAACACCGGGAATGACAAGCGCGCAGGAGGTGATTATCGTGCCGAGAGAGTTCGGGAAGATATGTTTCCAGATAATTCTCGAATCGCTTGCGCCGAGTGTTCTCGCCGCCATTACGTATTCCTGATTTTTGAAACGGTAAAACTGGGTTCTGACTCTTGCCGCCGTACCTATCCATCCGGTCAGCACGAAGGCAAACAGCAGGCTGGGTATCGGTCCGACCTTTGCGGCGAGGTGTATCTGGAACAATGTTGCAACGACCATAAACGGAATTCCGGAAAGAATATCCGAAATACGCTCAAGCACCATATCGACTGCACCGCCGTAGTAGCCTTCGACTGCGCCATATACAGCACCGATGATGAAGTTTATGACGGAAACGCATACGGCGATGAGAAGAGAGAGCTTGATACCGCCTGCGAGACGGAGGGCAAGATCGTGACCTGTGCTGTCCGTGCCGAAAATATAGTTCGGTTCAAAGCCGTTTGCGTATCTGTAATAGTTGTAATAAAGCACGCGGACTTTATACTGAGCTTTGTCAAAATCCGAGCCGCCGCCTGTGTATTCATAATAAACGGGGTTGCCGTCATCATCGCGGAGATAGTTGTCCTCAAGGACCATATCTTCCGAAAATTCTATATTTCTGACAGTGCCGTTTTCCATAACTCTGACAGGCGTGCCCTTTTTGTTCTTGAACCAATAGTTTGCGTCGAGCGGGTCGCCGCAGTACGGGCTTTCATCGTCTATCAGAGGATAAAGTACCTGAATTCCCGTTTCAGCTTCCCATTCTTTGATCTTTGCATATTCCTGCTGTTCTATGCTCTTATAGAGAAAGCCTACTTCGAGGTAAACGTCTATTCTTCCGGGGTAGCTGAGGCGTTCTTTGCGGGTAGCATCGATATACACCTCGGGTTCTCCCAGGCTGCTTATGGGCTGAAATTCGCTTTCAAGACCCTGCGCGTATGTTATATTGCCGGTTCCGTCGTGATCTTCTGCCGCCATACCGATTGCGGCTGCCTTGATAAGACCCTTTTCGGAGAAGCTACGTTTTGTTGTGCCGTCAAGTATGCCGAGGTCCTTGAGCAAAAGGCTTCTGGGGGCTTTTTTCTGATAATATGTGTCCATAAACGAAGCGTCATACTTCGTGTTGCAAAGCGGAACGAGAAATGCAAACAACACTATTCCGATGATGATGATCATCGCAACTACGCTCGCCTTGTTCTTGCAGAAGCGTATCCAGGCGTCCTTGAAATAGCCGATGGGCTTATCATCGAATTTTTTATCCGAAAGACGGGTGCCGCTCTGGACAAACTGAAGTTTTTCCTTGGGAATTGAGTTCAAATCTATCTTTTTTGATGCCATATTATTTCTCCCCCATTCTTATTCTCGGGTCGATGAAGCCATAGCTTATATCGACGACTATTCCGGCGAGAAGTCCGACGAACGTATAGAATACGCTGTCCATCATAAACACGTCATAGTCAAAAAGGTTTATTGATTTGATATAAAGCTGACCGACGCCCGGAATTGCGAATATCTGCTCAATTATCATTGAGCCGCCGAGAATGCCGATGAAGCTCGAAATTATCATAGGAAGTATCGGCACCATAGCATTTTTGAGCGCGTGACGAGTCGTTGCCTGGGCACGGGTGAGACCTTTTGTACGGGCGAGGAGCATATAATCGGATGTAAGAGTTTCGGTGAGCTCGGCACGGGTGAAACGGCAGAGACCTGCGATCTCACCGAATGAGAGGGCGAGGATCGGCGCGATCATACTGACGAACATCTTGCCCGTCCACCAGGAGCCTCCGGCGTCCGCAAGCGAATAAACCTGAAGCGGAAGCCAGCCGAGAAGGAAATAGAATATGAACTGGACGAGGAACGCATAAACATACGACGGTACCGAAACGAATACCATAACAGCCGTGCTTATGAGCGAGTCCTGCCACTTGTTTTTCTTTATAGCCGCCAAAACGCCGAAAGCGATGCCGAGCGGGATTGAGAAGATAAGGGAATAAAGGTTGACGAGGACTGTCGGCAGGAGTCTGCTTGTCAGAACATCCCAGGCGGGCTGTCTGAAGGCTATATACCAGGAGGTCCCGAAATCCCAGTCGGTTACTATGTTTTTCAGATATATTCCGTACTGCGTGAGAAGCGGTTTGTTATAGCCGAGCGCCTCCCATCTCGCAGCGATTGCCTCTGCCTGAACCTTATCCGCGGGAAGCTCCCTCGGCAGGATTCTTATCAGCATAAAGCAGATGGTCATAATTATGAACAGAGTGAAAAACATCAATAGAATTCGTTTTATTACGTACTTTGCCATTATATTGCTCCTTGTTTTTTGTTTTGTTGCCTTTAAGACAATGTGCCCGTCGGAATTCTCAGCTAAAGGCTACGCACATTTCAGCAGGAAATATGCGCAATCTGAGGATGAGAAAACAGAGCCCGAAAAACTGGTGTAAGCAGGGGAGAGATTTCTCCCCTGCTTAGCCTATTTTTTATGCTTTGATACGAAATTTTTTAAAAATTATTCGTATTTGAGCGCGCCGCTCTGGCTTGCAACGTAGTCTGCCCATTCAGCGTCCGTATAGTTGTATTTCATAAGACGGAAGCCGCCGAAGTCATACATAATGTTGTAGTTCTCGGTGTAGTAGTCGCACTGGAAGCCGAGGATGAAGCACTGAGTCGTTCCTGCGAGAGGAATACGATAGTATTTCTCGAGGAATGCTTTTTCGAGCTCTGCCGTGATAGCAAGTTTAACCTTGTTATCAGCTTCTGCAAATTTACCTGTACCGATAAGAGCTCTTGACCATTCTTTCCAAGTCATTGTAACTTCTTCGCCGTTTACCGTCATAGTGTATGTTTCGGAAGAAGGATCCCAGCATCTGCCCTCGTGGAGCTCGTACTGGTCTGTGTCACAGTAAACCTGGAGGTTACGGAAAGGATAGAACGCTGCGCCGCCCCAAGCACCGAAGCCGATAGCGTATTCGCCGCGGACACCAACGTCTTTGTAACGCTCTTTGAGGTTGCCGATCGGTTCAAGAGTGATCTTGCCGAAACCGGAGCCTTCGATAGCTGCGTTGAGATACTTCTGGAGAAGTTCGCACTGCTTCTGAGCGGGAGAGTCAAGAGAGCCTGCCATCCAAGCGATACGGATCTTGATTTCTTCGCCTGCCTTATAAACGCCGTCTGCAACGAGCTTGTCGCAAGCAGCCTTCATAAGAGCCTTAGCTTCTGTGAGGTTGTAACCGTTGATGGACTTATAAGCTGTCTTGAGATCCTTATAAGGTGTGCCCTCGCCGTACTTAACGCCGTAGAGGTCGCAGACTGCCTGCATAGCTTCATCGGAGTTGCGGTAAGAGGAGGTCGGATCGTTGTAAACATCGTAGAAGTAGAGGTTGTTCATAAGAGCGTATGCGGGCTTATAGCCTTCTGTTGACTTGACCCATTCAGCTCTGTCGATAGAAAGGCTGAACGCCTTACGGAAATCGGCATTGGAAAGAACAACGCTGTTCTTGTTACCCTTGGATTCGTCCATAACCTTGAGGTCTTCGAGCTTGCAGTCGAAGAAGAGGGACATTGTATATGTCTCGTCTACCTTGTAGAGACGGTCGGAAGCGCCGTATGCGCCGAGGTCGTCAGCGGTAGGAGTCCACTCGGAAAGAGCACCCTTGAGGAATGCCTGCTTTGCAGCTGCGTCATCCATAACGTCGATGACGATCTTTGTTGTCTGATACTGCTGTTTCTTTTCGCCGTCAACGAGGAAGTTCGTGTAAGAAACGAGAGAGCCGTCGCTCTGCTTTTCCCAGCCGTACCAGTTTTCGTTCTGAACGAAAACAACCTGCTTGTCATCCTCGTAAGAAGAGATCTTATAAGGACCATAGGACATAGAAGTTTCTTTGGATGTGCAGTAGTTTGTTGTTGTGAGTTCGCCTGTTGTGTCATAGCCTGCTTCGTAAAGCGGAGCATAAACGAGCCAGGTGGATGTGCAGGATGTGAGGAAGTAGTTGTAATCGATAGCTGTCTGTGTTACATAGCGGATTGTGTAATCGTCTACCTTGTAGCAGCCGACTGCGTCATATCCGACCTTCTCGCCGAGCTTGCCGGTGTTGACAAACATAGCTTCCTTTGCATAAAGAGCAACGGATTCATCATCGCTGATGCCGAAGAGAGCGAGAACGGCTTTGAGAACTCTCATAACAACTTCTTTGTTTTCAGCCGTTACCTTTGTATAGCCGTAAGCGTTTGCTGCGTCGGAGAGAAGCTTGAAGTCTTCATCTGTGCCTGCGCCGTAATCGGAATGAAGTGTATTGAGACTCTGGGAGTAGAGAGTCATCTCTGTGCTCGAAAGGCTGATATAAACTTCACCCTTTGCGATACCTGCGTCGAGATCGTAGGAGTAGTCGCCTTCTTCATCGTCGCCGTACGGGGGAACCATCGGATCATAGATGGGGGCTTCGGAGTTATAGAATGCAAGACCGCCTGCTACTGCGGATTCGCCTGCGTAGTAGAGGTTTGCACGGTAGTTTCTCATCTTGGAATCGAGAAGCTTCTTCATCGAATCGATGTATGTGTCTGCGTTGATAGCTTCGCCGTTTTCCCATTTAGCCTTGTCATTGAGCTTGATCTCGAAAACGTAACCGTTTTCAACCTGATCTGCTGTCTTGCCTGCGGGAAGGGTAACCTTATATTTTGTAAGGTCGTCCTTGTGCTCCTTTGTTACGTCCGTGATGGATGTAGCCATTTCGTATACCCACTGGTAAACGCCGTTTTCGGAATCCTTGATGGACATTGTGCAGAAGGGCATCGTGAGGTAGCTCTGGATTGCGTCATCTGCGTTTGTGTCCCAAGTATGGGGATTCCATTTTGTTCCGAGAGCAGAAGAATAGCCGTGATACGTATATTCCTTCGCCTTTGTTACGGGATCAACTGTTCCGGAGCTTGTTGTCGTTGTGACGTCTGTTCCGGATGTGGTCGTTACGGGGTTTTGTTTACAGCTTACAACGAACGTAACTGCCATACAAAGAACGATGACGAGAGCAACAACTCTTTTCATAGTGTTTTTCATAATTTCCTCCTATAAAATTTTTAGTCGTCCGAGGGAAAATTTCCTCTGCGAACGGAAAATACCTTTGAACATATTAGGTATATGGGGTATTCTATCAAAAAAACGTTGTTTAGTCAATCCTTTTTTTGATTTTTTTTGAACAATTATTGAATTTTCCGAAAAAATTTTGATTTTATGCGATTTTTTTAGGAAAAACACCACATAAAACGCCGTTTTTTCTTCATTTTTTGGTTTTAAGCATTGCCGTTTACGGCTCAATATCGGTTTTCCTTGCCGCTTTCCGGTTTTTTAAGCCCGGCGGAGAGTATGATCGCCGCAAATTGTGCGAGCTTTGCTTTTTCGACAGCTTGAAATGTTCACAAAATGATGATAATATAATAATCGGAAGAATGTTTTGCTTCCGACAAACCCGAAAAACATACGCCGCGATCAAGAAAAGTATTCCGCAGAGGCTTTTCCTCTATACCGATTAAAGTTCGCCGCGCGAAAGGAAAGAAAAAATTATGAAAAAGATAATTTCGTTTATATTGGCTACGGCGATGCTCTCGCTTGCAATTCTGCTCGTGTCCTGCGGCAAGGAGACCGGAGGAAGCCCGGCTTCGAATTATAAAAATTCTCTTGAACTCCTCAAAAGCGTCTGGGGACTGTACTCGAAGGATGAAAAATTCCCCGCTTCCGGCGGAACCTCGTTTTTCTCCTCCGGCAAGCCGGCGGCGGTCAACACCGAAAAAAACAAGGATTTCATCAAGTCCGCAACGCATATCACGGACGAGCTCCTCGATGAGGTTACGGAGGACGCCGCAAACCTTATGCACTCGATGAACACAAATACTTTCAGCTCCGCCGTTTTCCACCTGAAGAATCCGTCAGACGCTTCCGGATTTGCGGAGGACTATAAAGACGCCGTTCAGGGCACGCATTGGATGTGCGGCTTTCCGGACAAGGTTATCGTTGTTTCCGTCGGAGAATATGTTATCGTTGCGTTCGGCAAGTCGGATCTGATCGATACGTTCAAGGCAAAATGCCTCGAAGCTGACAGCGGCGCAAGAGCTCTCGTCGATGCGCCGGCGGCTTGAGAACGCAGAGACACAGGTAACCGTGCAAACTTGGTAAAAAAATAAATTTAAAAAAATTTGAAAAAAGCGCAACCTGTCGCAAAAAAAGCTGTATATAGGGATGGGAGCGCAAAAGAGCAGGAGGTGAAAACGTGGATGATTTGCAGATAATCGATCTGTATTTTGACCGAAGCGAAGCCGCTATCAGAGAAACAGAAAGAAAATACGGATCGTATTGCAAAAAAATCGCGATGAACATTCTTTCAAACGAGCAAGACAGCGAAGAGTGTCTGAGCGACGCTCTGCTGAAGGTATGGAACTCGATTCCTCCGAATCGCCCGCAGAATCTTGCCGCATACATAGGCAAGGTGATAAGAAACCTTTCGATAAACAGGTACAAGATGAAATACGCCGAAAAGCGTGCGGAAGGCGAATTTGCGGTATCTCTCGATGAACTTGATGATTGTATACCGGGAGGTGACACGATGGATGAAGAAGAAAGGTCCAAGCTGATTGGAAAGAGCATAAGCGACTTTCTCCGAGGGCAGAAGGAGCTTGCAAGAAAGGTATTTGTTTGCAGATATTTTTATTGCGATTCGGTCTCGGAGATAGCCGAGCGGTTCGATATCAGCGAAAGCCACGTAAAATCTATGCTTTTGAGACTGCGCCTGAAATTAAAAACACATCTTGAGCGGGAAGGAGTCACGGTATAGTGATAAGAGTGAATTTATGAAAAACGAAATACTTGCAAGAGCTATGACCGAGATAGACGACGAACTGCTCGCCGAAGCGCGTGAGCCTGTCAAAAAGAAGAAACCGAATTTCCGTTTGGCGGCAAGGTATATAGGGGCGATAGCCGCTTGCTTTGCGGTTGTCCTGTCACTTGTGCTTTTCAGAAATTACGGCTCCGGAAATTTTGACATAAGCATTGACGGACAGATGCTCAAAGAGCAGACGGGAGAAATAACGTCCCCGGGAATATCCGTTCATATGCAGGATCACACCCCGCGCGACAAAAAGAAGATGACAGTACCGATTAAAATTGAAGTAAACGGGGAAACTGTTATCGAAGCGTCTGAAGGCGGCACACTTTGCACCGCCGACGGCGAGGAGATCTCGTCGCTCAAAACGAAAAAGGATACGGAATTCAAATGGACCGTTGACGTTTCGGGCAAAGAAAGCTTTGAATTGACGGTAACGTCGAAGAAAAAAGCCATTATAATCACAGCCGTCTATGACAGCGAACGGGACTGTCTGATACTGTCCGCCGAGGACGGCAAAAACTGAAAAATCACTTAAGAGAAAAGGAAAAAACAAAATGAAAAAGATCATCTCACTCGTACTTGCTATGGTTATGCTCGCGGTTGCTGCTTCGCTCGTTTCCTGCGGCGGAAACAACAACTCCACAACAACGACAGAACCCGGTGTAACAACAACCACAACCACAAACGCAACAACGACATCAAACACAAACACGGCAACTACAACAACAGAAGCTACAACAACTACAACTCCCGATGTTCCCGTAACTCCCGCATACGCAAATGCGCTCGAGCTCTATAACAAGATCTGGGGCCTCTATGAGGACGGCGATAAATTCCCCTCTGCCGGCGGCGACCAGGATCACAACTCCGGAAATCCCGGCGTTGTCGATATAGAAAAGTATAAGGACACAGTTATGTTCTGGACGCACATCACGGAAGACCTTCTCGGAACGGTTACAAACGACGCGGCAAACCTTATGCATATGATGAACATAAACACATTCAGCTCCGCAATCTTCCATCTCAAGGACGCTTCAACGGCAGAGAAGTTTGCAGAGGACTATAAGACAGCCGTTCAGGCAACACGCTGGATGTGCGGCTTCCCGGATAAGGTTATAGTTGTTTCTGTCGGCGAATATGTTATCGTTGCATTTGGTCACACAGATATAATCGATACACTCAAGACAAAATGTCTTGCTGCAGATACAAGCGCAAAGCTTCTTGTTGAAGCTCCCGCAATGCCCTAATGAGCATCATAAGATAAAGACAAAAATAACGGCACGGCACCGCTTGTGCGGTGCCGTAGCTATGTAAAAAGGTGGACGTATGTTATTTTCAAGTATTCCGTTTTTGTATTACTTTTTACCGTGCGTAATACTTCTCTATTTAATTGCGCCGCGCTTTCTTAAAAACACGGTTCTTCTCCTTTCAAGCCTTGTGTTCTATGCCTGGGGCGAGCCGAGGTATGTTATATGGATGGTGCTTTCCATCGCCCTCGGATACGTTTTCGGACTTCTGATCGAAAAGTTCAGAGAAAAACGTCATTGGCTTGCAAAGCTGTTTATGATACTTTCCGTCGTCAGCAGTCTTGCTGTGCTCGGATATTTCAAATATGCCGACTTCTTCATTTCAAACATCAATGCTGTGACGGGGCTTTCAATTCCGCTCCTCAAAATCGCGCTTCCCGTCGGTATCAGCTTCTATACATTCCAGATATTGAGCTATACCGTTGACGTTTACAGAGGCGATGTTGCGGCGCAGAAAAACCCTATTGACCTTGCAACCTATGTTGCGCTTTTCCCGCAGCTCATCGCGGGACCGATTGTCCGTTATTCCGACATAGCGGAGCAGCTGAGAAACCGTAATCATTCCTTCGAGAAAATATCCGCAGGAATGAGTCGTTTCATCATCGGACTTTCAAAGAAGATTCTCATCGCAAACTTCCTCGGCGAGCTTTGCGACGTGTTCAAGGCTTCCGGCGATAAATCCGTTCTCTTCTTCTGGCTTTATGCCATAGCGTATACGCTCCATATCTATTTCGACTTCTCCGGATACAGCGATATGGCGATAGGACTCGGAAAGATCTTCGGCTTTGACTTCCTCGAAAACTTCAATTATCCTTATATTTCGGGAAGCGTTACGGAGTTCTGGCGCAGATGGCATATGTCGCTCGGCTCCTGGTTCCGCGACTATGTTTATATTCCGCTCGGCGGAAACCGAGTCAGCAAGGCGAGACACCTCTTCAACATTTTCGTCGTCTGGATGCTGACGGGAATGTGGCACGGGGCGGCTTGGAACTTTATCGTCTGGGGATTGTATTTTGCAATCATACTGATGATAGAAAAGCTGTTCCTGCTCAAATATCTGAAAAAGAGCAAGGTGCTGAATCACATTTACGTGCTGTTGCTCATAGTAATCAGCTTTGTTATCTTCGATGCGGCAAGTATGAAGGACGCATTCTCTTATATAGGCTCGATGTTCGGAGCAGGCGGCTATCCGCTTGTCTCGGCTGAATTCGTTTATTATCTGCGCAGCTACGGAGTTGTCATCCTGATTGCGATGATCGGCTCGACGCCGCTTCCGAAGCTCGTTGTCGGCAAGATAAACGATAGCCGTGTCGGAGGAAAGATAATGACGGTGCTCGCGCCTGTTGTCCTTTGCATATTGCTTGCGGTATGCACGGCGTGCCTTGTTGACGGATCATACAATCCGTTCCTCTATTTCCGCTTCTGACGGAGGTGATATTATGAACAGCAAAACAAAAAGTATAGTTTCTTTTGCAATAATTGCCGCGTTCTTTCTGGCTATGGTCACAGCCTGCTGGGTTGTGCCGCCAAAGGACTATTCGGACAGCGAGCGCAGAAATCTGACTCAGCTGCCGAAGGTTGAGCTCAAGACCCTGCTTGACGGTTCGTTTATGACGAAGTTTGAAAAATACACGCAGGATCAGTTCCCGCTGAGAGAACAGTTCAGAACGCTCAAAGCGATGACGAGCTATTATGTTTTCCGTCAGCTGGACAATAACGATATTTATATAAAGAACGGCTATGCGGCAAAGATCGAATATCCGCTCAATGACAAGTCTCTTGATCACGCAGCGAGCAGATTCGAATATGTCTATGAAAAATATATGGAAGGAAAAGTATCGAACGTTTACCTCTCCATAGTGCCTGATAAGAGCTATTTCCTTGCGGATAAGGGCGGTTATCTCAAAATGGACTACGAAAAGCTTGTGTCTGTTATGAAGGATAAAATGACTTATGCGCAGTATATAGACATAATGAACACGCTTGAAATTTCCGATTATTATAAGACAGACACTCATTGGAGACAGGAAAAGCTGATCGATACGGCGGCGGCTCTTGCAAAGGGAATGGGCGTCAGCCTTTCGGGACAGTACAGGGAAAACACGCTCGATAACCCGTTCTATGGCGTTTATTACGGTCAGGCGGCGCTCCCTATGCCCGCAGAGACGATCAAATATCTCACAAGCGATATTCTTGACAACTGCATAGTTACAAACTATGAAACGATGCAGAAAACAACCGTATACGATATGGAAAAGGCATACGGAAAGGACCCTTATCAGATGTTCCTCTCCGGCTCTATATCGCTTATGACGATTGAAAATCCTAACGCAACGACGGATAAAGAGCTTATTATCTTCCGCGATTCTTTCGGAAGCAGCATAACGCCGCTTCTCGTTGAAGGCTACGCAAAGATAACTCTCGTCGATATACGTTATATCATTCCGGACTATCTCGGAAGATTTGTAAACTTTGAGGGCAGCGACGTTCTCTTTCTTTACAGCACACTCGTTCTCAACAACAGCGAAACGATACAGTAAAAACAAAAGATCCCCGCTTCGGCGGGGATTTTTTAAGTTAAAAGGGAAGGGATAAAAGCGAAAAGAAAAGGCGTGCCTGCGGTGCGGGTCAACCAAAAAAATCGGTTTGAAGGTCGATAAAGACGGGATGACGGGAGGGAATTTGCTGGTTTGCGCAAGCGAGCCAAGCAGGCCTCGCCGAGAGGGGCAAAGAGACCCCTCCCCTACATTGCAATGTCCGTTTATGCAAGTAATAAAATAATTGCTCAAACCAATAATTGAAGTTTCT
>DLLG01000004.1:231326-243896 GCA_002479075.1 Clostridiales bacterium UBA7568
CCTACTTTTCTTTTCAAAGAAAAGTAGGTCAGGTGACAGTGCCGCCTTTGACGGTTTTGTTTATTTCCGAAAGCTCTTTTCTGCCTTCGATATAGTCCTTGTACATCTCAAAAGCGTCGCCGCAGCCGATACCGTCGCAGCCGGCACAGCCGGAGCAGCTGTCGCCGCCGAGCGACCGACGGATAATTTCCTCGCGCTCGGCGCGAGTTGTATTTTTAATCAGATATTTGTCTTTTTTGTCCATAAAAAAACCTTCCTTTCGGTTTAAGGCTAACCGAAACGGAAGGCTTTTATTCATTTTTCAGACGAGATTGAAATCTGCTTTTGCAGAGAACTTTGCTTCTGCCTTGTATGCGAGATATTCCGCATCGGAGAATTTTTCGTCAATACTCATCTTTCCGAGAATGCCCTTTGAGAGGAAGTTGTCCGAAATGAAGTTTATCCCGTATTTCACAAATCTTGCGCCGGGAAATTCCTCCTGCGTATAGAAGACTCGGTCGCCGTCAAAGACCAGCTTTATCGTTTTCGAACAGGGCGTTTCTATAAAATCGAACTTCAGCTTGAGGAGGGGGAGATAATCTTCGTTTTCGATAAATCTGCCGTATGCGGATACCTTGAACACGAGATCTCCGAGCCGTACCTCCGATTTTTCATAACCCGAAAAGCCGATCGGTATGCTGATGATGTCGTCGCCTTCGAAGAACGAAACATTGAACTTTCCGTCTTTTGTTTCAAAGCCGATCTTCTCAAGACCCTTGCCGTATGTGTTACCGCAGACCTGGAGTGCGACGGGGAAAACGCTGATAGTTGTCTTTTTATCCTCCGGAAGAACGCAGAATCTGCCGTTTAGCTTTTCGCACATATTTTCCGTAAACTTTTTGTCTTTGCGGGCGGCGAAAAATCTTTCGGAGCGGAAGTCTTTCCTTTCGAGACGCTTTATCATCTTAGGCAACGTCGGCGTGTCATCGCGGAGGACAACAGCCGGTTCTTCCGAAGCAAAATATTTTTCGCATATGCCGCAGAACGGCGACTGCTGGAAGAATTCGCAGTTTCCTGCGTTTGCCGCGATTATTGTTTTTGTGTTGCGGAAGCACATCATATTCTGACCGAAAAGTCCGTTATAAAGGAACGAATCCGAATTCTTTCCGACCCACATCTGGTACCCGTAATCAAATGTTCCGTAATTTTCCGGCACCTTTGCGTGAGCCTTGGTTGCCAGACGGAGGTATTCCTTCGGGACAAGCTGTTTTCCGTTCCAGACGCCGCCATTCAGCGCTAGCAGGCCGAGCTTTGCGACGTCCTCCTGCGTGATATAAAGTCCCCAACCGCCGCATTCCGTTCCGGAGGGACCTTTTTCCCAGAAAATATTGTCTATGCCCATCGGCTCGAAAAGTCTCGGGCGGAGATATTCCGTGACGGTCATACCCGCTTTGCGACGTATAATGCAAGCCAGCATATATGTGTTCAGGCTGTTATAAAAGAATGTCTTGCCTATCGTTCCGAAGGGGACGATTGTGAAAAATTCCTTTTCCCAGTCGTCTTCTATAACAGCGCCTATCTCATTGAAATACGAGCTCGAGCGCATCGTCAGAAGATGCTCGACTGTCAGCTTTTCATAGCGCTTTTTTGCGATTGCATTGATCCCGTCTATTATATCAACGACCTTTTCGTCAAGCGAGAGCTTCTTTTCGCCTATGAGAATGCCTATTGCAAGGGAGATGACGCTCTTGCATTCGGAGAACGTCGCCTGCGGAAGGTCGCTTTCGTAAGGTCCGAACATAGCCTCTGTTATGAGCTTGCCGTTCTTTACGATTGTTACGCCGTGAATATCGAGATCCGGATTTTCATAAAGCTCGCGAAGAAATTCGGCGATTCTTTTTGAAGGAATTCCGGTTTCCTCCGGAGCGGCACGGTCAAGCGGCTGCCGGGTCCTTTGGTTTTTCGGCTCGGCTTTCGGAACGGTAAATCCCGTTATGGAGACTGTCGGAACTTTTGTATCTGTCAGCCTTTTTATATATTCAAGAGATTTTGAAGGGAAAGTAAAACTGCCCATAAATAGCTCCTTATCAATAGCTTTTCTATATTTTATCATCTGCGCGCGGATTTTACAAGCCCGTGTTGACATTTTGTCTGTTTTTCTGCTATAATTCATATATGAATAATGCTTGCGGGAGGACGGAAGAGATATGTACATAACTTATACCGAAACACCGGTCGGCACGCTGAAAATAGTTTCGGACGGAAAGAGCATAACGGAAATCTCGCCCTCGGAGCGCCGCTGCGACGACGCTCCCGACTCGCTTTGCGGAAGAGCCGCAGCAGAGCTGCGCGAATATTTTTCGGGGAAGAGAACGGAATTTTCTTTTCCCATTGACCCGGTCGGGACGGATTTTCGGAAACGTATCTGGCGGGAGCTTGTGAAAATACCTTACGGAGAGACGCGGACGTACGGACAGATAGCAGCCGCCGCAGGAGACCCAAGGGCGAGCAGAGCCGTCGGCGGGGCTGTCGGCGCAAATCCTGTGCTGATTGCAATACCGTGTCACAGGGTCGTCGCGAAGGGCGGCATCGGCGGATTTTCCTGCGGCTTATGGCGGAAAAAGATACTTTTCGAAACGGAAGGGATAATGCTGCCCGATATTGACAAATGACGGCTTTTGGTGTAAAGTAGTCTTACTGATATTTTTGCGAAGGGAGGAGAAAAATGCTTTCGAAGGCAAAATGGATATGGCTTGACGAATCGCCCCGGGCCGACGTTATCGCCCTGCGCGGCGGATATTGCGTCGCCGAGGTATCAAAGGCATACAGGCTTTTGAAAACGGCTGTCAGGCTCAGGCTTGAAGTCTCCGCCGATACTGCCTATAAGCTCTGGGTGAACGGAAAATTCGTCGGAACCGGGCCCTCGTATCCTATGGATAAAATGAGCTTTTATTCGGAGTATGAGCTCTCTTCCGCACCGGATACGCTTGAAATACGGGCGCTCGTACGCAGGGGCGTGCGTTGCGAGACGGAAAGCTCGCACGGCGTCGGCGGATTTATTCTCTCCTGCGATATAGAATACGACGACGGAACCCTTGAAAATGTCTGTACGGACGAAAAATGGGATATAAGATACCTGCCATCGCATATAAGCGATACGGAAACCGATTTTACTCTCGCCCCCTGCGACTGGGAGAAGGCAACTGAGGTGCATTATCCCGCCGCACTTGCAAAATCTCCGGTTGCGCCGCTTTTCGAGCAAATGCTTGAGCCGCCGCATCAGAAAATGTATGTCTGCCCGGGACACGCCGTCTCGCAGTTCTGCGTGGCTTTTCAGGCGATGTATTCCGCTTTCCCCGCATTTTCCGCGGACGGAGGGGATTACGAGATAACGCTTGAAATATCGGACGGGGAATGGTCTGTCGCAAGGACGGAATCCATTCACGCCTACGGCAGGATAGACTATGTTTCCGATCTGCCCTCCGGTGTTTCCGCTATGATAATAAATGTTGTCAACAACGGCGCGGACGATGTTAAAATATTCGATGCGCATCTCATCCGCTCCCTGCACAAGACTGTCAGAAAAGCGTCGTTTTCCTGCTCGGATCGGGAGCTGGACAATATATGGAACCGCAGTATGAGCACGCTTGAAAATTGCAGGAGGAATTCCTTCTGCGAAAGCCCGTCAACACGCAGGTTTATGTCTGCTCTGGCAGATGTTCGGGCGGAGGCGCTGTATTCGCAGATCGCATTCGGCGACGCGATTCTTGCAAGATGCGATATTCTGAAAATAGCCGAGAGAATAATAAATTCCGGAGCAGAGCTGAATAATTCGGTCGGGCTGCTCTCGTTTTTGCCGATGATATGGGATTACTACAATTACACCGGCGATGAAAGCATTTTTGCGCCGACGGAGAAAGCCTGCGAGCTGTTGCTCTCAAAATTCGATACATACCTTTCGGATGCGAAGATAATAGAGACTCCGCCGGACTTTGCGCCGGTTGACAAAATAAAAATAGGTTCGTATTCGCTTGAAAATCCGCCGAAGGCGCTCGGTCAGGCGTTTGCGACAGCGTCGTTTTTCAAGGCGCTTGACATAATGTCGAAGATATATGCCGAGCGCGGAAACAATAAGCTCCGTTCGGCGTACAGGCTTCGCGCCGACGCCGTCAAAAAGGGCTTTGAAACGGCTTTTGCGGACAGGGACAGCGGCCTTTGCCTTGCAGGGCTGACAACGAAGGACAAAAAGCCGGGCAGATACCCCAAAAATACTGCAAAAAAGTATTACACAAGGCAGGCTGCGACGGTTATGGCGCTTTACGGTCTTTGCGACAGCTCGCTTGCAAAGCAGCTGGCAATAAGGGCGCTTTCGGACAAGGCGCTTTGCGATGCGTCTCCGGCGTTTACCGGCAACCTTATCGAGCTTTCGCTCAGGTTCGGACTGTTCGAAAAATACGGTCTCGGAATTATCCGCAGATGGGGCACTTTCGGCGAAAACAGCGTCGGAAAGACGTGGAGCGGCGATGGCTATGGCTACGGCGGCGGTGCTTCTCCGGCGTATTATCTTCCCGTTGCTCTTGCGGGGTTGGAGGTTGTTCGCCCCGGATTTGCGGAGGTCAGACTTGCGCCCAGGCTCTATGGGCTTGACAGCGCAAACATAAGCATACCGACCCCGTACGGGTATATAACCGTCAATATGGAAAAGGGAAGACCTGCCGAAATAAGCATACCGGATGAAATAAAATATACTATTGTATAAAACCCAAAACGCAGACGTGGCAAAGAAAATCGGAATGTTGAAAGGAAAAGATATATGCTTAGAGAAACTGTCAGACTCAAAAAGATCAGTCCGCTTGCAAAGACTCCGGTCTATTCAAGCGGCAGCGCTGCGGGAGCCGATCTCTATGCGGCAACGGCAGAGGATATAGTTCTCGAGCCGGGAGAGACGGTTATGGTCGGAACGGGAATCGCAGTTCAGATACCGGACGGGCTTGTCGGACTTGTTTATGCGAGAAGCGGACTTGCGACCAAGCGCGGCGTTGCGCCGGCGAACAAGGTCGGCGTTATAGATTCGGATTACCGCGGCGAGATAAAGGTCTCTCTGCACAATCATTCCTCCGAGACGCAGACGATAGCGGCCGGGGAGAGAATCGCGCAGCTTGTCATCGCCCCCTATATCAGAGCCGATTTTGAAGAATGTGACAGTCTTGACGAAACCGGACGGGGAGCCGGAGGCTTCGGCTCGACGGGAACAAAATAAAACAAAAACGCTCATTTCCGCAGGGAAATGAGCGTTTTATATTTTTGTATAAAACCAGATAATTCAGGCGTCATTTATCAAAAATAATGTCGTCGCGGAGATCCTCCCAGCGGCTATAGCCTTCGCTTCCGGGATCGCCGGCGTAATAAAGAGGACACATTTTCTTTGTCACATCATAATGACGGATGACATTTTTTCTTGATATTCCGTACTTTTTGCAAAGCCACGAGACGAGCTTTATGAGCGACTGATATGTAGCTTCGGAAAATTTTCCGTCTTCACCCGGATGGCAGACCTCAATTCCGATAGAATTGTAGTTGACATCTTTATTGCCGGCGTGATAAGCCACCTCGTTTATCGGCATACACTGGATTATCTCTCCGTCGAGCCCGATGATAAAGTTTGAGCTTGCGTCGACGCCGGAATTCTTGAAATAATTCCAGTTGTTCAGCGCGCTTGACCCGGGGTTTGCAACATAATGAATGACGATCTGTTTCGTCGCAGTACGGACGTGACCGACGCGCGAATGAGGATTTATCGGAAGATATTTTTTCTCTATCAGCTTGTTCATTTCGTCGTTTGTAGGAACGAGGGAGGGCGCGGTCGTTGTTTGCGGGGGATTTGTCGTTGTTGCGATGACGGGCACGGGGGTCGTTGTTGCCGGGGAGGTTTCTGTTGCCGCAATCGTGGTTGTCTGCGTTGGGGTCGGAGGAGGGGTCGTTGTCTCGTCCTGCTTTTCAAAGGGCGAGGTCAGACTTATGAGAAAAACGACAGACAATATAACGACAGTAAGCCCCAGAACCTTGAAAAAGCCGACGGATTCGCCTCTGCCGCTTTCTCTGAAGCTTTTGTTTTTCTTCATATGCGCCTCCTTTCCGGAAATACAACTAACATTATATCATTATAAGTCCGCTGTGTCAATCAAATCTTTTCGTAAACGGCAATGCAAAACTGCACACCTGTATCGAGAGAGGAGAGCGCGTCCAGTTTTTTTCTGTCCTTTTCGGAGGTCTTGTAGCAGTAGGGGGTCATTGAGAAAAGGTCGATTATCTGCACGTTTGACGAGAGGTGAATGTCGTACGCAAGTTCTGTTTTATACAGAAGCGTAAAACCCGGAAAGTCAAGCGTGTCAATGACATTTTCGTATGGCACGTCATAGACGGCTTCCTTCAGCCCCCAGAGATGACGTTCAAGAGGGAACACCCTTATCATCTTCGCGCCAGGCGCGGCAATCCTTCCGAATTCCTTCGGCTCGTGCGGTGCGAAAAGGTTCAGAATCAGGTCTGCCGATTCGTCCGCAATCGGGAGAGAAAATGCGCTTGCTACGGCGAGCGATACTCCGCAGTTCCGCTTTCCGGCGGCGTCGAGAGCTTTTTTTGAGATGTCGATACCGTAAATATCGCACGGGATGTTCTTTTCCGAGAGCGTTTTTGCAAGGTGCTCCGTGTAATAACATTCGCCGCAACCGACGTCGACTATTGTTCCGCCCTGCGGGATAAGCCCCGCCGCTGTGCGGGAAACCTCGTCGCGCAGGCGGTCATAATGACCGGAGGAGAGAAACCTCGTCCGCGCGGAGACCATTTCTCCGTCGTCGCCGTGGCGCTTTTTGGACGAAGCCTGCGACATAAGCAGGTTTACATATCCCCTGCGCGAAATATCATAGCTGTGACCGGAGGGGCACTTCATCTGCGCGCCCTCTTTTTCGAGTCTCTGCCCGCAGACGGGGCAAGTGAACATTGACATTTTTTTCGCTCCTTTCAAAGCGTTATATACAAAAGTATAATATCTGAAATTACCTGTATCTGTCGAATATTATGACGATTCTGCCTTTTTTGGAGACGCCGTCCGAGGAGATGATTTTCGCCTTTCCCGCTCCACGCAGAACGACCTTGTCACCGTCCTTTACGGGCGAGTCTGGCTTTGACATTCTGACGTCGTTTACAAACACAATTCCGAGCGCAACAGCCTCCTCCGCCTTTGAGCGCGAAAGAGAAAATATTGCGGAGAGAACGCCGTCAAGGCGCATAGAGGCAACCGTATCCCGCCTGCGCTCGATGTTTTGCTCCGGAATTTTTACCTCCGAAAGCGGAATTTCTTTAATCGAAAGCGGAACCCGCCCCGCTTTTTTATAATCGGAGAGGATGAACTTCGCCATATGCGAAAGGACGAAAATATCCGCCGAGCTTTCTGAAACGAGAATATCGCCGACAGTCTCCCTCTCTATTCCGAGCGCGAGCACGGAGCCGAGGATGTCCCTGTGCGAAAGAGCGGGTGAGCCCTGTGCCCAGGTGCAACGCAGAGCCTTTACGGGAGCCTCGTCCGACTGCTCATAAAAGAACGAAGGGAACATTTCGTCCGGATAAAAATCGGGGACGAAAGCGCAGATGACCCTCTCTGCATTTTCATATCCGCCAAAGAAGATTGCGCGCGCCTTTTCGGCGGCGCAGAAGCGTTTTGCTTCCGAAAGGGAGGTCGCATCAAGAAAAGAAGTTGACTCTATGCAGTCCCTTTCCCGACAAAGGCGGAGCTTGTCCGCAAGGCGGGAAACGAGCAGATCTTTTTCGTTCAACGCTTTCACCTCCGAAAGTAATACAAAAGTATAAAATTCCGAAAGCCTTGATGATACAAGGCTTTTTCGGTTTACAATTTTATTGTTTCTCCGCCTTTTATGCAGACGGTTTCGCCGCCGCAGCTTGCCCAAATGTCCGCCGCGGAAGGGTTATAAACAATGCTTCCGTCGGCTGACATTAAGAGCGCACGCTGCGCCGCAACATAATCATAAATTTCGATATTCGTTGCGTACCAGACATCGGGAAGACCGGAAAGGGAAGCGCAGATCTGCTCCGCAAGCTCCCAGTTGTCTGCTCTGTCAAACTCGAAGCTGTGCCCCCAGATATAGAGCACGCCGCCGTAGCACCCGGGCTGATCCGCCCATTGCGTTTTGAATTTTTCGATGACGGCGGGCGCGGACGTATGGTGGCAGGAGGGCGTCCAGTCGAGAAAATCGGAGGGGAGGGATAGGGTGCCCGTCGAGCCTGCATTTCGGCAATAAGCTATGCCGAGGGCATTCATCGCAGCGACGGTATCGCTGTTTTTCCCGCCGTACGGAGTTGCCATTCCGCGGACAATCCCGCCCGAAAGCTGCTCGAGCGCGGCGCGACCGAGCGAAATTTCCCGGACCTGTCCCGTGAGCGGCAGGCGTTCGAGATGAGGGTGGGAGTATGTGTGGCAGGCGATTTCGTGTCCCGCATAGAGCGAGCCGAGCTCGCCCGAGGAGACGACCGTCTCGCCGTCAAATCTTGAAGGAATGAGGTTGAAGGTCGCCTTCATACCGTACCTGTTGAATATTTCAACAAGGCGTCTGTCGGCTTTGTCACCGTCGTCATAGCTGAATGTGACGGCAAAGTGCTTCCCTCCGGGGAAACGGTCGGTTTTAAGCGTTTTTCTTCCGATCATATAGTAACTGTCGATATTTTCGGGATTTTGAGGGGCTGATCGTCAACGGATATCCAAAGGTCGATGTCCGTCGGGTTATAGAATGTTTTTCCGTCCACCGAGCGACGGAGAGACTTCAGCGCTATAACGTAATCGTAAATTTCGATGTTCGTTGCAAACCAGATGCCGTCCGCGTCGTCTGCAAGTGACGCGAGAATTCCCTCAAGCTGCTCCCACTGAACGGGATAATCCTTGTTGTCGAGCTCGTAGCTGTGCCCCCAGATGTAGAGTACGCCGCCGGCGCGCCATATCGCCTTTTCGACATTGTATTTGAACTTTTTTACAAACGGCTCACATTCGTTATGATGAGTCGTCGGGTTCCATATTCTGAAGTCGGAGGGGAGCTCGAAGGTTCCCGTCGATGTTGCCGTTCTGCCGTAGACAAGCGAAGCGGTCTTCATTGCGGCAAAGGTCGTGTCCGGACTGTAAGTGCCAAAGGGATACGCAAGCCCGCGGATTATTCTGCCAGTAGCACCTTCGATTATCTGCCTGTCGCGGATGAGCTCGTCATACTGGTCCTGCACGGACATTCTCTCAAGATGCGGATGGGAATACGAATGGCAGGCGATTTCGTGACCCGCGTAAAGGTCTTTCAGCTCTGCGGTCTTTATTCCTGTGCCGTCCGTTCTTATCAATGAGGAGGAAATGAGGTTGAAGGTGCATTTCATATTGTATTTATTGAAAAGCTCAACGAGGCGTCTGTCTGCGGCGCCGCCGTCATCATAGCTGAAGGTTGCGGCATAGCGCTTGCCGCCGACGTATCTGTCATATTTTATCATAGAAAAAGCATCCTTTCGTTTGCACAACTTTACAGATACATTTTACAGCAAGCGGCGGGCTTTTTCAAGCGTTTTGAAAAATATCCGAAAAAACTTTGACGGCGGAAGATGCTTTGTGATATAATAGTAAAAAACGAAAAAGGCGGCTCTCGGATTTGAAAAAGATAATGGCTGTGCTCGGCACAAGGCCGGAGGCTATCAAAATGTGCCCTGTGATAATTGAGATTAAAAAGAGAAAAAACGTTGATTTATACGTTTGTATAACCGGTCAGCACAGGGAAATGCTCAGGTCTGTGCTGGATATTTTCGGCGTCAGGGCTGATTGTGATCTTGATATTATGAAAGAGGGGCAGTCCCTTGCGGATATAACGAAGGCTGTTCTGGACGGAATTTCCGAGGTGCTCGAAAGGGAAAAGCCGGACGTTGTTCTGGTGCACGGAGACACGACGACGGCGTTTGCCGCGTCGCTTGCGTGCTTTTATAAAAAAATTCCCGTCGGTCACGTTGAAGCCGGACTGCGCACTTACGACGTTTATTCCCCGTACCCGGAGGAGTTCAACCGTCGCGCAATCGACATAACCGCGAGCTATCTCTTTGCCCCGACGAAGCTCTCCGCTGAAAATCTTCTTCGCGAGGGTGCGGACGAAAACAGAATTTTTGTGACGGGGAACACGGCAATCGACGCTCTGCGCCTGACCGTCAGAGAGGAATATTCCTCCCCGATAACGGAAGCGGCGACGGGCAAACGTATCATTCTTCTGACGGCGCATCGCAGGGAAAGCCACGGCGAGGCGCTTCGGGGGATATTCAGAGCCGTGCGCAGAATTGCGGACGAATTTGATGATGTTATGATAGTTTATCCCGTGCATCCGAATCCGACCGTCAGGGCGGCGGCGGAAGAGACGCTTTCCGGCCACGAAAGAATAATGCTGACGGAACCGCTTGACGTCATAGCCTTTCACAACCTTATGGCGAAGAGCCGATTTATTATGACGGACAGCGGCGGGATTCAGGAGGAGGCGCCTTCGCTCGGAAAGCCGGTGCTCGTTCTGCGCGACGTTACGGAGAGACCGGAGGGGGTCGAAGCGGGTACTCTGCGCATTGCGGGAACTGACGAAGAGAAAGTTTATCTTGCCTGCAAAAATCTCCTTTGCGACGAAACCGAATACGCAAAAATGTCCGCGGCTGAAAACCCGTACGGCGACGGAAAAGCCTCCCGCAGAATTGCGGATATTCTTCTCTCGGAAAGCTGAAAATCCAGCTGCCACGTGGATATTTTGCGTATTATACAGGAGTATAAATCAAAGTGAAGGTCAAAATAAAAAGAATGGTTATGGCGGCGGTCTGCCTTGCGCTGTGCTATGTGCTCCCGTTTCTGACGGGGCAGATTCAGGGCATAGGAAAGATGCTTTGCCCGATGCACCTGCCTGTTTTCATCTGCGGGTTTGCCTGCGGAAGATGGTGGGGACTGGCGGTCGGGCTTGTTGCGCCGCTTTTGCGCTCCGTGACGCTTGGTATGCCGCCGATGTTTCCGGACGCCGTTTCTATGGCGGCGGAGCTTGCGACGTACGGCTTTATGGCTGCTGTCATATATGACGCTCTGCCGAAAAAGTTACCTTATACATATATATCGCTCGTTTCGGCAATGCTCTGCGGCAGGGCGGCTTGGGGAGCGATGAGATATATCGTTTCCGGCATTTCGAAAACCGAATTTACTTTTCAGATGTTTCTTGCGGGAGCTTTTGCCCGCGCCGTTCCGGGGATAATCGTTCAGCTGTTGCTCGTTCCGGCGACGGTTGAGGTTCTGCGGCGGACGGGAAATATATGCAGGGAGAGCTGACGTTTTCAAAGCGCATTACCGCCTTGCAAACAGAGGGGAAACTATTGACAAATCAAAAAGATTGATATATAATGTAGTCTCAAAAAAGCAAAGAAAAATACAGGAGGTTGAGAATTATGAGTATTTTACTTGCAGGCGGCGCGGGATATATCGGCTCGCATACAGCGGTCGAGCTGCTTTCCGCCGGATATGATATCGTCATTGCGGACAACTATTCAAACAGCAAGCCGGAGGCTGTGCGCAGGATAAAGCAGATAACGGGGAAGAATTTCCCGATGTATGAGGTTGACATTTGCGACGGAGATGCGCTTTCCAAGGTGTTTGAAAAGGAGCATATCGATACGGTCATCCATTTCGCAGGGCTCAAAGCGGTCGGCGAATCAGTAGCTCAACCCATCAGATATTACAGAAACAACCTCGATTCAACGCTTACTCTCCTCGAAACGATGAAGAAATATGATGCGCATAACATCATTTTCTCCTCCTCCGCAACGGTTTACGGAGATCCGGACGAGGTGCCGATAAAGGAGACGGCTCCCGTCGGCAGATGTACAAATCCTTACGGCTGGACAAAATATATGATCGAGGTCATTTTGCAATCGGCGGCAAAGGCGGATCCTGAGCTTTCCGTTGTTCTCCTCCGCTATTTCAACCCGGTCGGCGCTCACGAGAGCGGACTCATCGGCGAAGATCCGAACGGTATCCCGAACAACCTTATGCCGAGAATTGCGCAGACGGCTGTTGGCAAGCTCTCGCAGATGACTGTTTTCGGAACGGACTATCCGACAAAGGACGGCACCGGTGTGCGTGACTATATTCACGTTGTTGACCTTGCCAAGGGTCACGTTGCAGCGGCGGATTACGTTGGTGCGCATAAGGGCGTTGAGGTGTTCAATCTCGGGACAAGCGTCGGTTACAGCGTTCTCGAAATGATCTCAGCTTTCGAAAAGGCTTGCGGAAAAGAGATAAAGAAGGTTATGCTGGACAGACGTCCCGGCGACATTGCGGAATGCTACGCAGATGCTACAAAGGCGAAGGAGGTCCTTGGCTGGCAGGCAGAAAAGAGCCTTGACGATATGTGCGAGGATACCTGGCGCTGGCAGACAAAGAACCCCAACGGCTACGACAAATAACCGTACTTTTCTTTGAAAAGAAACCGTACTTTTCTTTGAAAAGAAACCGTACTTTTCTTTGAAAAGAAAAGTAGGCAAAAGAAA
>DLLG01000004.1:243931-438943 GCA_002479075.1 Clostridiales bacterium UBA7568
AAGAAACTTCGGTTATTGGTTTATACAAACTTTATAAAAAGCAAACAGAGATAATTTTCATCTCTGTTTTTGCTTTTTTACGTCCGAAAAGAAAGCAGGCAAAAAAACTTCAATTATTTGTTTCGTTCAAACATTTTATTGCCTGCATAAATGGGTATTGCAATGTAGGGGACGGGTCTCCCGTCCCGTAATCCCGTCTTTATCGATGTTCGGGCAAAAGAAACTTCAATAATTGGTTTGAGCAAACTTTATAAAAGGGAAAACAGAGATACTTTTCATCTCTGTTTTTGCTTTTACGCCTCAAAAGAAGTTGGGCAAAAAAACTTCGGCTATTGCTTCGGGAAATGAAAATGTCCGCGTTGGAACAAAATCAGCGGGAAATATTGACAAATACGCAAATTTAATATATAATTGAAACGATAAGGTTATTGCCTTATCTCGCCTTTCGGCGAATACAACCGCAATCGGTGCAACCGAAATCATTTAAAGAAGGAGATTTTTATGAAACACAGAAGAAACAGAGACCGTTTATTGGCCATAGTTCTTTCCGTTGCGATGTTGTTTGGCATTTCGCTCATAGCAAATGCGGATTACGCCAAGACATCGGTAAATGAACCTTCGGTCAGTGAGCTTTCAGTCAATGAACCTTCACCCGTTGAGCCGTTGCCCTATAACCCGTCGTTTGAGGAATTGATCAAAGCACAAGCCCAAGCGGTAAAAGCCGACGATGTTCTGATGCGATACTTTGCAAATGGCGGAGCGCTCGTATACCCGGATTACTTCGGCGGATGTTACATCAAGGATAATGTTTTGCATATACGACTTGCATCGCCGACGGAAGAAGAGCTTTCCGAAATAAAGCTGCTTTTATCCGCTTACGAAAGCGTCGTTGCTTATGAGTACTGTGAATTTTCACGGGCAGATGCAAAGAAATATGCCGATGAAACCGTCGCAGCACTTAAGGAGCAGGGAGTTGAGGTTTGCTTTTGGTACGTCAGCTCAAAAACCGGCGATGTAGTCATCGGAGTTCTGCCGGATTATGTTTCTTCGGCAAATGCAGCGGTCAAAACGACGCAGACACAGTCCTCCAAAAGAAGCCTTTATCCAAACGTTGTAATAGAAGAAGGAGGGTACACTTGTACCGATGTTGCTCCCGTGGCAGATTAAGCGGACAAGAAACTCACCTCCGCATCGGCGAAATTTTACGCCTTTCATCCCCAGGAGAAATGACAAATAATAACGACAAACGCCCGCGCAAACGCACGGGCGTTATTTATTGCCTTCCGAAAATTACGGCGGTATTGTTTTATGAACGGTTCAGCGATAAAAACCTTTTCATCGCCGCCTGCGTGTGCTATAATATAAAAAATGAAATTTTCTCAAATTCCGTTGAGAAAATCATCGCCCTGCTGCGACTAATGGGCAAAGGAGAAAAAAGTATGCCGAAAAATGAAAATATCGGAGCCGGAATGTCCGAAAAGGACATTGGCGCAGAGCTTTATGAAAAGTGGCTCGGCGGCGAGGAGACGGCTTTTGACAAAATAATTGACATATATCACGACGGGCTGATATTTTTCGTTTACGGTACGCTGAAAAACTTTGCCGATGCGGAGGATGTCGCGGCGGACGTTTTTGCGGAGCTTATCGTTCATAAAAACAGATATTCTTTTGGCTGTTCGCTGAAAACTTATCTTTTTTCCGTCGCAAGGAACAAAGCGATAGACAGGCTGCGCAAGAGAAAACATATTGCGGACTCGGATATAAACGAAAACGAAGAAAGCATATCGGACGGGAAACTCCTTGAAGAAAAGCTCATTTCAGACGAGCGGGCAAAGGTAGTTCGCGAAGCGCTTGAAACGATAAATAAAGAATATGCGCAGATACTCCGCCTGACCTATTTTTACGGTTTTTCGGGCGATGAGATATGTATCATAATGAAGAAAAACAAAAAGCAGACGGCAAATCTGCTTTACAGAGGTAAGGAAGCACTTAAAAAAGTTCTTGCCGAAAGGGGGATAGAGTCGATATGAAGGATATGAATGAATTCCGTCGCACGGTTTATGAAAAAGCCGAAAATAAGGCGGCGGAGGAGAGAATGAGAAAGCTGAAGCTGAAAAAATTCGTGGTTTTTGCCGCGTGTTTTGCGCTCATAATAGCGCCTGCGCTCGTTGCGCTCAAAACAAGCTCTAAAGACAAGAGCGAAGAAATTTATTATGAGGGCGGAAGTACGCCTGCCGCAGGCAAGGCCGAGGACGGAAGTCCGGGCGGCGGTTACTACGGAGAGGCAACCAAGGCAACCTTTTATGACAATCCTATCGAGGAGGAGGCTGAGGGTACAACCCCGAAATACACTACGACAAGGCCCCGCTTTACCGCAGCAAGCACAGCCGTAACGACGCGGGTGCAGACAACCGTTGCAACAACGACTCCGCTTTTATCGGGCACGGAGCCCGTTCCGACGTTGACTCAGTATATCCCCGACACGACAACGTATCGGCAAGCGGGTACCGCCGGCGGGATATTTGACGACTTTGCGGATGTGAAAATCGGCGGGAAGCTCGTTGCTCTCAAAAAGGGAATGTCTTATGCGGAGATACGCAATGCTCTCGGTGGAGAAGGAGAGGAAGTATCCGGCGCATCGGGCACATACAGCTGGAAAACAGACGACGCAACTCTGGCCGTTCGGTTTGAGGTCGTCGGCTCTGACGAGAAGTATTCCGAAAGGCTGAAAGCCGTTTATTTTACCGCCATTCGCTGACCGAAACACATTATAATAAGATTTTAAGGAGGATTTCCCGCAATGAAAAGAATTTTTGCAATGATACTTGCGCTTTCGATGCTCGCGCTTGTGCTTTGCTCTTGCGCAAAGGCGAAGGTTGAGCCGAAGGTGACGAGGGGCGACCTGCCAAAAATCGAGCAGACTAATGCAAAAGCCGCAGGTGACCTGCTGAAGGATTTTGTTGCGACCAATGTTGAAGGCAAGGACGCAGACGACAAGTTCAGAAGCGGTATGCTTGATTTTGCCGTCAGGCTTATGCAGAGCACGCTCGATGAAGACAAAAAGAGCTCGCTCATCTCGCCGCTTTCCGTGATAATAGCTCTCGGAATGACGGCAAACGGCGCAAACGGGGAAACGAAGGAAGAATTTGAAAAGCTGTTCGGATTTTCTGTCGATGATGCGAACGCATACCTCTATACGCTAGCGCATTCACTTTACAGCGGTGACAAGGCGAAGGTTGAGCTTGCGAATTCGATCTGGTTCGGAAAAGACGGCAGAATAGCTGTTCACGATGATTTTTTGCAGGTAAACAAGAGCTATTACGACGCGCAGGCATACGAGGAGGACTTTTTCGATCAGAAAACCGTTGATAAAATCAATAAATGGGTCAGCAAACACACGGACAAAATGATCGATGAGATCATCGATGCGATCGACTCAGATGCGGTTATGCTCCTTATAAACGCGCTCGTTTTCGACGCACTCTGGAGCAGGCAGTACGAGAATGGCCAATGCAAGAAAGGAACCTTTACGGCTTACGACAAGAGCAAAACCGACGCAACGTTTATGACAAGCGAGGAAACGCTCATAGCGACGAAAAATGCGGTCGGCTTCCGCAAATATTATGAGGGTGACTATGCTTTTGTTGCAATGCTGCCGGACGGCGACGTTTTTGATTATGTAAATTCTCTTTCGGGCGAGGAGCTCGGGCAGATTCTTTCGGGAAAGAAAAATGACACCGGACGCCGCGCGATCGCATATCTGCCGAAATTCGAATACGACTATGATATAGACCTCTATAAAGCGCTTTACTCGATGGGGCTGAAAAAGGCGTTCTCTCCCGCGGAAGCAGACCTTTCCGGCATAGGCTCTTCGCCTTACGGCAATCTCTATATAGGGGCGGTACTGCACAAAACGCATATCGAAATGACACAGGCGGGAACGAGAGCGGCGGCTGTGACGGCTGTTATTGTATATGCCGAAGGGGAACCTGTTCCGAAAAAGACCGTTGACGTAAAGCTTGACAGACCGTTTGTTTATTATATAGTCGATTGCAAAACAAACCTTCCGCTCTTTATGGGAGTTGTTACTGAAGTAAATTGAACACGATAACAAAAAAACGGCGCGGCGAAAGCCGTGCTGTTTTTATTGCAATTTTATACTTGTGTATAAATCCGAAAATGCAGATAAGATAAGGGAATTCAGCCTTGCGGCTTTTGTTTTATGACCTTTCGCAGAATCGGAAGATATACGTCCTGATCCCTTATCGGACATCCGACGGTCTCGCCGCAAAGACAGAGCTTTGTGCATTTTCCGCAGGCAATACATACTTTTTTTCTGTCTGCATTGCCGGACAAAAAATCGCTTGCAAAGCTTTCATATGCGAGAGCCATTCTGCCAAATCCCGCAACGTCGCAAACCTTTTCGGCGATCGCTCCTGCGGCAACATTCGGCGCAAGCTCTTTGAAATAACTCATTCCGGAGGCGATGACGCATATATTCGGTACAGTTTCTTTTATCAGCTTTGCCGCCGCGAGAAGCTGCTCCGCATCTGCAATCGGGTGTCGCGTGGGAGCGGCTTGCGGAATATTTGAAGGGCAGGCAAGATCCGGCGAGATTGCTGTTACGCTTATTGCCGATAGCCCCTTTTCCGCAAGATCATAGAGAATGGAGATGTCAGGATTCGGCGAGATTTCATTATGAAAATATTTCAGGGAGATTACGGCATCCTCCGGAGAGACGGCGAGAACCGCATCAAAAATCTTTGAGATCAGCAAGCGGCGCTCTGCCTGCGAATCCGGAAAAACGCATATTTCTATTCCGTCAAAGCCCGCCTCGAAGGCAGCCCCGGCGGCTTTTGCAAAAAGCATCGGAAGCTCGCCTTCGGGTGCTTTTTTCGGCGGACAATCCGCGGACAGCTGAAAAATCAATAATCCCGAAAAGACTGATCTCATCTTGTTTATCAGAGATTTATACTTTTGTATATTATGTTCCGATATGAAAAGATCTCCGCCGGCGGGGGCGGACTCCGATACGCTTGCGGGACCGCAGAAAACAAGCCCTGCGCCGCAACCGGCGTATTTTACCCAGCGCCTCTCCGTAAGGCGGGACGGAGCTCCGTCCGCCGCTGCGTCAAGGCAGTTTACCGGCAGAACGGCGAGCGAATTTTGCAGCGTGACCGTCCCTCCGCCCTTTGAGCGGAGCCGCACTTTGCCGGAGAGGGGCGATACATCGCGCGACAGGGGAATATCAAAGCCCTCCCGCCTGCAAATGTACGAAAGCTCGGGGACGGTTGCAAAGCTATACGAAAATCTTGTCTTTTTTTCGTATGGGAACATTATTTGAGCGTTATAAAATCGGGCAAGCCGTTTTTATATGTGCAGTCCGCCTCGCCCATTATCAGCGGGGCGATATAATTTACGCAGTCCGCCGTAACGTTGTTTCCGCGCTCTGTGATGAATTCTCTCGGCACGCTTCTGACAGCGTTTGCGACGGAGGCGATATCGCAAAGCCCGGCTTCGCATTTGTAAGGCTCGGACGACGTGCGTACAAAGCAGGTCATTTTGCCCGTCTCGCCGCTGACGGCATAATTTGCCGCTGCCTTGCCGACCATAACGGATTCATCGATGTCTGTCTTTGAGCGGATGTGCGCGGCGCATCTTTGGGGGAGATTAAGCTCGATTGAACGAACCTTGCAGCCGAACTTTTCCTTGACGGCAAGCTCAAGCGCTTTTCCCGTGCCGGAGAGATATTTGTGACCGAAAACGTCGACAGCGCCGCTCTGTGTGCCTTCGCCGACGTATGTTCCGTCTGCCGTACGCGCGCCTTCCGAAACCGCAACGACAACGTTCGGATGCTTTTCAAACGCCGCCGCAATGTCCTCATAGAATTTGTCGTAATCGAAGGGGACTTCGGGGAGGTAAACGAGGTCGGGAGCTATGCCGGAAAGAGAGGGAAGAGCCGCCGCTGCCGTGAGCCAGCCTGCGTCACGCCCCATTATTTCGATTATCGTAACCGCTTTGACCGTGTAAACAGCCGTATCGAGGAGGATCTCCTGCGTTACAGCCGCAATATATTTTGCGGCGGAGCCGAAACCGGGGGTGTGATCCGTGCCGGCGAGGTCGTTGTCGATTGTTTTCGGAACGCCCATCACACGCATATCAAAGCCGACGGAGGCGCAATAGCGGGAGAGCTTTGCGACGGTATCCATCGAGTCGTTTCCGCCGATATAGAAGAAGTAGCGGATGTTGTATTTTTTGAAGATTTCAATGAGTTTTTCAAAGGTTGCGGGATCGTCCTCGGGCTTCGGGAGCTTCTTTCTGCAGGAGCCGAGAGCGGCGGCGGGAGTCTGCTCGAGGAGCTTGAGCGATGCCTCGTCCGGAAGCTTTTCGCCGAGGTCGCAGAAGCGCTCTGCGAGCACGCCTTCGATACCGTTTATCGCGCCATAGATTTTGCCGATGCAATCCGCTTCCTTGCAGCCGCGGACAACGCCGGAAAGAGTTGCGTTTATGGCGGCTGTCGGTCCGCCGGACTGGCCTATTACAGCATTTCCGATGAGTTTGTTCATATATTGAATTTCCTTTCATAAAGCAAAATTTTACATATTAAGTATACCACGTGCGCAGCGCATTTTCAACACCTTTCGCAACTTTCCGCAAAAAAATATTATGCAAATAAAAAATCGGGATTACCAAGCAATGAAGCCGGAATTCCGATTTTATACCATTGTATTAAAAGTCTGTCTGTATCTGCGAAAGAGCAGAAGGAGCGATTCTTTTATCGAACACCTTGCCCTTCGGCACGCCGCGGAAAATATTGCTCATTATGCGCATTTTTCCGCCGTCCGTCGGCTCTGTTATTCTCCAGGCAAAAATATGACTTCCGACAGGCTCCGGAAAAATTTCGGACGGGCGGACGCCCCCCTCATACCCTGAGGAGAAGCCCTCTCCGGCACCTTCGCAGACGTTGAACTCAAAGGAGACATTTTTGCCGATTTTATCTCTTATCTCGTACGCCGCAAGACCGTAGTTATACATAGTGTTGCTGGCGAACTTTATGTTTTCGAAGTCGCCGCAGTCAGAGCCGCCTTGCGTTGTAAAGCACGAGTCGTATATTTCGAGAAATTCGCAATTTTCAATCTTACAGTCCTTCGCGCCGTTCCAGAATTCTATGGCGTTGCCGTAACGTATTCTGCGCTCTTTGTTCCATACGCAGCCGCCGATGAAATCGAAGCGGCAATCCGAAATTTCAATGTCCGTCGGCTTTGTCTGCGCATAGCCGTGAAGTCCGGAACAGAGGAAATGCAGACCTTCAAAGCGGACGTGATTTTTTCCGCCGGTAAGACAGCGACGTCCGAAAAGCGCGATTTCGATGTCGCCGAAGGCTACCGCCGGATTTTTCTCAGAATAAATCAGAAATTCCGAGCTCTGCGGTACGTTATCCTGGCAACCGTAGTCCGAAAACCACCAGTCGCCGCTTGCTTTGAGATCTTTCTTTTCCCAGACGAGCGTTCCGAAGCCGCGCCCGAGCCCGAAAACGACGTTGCCCGGCTCGCTCGGCAACTGTACCCGCAGGCGGTACACATTCTTTTCCGTCTCCTCCCAGAACCATTCGGCGGAGCAATTCTTCGAGCCGAAAAACTGCGGGGCGGGACCTTCTCCGTAGGTTTTGAAGGTTATGGGCTTTCCCGGCTCGCCGTCCGGAGAGAAAATGCCGCATCTGTATTCGCTGCCGCGGCGGAAATATACTGTATCTCCGGCGGAAAGGGAGAGACCTGTGTGCGAGGGAAGAGGGGAGGAGGGAGATCTGCCGTCGTTGCTTTCAAGGCCGGCAAGTGAATCTATATAGTATTCAGCCATTTTTCAAGGCTCCTTTTTCGTTTTCTAAAATTGTATCACCCCTGCGGCGGAGTGTCAAGTGGCCGTTGCGCGGCATTTTTTATAAAACTATTGACACGGATGCGAAATCACGCTATAATTTGATGCAGAACATATGATATAAATCCTCGGCGGAGGTCGGGGAGATATTTTTCGGGAAAGGAAACGTATGGAGAACATAATTGAAATAAATCATCTCTGCAAGTCGTTTGGCGACGTAAAAGCGGTTTCCGATCTTTCTCTGCGGGTCAAAACCGGCGAGCTTTTTGCGTTTCTTGGCGTGAACGGAGCGGGCAAATCGACGACGATCTCAATAATCTGCGGTCAGCTCGCAAAGGACGAGGGAGAGGTTTTCGTCTGCGGCGAGAGCATTGACGGAAATATGAAGGAAATAAAAAAGAATATCGGAGTTGTGTTCCAGAATTCTGCGCTTGATATGGCGCTTTCCGTCAGGGACAATCTCCGCAGTCGCGCCGCGCTTTACGGCATAAGCGGAAAAGAATTTACAAAAAGGCTCTCCGAGCTTGCCGAACTGCTCGATTTTGAAAAGCTGCTCGGAAGGACTGTCGGAAAGCTGTCCGGCGGGCAGAGAAGAAGAATAGACATTGCCAGAGCCCTTCTTCACAGACCGAAGATACTCATTCTCGATGAGCCGACGACGGGTCTTGACCCGCAGACGAGAAAGCTGCTCTGGAATGTTGTTCAGAATCTTCGCAAAACGGATAATATGACGGTTTTTCTGACGACTCATTATATGGAGGAAGCAGCCGATGCGGATTACGTCATCATTCTGGACAGCGGAAAAATATCGGCAGAGGGTACTCCGCTTGAACTGAAAAACAAGTATACCGGCGACTTTATAACGCTCTATAATCCGACAGAGGCTGCGCTTTCGGAGCTCGGACTTCCTTACGAGGCGATAAGGGACGCGGCGAGAATTGCCGTCAAAAACACGGCTGAGGCGACCGCCCTCATAACAAAACACCCCGAAATATTTACGGATTACGAGATAACCAAGGGCAAAATGGACGATGTTTTCCTTGCGGTTACGGGCAAAAAGCTGACGGGAGGTGCAGAAAAATGACGGGACTCTGGAGCCTGACGAGGCGAAACGTCAAGCTGTTTTTCAAGGACAAGGGAATGTTTATTTCGTCGCTTATAACGCCGATCGTGCTCCTTGTGCTTTATGCAACGTTTCTTGCAAACGTATATAGAGAAAGCTTTGAAACTGCCGTCAAGGGGATGAACATCGATCACGCGATCATCGACGGGACCGTCGGCGGGCAGCTCATATCTTCGCTCCTCGCCGTCTGCTGTGTGACTGTCGCATTCTGCTCAAACCTGCTTATGATACAGGACAAGACGAGTGGCGCAAGAGCGGATATAACGGTTTCTCCCGTTAAAAAATCGACAATTGCGATAAGCTATTTCCTCGCCTCCGCCTTTGCAACTCTCATCATCGGCTTTGCGGCTCTCGGCGCGGGACTGCTTTATCTTCTCAAAATGGGCTGGTATATGTCGCTTTCGGACGTACTGCTGATGGCGCTTGACGTCTTTCTCCTGACGCTCTTCGGAACGGCGCTTTCGTCCTGCGTCAACTTCCCGCTTTCGACAAGCGGTCAGGCGTCTGCTGTCGGGACGATTGTCAGCGCGGGTTACGGTTTTATATGCGGAGCCTATATGCCGATATCGAGCTTCTCGAGCGGACTTCAGAAGGTCATTTCGTTTTTGCCCGGAACATACGGAACGAGCCTGCTCCGCAATCACGCCCTGCGCGGCGTATATGCCGAAATGGCGAATATCGGTTTTCCGGCGGAGGTCGTCGACAGCATAAAGGACTCAATCGACTGCAATATCTATTTCTTCGGGACGAAGGTATCCGAGACGGCGATGTATGCCGTGCTTGCCGGCGCAATGCTGCTGTTTGTCGGCGTTTACGTGCTGATGAACGTGCTCAAAAAAGCGAGAAAAAGATAATTTGGGATGCCCTCGGTTCGGGGGCATTTTTTGATGATAGCAAAATAAGTCGAGAGATATCTTTCTCAAAGGTGTAAAATGCTTTTCGTAAGGAGGCGATGACGGTGACGGAAGCTATACTCGCGGTTCAGCGTATGCAGGACTATATCAAAGCCAACGCAGAGGAGAAAATAACGCCGAAGGGACTTTCTTCTGTCTCATATTATTCTCCGTGGTATTCATACAGGCTTTTCAAAGCGCTTACCGGGCTGACTCCGGCAGACTATGTTCGTCGACTGCGGCTTTCGGGAGCGGCGACGAAATTGAAAGCAGGAACTTGCAGAATAATCGACGTTGCGCTTGAAAGCGGCTATGGAAGCGTCGATGGATTTACAAGAGCGTTTTTTCACGAATTCGGTTGCACACCCCGCGAATATGCCGAAAATCCGATACCGATAACGCTTTTCGTTCCTTACGGCGTTAAATTCAGAAGTCTGAGAAAGGAGAACTGCAATATGGAAAACGTTAAAAGCGTGTTTGTTTCAAGGATTGAAAAACCGGAAAGAAAGGCTTTGGTCAAAAGAGGTGTAAAGGCGAAGGAGTATTTTGAATACTGCGGCGAGGTCGGCTGCGACATATGGGGGCTACTGCTCAGTATGGATTCCCTCTGCGGAGAGCCGGTTTGCCTTTATCTTCCCGAAAAGCTGATAAAGCCGGGAACATCCGAATATGTTCAGGGAGTCGAGGTGCCCGTCGATTACAGCGGCGACATTCCCGAAGGGTTCGATATTATCGACCTGCCCGCGGCGGAATACCTGATGTTCACAGGCGAGCCGTTTGAGGAAGAGGATTATTCCGGGGCGATCGCACAGGTCAAAGCGGCGATAAAAAAATTCAATCCTGAGAATATCGGTTTTGAATGGGACAGGGAAAATCCCGCAATCCAGCTTGAGCCGATCGGCTCGCGCGGATATATCGAGCTGCACCCGATAAAGAAAGCAAAATAAAAGAAAACAGCCCCTTCTGCTTGTCTGAGGGGCTGTCCTTTTATGTAAACGGCTTAAAGCGCGAAAAAATCTGTGCGGACTCAATTTTTTTGAAAAATTCAAAAATTTCAAAAAATCAGAACAAAAGTTTGCATTTTTCCGAAAAGTATGATATAATATAAGGACACATCGGATAAAACGTATTTGACGGGGAGAGGAAAAATGGAAAAGCTGACCGAAAGAGAACGAAGAGTTTATGATTTCATATGCGAGACTATGGAGAAAAACGGATATTCGCCGTCTGTCAGGGATATAAAATCCGCTCTCGGCATAAAGAGTACGGCAACGGTTCATTCGTACCTCGAGCGCCTTGAAAGAAAGGGATATATTCTCAAGGAGCAGGGCAAGAGCAGGACGCTACGGCTCGGAGGAGAGGGAGAGAAAACGTTGCAAACGGTTACCCGGGTTCCCGTTCTCGGACAGGTCGCGGCGGGGCTTCCGATCCTCGCAGAGCAGAATCTGGACGGGTTCATCGATTTCTGTCCTCCGGCAAAGGCGGGCTCCGTCGGTGAGCTTTTTGCGCTTGCCGTAAAGGGCGAGAGTATGATAGAGGCGGGAATTTTTGACGGAGACTACGTTATCGTCAACCGCACAAGCTATGTTGAAAGCGGAGATATAGCCGTCGTGCTCATAGGCGAGGAGGCGACCGTCAAGACGTTTTATAAAGAAAACGGTGTTTTCAGGCTTCAACCGGAAAACAAAACGATGAAGCCGATAATTGCCAAAGAGGTATACATTCTCGGAAAGGTTATCGCAAATGTGCGCTATTATGAGTAAGCTGAAGAACAAATTTTATGCGTCGACGGGGACTCTCGTCGGCAGAGAAAACAATTTTGATTATAACGTCATCATCGAAAACGCAAAGGACATAAAGTCGGACGGCATTGAGTTTATGATGCTGCGCGTCTGGTATGACAAGCTTGACGAGATTGCAAAAGCGCTTGCCGACGCCGGCGTTTATACGCCCGTTATGCATTTTGATAAGGATATAGGCGTTATGCTTGCGGAGGGCGACCCGAAGACAAACGAAAAAGCGCTTGCGCTCTTCTCCGAAAACGCAAGAATGGCAAAGATGATCGGAGCGGGGAAGGCTGTTTTCCATTTATGGGGAGGGCAGAAATCGGACGGCGCTGTTGACGGGGCGATTGAGCTTTTGCCGCAGATGAAGGAAATATGCGAGGCGGCGGGAACGGAGCTTCTGATTGAAAACATCCCCTGCGTCTACAACGACCCGCTATCCGTCTGGGAGAAGATATATTCGAGGATTCCCGATATGGGCTTTATTTTCGATACGCGCTTCGGCAAGTTTCACGAGCAGTATATGGATATTTTCGCAAGCCCCGTATGGAAGAACGTAAAGCATATGCACGCAAGCTCCTTCAACGGCGCAAAGAACGAATGGGGGCTTATCCGCCCGATCCTCCAGCCCGGCGAGGGCAAGGTCGATTTTGACCATATCATATCAAATATGCCGCATTACGAAGGAAGCGTCACGCTCGAATCGCCCGTTATTGCGGAGGACGGAAGCGTCGATATCGCAACTGTCAATCGCTCCCTTGATTTTCTGCGTGAGAGATTTGAAAAATACCGTCCGGATGAAAAACCGGTTTGAACAAACTGAAAACTTTCTTTGAAGTCGGTTGCGAACGGCGCCGACTTATGCTATCATTAAAAAAACAAATCGAAAGAGATAAAAATGAAAAGAACGATCTGCTTTATTTTGCTTATGGCAATAACTGCCGCCCTGCTTTGCGGTTGCGGTTTCAATTATGACAAAGAGGACCTTTCAAAATACGTAGACCTTGCGGATTACGGTTCCTTTACCTTCGCGGAATTTGAAAAGAGATACGAGGAATATCGCAAGGCGCTGGCGGAGGATATAAAAAAGGACGATTCGTCATTCGTCATCGACGACGGATTTTCCGTTGATATTTCCGTCACGGCGGAGATTATTTCAGAGGTTGTCTCCGATGACGGCGCAACGACGACTGTTTCCTACAAGCGCTACGAAAAATGGTGCGTTGACGGGGATGAAAAATGCCTCGAGGGCTACTGCATCGGTAAAATCGCCGCAAACGAAAAGTTTGACGCAGGCTTGCATTATAACGTAAAGGACGTTTCCGAGAGCTACGAAAGCGAGCGCGAGGTTACCCTTGACAAGGCGTTTTCGTTTGTTATGGAAATTCCCTCGTCATATGAGGACGGCGAGGTTGCAGGAAAGAAACTCAGGTTTACGGTTACCGTGCTCGATGTGCTCCCCGGAATGACGGAGACGGACATATATTCGGAGCTTACGGCGTTTTTCGGCAAGTGCGGACTGGAAAAGAGCAAAGCCGAGCGCGGTGACTGGATGGTTTTTGATTTCAAGGGTACGATAGACGGAAAGGAATTCAACGGCGGCACGGGCGAGGATTATAAGGTCCGTCTCGGCGCGGGATACCTCTTTGACAGCTTTGAGGAAGGACTCCTCGACCACGGAGCGGGCGACGAATTCAAGATCGAAGTAACGTTCCCGGCAGATTACGACGACAGCTCGGTCGCAGGGAAGAAAACGGAATTTTCGATAAAGGTCAGGGATGTGTACAACACGGACGAGACTGTCAGAAAAAATACGGAATTTGCGGATTACTATGAGCTCAAAAACGCGCTTCGCGTCATAAGCTATATGAAGAGCAAAATGATGGACGCGGTAGTTGAAAAGTCTGTTGTGAAGGAATATCCGAAGTCGCTTATGACGCAGTACGAAAAGCTCTATGAGGATGATGTTGCGGCAGCGGTCTCGGATGCTATGAAGAAATACGGCGTCTCCGAGGACGAAGCCAAAAAGATGGTATACGGCAGCTCTGCGGCGGCAGACGAATACGTTAAGACCAATGCGGAAAATACGGCAAAGGAAGCACTCGTAACGCACGCCGTCAAAAAGTCGCTAGGCATAAAATATACAAACAGCGACTACAAAGAGGACCTGAAAAATCTTCAGCTCTATCTCCTTTATTACGGAGGCTATAACATAACGACAAGCGAGCTCGAAGGGCTTTATACAAAGGACGCTCTGAAGATACAGTTCCTGTATCAGACCTGCAACGAAAAGCTCTGTGAGACCGCATTGCCGAAGGATACACCGGAGATACCGGGGGTGCAATAAAAAACGAGATAAAAAGTGCTGCGGAGGGCTCCGCGGCACTTTTTTGTTTCAAAAACGTTAATTTTTGATAAATGTGTGGAAATCGCAGAAAGTGTATGATATAATATAACTCAAAACTATAATAGGATAATATGCGCCGCGGTTGCGGAGAATAAAATACAGAAAAAGGACATCAGAATGAATACAGAAAGCGAAGTTATAAAAAAAGTTGTTTTGCCCTGCATAGCGATGAGGGGTGTTGTGGCTTTTCCGAAGATATCGGTCAACCTTGAAATCGGCAGATCGGCATCAAAGAGAGCTTGTGATGTTGCCCTCGGAGCAGACGGGCTTGTTATGCTTGTGTGCCAGAGAGATTCGTTTATCGAAGAGCCCTCGAAGGACGATGTTTATACCGTCGGCGTGACGGCGAAAATAAAACAGCTCGTAAAGACAGAGGAAGGTGTCTATCGCACGCTTATGGAGCCGATTGCGCGCGCGGAGATAACCGATTTTTACCGCGTCGGCAGATATGCGATCGCGGAGGGACTTGAAAAAACTGCGGAATATACAGCAACCTCCGAGGAGACCTCGGCGGTATTGCGCGAGATAAGAAGAACCGTTGCCGAAATATCCTCGCTTTTGCCGATGTTTTCGGATGACGTTTATGCACAGGTCAACCGGACAAACGACGTCTCGCTCCTTTGCGACTTCATTGCGGCAAATGTCATAGCCGATATCGAAAAGCGTCAGTCGCTGCTTGAAATATTTGACCCCTCCCAGAGGGCACTGTCGCTTCTGACGGAGCTCCAGCAGGAGAGACTGATAATGCTGACGGAGAAGAAGATCAATCGCAAGGTACACGAAAGAATAGACAAAAACCAGCGTGACTATTATCTCCGCGAGCAGATCAAGGCGATAAAAAGCGAGCTCGGCGAGGACGAGGAGTTCGATGATGACGACCTTGCCGAATACTACGAAAAGATAAAAAAGGCAAAACTGCCGGAGGAGATGCGTGAGAAGCTCGTAAAGGAGCTGAAGAAGCTTTCCAAAATGCCGTTCGGCTCGGCAGAGGGAGGCGTCGTCAGAAACTATATAGAGACCTGCCTTGAAATTCCGTTCGGCAAGGAGACCAAGGACCGTATCGATATAGATCAGGCGAGAAAAATACTTGACGAGGATCACGACGGTCTGGAGGAGGTCAAGGCAAGGATAATCGAATATCTTGCGGCGCTGAAGCTGAATCCGGAGCTGAAAAATCAGGTGCTTTGCCTCGTCGGTCCTCCCGGAACGGGAAAGACGTCCGTCGCCTCTTCAATCGCAAGAGCGATGAACAGAAAGTTCGTCCGTATTTCGCTCGGCGGCGTTCGTGATGAAGCGGACATCAGAGGACACAGAAAAACCTATATCGGCTCAATGCCGGGAAGAATAATCAATGCGCTGACGCAGGCGGGATCGATGAACCCCTTGATTCTTATGGACGAGGTCGATAAGCTCACCCGTGATTCGCACGGCGACCCCGCATCGGCGCTTCTCGAAGTGCTTGATACGGAGCAGAACAAGACCTTCCGCGACCATTTCATCGAAACGCCGATCGACCTTTCGGATTGTCTCTTTATCACAACGGCAAACACTCTTTCGACTATCCCCCAGCCGCTTATCGACAGGATGGAGATTGTCGAAATGAAGATATATACAAGGGCGGAGAAGTTTTCGATCGCCCGTCATCATCTCATCCCGAAGCAGGAAAAGCGTCACGGCTTGAGCGGCAGAACGCTGAAGATAGATGATGGCGCGCTTTATGCGATAATCGACGAATACACCTCAGAGGCGGGTGTGCGTCAGCTTGAAAGAATGATTGCAAAATGCTGTCGCAGGGCAGCAAAGGAGATCGTCTGCGACGGGAAAAAGAGCGTCCGCGTGTCAATTAAAAATCTTTCGGACTACGTTGGCACGGAGAGAATGTCAAAGGACAGAATCCTTCCCGAAAACGAAGTCGGCACGGTCTGCGGAATGGCATATACGGAGCTTGGCGGCGAGATAATGCGCATTGAAGCGCTCGCTCTTGACGGAGCGGGAAAGATCGAGCTGACGGGCAGTCTCGGAAACGTTATGAGAGAGTCTGCGCAGGCGGCGATGAGCTTTGTGCGCTCGCGTGCCTCGTCGCTCGGTATCGATCCGGAGTTTTACAAGAAAAAGGATATACACATTCATTTCCCCGAAGGCGCCATTCCGAAGGACGGACCCTCTGCGGGAGTTGCGATTGCCGTTGCGATAGTCAGCGAGCTTACGGGGATAGCCGTCCGTCGCGACGTTGCGATGACCGGCGAGATCACCCTGCGCGGCAGAGTGCTTGCGATAGGCGGTCTGCGCGAAAAAACAATGGCGGCATATCTTGCGGGCGTAAAGACGATAATATTGCCCGAGGAAAACCGCAAGGACGAAAACGAGATCCTTCCCGAGGTGAAGGAAAACGTTGAAATCATATACATATCAAGCGCCGATGAGGCTGTCAGACTTGCGCTCTGCGCAGAACCGAAGGCGGCGGAGCAGGCTGCGAAGGGCGATGAAAAAAGCGACGGAGCATATGTTCCCGTTGCCGAAAAACGCAACCGCAGGACACGCATCGAGGCAAAATAAAAGACAGGAGAAAACGATGAAATTCAACCTTGCAAAAGCGGAGTTTGCACTCTCCGCCGGCAGAGCAAATCAGTTTCCGCGCGACGGCAGACCGCAGATTGCAATGTCCGGACGGTCGAACGTCGGCAAAAGCTCGCTGATAAATACGGTTCTCGGAAGAAAAAAGCTGGCGAGAACGAGCTCCGAACCGGGAAAGACGATAACCGTCAATTTCTATGATATAGACAGCAAATTTTATCTCGTTGACCTGCCGGGCTACGGATATGCAAAGCGTTCCGAATCGGAGAAAAGGGTCTGGTCATCGCTGACAAACGGCTATCTTACGGGCGATTGCGCCCCGTCACTTGTGCTTCAGCTTGTCGACCTCAAGGTCGGACCGACGGGCGACGACTGTATGATGTTTGACTGGCTCGATAAATCCGGAATACCTTATGTGATCGTCGCGACGAAGGCCGATAAGCTCAACAAGACAGACAGAAAGCGCAATTTCGAAGCCCTCTGCGACCATCCTCTTCTGAACCCTCCGATGGCGGCGGAGAAAATAAAAGTGATTGCCTTTTCATCGCTTACGGGCGAAGGAAAGGACGATGTCATCTCCGTTATATCGGAGCATCTGAAATAAACAAAGGAGCCCGAGCTTATGCTTATTAACCTGATACAGGGACTCATCAGCGGACAGGACAACTTCAAAAGCGTTCTGATACAGTTGCTGATAACGATCCCGATTGTGCTTATATCGCTGACCGTGCACGAATTTTCGCATGGCTACGCTTCATACCTTCTCGGCGACAATACGGCGAGAAACTACGGCAGACTGACGCTCAATCCCTTAAAACACCTTGATCCGATCGGCACGCTCTGTATGCTTCTTTTCGGCTTCGGCTGGGCAAAGCCGTGCCCCGTGAACCCCAGATACTATAAGCATCCGAGGAGCGGTATGGCGATAACAGCCGCTGCAGGCCCGCTTTCAAACATAATTCTGGCATTTCTGAATCTGATATTTATGAACCTTGTCGGGATAATACCGGTGAGCGGAGAGGGATTTGGTACGACAATTGTCAGCGTTGCATATCTCTTCTTCTATCTGATGTCTGTTATGAATATCTATCTCGCCGTGTTCAACCTCATCCCCGTTCCTCCTCTTGACGGCTCGAGAATACTTTTCATCTTCCTGCCGACGAAAGCGTATTTCGGCATAATGAAATATGAAAGATATATCCAGGTCGCGCTGCTTGTTCTTCTTTATCTCGGCGTGTTTGACGGTACTATCGGCTGGGTTGCGGACAAAATCCTTTACGGAATGAACTGGCTCATAACCCGTATACCGATTTTCGGATAATCAAAAGACAGGAGAAAAAAGCAGTTGGAGCTTGTGTTCAAAACGGAGGAATACGAAGGCCCGCTTGACCTTCTCCTTTCTCTGATTTCAAAAAATAAAATGAGCATTTTCGATATACGCATATCGGAGCTTTTTGAGCAGTATATGGCATATGTTGACGAAATGCAGAAGCTCGATATGGAGATAGCGGGCGAATTCATCACTATGGCTGCGGAGCTTATGTATATAAAAAGCAAAATGCTGCTTCCAAAGCCCGAAGAAGAGGATCCGAGGCAGGAGCTTGTCCGCAAGCTGATGGAATATAAGACGGCAAAGGAAGCGGCGAAGCTGCTTTCGGAGCGGGAGAGCGAATTTGCCGGCAGATTTGAAAAGGACACGGACGAGATAAAACCGTCGTTCGACGATAACGTCCGTATGGATTCCGCATTGCTTTCCGCCGCGCTTGCAAAGATCTTCCTCCGAGACGCAGAGAGAAGAGAAGCGGAAAGGCTCGCCCCGATGGAGGCGATCGCGCCGATGGTGAGAAGAAAGGTTGTTTCCGTCAGCGGAAGGGTAATGTTTATTATGCGAAAGATGTACAGAAGGGGATCCGTGCATTTTGAAGAAATATTCGAAGGTGCCGAGGGGCGCTCGGAAATAATAACAATATTTTATGCTCTGCTTGAACTCCTTCGGACGGGCAGGGTGACAATGAAAAGAGCCGAAGGCGATGTCGACGGAACAAATATAATTCTGGGCTTGAGTTATGCTCACGCCCGTGACGAAAAGAGCGGAAGTGAAACCGATGAATGACGAAAAAATACTGACAACGAGCGAAATGAAGCGCATAATTGAGGCGGTGCTCTTTGCCGCAGGACACCCGGTTACCTTTGCAAAGCTGGCAGAGGTTATGGGCGTGGACGAGGAGACGGCAAAGAACGTTGTGCTTGAATATAAGGACGAATACGAGGGCGATTTTCCCCGCGGGATCCAGCTCCTTGTGCTCGGAAAGGCTTGTCAGCTTGTAACAAAAGAGGCATTTGCGGATTATGTCAAGGCTGCGCTCGGCATACGCGACGGAGGAAACCTTTCGCGCGCCTCGCTTGAAACGCTTGCGATAATCGCATATAACCAGCCCGTGACACGCTCGTATATCGAACAGGTGCGCGGGGCGGACAGTTCGTATTCCGTCGGCGTGCTTTCCGAAAGGGAGCTCATTGAGGAGGTCGGGCGGCTTGAAGTGCCCGGCAGACCACGACTTTACGGTACTACGGAAAAATTTCTCCGCATCTTCGGGCTTTCGTCGATAGAGGAGCTGCCGCCGATAAAAACATCGACGGGCGAGAGCCTATGACGGCGCTGATAATCATCGGCGCAATCCTTTTTGTCATTGCTCTGATACTTTTTCTTCCTGTTCATATAACGGCTTGCGTAAAAGACGATGCGAAAGTCTTTTTACGGGTACTTTTCGTTAAGATAAAACTGTTTCCCGCAGCGAAGAAAAAGCCGAAGAAGAAGGCAAAGGAGAAAAAGCAAAAGCAGGAAAAGAAAGAGGACAAGCCCGAAAAAAAGAAAAAAGAAAAGCGGGATATTCCGGAACTTATTCATTCGGTTGCGGATGTGCTTTCCGTTTTTATCAGGCAGTTTTCAAAGCACGTTAAAATCAGAGTTTTGCGGTATAAAATAATAATAGGGACAGGCGACGCGGCGAAAACCGCCTTGCTTTACGGAGCCGCGGAGCAGGCGACGGCATATCTGTTTGCCGTCCTCGGCGAAAACATAAATTTTGCTTTTTCAAAGAAAAATTCGCTCGTATGGGGCGATTTTACGAGCGAAAAAACCGTGGCGGACGTAAAGATAGACGTCAGCATAAACGTTTTCGGCGCGCTTGCGATGGTATTGCCGACCTTTATGGCATACGTCCGCAATTTCGGTATGCCGAAGACAAAAAGCGAAGATAAAACCCAATCGGAGGAGACTCCGGGAAAGGAATAAAAACTTATGGAAGAAAACAAAATCAGCGGTCTTTTCTCATCAACTCTGGACAGCGTAAAGGACGTTGTCGATTCAAACACCGTTATGGGCACGCCGATAATTACGACGTCCGGAACGACGATCATCCCCGTTTCGAAGGTTTCCGTCGGCTTTGTCGGCGGCGGGACCGACTTCGGCTCGAAGAAGGACGATAAGAAAAACTTCGGCGGCGGAGGAGGCACGGGCGTTTCGGCAACTCCGATAGGGTTTGTCGTTGTAAATGCCGAAGGCGACGTAAAATTCATCAGCGTTGAAAATCCGACGGGCGCAGACGGCGTTTCGCTCGGCGACATCGCCGAAAAGGCAAAGGGAATTATCGGCAAGATCAAGGAAATGATCGATAAAAAGAAAGCCGAAAAGGCAGAAAAAGCCGAAAAAGAAGACGCCTCAGAGGAAGAGGAAACAGACGCAGAGAACGCCGAATAAAAAAGCGGAAAACCGCACATCATTTATAAAAAAATGAAGGCGGTTTTGTATGAAAATTAAAATTTTGGCGGCGGCTCTGTGCCTTGCGACGCTGTTTTCGGCGACGGTCTGTGCGGTGCCGTCTCCGGGCGATTCGGCGCGGGCGTCTGTCGTCATCGAGGCGGAATCCGGTGAGATTGTATTCGAAAAGAATGCGCACGAAAGAAAAGGCCCCGCGAGCACGACGAAGATTATGACGGCGCTCATCGCCCTTGAAAACGGCGACCCGGAGGAGCTCGTAAAAGTCGATGCGCGCGCTGTCGGAACGGAGGGTTCGAGCGCATATCTTTGTGCGGGTGAGAGCGTTTTGCTTTCGGACCTGCTTTATGCAATGATGCTCGGTTCGGCAAACGACGCTGCGGCGGCGATAGCGTATCACATCGGCGGCAGTATAGAAGGCTTTGCCGAAATGATGAACGCAAGGGCGGCGGAGCTCGGTCTTTCGGATACGCATTTTGAAAACCCTCACGGTCTTGACGGGGAGAGCCATTATACCTCGGCTTATGACCTCTCTATGATAGCGCGCGAGGCTCTGAAAAACGAAAAATTCAGGGAAATCGTTTCGACGAAAACGAAAGCGATAAAGCTCTCGGACGGAAATGTTTCCCGCGTTTTCAGAAATCATAACAGACTTCTCTTTGAATACGGAGACATAATCGGCGTCAAAACGGGGTTTACGAAAAAGTGCGGCAGGACGCTTGTTTCAGCCGCGGAAAGGGACGGGGTGACCGTCATCTGCGTGACCCTTTGCGACGGCGACGACTGGCGCGATCATCGCAGGCTGCTTTCCGCCGGACTTGACCTTTATGAAAAGGTCACGCTTTGCAGAAGCGGAGAGTTGGAAAGCACGGTTCACGTCTGCGGCGGGGAAAAGGCGAGCGCAAGAGTTTCCTGCAAGGAGGAGCTTGCGGTTGTGCTCCCGAAAAATCACAGGAGGATAACGTCGTCCGTGTCGCTTCCGCCGTTTGTATATGCGGGTTTTGACGCAGGGAAAGAGCTTGGCTTCGTTACCTTTTATCTGGACGGCGAGCCGATCGGGAAAGTTGCGCTTGCGGCGGACGAGGGGTGCGATATAAAGCAAAAAAAGAAAAATATATTCGGGAAATGAGACAGTGGAAAAGATAAGAATTTCAAAATACCTTTCCGAGCAGGGGATAATGTCGCGCCGGACGGCGGACGAGGAGATCTCTGCGGGGAGGGTTTCGGTAAACGGCAAAACGGCGGAGCTCGGGCAGAAGATAGACCCCGGGAGTGACGTCGTTACATACAAGGGAAAGCCCGTCGGCGGCGAGGTCAGAAAGGTCTGTATAATGCTCAATAAGCCGAGAGGGTATATTACGACTATGGAGGACGAGCGGGGCAGGAAGTGCGTTGCCGACCTCGTTTCGGACGTCGGCGTGCGGGTCTATCCGATCGGCAGGCTGGACAGGGACTCCGAGGGGCTCCTGCTGTTGACGAACGACGGCGAGCTTGCGAATATGCTCACCCACCCGAAATACCATAAACCGAAGGTGTATACGGTCAAGGTACGGGGCGAGGTTGACGAAAAAACAATAGAGCGGCTTGGTCGTCCGTTCAATATAGACGGCTACATAACAAAGCCGGCAGAGGTGAAAAAGCTTGGCGAGGCGGACGGGATAACGTCGCTTTCGATAAGGCTTTTCGAGGGCAGAAACCGGCAGATAAGAAAAATGTGCGATAAATGCTCGCTTGAGGTTGCGGAGTTGCGACGGATCTCGATAGGCGAGATAAGGCTTGGCGAACTTCCGTCCGGCAAATGGCGACAGCTTGACCCAGCACAGATAAAAAAGCTGAAAGGAGCGAACTGAATGCTCAAGATAAGACCTATAAGGGAAAAATCCGAGCAGGAGAGGATGTGCTCGCTGTGCGGAGTTGACTATAAGGAAAGCTATATGGCATACGGAGCGTATGAGGACGAAAATCCGCTCGGCGTCAGCCAGTTTTATATAAGCGGCGAGGCGGGGTATATAAGCGAGTTTGCGCCCGTAGCGAATACTTTCGACGGCGAGGCGATGTTTATCCTCGGCAGGGGAGTTGAAAATTTTATTGAGACCGTCGGCATAAGCGACGCTTACTACCTCGGCGAGGACACGGCGTTTGTCCGCTCGCTCGGTTTTTCGGAGAAAAACGGGAAATTATATATGAATCTTTCCGCATTTTTTGCAGACCCCTGCAAAAATAAAAAATAGCGGTTTACAAACGGATTATTTTTTGATATAATATAAACAGGAAAGCCGATACCGGCGGAAGGACGTAACGAAATGATAATCAGACTTGAAGAAGCAAAATACAAATTGCAGGGGCTGGAGGAGGACGTAAAAGAGCTTGGCTCCGCCCTTAAAATAGACAAACTCCGCGAGAACGCAAAGGCGCTTGAGGAGAAGACCTTTGAGGCAAACTTCTGGGACGACCAGGAGAAATCCGGCGCAACGTTGCAGGAGCTGAAAAGAACAAAGGACAAAATCGAGGCTTATGAGAAGCTCTGCCGTCGCATAGAGGATTCAATCACTCTTGCCGAAATGGGCATTGAAGAAAACGACGAAAGCGTCTGCGACGAGGTCGAGTCCGAGGTCAAGGACCTTGAAAAGGGCATAGAAGCGATGAATATCGAAACTTTGCTCTCCGGCCCCTATGACAGAAACAACGCAATCCTCTCGTTCCACCCGGGTGCGGGCGGTACGGAGGCGCAGGACTGGGCTTCGATGCTTTACAGAATGTATACACGCTGGGCAGAACGTCACGGATATACGGTCAAGCTGCTTGACTGGCTTGACGGAGACGAAGCGGGACTGAAAAGCGCAACGATACTTATCGAGGGCACAAACGCCTATGGCTATATGAAGAGCGAAAACGGGGTTCATCGTCTTGTGCGCATATCTCCGTTTGACGCTTCGGGCAGAAGACATACGTCGTTTGCCTCTGTTGAGGTGACACCCGAAATGGACGATGACGACAGCATCGTCATAAAGCCGGAGGACATCGAAGTCACGGCGCACCGTTCAAGCGGAGCGGGCGGCCAGCACATCAACAAAACAGACTCCGCAATAAGAATCGTTCATAAGCCGACGGGAATCGTTGTCGGTTGTCAGACGGAGCGCAGCCAGCTTCAGAACAAGGAAACGGCGATGAAAATGCTCCGCTCGAAGCTCGCAGAGATAAAACGTCGCGAAAATCTTGAAAAGATTGACGATATCCGCGGAGATAAATCCAATATCGAATGGGGCTCGCAGATCCGTTCATACGTATTTATGCCGTATACGCTTGCAAAGGACAACCGCACCGGCTTTGAGGACGGTGATATTTCCGCTGTTATGGACGGCGAAATTGATGAGTTCATAAACGCATACCTCAAAAGTATAGCGTGAAAATAATCAGATCGAAGGGAGATTGAAATTATGTTCAAAAACAAAAAAATCGCAATGAGCTTTCTCGCTCAGCTTGGATCGCTTGCGTCAATTATTACATCTGTTGTGATGTTTGCAAAAAAGAAAAAGACGCTTGGCGGATTTTTCCTTGCGCTCGGACTTGTTTCGGGCATTGTCGGCTCCTTTATGCAGTTTGAAGAGAGCCATTCGGACATTCTGACAGATACCTGCGGTTGCGGCGACCCGAACTGCGAGGATTGCTGCGGCGATGAGCCTGAAGAGCAGGAGGACTGCGACATCGACGAAGGCGACCTTTTCGCCCGCGACGAAGAAGCCGAATAATTTCATCCTATAAAAAATACCGCTCCGATCGGAGCGGTATTTTTGTTTGAAAAATTCCGTTAAGACTTGCTTTTTATATATTCGTCAATCGCCTTTGCGGCTGTTTTTCCCGCGCCCATAGCAAGGATGACGGTTGCCGCGCCCGTTACGGCGTCGCCGCCCGCAAAAACGCCCTCGCGCGTCGTTTTTCCGTTTTCATCGGCTATGATACAGCCCCTGCGGTCGGTTTCAAGGCTCGCTGTCGTGTTTTTGATCATAGGATTTGGCGAAGTTCCGATTGCGATGATAACGCAGTCGGCGGGGAGGGAATATTCGCTGCCATCGATCGGCACGGGGCTTGCGCGCCCGCTTTTATCCGGCTCGCCGAGCCGCATTTTCTGAAGGGTAACAGAGCATACGCTCCCGTCCTCACCGCCGGAGATGGCAACGGGTGTGCAGAGCATCGAAAAATCAATGCCCTCCTCCTTTGCGTGATGAACCTCTTCTTTCCTTGCGGGAAGCTCGTTTTCCGTCCTGCGGTAAACGACTGTAACCTCCGCTCCGAGTCTCTTTGCGCATCTTGCGGCATCCATTGCGACGTTACCGCCGCCTGAAACGATGACCCTTTTCCCTGCGAAAACGGGAGTTGCGGAATCGGACTTATACGCGCCCATAAGATTTATTCTTGTCAGAAATTCGTTCGCGGAATAAACGCCCTTGAGGTTTTCTCCTGGTATGTTCATAAAGCGGGGCAGGCCTGCGCCGGAGCCGATGAACACGGCTTCAAAGCCGAAGTCATCAAAAAGCTCGTCTATTGTAAGTGTTTTGCCGATTACGGTGTTTGTCATAATCTTTACGCCCAGCGCGCGCAGACCGTCCGTCTCGTTTTTGACAATGCTCTTCGGCAGACGGAATTCGGGAATACCGTAAACAAGGACGCCGCCTGCTGTGTGCAGGGCTTCGAAAATCGTAACCTCATAGCCCATTTTCGCAAGCGCGCCGGCGCACGAAAGCCCGGAGGGACCAGAACCGACGATTGCGACTTTATGCCCGTTTGGCGGCGGCATCGTTGCGCTCTCCGGCTTTTCGGCGTGGCGGTCGGCGACGAAACGTTCAAGCTTGCCGATGGCGACCGGCTCTCCCTTTGAGCCGCGCACGCAGTTGTGCTCACATTGCGTTTCCTGCGGGCAGACTCTGCCGCAGACTGCCGGCAGCGAGCTCGATTTTGAAATCACCTCATATGCGCCGTCAAAATCGCCCTGTGCGACCTTTGCGATGAAGGAGGGGATATCTATCCCGACGGGGCAACCTCTTGTGCAGGGCTTTGTTTTGCAGCTGAGACAGCGCTTCGCCTCTGCTATCGCCTGCTCCTCCGTATATCCGAGGGCAACCTCCGAAAAATTCCTGTTGCGGACATTCGGCTCCTGCTCCGCCATTCTGTTCTGAACCTGCGACATATCAGCCATTTTCTTCACCCCTTTTCAGAAGGTTGCAAACTTTTTCGTCACAATGTTTTTCAAACTCACGATACATTGAATTGCGTTTGATTACCTCGTCAAAATCGACGAGATGACCGTCAAAATCGGGTCCGTCGACACAGGCGAAAACAGTTTTTCCGCCGACAGTCAGCCGGCAGCAGCCGCACATTCCCGTCCCGTCTATCATTATCGGATTCATACTGACAACCGTCTTTATGCCGAGCTCTTTTGTCAGCTTGCAGACGAATTTCATCATCATAAGCGGACCTATTGCGATGACCTCATCGTATTTTTCGCCGAGCTCTATAAGAGCGCGGAGCTTATCCGTAACAAGCCCCTTTTCCCCGGCGGAGCCGTCGTCAGTCATAAGAAAGAACTTGTCGCTTGCGGAGGCGAATTCGTCTTTGAGTATCACAAGACCCTCCGAGCGGAAGCCGACGATGCTGTGTACCGTCGCACCGGATTTGTGTAGCTTTTTGGCGACGGGCAGGGCGATTGCGCTTCCGACCCCGCCCCCGATAACGGCGACTTTTCCGAGCCCCTCTGTTTCCGTTGCTTTGCCGAGAGGACCGACAAAATCCGGAATATATTCGCCTGCGTTTTTCGCCGCAAGGAGCTTTGTCGTCGCGCCGACTGTCTGAAAAATGATGGTGACAGAGCCGTTTTCGCGATCAAAATCCGCAATGGTCAGCGGGATGCGCTCGCCCTCCTCCGAAACACGCAGAATTATAAACTGCCCCGGCTCGGCTTTCCTTGCAACGAGCGGAGCTTCGATCTCCATTTTTACGATCGCATCGCAAAGGGCGGTCTTCGAGATTATTTTATACATTTTTATCCTCCGAAAAGGAATTATAAAAGTAATATATCATATTATGCGGAAAAATACAAGTCGGCATTATCTCCAAATCGCGGCTAAAATCGGAGATCTTTCGATTTGCCCTCGGTACTTTCGGCAGAAAAATGTAAATTTTCTGATTTTGTAACATTTTCTATTGATAAATAAAAAATCGGGGTATATAATAACCTTGAATTCAAACGAAAAAAGAAAGGATGGTATTATGCAAGACAAAAAGTTTTCCGTTTCGGGAATGACGTGCGCCGCGTGCTCGGCCCACGTTGAAAAGGCTGTACGCGGGGTCGAAGGGGTCAAAGAGGTTTCTGTCAGTCTTCTGACAAATTCGATGACCGTCACCTATGACGCTCCCGCAACGGATGAAAAAATATGCTCTGCGGTTTCCTCCGCGGGCTATGGGGCAAGCGTTTTCTCCGCCGACGGCAAAAAGAAACGGACGGAACCGGTTGACGACGGGGCGGAAGCCCGGGCTGTGCTTTTCAGGCTCATAGCGTCGCTGTGTTTGCTCATTCCTTTGATGTATATATCGATGGGACACGTTATGTGGGGCTGGTGGCTTCCTGCATTTATGGAAAATCACCTTGTTCTCGCCGTAACGGAGCTGGTACTGACGGCGGCTGTTATGATAATAAATCAGAAATTCTTCGTCAGCGGCACAAAGGGACTTCTTCACGGCGCACCGAATATGGACACGCTTGTTTCAATGGGTAGTGCGGCGGCGTTTATATACAGCCTTGCGTTGCTTTATAAAATGTGTGTTACGACCGATATGGAAGCGCTCCATTCGCTTCTGCACGGAATGTATTTTGAGTCTGCGGCGATGATACTGACGCTGATAACCGTCGGTAAAATGCTGGAGGCGCACAGCAAGGGCAAAACGACGAGCGCGATCAGATCGCTTATGGAGCTTTCGCCGAAAACGGCGACCGTCATCAGGGACAGAAAGGAAACTGTCATCTCCGCGGATGATATGGTAAAGGGAGATATATTCATCGTCCGCCCCGGAGAGAGCATCCCCTGCGACGGAGTTGTGCTCGAGGGCGAAAGCGCGGTAAACGAGGCGGCGCTGACGGGCGAGAGCCTGCCCGTCGATAAGAGCGCAGGATCAAAGGTCAGCGCGGCGACGATAAACCAGAGCGGTTTTCTCCGCTGCGAGGCGACGAGAGTCGGCGGGGAGACGACCCTTTCGCAGATAATCGAAATGGTTGAAAATGCGGCGGCTTCAAAGGCGCCGATCGCAAAAATTGCGGATAAGGTTTCCGGAGTTTTCGTTCCGACCGTCATCGGCATAGCCGCTGTCACGTTTATAGTATGGATGATAATAGGCAAGGGAATACCCTTTGCGCTTGCGAGAGCGATAAGCGTGCTCGTCATCAGCTGTCCGTGTGCGCTGGGGCTTGCAACGCCGGTCGCGATAATGGCGGGCAGCGGCAAGGGCGCAAAGAACGGTATCCTTTTCAAGACTGCGGCTTCTCTTGAAGCGGCGGGCAAGGTATCATATATAGCATTTGACAAAACGGGAACCGTCACAGAGGGCAAGCCCCGCGTGACGGATATAATCCCCGCAGGCGGCATAAGCGAAAACGATCTTCTGCTTGTTGCGGCGAGCCTTGAAGAAAAGAGCGAGCATCCGCTTGCAAAGGCGATAACGGAAAAAGCCTCGGCTGACGGGCTTTCTCATAACGCTGTTGACGGCTTTTCTGCCCTTCCGGGGCACGGAGTCCGGGGCAACGTCGGCGGGAAGGTGCTTCTCGGCGGAAATGCGGCGCTTATGCGCGAGAGCGGGATTGACGCGGGCGACCTTTTCGGCAAGGGCGAGGAGCTCTCATCGGAAGGAAAAACGCCGCTCTATTTTGCGATGGACGGTAAGCTCCTCGGCATAATCGCCGTTGCGGATACCGTAAAGCCAGACAGCGCAAAGGCGATCGCCGAGCTGAAGAAAATGGGCATTGTTACTGTTATGCTCACGGGCGACAACAAGCGCACGGCGACGGCTGTTGCAAAGAAGGTCGGGGTTGACGCCGTAATAAGCGACGTGCTTCCGGACGGCAAGGAAGCCGTTATAAAGCGGCTCTCCGAGCACGGCAGCGTCGCTATGGTCGGCGACGGAATAAACGATGCGCCTGCGCTGACAAGAGCGGACGTCGGAATAGCTGTCGGAGCGGGAACGGACGTCGCGATAGATTCTGCGGATATAGTTCTGATGAAAAACGAGCTTTGCGACGTATCGGCGGCGATAAGGCTTTCGAGAAAAACGCTTATGAATATCAAGGAAAACCTTTTCTGGGCGTTCTTCTATAACTGCATCGGCATACCGATAGCGGCTGGAGTGCTGATTCCGATAGGCTTTGCGCTCAGCCCGATGATCGGCGCGGCGGCGATGAGCCTTTCGAGCTTCTGCGTTGTCACAAACGCACTGCGTCTCAATCTTGTCAACGTTTATGACGCAAGGCGCGACAGAGAACACAAAAAAGCGGCGATACCGGATTTCATCTCCGGCGAGGCTGCGTGCAATATCAAAAAGGAGGATAACAATATGAAAATCGTAAAGGTGCTGACGGTTGAGGGAATGATGTGCAGTCATTGCAAGGCGAGAGTCGAGCAGGTGCTGTCCGCCGTAGACGGAGTTGAAAAGGCGAAGGTTGATCTTGAGAAAAAGACGGCGACTGTCGTTCTTTCCCGCGACGTTGACTGCGGCGAGCTCAAAAAAGCGGTTACGGACGCCGGATATAAGGTTACGGACTGCAAATAAAACAGACTTCGGCGGGGGCGAAAGCCTCCGCTTTTCTTTTGTTGACATGGCGCGACGGCGGCTGTATAATTGAATTGTGAAAAAATAAAATTTTTTTGCAACCTTTTGAAATATCCGCACACTATCTTATCGAAAGCGGAGAAAGGAAAAGTTTTATGGCAACATATTCACATTCAAAGGGAAGAGCTCTCATCCTTGATTACACCGAAAACTATATGGAGAAGGTGTTTTATTTCTGTCTCAAAAAAACGAGCGACAGAAAAGAAGCTGAGGAGCTGACGCAGGATATTTCTTTTAATATTGTTTCGGCGCTGGAGAGAAATATCCCCGAAAATTTCCCCGCGTGGGTATGGCAGATAGCAAGAAACAGGTACAGCGTCTGGGCAAGCGAAAAGCACGATAGATCCGAGAAAATATCAGGTACCGATATTTCGGATTACGACCTGCCGGACACAACCGACGTTTCGGACGGGCTCATCGAAAAGGAGCAGCTTTCGCTCCTCCGTCGTGAGCTTGCGTTCATCGCAGGCGAGTACAGAGACGTTATCCTTGCTTATTATATGGAGAACCGAAGCATAAGGGAGATTGCAAAAAGTCTCCGCTGTGCCGAGGGGACTGTCAAAAGCAGACTTTTCCGAGCCCGTAATATTTTGAAAGAAGGTATGGATATGGCAAGAGAATTCGGAGTCAGAAGTTATAAACCGGAGGAAATATCATTCGTTGCGAATATGTCAAACTGCGGGCTTGACGGTCAGCCCTGGAGCGTTCTTATGGGTCATCTGCTTTATAAGAACATCTTCCTTGAGGCTTACGGTAACCCCGAAACGGCAGAGCAGCTTTCGCTCGAGCTCGGCGTTTCGCTCCCTTATATGGAATGTGAGCTTGAATTTCTGCGCAGGGAAACATTCCTCAAAAAGGACGGCGACAAATATTATACGGCGTTCCCGATAATCAGCAGGAGCGCGCAGGAGGCTATCCACGCATACAACGAAACGATTACGCGTGAGATAACATCAAAAATGGAGCAGTATGTCGATCATCTGCACGAAAAGCTCGGCGATGGACTCTTCGGAGGATACGTCGATTATGAAACGGCGAAATGGACGCTCATAATGAGGCTTTTTGACAGGTACTGCGTAAGATATATGGAGTCGTATACGAAGCGTCCGCGCGGCGGCGAATGGGACATCTGCGGCTATCAGACAACGAACGCCGCAACCCCCGCATTTGTCGGATGTCACGGCTCGGGCAAAAAAGGCAGCTTCGAGCAGTATATGTTCAAATACAAAGGCATTTGCGGGAAAATCCCCGATACGCTTGGCGCAGACAAAGCGGAAACGCTTGAAAAGCTCGCTCGCGGCGAGGATGTTTCGGGAAGAGACCGGGCGCTTGAAGAGCTTGAAAAATACGGTTATGTGAAAAAAGCGGGCGATAAATACGCTCTGAACATAGTTGTTCTGAAAGAAGATTCGCTTTCTTATTCGGACGACGTTCTCCGTGCGCTTGAAAACGATATAAGAACAATATTCCGCACGGCGTCTGAGTTCTCGACGAAGATTGTAAAGAACGAGCTTCCGGACTATTTTGCCGGCGACGAGCAGGCTGTCGCTGTGGCGTGTGACCTTGCGCAGTTTGAGCGCGGCTATGTTCTTGAGCAGGCAATTGCGGACGGCTGGCTGAAATATGACGAAAATATTTGCCCCTGTGTCGGCGCTCGTGTGGAATTTTAATAAAATCTATTGACAAATTGCGAATAATATTGTACAATATAGACGTAAAAGATGACTGTCAGCTCCGCTCTGCGAGCCGAGTGTAAAATGACAAGGTTTGAAAGAGATTTCTTTTCGCAGGCGGGCAAAGCAAAAACCACCCCTTTTCGGGGGTGGTTTTTGTGTGCAGGTTAAAATTTTCTGCGTTTTCTGGGCTTTTGACTTGCGCCGGAAATCCCCGCAAAAGCCGAAGTGACGAGTATCACGGCTGCGCATATCGCGAACATAAGAGGCTTTATTGAAGTCCCGAAGCCGAGCGCGGCGAGCGCGAGCACGAGAAGAAACAGTACCCCGGAAAACAGTCCCGCGCGCAGACCGCTTTCGCCGAACTTCTTCGCAGAGACAAAAGCTCCGACAAATGCCGAAATGAACAGGACGGCGAGGGCAAGCGGCGCGGAATACTTTTCGGGGTCGGGCAGGGAAAGCCCGACTGCGGCGGAAATCAAAAGGGACACCGCTCCGAACGCAATGCCCCAAAGCGTGCCTTTTACAACGCACGCAAAAATATTTTTATTTGATGCAGACTTACGCATAATCAACCTCCGAGCGTTTTTGTTTTATACATATGCACAGCTCGGACAAATTATGCTTTTATTTGTTTTCGCCCTTATCGGACGACTTCTCGTCTGCTTTTTCGGTCGCTTCGGCTTTTTCCTTCTTGGGATCGTATGCCTCGCCTGCTCTGTAATCGATGGAGCGGAGAGCAAAGCGCGCAAAGCTGATGCGGGTGTGTTCCTTGCTTGTAATGATTGTGAACATATCGTCCTTGACTTTTACAACTCTGCCGACGATTCCGCCGATCGTTGTAATATCATCGCCGACCTTGAGCGAATTTTTCATATCGTTCTGTTCTTTTTCCTGCTTTTTCTGCGGTCTGATGATGAAGAAATAAAATGCAACAACGACAACTATAAGCATACCCCAGAAGAGCCAGTTTGAGAGCCCGTTTCCTCCGGTTGTGCCTGCGCCTGCCGCCGATGTTACGTCGAGAAGCATAAACATAGTAAAATAGTACCTTTCAAAAATATAATTTTTATATAGTATACCGCAACATTATGAAGATTTCAAGTAAATATTTTATGAATTATTTATTTTTTCCGATTTCAAAAGCCGACGCATCTGCGCCGGCTTTTGAAATGAATATATTATGCGGTAACTGCTGGGACGCTTTCCGCGTCGGGAAGGGCTGTTTGCCCGTTCTCTGCGGGTGGAGCGTATCCTGCGGCGAGCCCGAAGCTCACGCTTATGGCATCGTTGACCCTTTGCATAAGTAAATCGTCAAGGTGACCCATCTTTTCTCTCAGACGACGTTTGTCTATTGTCCGTATCTGTTCAAGCAGTATAACAGAGTCCTTTGCCAGTCCGAACGTTTCGGCATAAACGTCGATATGCGTCGGGAGCTTTGCCTTGCTTATCTGGCTCGTTATGGCGGCGGCGATGACTGTTGGGCTGTATCTGTTGCCGACGTCGTTCTGAACTATCAGCACAGGGCGCAGCCCGCCCTGCTCGCTGCCGACGACCGGGCTCAGATCCGCATAATAAATATCTCCTCGTTTGACATTCAACTTCTTCACACTCTCTTTGCTTTGATACTTTTGGAAAGATACACTTTCCGATTATATTTTTTCCGTATCACAGGTGTGTTTAGTCAAGGAAAAATAAAAAAATTATGACAAAAAATGACACATTCGCTCAGGCAAAGAAAAATGATTTTTCTCCTTGCCTATTTTATTATATTTTGCGGAGCCGATTTTTGTCCCGAATATTGTCTCTGACAAGAAAAGCCTTGTCTCGTCTGGATTTTCGGTTTTATATTTCTGTATAAAATCTCGTTTTTTGCTCATAAAAACCGCATTCGCAGCGTATGATAATAATGAAAGGAATGTAAAAAATCGCATATGGGAAAGCCCTGTACGGACGTCTAAAATGCTCAAATTTACGAAAAAGCCTTGATTTTTTTTGAATATCAATGTATAATAAAATCGTATTGACGAAAGTGTACGCTTTTTGACGTACAGAAAAACAGGCAGTTTTTATATGAAAAAGATACTTCTGACTTGCTTTAAGCCGTTCGGCGGAGAGAAAATAAACCCTTCCGAAGAGGCTGTCGGGTTGGTGAAAGCGCCGCTCGGCTGCGAGCTGAAAAGGGCTTGTTTGCCCGTCAGCTGGAGGGAAGCAAGAGAGCGTCTTTTTGATACGATCGACAGCTTTTCGCCCGACGTCGTTATAATGACGGGGCAAGCGGGAGGCTCCTCCTCGATACGGGTAGAGCGCGTTGCAATAAATCTTTGCGGTGCGATAAAGGACGAGGACGGGTTTTATCCCGGAATGAGCAAATTGCCGGCAGAGCTCCCGATAAGAGAAGGCGCTCCCGCGGCATACTTTTCGACTGTCGATTGCAAAAAAATTCAGAAAGCATTGAAAGAAGAAAACATTCCCGCCGAGCTTTCTTATTCGGCAGGAACGTATATTTGTAATTGCGTTTTGTTTTCCGCGCTTGACAAGTTCGCTTGTGAGGGGAAAAATGCGACGGCAGGGTTTATTCATCTGCCATATGCGGATTGCCAGAGAGCCGGAGTTCCGACATTGGGGGTCGGCGTTATGGCTCGTGCGCTGGAAACGGTTTTGGCGCGAATCATTATGGGGGAAAAATTATGCGAAGACTGAAAAAAATTATGTGCGTGGCGCTTGTGCTGTCCGCTTTTGCCTTGCTTTTGTCTTCTTGTGTGACAACGAGAAAATATGAAAAGCAGGTATTGAATTATCTTGAGGATAAGTATGAGGGTGACGAGTTCGAGCTCCTTTCGTACAGCAAAAACAAAAAAACAAGCAGCAGGTATGAGATCAAGGCCATATGCCTTACGGACGAAACGGAATTTGATATTTATGCTTATTCCGCAAACAATATCTCGGATGCATATGCCGTCACAAAGGCGAACAACGATATGCGCGCGCAGCTGAACAAGGTGTTCAGTTACAGCGAGGCTTCAAAGTATGTAACAGATATTCGTTGGCTCCGTCTCTATAATGAAGAAACAACGGATTACAGCTTCCTTGCCGCAGATAAGGTCGATGCTTTTGAAAAGCAGGAGCAGATAACCTCGATAGACGCAATCATCTTCGGCAACCCTCTCAAGGCAGAGCAGGTTGCGGACGGTGTCGTTGCGACGGTAAAGGCGCTTGAAAGCAAGGACATCTCTCTCGAGAGCATAGGATTTGAGTTCACGGTGCTTACACAGGAATGCAGAATGGAAACTTCGACGGCAGATATTGAAAGCTCAACGGTTGAAGAAATAACCCGTTTTATAAACGAAAAGCTCAGCGAAAGCAAGGACGGTCAGTCCGTTTGGATGAATTATGATCGTCAGGTTGTGTTTAAGTTTCAGAGCGCTGCAAGAGAAGTCCCAGATGACTTTGAAAAATGAAAAACGAAAAAGGACCATCGCATCTGCGGTGGTCTTTTTATATTTTCTGATTGAGGGAAATTTTATTTGAAATATGTTTTTTGGCGGTAGTTTGGCAGGTAAAAACGCATAAAAGGACAAAAAAGCGCAAAATCCGCGCCCGGTTATTGACAACTCGGCGTTTGCATAGTATAATTTAATAAATCCTTAATATTTTTAAAGAGAGGTGTAAAATTATGAAAAACTGTCCTAAATGCGGTACCGTTTGTGACGATAACTCTTCGTTCTGCAATAATTGCGGAAGCGCCCTCGACGGAAGCCCGGCAAATGCTCAGACATTTGACGCAGATCCGTTCGATCGCACAGCCGAGTTTGACCCTGCCGACATCTCCGCAAACAAGGTTATTGCAATGGCTCCGTATCTGATGGGCTGGGTGGGAATTATTATCGCTCTCCTTGCAATCAACAATTCGAAGTACGTCGCTTTCTGTGTAAAGCAGGCTCTCAAGCTTGAGGTTTGCTTCATACTTTCGGCGTTCTTCTGCATTGTTCCGTTCCTCGGATGGCTTGCGTTTGCGGTTTGCGCGATAATCATCTTCGTCCTGAAGATCATCGGCTTTTTCAATGTCTGCGGCGGCAAGGCTAAAGAACTTCCCATCGTCAGAAACTTTGACTTTCTTAAATAATTATATTTTAAGACAAAAAAATCCTCCCGATCGGGAGGATTTTTTTATGAGTTAAATTCAGCTTTTTCTGAGTATGGACATAAGGTCGTCGAAGTCGCTGTCGGAAACGAGAGCGTCTTCTTTGTCCTCTGCAACGATCGGAGCTTTGACAGGTCTTTCAGCTGCGGGCTTTACGACGGGTGTCTCTGCAGGAGCGGCTACGGAAGCTGCGGAAGCGGGACGCTTCGCGGACTCTTCTGTTCTGAAGCCTGTTGCGATGACAGTAACCTTGATTGTGTCTTCGAGGCTGTTGTCTATCGTAGCACCCCAAATGATAGTTGCATCGGGATGAGCTTCGCTGGAAATCATAGAGGAAGCTGTTTCAACTTCGTCAAGGCTGATGTCAGCGGAAGCTGTGATGTTGATAAGTATACCTGTTGCGCCGGAGATTGTTGTTTCGAGAAGCGGGCTGGTGATAGCCATCTTAGCCGCAACCTCTGCCTTGTCTCTGCCTGTGCCTGTGCCGATACCCATATGAGCATAACCTGCATCACGCATAACGGCGGAAACGTCCGCAAAGTCAAGGTTTACAAGACCCGGGATGTTGATAAGGTCGGAAACGCTCTGAACACCGCGACGGAGAACGTCATCTGCGTATTCGAATGCGTTGGAAAGGGTAATTCTGTTTTCGGAAATCTGTTTAAGTCTTTCGTTGGGGATGACGACGAGAGCGTCAACATAGTCGCGAAGGTGAACAATGCCCTGCTCAGCCTGGATCATACGCTTTCTTCCCTCAAAAGAGAAGGGCTTCGTAACGATACCGATTGTAAGTATACCCATTTCCTTTGCAACCTTTGCAACTACGGGAGCTGCGCCTGTTCCTGTGCCGCCGCCCATACCTGTTGTGATGAAGACCATATCCGCTCCGCGGATTATGTTCTGGATGTCTTCAATGTTTTCTTCTGCCGCGCGCTTGCCGACCTCGGGATCGGAGCCTGCGCCGTGACCCTTTGTAATCTTTTCGCCGATGGCGATCTTTGTGGGTGCGCTGGATGTGAGAAGAACCTGCTTGTCGCAGTTGACGGTGATAAAGTCAACTCCCTGAATATTTGTTTCGATCATACGGTTTACAGCGTTACCGCCGCCGCCGCCGACGCCGATGACTTTAATCTTTACGCCACTGTCGTAATTGTTGTCAAATTCAAAACCCATTTTTTAAACCTCCTAAAATTTTGCTCCTAAAAGTTGATACAGTAATATAATAATATTTATTTTCAAATTTTGCAATATGTTTTTATAAAAAAGTCTGAAAAATTGCAGAAAATCCTGTAAAAACGTGAAAAAACGGCTTTTCGAGGGTTAAAAAGGGCATTTATATATACTTTTTCGGTGACAAATTTTGTCAGTTGGCTGTTCCGGTGATTACGAAGGATGTCTCGGAAGTGGTGCTTGCGTATATCGTTCCGGACACTCCGGGCATATTTTTTTCAACATATCCGATCGTTTTTTTGCAGAATTTCAGCTTTTTTTCTAAGTCTGTATAACTTCCGAATACAATCGTATACTTGCTTTTATACACCGCTTTAACATCAAATTTGTTTGAAATGTCAATCGAGGTGATGCTGCCTGAAAAATCACACGAAGCAAACAGCTGCAGGAGCCCGTTGCAAAGCGAATAGTCCTTTGCAGACTCAAAAACGAGCGTCCCGCCGACATCCGCCTTGGATATTTTGGGCAGGGAAAGGGGGATCAGTCCGGAGGAGGCAAGCCCCTGCGGATTTTCCTTTGAATCGAGCACGCGAAGCTCGCCGGAGAGAATCAAAAATTTGGATTCGAACGGCACAAAAAAGACGGGCTTGTCCTCGGTCACCGTAATTATTATCGATGACGGCAGGCGACGCCTGATCGTCACGGAGCTGACATACGGATTTTCCGAAATAATCCGATCCGCAATCGCAGCTTTATCGATCGAATACATATGTGCTCCGCGTTTCAGTGCCGCCGAGGAAGCGATGCTTTCCGCATCCGAAAGCTCGTTTCCTGCAATCGTTACGTTTTTTATCCTGAATGACAGAATAAAGATTGCTATAAGAACAAGTGCGGCGGCAAAAAAGCACGCTTTTATTACAAAAGCTTTTATCCGAAACGAGGAAACATCGTTTTTACTCATTTGCTTCCTCCTTTGCCACGGGAGACAGAACGTTGCCGGTTGAGATACGGAGGAGCTCTCTGTAAATTCGTTCTCTCGCATCAGGCTTTGCAAACGCGCGGATATTTTCCGAGAGTTTTGCGCCGAGGGGAGTGAACAAAAGATCGCTTACGGCGGCCTTAAGTCCGTCGGGAGTCAGATTTTTTTCTTCTATGAGAAGTGCGGCTTCGGCGCGACGAAGCCCCTCTGCGTTTTTGAACTGATGATTTGCGACAACGTTCGGCGAAGGGACGAAAATGCACGCCTTGCCCATAAGTGCAAGCTCTGAAATCGTCATTGCGCCGGAGCGACATATTACAGCGTCTGCCGCCGCTTCCCATTTCGGCATATCGTAAATATATTCGGCGGGGCGCAGGTTTTTGCAGGCTCCGAGCCCCTTTTCGGCGAACTTCCGCATAAATTCTCCGTAGCCGCCTTTGCCTGTTGAATGGATATGAAAAACTTCCGGATGCTTTGAGGAAAATTCCTCCATAAGGGCGAGGGCGCTGTCGTTTATCGCCTGCGCTCCGAGACTGCCTCCGAAGGAGAGGAGGATATATTTGCAGCCCTGCGGGATGTCAAGTGCCGCCCTTGCCTGTTGCTTCGAAAGAGAGATGCCCTCTGCACGCATCGGGTTTCCGACGCAGAGAACCTTATCCTTTTCATTCAGCTCGTCTATTGTTGACGGAAAGTTTGTAAATATGACATCCGAATCCTTCTGGAGCATTTTTATGGCTTTTCCGGGTATTATGTTTGATTCGTGAACGGCTGTCGGTATGCCCATTTTTGCCGCTGTGTGAATGAGAGGATAGGAGAGATAGTTTCCCGTTGCGAACACGACATCCGGCTTAAATGATTTCAGCAGCTTTTTTGCTGCGATCTGCGAAGTGAAAAAACATATAGCGGTCTTTATATTTTTCGGGGAAAGACTTCTTTGCAGTCCGCTCATTTCTATATGATAAGTTTCATATCCCGCCTTCTCGACGAGTGTCCGCTCCATTCCGTTTTTTGTAGCAATGAAGAGGATTTCTGCGTACTTGTCGTGACTCTTTATTGTATCGGCAACAGCTATTGCGGGGTATATATGACCGCCGGTCCCTCCGCCTGCAAGAATGATCTTCATTTTTGACTCCTCCGAAAAAGATGATATTTTTTTCGCCTTTTTATATTCTTTTCTGAGACGAATAACGTGATACCGAAAGAATGATTCCCATCTCGGCAAGCTGCATAACGAGTGCCGTTCCGCCATACGAGAAGAAGGGAAGCGCAATGCCGGTTGTCGGTATTGACGAGGTAACAACGGCAATGTTGAGCATTGCCTGAATGCCGACTTTTGCCGTCAAACCTGCAACAAGAACCGAAGAAAACGTATCCGGCGCACGCTTCGCGATGACAAAGCCGCGCCATATGAACAGAATAAACAGGGCGATAAGGGCGAGCGCGCCGATAAAGCCGAGCTCCTCGCATAGAATTGCGAAGATGAAGTCGTTTTGCGGCTCGGGAAGCCACATATGCTTCTGATAACTGTTTCCGAGTCCTACTCCGAAAAGCCCGCCGGAGCCGATCGCAAGCAGACTCTGATACGGTTGCCAACCGCCTGTTTTCAGATAAAGCTCGGGATGAAGCCAGGCGTCTATGCGTTTTTTCATATAGTTTGTAAACAGCATAACGCCCGCCGCTCCGGCACCGAAAACGCCTCCGAGCGTTGCGAGAACTTTCCAGCTCGCTCCGGACATAAAGATCATCGAAGCACCGATGAGAAAGAGGATTATCGTTCCGGACATATGGTGTTCAAGCAGGGTTGTTACGCAGACGACGCCCGTTATTGCCGCGGGGATGAGGATCCCGTATTTGAATTCCTTCATCTTCGAGCTGAAGAACGAAATATATGAGGCGAGGAGCAGTATCAGCGCAAATTTCATAATTTCGGAGGGCTGAAACTGGATCGGTCCGATCTTGAGCCATCTTGTTGCGCCTTTGTTTGTCTCGCCGATAAAAGGTACCGCTGCAAGCATAAGAAAGCTCGCCGCGAAAATTGGTACGGTGAATTTTTTTACAAAGCCGTAGTCTATAAAAGAGACTACCATCATAACGATAATTCCCGTTATTGCAAAGAATATCTGTTTTTTGACAAACCAGAGGCTGTCGTGCATCTGGTATTTTGCAAATACGTAGCTTGAGGAGAATATCATAACGGAGCCATAGCTTATCAGAAGCACAACTATTATGAGGAATATTCTGTCAACGCCGCCGCGAACGCGGTAGACAGTATTTATTTGCGGATGAAGAAGCTCTTTCAGAAAAGAACTGCCTTCTCTTTTTCCGCTTTTCTCATCTGTCATAAAAAGCTCCTCCTTTCGGTTATTTATCCGAAGAAATACGTGATTATTCCCATTGCGACGGTTACGCCTATCGCAACTATGACGATCTTGCCCTCTGTCCAGCCGCAGAGCTCAAGATGATGATGAAATGGCGACATTTTGAAAAGTCGTTTGCCGTGCGTCAGCTTGAAATATGACACCTGCAGGATGACGGAGACCGCCTCGATCAGATACACAATGCCGACAAAGAGCAACATAAGCGGCTCGCCCGTCACAACGGATATCGCAACCACGGCTCCGCCGAGAAAGAGAGAGCCCGTATCGCCCATAAACACACGTGCCGGATGCGCATTATAAACGAGAAATCCGAGGCAACCGCCGAAGATTGAAACGGCAAAGGTTGCCATTGCGTCCTCGCCCTTCATTATGGCTTTGACGGCGAAGAAAATACAAACCGCAGCCGTGACGGATGAAGCAAGCCCGTCTATACCGTCTGTAAGGTTGACGGAGTTTGACATAAATACAAAGAATATTATGAAAAGAATATAAAACCAGAAGCCGAGTTCGATCTCCGTATTGAAGAAGGGAAGGCGAACGAGCTTTGAAAGCCCGAAAGTTTTTTCCGCCGCGAGAAGAAAGAGAGAGGAGATCAGCGCCTGAAGGAGAATTTTCTGATATGCGCGGATTCCGTCGTTTTTGTGCTCGAAGAGCTTTTTTCCGTCATCTATTATTCCGATCATACCGGAGAGGAATGTAAATCCGTAGCAAACCCAGAGCTTGATAATTTCCTCTCTTTCGAGAACGAAAAATGCTGCGCAGAGCGAGATCGCAACGGCGGCTATGAAGAACAGACCGCCCATAGTCGGTGTGCCGTCCTTGCACTTATGCCATCTCGGGCCTATCTCCTTGACAGGCTGACCGAGCTTTTTCGTCATCAGCACGGGGATAAATATTCTTCCGAAAACGGCTGTGCAGATAAACGCAACCGCGAGTACGATCGCAAAATACAATGTCATAGAGTTACTCCCGAATCAGTTTTGATATTCTTTCAAGCGAAAGGGCGCGGCTCGCCTTGATGAGAACCGTATCGCCATCGCAGATAAGCGGCTTTATTATGTTTGCGGCGGTTTGGGCATCGCCATAATCCGTTATTTCGGTTATGTTCCCGCGTGGCATACCGCCCTCCTCTGCGCCGACCGCAATCTCCTTTGCGAGAGAGCCGATCGTCACGAGCCTGCCGACTCCGATCTCTGCCGCCTTTTTCCCGACGGCGCGGTGAAGCGCTGAGGAATATTCTCCGAGCTCCCGCATATCGCCGAGAATGGCTATTTTCCCTCCCTTTGCGGTGTCTGCGAGGACATCGAGCGCGGCGGACATAGATTCGGGGCTTGCGTTGTAGCAATCTTCAATCAACGTAAACCTTCCGCAATCGATTATGTCCTGACGCAGCTTTACGGGCGAAAAATTGCGAAGCCCGCTTTTTATTTCTTTTTCCTCCAAGCCGAGCAGCGTGCCGACGGTTATCGCCGCAAGGGCGTTTCTGACGTTGTGTCTGCCGGCGCTTGTTATATGGAGCTCCCGCATCTCCCCTCCGACGCGCGACGAAAGATCAAAATGCGTTCCGTCGTCCGACGCACGGAGATTTTTTGCAAGGTAATCGCATTTTTTGTTTTCGATACCGAAATATATGCGGCAGAGCTTGCGATCTTCAAGGACATCATCGAGCATCGGCTCGTCGCCGTTTAAAACTATAATCGAGCCGTCCTTCATTCCGTCCGCGATTTCGAGCTTCGCCTTGCATATATTTTCTCTCGACCCGAGCTGTTCTATGTGTGAATTTCCTATACACGTTATAACTGCGATGTCCGGCTCTGCAATTTTTGACATTGCGGATATTTCGCCGAAGCTGCTCATTCCCATTTCAAGAACGAGCATCCGGTCACCCTTTTCAAGGGACAATATTGTCAGCGGCAGACCTATTTCGCTATTGAAATTGCCCTCTGTTTTATGTGTTTTGTATTTTTCGGATAGTATCGAATAGATGTACTGCTTTGTTGTCGTCTTTCCGACGCTGCCCGTTACGGCGACCGTTATGACAGGGAAATATGATTTATAAGCCTTTGCGAGACTTCCGAGAGCCTTTATCGTGTCGTTTACAAGAACATAAGGAATGTCGCAATCGGGCGCTTTGCTGACAACGGCGCACACGGCTCCGTTTTCCTTCGCCTTCCCGATAAAGTCGTGTCCGTCAAAGTTTTCGCCCTTTATGGCGAAGAAACATTCTCCCGCGCAATCCGATCTTGAATCCGTTGAAACGCCGAAAACCTCCGTATTTCCGTTTTCTCCGAAAAGCTCCCCGCCGCACATTACGGCGAGCTTTTCAAGCGTTATTTTTATATCAGTACATCCGAATTTCATTTTTCAAATTCCTTTTTTGAATATTATGTCTTCTGCTGTTTCCTTATCAGAGAAGGGAATGTTCTTCCCGCCTGAAGAGATGAATTTTTCCGCTCCCTTGCCGAGCAGCAAAACCGTATCTCCCTTTTCTGCGGATGCTATTGCGAGCTCGATCGCCGCTTTTCGCTCCGGCTGAATTATTATGTTTTCCTTTGAAGCTATTCCAGATATTATATCTTTTATTATGCTTTCCGGATCCTCGGAGCGGGGATTATCGCTCGTTATAATGACCTTATCGGAAAGTTCCGCGGCTATTTTCCCCATTTCGGGGCGTTTGCCCTTGTCTCTTTCGCCTCCGCAACCGAAGACCGTTATTATTTTGCCTGCGGTAAACCGTCTGGCGGAGGAGATAACATTTCGCATAGCGTCCGGCGTGTGGGCGAAGTCAATGAAAACTTTTGCGCCGCTTTTTGTTTCGAGCTTTTCCATCCGCCCCTCGGCACCGCGAAAACGTCCGAGCGCACGTGCCGATATGCTGCCCTTTATGCCGAGTACGGACGCTGCCGAAGCCGCCGCAAGCATATTATAAACGGAATATTCGCCGGGCAGGGAGGAGGAGATGTGCTCCCGCAGACCGACAGCGCAAAAATCAAAGTCTGTTCCGTCTGCAGAAAGGGATATGTTGTCCGCATAGAAGTCGCAGTTACGGCTGCTTGCGGAATAATACCATATCTCGTCGCACGCGAGCCAAGCCATTTCATAGGCGCGTGGATCGTCAAAATTGAGTACCGAATGACGGCAGAGCGAAAACAGCTTTGCCTTTGCCGCCGAATATGCTTCGACGCTCTTGTGATAATCAAGATGGTCCCGCGTCAGGTTCGTAAAGATACCGAGCTCAAAGCCGAGACCGAAAAGTCTCTTCTGATCGAGCGAATGTGAGCTTGCCTCCATAATCACAAAGTCGTCGCCCTCGTCTGCGGCTTTTCGGAGCAGGCGGGAAAGTATTTCGGGGGGAGGGGTCGTATAGCCCGTTTTTTCAAAATCGGAGCCGGAGCCTGCGCCCTCGGTGCCGATGAGAAACGTTCTGTACCCGCCCTCTTTGAGAATCTCGGAAAGCATAGATGCAACAGTCGTCTTTCCGTTTGTTCCTGTCACGGCGCAGAGACGGAGCTTTTTTTGCGGGTCGCCGCAAAAATGCAGGCAGGCAAGGGAAAAAGCCTCCCTCGTATCCCTTACGATGACCGTCCTTACCGGGAATCTGTCCTCCGGGGGAGCGTCTGTCACAACCGCACAGGCGTTTTTCATCGCCGCGTCGTACATATTGGCTTTGCTACCGTCGAGCGAGAAGAAGAGCTCGCCGCTCCGTAGCTTTCTTGAATCCGCACAGACGCCGCTTGCATCAATGCTCTCGGCGTCGCACGGCATAATCAAAACGTCGTTTTTGGATATAAGTTCCGATAATTTCAAAACAGAGGTCACCTCCGCAGTATAGCTTTGAATGTCTTTAAACTTCCTGCGGAGCGTTCCGGTATCAGTCGGATACGTCCGTAATTCTGAAATCGACCGTTATTATACTTCCTTTTTCAGCCGTTGTGCCTGCCGCAACCGACTGTTCGACGGCGACAGCGGAGCTTCCGCTCGTAACGCCTGTCAGATGAATATTAAAGCCTGCGTCGGCGAGGATTTTGTTCGCCTCCGCCGCGCTCTTTCCGATGACAGAGGGCACGGTTGCATATGCGGAGCCTGCGTCCTCGCTTGTGTAAAGAATTATTTTTCCGTTTTCGGGCGACATTTTGCTACCCGATACGGGAACCTGCATTATGACGGATTTTCCCGTTCCTATTATCTCGTATTTAAGTCCTGCGTCGCTTATGTTCTTTATAGCCGTATCGAGGGAGAGCCCGCGATAGTTTTTGACGGAGACTTCGAGCTTTGCCATTTCCTCCGCCGTATATACGGGTTCAACGCCGAGGTAGGGAAGGATTTCCGCAAGCATTTTTGCAACGTAAGGCGCCGCTACGGTGCTTCCGTAGATCGAGCCTCTCGTCGGCTCGTCAACCGCCAGCAGAATGACGATTTTCGGGTCATATGATGGTGCATAAGCCACAGTCGATGCGATTCTCTTGTTTCCGACGGTACCTTTTTCGGAGGTGCCCGTCTTTGCCGCAACTGAATATCCCGCAACATATGCGTTCTTTGCGCCGCCGTTCGTTGCAACGCCCTCTGCGAGTATCGCGGAGATCGTCGCCGCTGTTTCCCGGCTTACGACCTGACGCTTTTCTGTTGTGCCGAAGGATGCCGTTATGTTTCCGTCGTTATCCTTTACAGCCTTGACGACGTGCGGGGTAACGAGTGTGCCGCCGTTTGCAACAGCCGCAACTGCGGAGATCTGCTGTATAGCGGTTACGTTGTATCTCTGACCGAAGGAATAAACCGCAAGGTCGAGAATGGACATATTGTCCTCGCTTCTGTAAACAGAGCCGGTTTCGCCGGGAAGGTCGATTCCCGTTTTGGAATCGAGCCCGAAGGCGGAGAAGTATTTGCAGAACGTCGATATTCCGATACGCTCCGCGAGCATCATCATACAAGGGTTGCACGACTGCATAAGCCCCTGAGCGAAGGTGACGAGTCCGTGTCCCGTTGTTTTATGACATTTGATTTTCCAGCCAGAAACGGTATATGAGCCTCTGCAATAGAAGGTGTCTGTCACCTTTGCTTTGTTCTCTTCGAGAGCCATAGATGTTGTGAATATTTTCGAGGTCGAGCCGGGCTCGTAGGTCTCGGTTATCGCCTTGTTGTTCCACATTTCGAGCAGGAATGCGGAGAGCGCCTTTTGATATTCAACCGTTCCTTCGCCGTATTCCGTTTTTGCGGATTCGGCTTTTTTCTGATAATATTCGGGGAAGGAGGTAGGATTGTTGAGGTCGTAGCTGGGGTATACAGCCATCCCGTATATCTCGCCGGTCGTCGGATCCATTGCAATCGCCTGCGCACGGGATTTGCAGCCGGATTCGACTGCCGCCTGTTCGAGATAATTTTCTAGGATGCTTTGGATTTTATAGTCAATCGTCGTAACGAGGCTTGCGCCGTTCGTTGCGTCGATATATGTTTCGTAATTGTACGGCATAGATTTCTGAATGCCGTTCTGCGCCGCAACGATCTTCCCGCTTACGCCGGAAAGAACGCTGTTGTAATAATATTCGAGACCGTAGCTTCCGCCGTCCGTGCCGCAGAAGCCGATGACGTGGCTTGCGAGGGTTGAGAAGGGATAGACTCTCGTTGTCATTTCGGCAAGGCAGATTCTTCTTTCGAGATTGTTGTCTTCAATATACTTGCGGACAATATCTGCCGTTGCTTCATCAACGTTCTTCTTGATTGTTCTGTCCTTGTATCTTGTCTTTGTCGATTGCTCGTAAATATAGTCATAATCGACGCCAAGTATCTCCGAAAGCCCCTTGCAGATGAGGACTCTCTCCTCCTCGCTTTCAATATCGTGAGGCGAGATGAAGATGCGTTCGGTTGTATAATTTGTTGCGAGGACAACGCCGTTCCGGTCTGTAATGACGCCTCTTGAAGCGGAGACCGGCGTTTCGTATATCATCTGCTCAATGACGGCTGTGCGATATTTTCTGTAATTTACTATCTGGAGATAAAACAACCTGCCGATAAGCACAATCGCTATTGCGGACAATGCCGCAAACAGAATGAAGGATCTTTTTCGTATCTGCGGACCCTGCCTGCCGAGGATAGAGTCCGGCTTTGAATTTTTCATCGGCGATTTTCTCCTTTCCGAAAATAATGAAAAAGAGCAAAGAGCATTATTATATTCTCTTTACTCAAAAAAGTTATTACGATATTACATTATATTTGCGACTTTCAAAATTATGCACGCCCCCTTTGAGAGGGCGTACAAAAATCAGTTCAGAAATTCAATGAGCTTTCCGAAATTCTTTGAGATCGCGCTGAGGAGAGAATCTATCGCTCCTCCGATGGTGCTTTCAGGTTCAATGACCTCGCTTACGTCCTCCGAGCCCTCGCTTTCAAAATATACCGTTGTTTTGCGGGAAGAATCGAGACCGAGACGGGACGCCGTCTCTTCTATCTCGGATTTTGAATATTTATAATCGAGTCTGCCTTCAAGAGTTTTTGCTTCTGCGGAGAGGTCCTTTATTTCGCTCTTCATATTCAGTATCTCGGAGGAAAGCTCGGAGACTTGAACAAAGGAGAATATTATAAACATAAAGAGGATCGTTGCGATAAGCATTCCGATGATGAATGCAATGGGGAAAGGCGTGCGGCTTTTTGCTTTGACGGTATTATACCTGTCTCCGCCGCCTCCGCACATATCGGAAAGGGAAGATATGACACTCTTTTTGGAGGGAGAACGATGGTTTGAGGAGTTTTTTGGAGTTTTGGAGTTTTTGGGGTTTTGGTTTGAGTTCATTATCTTCCTTCCTTTCCGTAATGCGTTTACTGTATTTTCTCGGCTGCACGAAGCTTTGCGCTGTGCGACCTTCTGTTTAGCTTGAGTTCTTCTTCCGACGGAAGAATCGGTTTTTTCTGAAGCGTCTTTATCTGCGGCTTCTTTCCGCAAACGCAGACGGGAAACGACGGAGGGCACGTGCAGCCCTTTTCGAGTCTCGCGAATATCTGCTTGACAGCTCTGTCTTCAAGGGAATGAAATGTCAGCACGGCGATCCTGCCGCCTTTTGCAAGAGAAGCTATCGCATCCTCTATTGCGGGAGCGATTATCGAAAGCTCGCCGTTGACCTCAATTCTTATTGCCTGAAAAGCCTGCTTTGCGGGGTGATGACCCTCTGTCAGAGCTTTCCTTGAAGCGACGGATTTTATTACGTCAACAAGCTCAAAAGTTGTTTCTATCGGCTTTTCGCTCCGCTTTTCGACTATCGCGCGGGCAATCCTCGGCGCATTCGGTTCCTCGCCGTATTCATAAAGTATCCGGCGGAGCTCGCTTTCGGGATAACCGTTTACAACGTCGTATGCCGAGAGCGGGGAGGAACGATCCATCCTCATATCGAGGGGAGCGTCTGAATTGTATGAAAAGCCTCTTTCGGCCGTATCGAGCTGATAGGACGATACGCCGAGATCGAATATCACGCCGTCAATCTTTTCGATTCCGAGCGACGAGAGTATGTTTTTTATATTTGAAAAATTGTCTTTTACGAACGTTATTCTTTCCGCATAGGGAGCGAGACGTTTTTTTGCGGCTTCGATTGCGTCATCGTCTCGGTCGATGCAGATGAGCCTGCCGTCCGAAAGCCTTTTTGCAATCTGCTCGGAATGACCTCCGCCGCCGAGCGTGCAGTCAACGTATGTTCCGTCCGGTTTTATGTTCAGCGCCTCTATGCACTCTCCGAGCATTACCGAAAAATGATTGAATTCACTCATCAGACGCCCAGCCCTATCATTATGTTCTGAATATCTGCCATATTTTCTGCGGCTTTCTTTGCCTCCCAGGCAGACTGCGACCAGATTTCTATGCAGTTGTTTACGCCGATAACGACCGTATCCTTTTCGAGCTTTGCGTAATCGCGCAGAACCTGCGGAATGAGAACTCGTCCCTGAGAATCGAGGGAGGTGTCGCAAGCGGCAGAATAGAAAAAGCGGCGGACATCACGAGCCTGAACGAGCGGCATTGCGTCGATTCTGGCGGAGAACTTCTCCCATTCGGAAAGAGGGTAAACGGAGAGGCAATTATCAATGCCGCGCGTAACGACGAATGTTTCGCCGAGCGCTTCGCGGAACTTGGCGGGGATGAAAACTCTGCCCTTGGAGTCTGTCGTGTGGATAAACTCGCCCAAAAACATCTTTTGCCCTCCTTTTCTCCTTCGGAATGTGGATAACTCTGTGGAAAGTGTGGAAATCCACCACTTTGAACCACTTCACACCACTTTTATGGTTTAATTATAAATGATACAGGGACAAAATACAAGGGCTTTTTGAAAAAAATATAAAAAAACACGCAGGGAAAATAATCCGTAACCGGATTTTCTGCGTGTTTTTTCTTCTTAATTTATTATATATGGCGGGCTTTCAGCCTTTCAGCACAGAGAGCACCGCCTTAGGAACGTAGTGCGAAACGTTTTTTCCTTCGGAGATGAGCTTGCGGACGAGGGTCGAGCTTACGTCTTTATACTGCGGGTCGGCTTCCAGCAGAATCGTCTTTATCCCGCTGTGCTCAAAATTGAAGTCCGCCTGCTTCTGCTCATAGGCGCGGTCATTTTCGCTGCGCACGCCCTTTATGATGACTTCAACTCCCGCTTCCTTTGCGTATTCGAAGAGCATACCGTCGTTTGTTATGACAACAGCGTTGTCTATATCCATAGTTGCCGCGCAAAGCGCCTCAAACCTTTTTTCGAGAGGGAAAAGCGGCTTTTTCTCCGGATTTTCAAAAATGCCGACGATCAGCACGGCGCACATATCCGCCGCACGCCGGATTATATCGAGATGACCCTTGGTCACCGGGTCAAATGTGCCCGCTGTCAGAGCTATTCCGTATTCCATTACTCTGCCGCCTTCGGGGAAAGATAATATATGATGACCCTGCCGTAGCGCGACTGCTTTGAAAGGGAATAGCGGGAAGCAACATCGTCGTTGTCCATAAGCCCCTCCTGTTCGTCCTCGCAGATGACAATGCTTGTGTCCTTTACGAGAGAGTTGTCATAAATCGCTTTGAGTGCAGACGGCAGCAGCCTTTTTGCATAAGGCGGGTCGATGAAAACGATGTCAAAACGGCTCTTTCCGGAAGCGGAAACGGCGTATTTTTCGTAATCCATACAGAGCACATTGGATTTTTTATATAGCTTGGTTTTCTGGGCGTTTTCCGTTACGAATTTTATCGCTTCGCGGGAGCTGTCAACAAAGGTGCATTTCTCCGCGCCCCTTGAAAGCGCTTCGAGACCCATCTGCCCGGAGCCTGCGAAAAGGTCGAGCACCTCGCGCCCTTCGATATCAAACTGTATGGACGAGAACACCGCTTCCTTGACCTTCTCCGTCGTCGGGCGGGTGATCTCCTCTCCCTCCGGAGTTGAAAGGCGAATACCTCTCGCTGTTCCTGTTATAATTCTCATATATTTCTCCTTTTTAACCGAAATAATCTTTTATATTCTTTGCAATTTCTTCCGTTATGCCTTTGACGCGGCACAGCTCGGATACTTCGGCTTTTTTAATTGCCGCGAGTCCGCCGAATTCGCGGAGAAGCGCTTTCGCCTTTGCCGTCCCGACTCCTTTTACGTTTTCAAGGACGGACGTTTTCTCTGTTTTGCGCTTCCCGCCCATCATCTTCGAAATCGTGAACCGGTGAACTTCTTCCTGAATTTTATATATCAGCGAGTATACCTGCTGCTCGGAAAGTATCTCGATTTCGCCTCCGTCCTCGCCGACGAGGGCTCTTGTCCTGTGCTTATCGTCCTTGACCATACCGAGGGTCGGAATGTCATAGCCTGCCTGTCGCATAGCCTGCTTTGCAGAGGAAACGTGCGTCGCGCCGCCGTCGATGAGGAAAAGATCCGGCATAACGGCGCCCTCGTCCGAGAGATGAGCGCATCTCCTGCCGACAGCCTCCCGCATCGACGCATAGTCATCACGCGCCGTAACGGTTTTCATTTTGAAAATCCGATAGTCGCTCTTTTTCGGCTTGCCATTTTCAAAAACGACCATCCCCGCCGTTATGTGCTCATCGCCGATGTTTGAAATGTCGAAAGCCTCAATTCTCTCCGGAACAGTTTCAAGCCCCGCAAGGGATGCGAGCCGCGCAAGGGTCTTGTCCGTTTTCTGCGACGAAAGCAGATATTCGCGGCATTTCTGCGCCGCATTTTCGATTGCCATATCGCAGAGCTTTTTCTTTTCTCCCCTCTGCGGGACGGAAACCGTGACCTTCCGCTTCATTTTTTCGGAAAGCCAGCTTTCGCAAAGCTCTCTGTCGCTCTCCGAAAGCTCCCCGCCGACGGTTATCTCCTTCGGAATGTACTCCCTGCGGACGTAAAGCTCGCAGATGAACGAGCAGACAGCGGAGGAATCCAGTATCTCCCCGCCGGAGAAATAAAATATTTCGGAATCCGTCAGCTTGCCGCCGCGGATATAGAAAACGCATATCGCCCCGATGCCTTCTCCGGAATAAGCGGAGATGACATCCCGCTCGGTATCGGGCGAGGCGACAACCTTCTGCTTTTCGCGTAGCTTTTCGATTGCGCGGATTCTGTCGCGACAGACAGCCGCCGCTTCGTACATTTCGTTTTCTGAGGCGTAGAGCATTTTTTTTGTTAGCCTGTCTGTGATTTTTTTATAATCGCCCGAGAGAAAATCGACAGCCTCCGAAAAGCTTTCCCTGTATTTTTCGCTCGTTACGTTTTCGTCGCAAGGGGCGATACATCCGATCTGCTTGTATATGCAATGCCCGACCTTGCCCTTGTCCCTCGGAAACCGGCGCTTGCAGGGAGGCAGACCGAAGGTCTTCTGCATTGCGTTGATTATTCCGTACACAACTGTTGTCCCGGAGTACGGGCCGAAATAAAGCGCGCGCGGATCCTCTCTTTTTCTTGTGACGGTGAAACGCGGGTATTCATCGTGCATATTGACGGAGATATAAGGATACGATTTGTCATCCTTGAGCTTGATATTATATCTCGGCTTATACAGCTTTATCAGGCTGTTTTCAAGCGTCAGCGCTTCCATTTCCGAATCGCACACGATGTATTCGAAATCGCGGACGAGGGAGGTCATTATATCGGTTTTGACGCTTTTGAAATCAGTTTCGTGAAAGTATTGCGAAACACGGTTTTTCAGCTTTTTCGATTTGCCGACATATATCACCTTTCCGCCGTCGCCGCGCATTATATAAACTCCGGGCGAGAGCGGGAGCAGGGAAGCCTTTTCCCGCAGGCTTTCCGCATATGCGGGATTTACCATATATGAGACCTCCTTTCAAGAAAAAAACGGCAGTTGCAAAGCATCTGCCGCAGTCCTTTTTAACTTTCCGATCAGAGAGAATTGCTGACCAACTCTTCCAGACCGTTAAGTGCCTCGGCTTCATCCGGGCCGTCGGCGATCAGAGTGATGGTCATTCCGCCCGTAATGCCCATAGAGAGCACGCCGAGAAGACTTTTTGCGCTTATGCGACGGTCATCCTTCTGGATCCAAATAGAGCTGGCATAAGAATTTGCTTTCTGAATGAAAAACGTTGCGGGTCTTGCGTGAAGCCCTACGTTATTTTTAATTGTAACCTCTCTTGAAATCATACCTTATGCTCCTTTGACGGAATTTAAACACGCTTTTTATCAAAATAGCGTGTAAATTACTTTTGTTATACTATATTATAACAAATGCTTAAAATAAAATCAATAGTTTTTTAATATTTTTTGTCATTTTGCGTTTGGCGAACCGATCTGCGTCAGCGTCATAGCGAATTCAACGTTCGTCGAATAAACATAAATAACGTCGTTTACCGTCGCAAGCTCGCTTCCGCCGATATAAAATCCGTTCTCTCCAGTCTTTCCGTACAGAACGGCGACTCCTGTCACGTTCATCAGAAACGGATCGTCAACTCTTTCAAGCTCGCCAGCGCCATTCTCTGCATAGACTTTTGATCTTTCCTTTGCGACGCTCTGAATGTAGCCGATAACGTTGTCTCCGTCTGTCAGATAGAGAACCGAACCGGATTTGAGCGTTTCAAGCATCGTGTCCGCCGTCGTTTCCATTATGCTCGGAACGATGAAGCGAACCCGGACCTGTTCCTCGAGAGACCTGTTTGAATTGAAATAATATCTCAGAACGAGCGCAACGATGCAAGCGACGATCAAAAGAATCAGAAGCGCGTCAAAAATGTTGAAGCGTGATTTTGAATCCTGTTTTGCCATAGTTGTTTCCCCCTTTATTCGATCGAAAATGCGGTGCAGAAGGAAGCTGCCGCAAATGTTCCGCATCTGAAATATATCTTTGACCCGACGAGGACTTTGTTTTTATTAACGTATGCTATACCGCGGCTGTCCACATCGGCTTTGACGGTCATAGTAACGAACACATCATAAAGATTGTCATATTCGGAATAAGAGATGTATCTGTTTCCGAGGGTGTCTGCCGTTATTTTGCTGCCGACGTGCTTTGATTTCTCGGAGGTAACGTCTGTTATCGTCCCGATGAGAGCGCCGGTTGAAGAGTCTGTAACAGTTTCTCCTTTTTTGATCAGCGGGAGATAATCCTTGTTTACACCGGACAGCTTGACTGTGTACGTTACGACCTTTTCGCTCGACGCCGCAACCTTTTTGTCCGAAACGGACATATAAACGACAACGGCGATTATTGCGAGCACCATAACGATTATCAGCACATCGACAAAGTTGAAGCGACCTTTTGTCCTTTCCTTGTTTTCCATAATGACCAACTCTTTCCCGACGGAATTTTGATTTTTCGCGCTCATCCGTCGTATGAGGCGCAGCCGATATTTTCAGCAGAGATATTCTCCGGAAGATTCCTCAACGGCATTCTTTGACATAATCACGGCACTGACCGACAGCCCGACAACTATCCAGAACATAAGGAAAATGCGATAATTATACCAGACATAATCCGTCATTCCCTGAACGAGGAACGCAATAAGTCCGCAGAAAATGCCGATCTCGATGAGCTTGCTGCTCTTCGAATCCGGAGAAGCTATATGAGAAATGTTTATCTGAGCGAGGAGAAACAGGAATATAAAGAAGACAACGGCACCCGATATTCCGAGCTCGGTTATGATCTGGAGATAAAGGCTGTGGCTGTGCGGCGCGGTCTCGATACCTCTCAAGGCGTACGAGGGATATACAGCCGCAAACGCGCCTTCTCCTATGCCGATGCCGTAAGGGAAGACCTTGCCTAGCATTTTAAGAACGCCCTTCCATATACCGATTCTGTATGACGAGGAGGTGTCGGAATGGGTAAAGATGCTTGTTATCCTGTTCATTACGCTACCGCTCAGCGAAAGCGCAACTGCAGCGGGCGGGATAAGAAGGATGCCCGCCGTAAAGCAGCGTTTGTCCGCAAGAAGCAGGAAAACGACGGTCGATACGGCAAAGCCGAGCCAAGCCCCGCGTGACCAGGTAAGGACGAGGCAGAAAATATCAAAAGCCGCACCGCAGGCAAAGGCAAATCTCTCTTTTAAGCTCTTGGACGTTATCGCAAGGGCGACGGTTATCGGTATAATCAGAATCAGGTATTCTCCAAGGACATTCGGATTTGCAAATGTTGAGACAACTCTCCCCTTTATCTCGCCGAAGTCGGACATATCCTGCCAGATTACTGACGGTGTTCCGACAAAGTTTTCAAGGATTCCGTAAAGGGAGACGAGCGCTCCGGAAAATGCCGTTGCGGAGAGACATTTTTTCAGCAACGCCGGCGAACGTATCAGATTTTTGACTATAAAATATGCTGCTATGAAGCATATCATAAGGAGCATTTTTTTAAGGCTCGTGCTCGATCTCGTAAAGATTCCGCCGAAGAGCGTCAATATCGCAAAGACGAATATCGGGAGATCGATGAGAGAGAGCTTGAAAACACGCTTGCCGCAGAGGAACTTCATAACAGAAGAAAACAGCACGAGACAGACAAGCCCCGCCAAAACCATAGTCGGAAGGAACGGGAGAGTCAGGCAGATGCCGATGACCCCCGCTTCCGGAGAGACGACAACAGCGTGAATAGCAATTATCGAAGCTATTCCGAAAACGACATACTCCGCCGGAGCGAATATCGATATTGTTCCGCAAGCCATACCGATGAGAAATCCCGCGCTTATTCCCGTGGTTACGGGGCAGGAGGCGGCGTAGTCAAGCGATACGGAGCGAAGATTGAGAACGTCAAAAAGGATGAAGCGGAGTATAGCCGAGCCGGATATTGCCTGCGCCATACTTTTCTTTGACATAAAAAGCACGATTGAGAGCACAAAAAATCCGACTCCGACGATAAGAGACGCTATTGAAACGTCCAGCGAGAACGAATATTTTTTGAGAAGAAACGTTGCGACAACGTAAAGTCCGAAGGAAAAAGCAAAGACACCGTATGATGAAAGGGACATTGTCAGCAGGGCGGAGGACAGCTTTCCGATCGATGAGATTATCAGGCTGTTTTCGAGAGACGAAGCGACCTTATGCTTGACCTTCCGAAAACCCTCGCTTTCCGAAGAGCCGAGCGAACGGACGATACCTCCCGCAAAGGAGCTTCGGGCGCAATCATCGGCTTTGTCATAAGAGAGGAGGAGCTTTGCCGCGAAGCTGTTTGCGGCGGCTTTATAGAGAAAGTCGGCAAAACGCATAAGCGCGGAAATTATAACGCCCCTGCGGAACAGCTTTCCGAGTCTTTTGCCGAAAGGCGCTTTTTTTGAATTTTTAGCCAAACTCACACCTCCTTTTTTCCTTTAAGTTCAATCCTGTGCAAAATACTTACACATACTAAATATACCATACATTCTCCCGAAAAGACAATAGCGCAGACGAGAAAATTTTTAAAAATTGAAAGATTTACCGCATTTTTTTCAAAAATCCCGCGCAAAAACAGCGCAAAACCGAAGCCGAGCCCCCCGCAGGCGGTTGTCTTTGCAAAACCGAGGAGAATCCTGCCGCACAAAAATCCTTTTATCTTTACTGCCGCAAATACGAAAAGGACAACGGCTGACGAGACGTAAGCCGCCCCGCAGGAGAGTGCAACGGCGGAAATTCCGGAATCGAAAACAAAAAGAGAAACCGCTCCGCAGACAGCAAAAACAATTATGCCGACCGTCGATGCGAGCATCGTCGGCACAGCCTTTTTGCGGGCAAAAAAGCCTCTTGAAAGGACCTCATAAATACAGAAAAACGGCACCGCCGGCGAAAGAAGGCGAAGTATCTTTCCGCATACAAGCGCAAGCTCTTCTCCGAAGCTGCCTCGCATATAAAGCATACAGATTATGTTGTCCGAGAGGAGATAAAGTCCGCAAGCGACTGGGAGCGAGAGCATAAATGCAGCGGTCACAGCCTTTGCCAGATATTCCGAAAACGTTTTTTCGTCTCCCTCCGAGCACATTCTCGAAAGAGAGGGGAAGATGAAGTTGCAGACGCCGTATGTCAATATGCCGGATGCCATCAGCCAGACGGCGAGGGAATAATCAAAGGCGGCAACGGCAGAATCCGATATAAATGAGGCAAAAAACGTCAGCAAAAGGGAACAGGCGGGCAGAAGCCAAGCCCCCGCCATAACGGACGGAGCCATTTTCAGCGCCGCCGGAACTCCGCTTCCGCCCAAGCGCAGGGTCAGACGGGGAAGTCGTTTTTTCAGCGCAAGCGGCACAGCGAGCGTCAGAAATTGCAGAAGCCAGGAGAAAACATATATTGCGGAAAGGGCGAGCATTGAGCTTTCGCTCTCCGCATTTTTCGCAACTGCGAGGTATATTATGATTGCAATATTTGATACAGAGCTGACAAGGGCGGGAAGGATAAAGCTTCCGTGCGACTGCAGAATTCCGACCAGAACGTACGCCGCCGCCGTAAATATCATCATCGGGAACATAACCGAGAGCAGCTTTGCGCCGAGAGCGGCCGCTTCCGGACTCAGGCTCGGAGCAAAGACGGAAAGTATCTGCCCTGAAAACACCGAGCCGATTACCGCGACGGTCGCCGAGACGATAAGCACGAGCGTAAAAAAAGACGACGAAAAAGCCCGTGCCGATCGTTCCCCTTCGGACAGCTTTTCGCTGTAAAAGGGGACGAAGCACGCAACTATCGCCGCCGAAAGCAATATATCGAAAACGGAGAGCGGAATTTTGGACGCCGCCGAAAATGCCACGGCGAAAATACTGTCGCCGAGTTTTTCGGCAAGCATCATCTGCCGGAGCATTCCGAGCAATTTTGAAACTACCGTTGCACATATCATAATGCCGACGGTAAATGCGGCTCCCCTCTTTTTCATTTTATTCCTCTTTATTGTTTATTTTCGCCGCCGAGAAGGTCGGGGCGTTTTTCTTTTGTGCGCTCAAGCGATTTTTCTCTCCGCCAGGCTTCGATGTTCGCGTGATGACCGCTCAAAAGCACGTCCGGAACGAGCCTGCCGCGGAAGTCCTGCGGGCGGGTATATTGCGGATATTCGAGGGTTCCTTCCGAAAGGCTTTCCTCCTCATAACATTCCGGAGCGGCGAGCACGCCGTCTATCATACGACTCACGCAGTCTGTGAGGATGCAGGCAGGAAGCTCCCCTCCTGTCAGAACGTAGTCTCCGATTGATATTTCTTCATCGACTATCTCTTCGATGATCCGTTCGTCTACTCCTTCGTAATGCCCGCACAGAATGACGAGGTTGTCATAATTTTCCGCAAGCTCTTTTGCGCGCGCCTGCGTCAGCACTTTGCCTTGAGGAGACATATATATGACCCTTCTGCGGGTGCAGGAGTTGACCTCGGGAGATGTTATCGCGGAGAAGCAATCGTATATCGGAACGGCGGACATAACCATTCCTTTTCCGCCCCCGTAAGGCGTATCATCGACCCGACGATGCTTATCCTTTGAGTAATCCCTGATATTATGCACATTTATCTCTATTATACCCGCTTTTTCGGCTCTGCCGACAATACTTTCCGAAAGCACTGTTTTCACAAGCCCGTCAAAGAGGGTCATTATATCAAATCTCACGGAAAAAGCCCCTTTCAATCAAAAAATCCGTCGATCGGCGTTATGAATATCCCCTTTTCCGTATCAACGGAGGCGACGTATTCCGGCACGTTCGGCATCAGGACATCCTCTCCCGCCGTCTTTATGACGAAAATATCGTGCGGGGTGTACTGCATAACGTCTTTCAGGGTTCCGTAAGTTCTGCCGTTGTTTTTATCGATGACGGGAAGCCCGATCATATCGCAGATGAAGACCCGTCCCTCTTTTACGGGAATATCCTCTCTTTTTGCAGAGATTATTTTGTTTTTGAGACGCACGGCGTCCTCGACTGCCGCTATTCCCTCAAATTTTATAAGAGGGAAGGCGCCTCCCGTGCGGACGCTGAGCGCGGTGTATTCCGTCTCGCCTATATAGAAATGCTTTATTTTCTTCAGCACGTCCGCCGAGTCGCACCAGGGCTCAACCTTTATTTCTCCCGAGATGCCGTGTGTATTGATTATTTTTCCGACTTCAAGAAATTCCTTTTTCATTTTGCTTCCTTTTCCGAAATGTATTATGAAAAATTGCCTCGGCAAGCTATGCGCTTTCCGGGGCAATCTGAATTTGCTTTTCAGCTCTTGAATTTGCGTTTTCTTGCAGCTTCCGATTTCTTCTTGCGCTTAACGCTCGGTTTTTCGTAGTGCTCTTTTTTCTTGACCTCGGCGATCTTACCGTCGCGGGCAACCTGTCTCTTGAATCTGCGAAGAGCGCTGTCAAGCGATTCATTTTCTTTGACTCTGACTTCTGCCATAATTTGTTTCCCTCCCCTCGCAGCACAGAAATTATCAAGGCATAAAAATACCTTACACGTTATTATACACCCGCTTTTTTCCTGTGTCAAGAGATAATCGCAAAAAAATCAATAACGGGATAAAATCCTTCGGCATAAAATAAACCGAAAAGAAAAAATTACTTGAGCAAAAGGAGAAAATTCAATGGCAAACATAGAGAGATATTTTGCAGCGGCAAATTCGGGCGACGGTTTTTATGGCTTTTTCGGTGATATTTTTGACAGGAAAAAGCTCGATAAGATTTATCTTCTTCGCGGTGGACCGGGAACGGGAAAATCGACTCTGATGAAAAAGATCGGCAAAAGAGCGGAGACGGAGGGGCTTTCCGTTCATTATATCCCTTGTTCTTCCGACATTGACTCCCTTGACGGGGTTGTCATCCCGGAAAAATCTGCGGCAATCTTCGATGCGACTGCTCCGCATTCCTCCGAGCCCTTGTATCCGGGGGCTGTTGACGTAACGGCGGAGCTTTACCCCGCGCTTGACGAGGCGGCTCTCCGCAGCCGAAGGGAAGAGATAATCGCAATCGCCGACCGGGCAGGACGTGAAACGTCCGCGGCTCGCGAATATCTTTCTGCGGCGGGGAGAATGAAAAGGGAGACCATACGTGAGGCGGGATATGTTTTTGAAGCTGAAAAGGCGAGCCGTGCAGCAAGGCGCGAAGCGTCTTGCCGTCCGGTCGGCGGGGAAGAAAAGCACAGATTTATAAGCTCAATCAGCAAGGACGGAGAAAAATCCCTTGATACATACATGCGTCTCGCAAGGGTAAAGATTGCCGTTACGGATAAATTCGGGCTTGGACACGAGCTTCTGCGGCTCATCCTCGCATTTTCGCGTGAGCGCGGCGCATATTGTACGGTATTTCCCGATCCCGTCACGCCGGAATATCCCGAGGCTTTGTGGTTTGAAAGCGACGGGACATATTTCTTAATTGATAAAGAAGGCGATTGTGACTGCGAAAGACGCATAAACATTATGCGCTTTATATCGAAAAAGCGTCTTGCGGAGATTCGCGGAAGATTGCGGTTTGCAAAGAAATGCGAGAATGCACTTACGGACGGCGCCATCGGACATTTTGCACGCGCGGCGGAGTGTCATTCGGAGCTTGAAAAAATATATTCCTCCGCAATGGACTTCGGTTATGCAGACGGACTTGCGGATAAGATCATTTCGGAAATATTCGGATGACGTTTTTGCTAAAATGTAAATATTGAAAAATAACATTGAAATTTGCCCGGATGTGTGATAATATAATATAAGCTAATAAGGAAAACCGGCTTTTCCGGGACAAAAAAATATCGGAGTGTTATTTGCGATGAAAAGATTTACAAAGATAATATGTGCTTTGATGGCGATGGCAATGCTCTTGCTTGCGCTTGCGTCGTGTACAAAAAAGCCGGGGCTTTATGCCTGGTACGGCAGGGTGAAGGTTGATTATATCCTGAAACTGACGGTCGATGCGGGCGACGGAGAGAAAACATATAACGTCCCCTTCGATATGTACAGAAACCTTTTCGTATATTACCAGCCGCTTGTTGCCGATGTCATAAAGAGATCGGAGGATTCGCAGGAGCTTGTAACTGATGCGCAGAAGACGGCTGTCCTGAAGGAATATACGGAGGATGAGCTTTGCGAATATTACGCTCTGCTTGCGATTGCCGAGAGATACGGTCTTTCGATAACCGATGCGGACAGAGAGAACTTCCAGAATGACTACTACGCAAGAATTGAAGAATTCGTTTCAAGAATCGATGAAAGCGATAAGAAGTTCAGCGGTACAAAGGAAGAATATGCAAAGCATCTTTACGAGCAGGTCGTTGAAACGCTCGGAATGACAGAGGAGTATATAGAATATCTTTATTACAAAAACGTTCTGACAAGACGTGTAAAGCAGGTGCTTGTTCCGGAGCTTATGGCATATACAGAGCAGGGCTATTATCATTTCAAGCAGGTATATATTGAATATACAAAGGGCGATGACGTTCAGGAGAGGGAAGCGTCCGAAAAGATCCGCAAGGCATATGAGGAGCTTAAGGCGGGAGCCTCTATCGATGATGTTATCGATAAATACAGCAACAGCGTTTACGGCGGAGAATTCTATTTCGATTCGTATGGAAACATAGTCAGTTCCAAAACGAACAACGCCCTCGGCGCAACTGCAACGGAAGCCGTCAAATCGATTCCGGAAGGCGAAATCGGCGAGATAATGATGGGCGACGGCGAGGACGGAATGGCGTATTTCGCAATCGCAAACCGTCTCGGGTTTGACGAAAAGTTCCTGTACGGCGCTTCGGAAGAAGCGGAAGCAATGTTCAAATATTCATATGTCGGCGCTTCGAATTATTCTGTCGGCTATATGGTTTATACGGATGTTCTTGAGGCTTATAAGCAGAATATGAGGGTTGAACCCTATGATGCAAAAACATATAAGCTGGTCAGATACAAATCAATATATTGATAGGCAGGGAAGTTTAAAATGAAGGTGTCTCTTGTAATTCCGATGTATAACGAAAGCTCGATAATCGAAGGAGCGATCAAAACATTTTCGGAATATCTCAAATCAAAATATGAGGATTGGGAGCTGATATTTGTTGACGATGGCTCAAAGGACGGTTGCGGAGACGCTGTTCGCAAAGCTTCGGAGAAGGATCCGAGAATTCGTCTTGAAGGCTATCCTGACAACAGAGGTAAGGGGTGTGCTGTCAGAACGGGAATGCTTGCCGCAAAGGGCGACATAGTTGTTTTCACGGACTGCGACAACGCTTACGGAGAGGATGCAGTCGGCAGAATGATTGATATGTTTTCCGAAAGCAAGGCTGATATTATCATCGGCTCGCGCAACCTTTCGAAGGACGGTTACAAGGACTACACATTTATTCGCAAACTTGCGTCAAAAACGTATATAAAGGTAATAGGCATTGTTGCGGGCTTCAAATTTTCGGATGCGCAGAGCGGCATAAAAGGTTTCCGCAGAGAAGCGGCGCAGAAGGTTTTCCGCAACTGTGAGGTTGATCGCTTTGCGTTTGACCTTGAGGCGATAATGATTGCGCAGAAGGCAGGCTTTAAGATCGAGGAAATGCCGGTTACGATTATAAACCACCGTGAATCGAAGGTCAGAGTTTTGCGGGACGCTTTCAAAATGCTTTCCGACGTTCGCAAGATGAAAAAGCGGATCAAGAAAACGGAGCTTAAATAAAGTCAAAATTAAAAGAGGAAAATCCGCAAGGGTTTTCCTCTTTTTGATTGCTTCCGAAACGTAAACAGAAGCGGGAAGCGGGTCTGTATAGCAAAATTCGGGTTTAACGGGATTGCAATCACAGCAAGCCTTCGCCCGTCAGCATTTCAATGACACGCGCTTCGCGTTCAAACATCGCAGAATTATACGGGCTGCCCGACACATTACGGTTCTTTTGAATTACGATGGCGGGTTCAACGAATTCCAAGGTGTATCTTTCTGTTGCTTCGTAGCTGTCCAAATGCTGCGAAACTGTTCTGTCCTCAACGTCGCAGAGATAGTAATAGTTGTCTTGGATAAAACATTCGGATGCGACTTTATCGCTTTTCTGTATGCGATGCACATAGCCGTATTCTTTTACCGTTTCCGGCTTGACAACCAAGCCTGCCTCTTCGCGAGTTTCACGAATCATTGCGGAAACGGGGGATTCGTTGCCTTCGATTCCGCCTCCGGGGAATTTGTAATAGTCATATTTCAAGCTATGGATCATTGCAACTTTTTTGTCTCTGATTATGATGCTTCTTGCCGAATTACGCACAAAATTGCGGGTGCAATTATCATAATCACGTTTATCAATTTCAAAGAGTAATCTCATAATGCCTCCGTTTTGGTTGTGTATGTGCCTGCAATATTATATCATAATGTATCAATGATGTCAATAAGCTGCCGTTCTGACGGCGTGCATCAAAAGCCCTCTTCTCGGCGAAGCCTGCAAATGCTTACGCATTTGCAAATCTCACCCTCTTCTCGGCGAAGCCTGCAAACGCTTACGCATTTGCAAATCCCACCCTCTTCTCGGCGAAGCCTGCAAATGCTTGCGCATTTGCAAATCTCCCTCTCACCCGACTCCGTCTGGAGCTCTCCCGGAGGGAGAGCCAAAAAGGAGGGGAAACGCCGAAGCGCCTTTTATGTTTTTTCAAAGACTGTTCAAACAAAAACAGGAGCGGAAATCCCACTCCTGCTTTCGGATGATGTAATTTGCAGAAACTTAATAACCGAAGTTTCTTTTGCCTGCTTTTCTTTTCAAAAACAGTTCAAACAAAAACAGGAGCGGAAACCCACTCCTGTTTTCAGATGATGTAATTTGCAGAAACTTAATAACCGAAGTTTCTTTTGCATACTTTTCTTTTCAAAGAAAAGTATGGTCAGTCTGCGAAAACGGTGATCTTCTTCGCAAGGACTATTGTGAGTATGTCGCATATCCAGCATACAACATAAACAACTCTTACAATCCAACCGAGAATTGCAGGAAGACCGATGAAGGAAACGATCGAAAGAATGAACGACACAAGCATTATCGCGCCGACAACCTTTGACGAAGTTTTCTTTCCGCCGAGTCTGTAAAGTCCGCCGAAGAGACCGTCAACGAAGATGACAAGCAAAAGCTGTACGAGCCACGGCAAATCAGAAAGTGTTTTTCTCATTATAAAACATCCCCCTAAATAATTTTATTTGTGCAGAAAACACACATTATGTGTAATAAACACACCACTAAATATTATATCACCGAAAAAGATTTTGTCAACCGAAACTGGCGAATTTATCTCGAAACAGGCACGACAGTAACATTTTCGCCGCCGTAATAGCGCAGGGAGGAGAGCAGTTTTGACGAAGGATCGAAATACACGGCTGTCGTTGTTCCGTTGTCCGAGGAGAGGGCGCAGTAAAGTTCGCGAAGGTCGGGAGAGGAGCAATACATAAGTTTTTTGTCCGCAGAGACGATCATATCGGCGGGAGCGACCTTTTCAAGAGAGGAAACAACTGCCTTATATACCTCCTTTGCGTTACCGTAACCATCAACCGAATAAACATAGAAGGTGCCGCGGCAGGTGATATATACATATTCTCTCTGCGTATGCTTCCAGGTGAAATACCAGAGCATCCAGAGGAAGAACGGCAGAATTGCAATAACATACGGGATTTTTACGATGACTGTGAACAGCACGACGTACCCGCCTGCAAAAATAACATAGAGCAGGGTGAGAAGAAAGCGCGTCAGCTTATCCTTTTTAGTCGGCTTTGCGGAGACGGCAAACTGCGAAAAATGCTCGTTTGCCTCCTCTTCTTCCTTGAACGGAATACCTTTATAAAGACTTTTGCTCATTTTCTTTTACCTCATATCATTTTAAGAATTTCGTAGCTCTCGGAAAGGAATTCCTTCATTTCGTCGCCGGAGAGACGGCGGAAGGAGAGCGTTGCAAGGCGATATATGCTCTTTGCGAGAATATCTGCCTTTTCGTCGCCGGAGGAGAGTTTTTCTTCAAGCGATTTTATCAGCGGGCAAGCGGTATTGACCGTCAGTATGCCTTTCGGCGGCATATCGCCTTTGCTGACGCCGTATATCCTCATCATATCCTCAAAACGGCGGTTTTCCTCCGACGTTCCGAGCATTGCGGGGACGTTTTCGTCGTCCAACTTTGCGAATCTGACCTCGAGTGCTTCGTCGCCGGACGCTTTTATAAAAGCGGCTTTGACAGCTTCGCTGTCAGCGGTCTCCGCCTCTTTATCCGAAAGCGCACCGGAAATGTCCGAATCGACGCGGAGAAATTTCAGCCCGTCGTTTTCACGCTCAAGCATAGTGATGTACTGCGAATCTATAACGGTGTCAAGCACACATACGCGGAATCCCTTTGCGCGGAACATTGAGATGTATTGCGCCTGCGCCGTCTTGTCTGTTGTGTAATAGACGGTTTTTTCGTGTGTTTCCTTTGCTTCTTCGAGATATTCCGAAAGTGTTACACACTTGTCTTCCGTGTCTCGGAAGAGAACGGCATCTTTGACCTTTTCATTGAATTTTCTGTCCTTGAGACAGCCGTATTCGATGAAAGTTCTTATGTCGCCCCAGATTTTCTCATAAGCTTCGCGCTCGGTATTTGCCATAGAGGTCAGCTTATCGGCGACCTTCTTTGAAATGTGTGCGCTTATCTTGCTGACGTATGCGCTGTTCTGGAGGTAGCTTCTCGAAACATTGAGCGGCAGGTCAGGGCAGTCAAGCACGCCGCAGAGCATAAGCATATATTCCGGAATGACCTCTTTTATATTGTCTGCAACGAAAACAGAGTTATAATACAGCTTGACTTCGCCCTCAAGCGATTCAAACTCGCTGTCTATTCTCGGGAAATACAAAATTCCCTTGAAATTAAGAGGATAATCGGCGTTTATATGAATGTGGAAGAGGGGATCGCGCTTGCCGGGGAATACCTTTGAATAGAATTCCTTATATTCCTCCTCGGTACATTCCGAGGGCGACTTCTGCCAGAGCGGGGATTTGTCGTTTATCGGCTTTTCCTCGTGCTTGCATTCACATTCTTCGCCTTCGCCGTGGTCGTGACCGCATTCGCATTCGTGCTCGTGTTCGTCTTCTCCGTGGAGATAGATATTTTCTGTCATAAACGAGCAGTACTTCTGAAGAACGGCGAGAACGCGATGATAATCAAGATATTCCTCGCTGTCTGCGTTGATATGCATTATGACGTCTGTTCCGTGCGTTTCTCTTTCGCCTTCGGTTATCTCGTATTCGCCGGATTCGGCGCAGGTCCAATGGACGGAGGGCGAGTCCGTAAACGACTTTGTTACAACCTCAACCTTGTCTGCAGCCATAAATGCGGAATAGAAGCCGAGCCCGAAATGCCCGATTATGCCTGTTCCGCTTTCCTCGGAGCCTTCATATTTTGAGATGAAGTCCATAGCGCCGGAGAGGGCAATGTTGCAGAGGTACTTTTTCAGCTCCTCCTCTGTCATTCCGATACCGTTGTCGGAGACGGTCAGCGTTTTTGCGTCTTTATCGACGGTTACGTCAACTCTGTAATCCTCCGAGGCGAAATCGGCTTCTCCTATTGAAGAGAGCCTGCGGAGCTTTGTGATGGCATCAACGGAGTTTGAAACTATTTCGCGGAGAAAAATCTCTTTTTCCGAATAGAGCCATTTTTTTATAATTGGGAAGATATGCTCTGTCTGGACGGATATTCCGCCTTTTTCAATTTCGGACATAAAATCATCATCCTTTCATTTTTTAATCCGAAAGATCGTATATTCGGTAAAATCCGCCCCTGCCTTCTGCGGGGGCGGATCCTGCTTTCTTATTTGCCGGAATGTTCGCGCTTTTTGCGGTTATATTCCGAATTGGGGTTGACAAGCTCTCTCCAGTCAAGGTCACCGCGGTCGATCGCCGTTATGATGAGCTCCGCCGTTGCGATGTTCGTCGCTATCGGGACGTTGTTTGCGTCGCACTTGCGGATGAGGGAGTTGTCGTTTGCGTCGAATTCGTCGGCGGGGTCGTGAAAATATACAACAGCGTCGATTTCGTTGTATTCAATGCGCGAGGATATCTGCTGAACGCCGCCCTGCCTGCCGGGAAGAACGTGCTCGATCTTGAGCCCTGTTGCTTCGGAGATGAGTCTGCCCGTCATTTTCGTTGCGCAAAGATCGTGCTTTGCCAGAACGCCGCAATATGCGATGCAGAACTGCGTCATAAGCTCTTTTTTTGTGTCATTTGCTATCAAAGCTATTTCCATACGGGGATTCTCCTTTCGCTTGCACGTTTATTTAGGTGTTTTAAGTCTTCTTATCTTATAAAACAGCGGGATGTTCTCCCCCTCTGTACGTCCGGCGATGTTATCGAACGCGCGGGTTATGTTCCTGCTGTAAAGCTCGTCTGTCAGCTTGCCTTCATCTCCTGCGCGTACGAGCTCATAATCATACGGAACCGCGCCTATCAGCTTTACGGCTGCGCCGTCGATTATGTCGATAAGGCGGAGCTTTTCAACGGATGCGCGCTTTCCCGTCACCTGGTTTATTATCAGCCGCAGATGTCGCACGCCTCTGTCATAGAGGAATGCCGCTGTTTTATCTGCTGCACGGACGGAAGCCCTTGTCGGCGAGGTGACGATATATGCCGTATCGGCAACGGCGGAGGCAAAAGCGAGCGGCTCGCCGATCCCGCCGGGGGTATCTATGAATATATAATCGTATTTTCCGCAGGTCGCATAAGCGGAGACGGTGCGCCGGAACGAGAAAATGTTCATTCTCGTATCAAAACTATACGGCGCCGCAATGAAGAACAGCTTGTCCGTCCGCCTGTCCGGCACGATGACCCTTTCGGGCTGGACCCTGCCGAGTACGGCGTCCGCTATGTCGTAGACAACGTCGTCCGAAAAGCCTGCAACGAGATCAAGACAGCGGCTTCCGAAGTCGCAATCGATCATCAGCACGCGCTTTCCCCGCAGAGCAAGCGACATTGCAAGGTTTGCGCACACAGTTGACTTGCCGACACCGCCCTTGCAGGAGGTGAAAAGTATTATCCGCGACGGACGAGCTCCGTTTTCGGGCATAGGCGCACCCCTTTCATATTCAAGATAGAATTATAATATCACAAAATATATTGTCTGTCAAGATTTTCTGCCCGCAACGATCGTCGAAAGCGTGCGGAAGGCTTCGTCTTCAAGCGGGGCGAGGTCAACCTTCGCCTCCTCGCGTTCGACCTTCCAGAGCTCCGGCTTCGTTCTCGGGTGGCGGGGGGTGAACACGGTGCAACAGTCCTCAAAGGGGAGAATAGATGTATCAAACGTACCGATTTTGCGGGAAATTTCGACGATTTCCTCCTTATCCATTCCGATCAACGGACGGAAGACGGGGCGGTGCGCCATAATGTTCGTAACGCCCAGCGCCTGCATTGTCTGGCTTGCGACCTGCCCGAGCGATTCTCCTGTGATTATCGCCTCGCATTTGTATTCCTCGGCAACTCTTTCCGCAATTCTCATCATAGAGCGGCGGAGGAGCAGGGTGAAATAGTCCTCCTCGCAGTTGTCGCGGAGGAGCTCCTGGATTTTTGTTAGCGAAACGACGTGCAGATGAATTTCGCCGGTATAATCGGAGAGTATTTCCGCAAGATCGACGACCTTCTGCTTTGCGCGCTCGCTTGTATATGGGAAACTCTCAAAATGCAGTCCCTCGATCAGCACGCCGCGCTTGCCCATCATATAGCCTGCGACGGGCGAATCGATACCTCCGGAGAGGAGAAGAAGACCTCTGCCGTTGCTTCCCGTCGGCATTCCGCCGACAGCCCTTTCCTGTCCCGCGCAGAGATATGCGGCTTTATCGCGTATTTCCGCTCTGACGGTGACTTCCGGGTGATGAATGTCAACCCTTATCCTGCCGTTTGTCGCTTCAAGTATCGCCGCGCCGACCTCGGCTGCAATTTCGGGAGAGGTCATCGGGAATGTTTTGTCTGAACGCTTGCCCTCGACCTTGAACGTCTTGTAGCCTTCAAGATAGGGGATGAACGACGTTTTCGCCGTCTCGATAATCTTTTCGATGTCCTTTTCGGCTTCGATTGCTCTTGTCACAGCCGCAACGCCGAAAGTGTTTTTCGCAGCGACGTAAGCGGAGTCAATATCGCAATTTTCATCTGTCGGCTCGATATATACGGTGCTCTGCATATAGTAGACATTGAATTTGCCGTAGGGAGCGATTCTTTTGCGTATTCTTTCGCGCAGAAGATTTTCAAAGTACGCGCGGTTTGCGCCTTTCAGGGTGATCTCGCCGTATTTACAAAGTATTATTTCACGCATAGCGGCGTTTCCTTTCGTTTTTTGGTTATTTTTTGCGGAATTTTTGAAAAAGTCTTTCAAATAATGCCCGTTTGTATTATAATGTACCTGTGTAACTCTGTGCCGCGGAGGCACGGTAATATTATATAATAAATCTTCGCCATATTCAATAGCAAATGCGAATGTTTTGTCGGCGAAAGGAGAATTTTATGAAATACAAGCATAGCATATCCGTCGCAGGGGAGAAGCTCTCGCTCTGCTCGGACGACACTCCGGACTATGTTGAAAAGCTTGCGGGAGAGCTGACGAAGAGAATACATACGATGATGCTCTCCGGCGCCGATGTTGACCTGACGAAGGCGGCGATAGTCTGCGCGCTGGATCTGCTCGATGAAAATGTAAAACTCAAATCTCTGCTCAATGGAAAAACAAATGCAGATAAATAAAAAGCTGCCGGAGCTTCTGTCTCCCGCAGGGTCGCCGGAGGCTCTCCGCGCGGCAGTCGCCGGAGGGGCGGACGCCGTATATTTCGGCGCAAAGAGCTTTTCGGCAAGGAGCTTTGCGGAAAATTTTGATGAAGACGCAATAAAAAATGCCGTTCGCTACTGTCGTGCGCTCGGCGTAAAAACCTATATGACCGTCAACATCCAGCTTTCTGACAGAGAGCTCGGCGAGGCGGCAGAAACGATTTTCAGAGCCTACCGCTACGGCGTCGACGCTTTCATAGTTGCCGATGTCGGGCTTGCAAACTACGTTCATACGGTCTGCCCAGAAATCGAGCTTCACGCAAGCACGCAGGCGACGGGGCTCAATGTTTATTCCGCCGATGAACTGAAAAAAATCGGCTTTTCGAGGATGGTCGCTCCGAGGGAAATATCAAGGCGCGACCTTGAAATCCTGATAAAAAATTCGCCGATCGAAACGGAACTTTTTGTCCACGGGGCGATATGCGTCAGCTGTTCGGGGCAATGCCTTATGAGCTCCGTTATCGGCGGCAGAAGCGGTAACAGGGGCGAGTGTGCGCAGCCTTGCAGACTGCCGTACGGCAAGAGCGGCTATGCGTTGAGCCTTAAAGATATGTGTCTTGCCGGGCATCTGACGGAGCTTTCCGAAATGGGCGTTGCGTCGCTGAAAATCGAAGGAAGAATGAAGTCTCCGGAGTATGTTTACGGGGTTACGAAAATATACAGAACGCTGCTCGACGAGGGCAGAAATGCCGGCGAAAAAGAGCTTGCGGAGCTCTCCTCGCTTTTCTCAAGATCGGGTTTTACCTGCGGCTATTACACGGGAAAAATCGGAAGGGAAATGCTCGGCGTCCGCACGGCGGATGACAAAAAAGAGAGCGCAAGGCTCTCCGGCGCGGCAATTCCGGAAAGGAAAGCGGAGATCTCGCTTTGTGCGGATATACACTCAGGGCGGGCGGCAACGGTTACCGCGAGCGGAATTTTCTTCGGAAATAAAGTTATGTTTTCGGCTACCGGCGACGTTCCCGAGGCCGCCGAAAGTTCAATGAGCCGGGAGCGGGTGCGTGAGTCGCTGGCAAAGCTCGGAGGAACGCCGTTTTTTGTAAAGCCGGAGAATATAAAGGTCAATATTGATGACGGACTGCGTATGAGTGTCGCCCGGATAAACGCTCTTCGCCGCGGCGCGTGCGAGGGACTGCTCGAAACGCTCACTGCGGAAAAACATATAAATCCAAAATCTGCGCCGCCTCTCGGAAAGAGAACGCCGTCTGATATGAAAACAGCGTATTTTGCAGATGTGGGCAACATTCCGGGTGAAGCACAAACATTCTTTGACAGAATATTTGTTCCACTTACGGCGACCGAAAAAGCATATAAAACGGTCGGAGCGGAAAAGCTTGGAATCGCCTTTCCGCCGGTCGCGCTCGATACGGAAATCGCCGAAATCGGGCAGATGGCGGAGAGGGCAAAGGCTCTCGGCATCCGCTATGCGCTTGTAACGGGAATGTGGCAGATTCCGATCTGTCGTCGCCTCGGCTTTGAAATGACTGGCGACCTGCGGCTGAATGTCTGGAATTCGCAAAGTGCCGAAAAGCTATATGCTATGGGCATTTCCGGTTTTATACAATCGTGTGAGATCGGGCTTGCAAGGGGTGCGGCTATGCAGGCAAGCGGGCGATACGGTGCTGTCGCATACGGCAGGCTCCCTCTGATGACACTCGAAAAATGCGTGATACGGGACATAATGAATCTGCCCTCGGAAATTGAAAAGTGCAATTTTTGTGGCAACGGAAAATTTGTCTTTCTCAGGGACAGAACAGGCACGGAATTTCCGGTCAGAAGGGAATTTAGGCATCGCAATGTTCTTTACAACAGCGTTCCCGTCCGTATGGAGGACAGGCTTTCGGAATATGCCCGCGCGGGACTTTTTGAGCATTTTATTTTTACCTGCGAGAGCAAAAAAGAGGTTGCTGAAATAATAAACGCCTATAAGACCGGCGGAAAGCCGACGGGCGCATTCAAGAGGATATGATTATGATAAAGAAGATAATTCTGGCGTCATCGTCGCCGAGACGAAAAGAAATCCTTGCAATGCTTGGATTGCCTTTTGAGGTCGTCTCTCCAGACGCCGATGAGGAGATAAAAAAGGAGCTTTCGCCAGAGGAATACGTTTGCACGCTTTCCGAAAGGAAGGGAGAAGCCGCAAGAATGTCACTTCTTGAAAAAGGAGAAAACCTTGACAATGCCTTGATAATATCGTGTGATACAATTGTATATTATAACGGAATGGTCATCGGAAAGCCGCAGAGCGAGCTGCACGCGGCTCTGACGCTCGGCGTCCTTTCCGACTCCTGGCACACCGTTTATTCCGGACTGACTTTGCAACTCGGAGATTGCAGATATTCGGAAAGCTGCGCAACAAACGTCAAATTCGCGGCGATAAGCGAGCGGCAGATAAACGATTATGTCCGCAGCGGAGAGCCGATGGGGAAGGCGGGGTCATATGCCGTTCAGGCGAGAGGGGCGGAGCTTGTCGAGCGTATCGAGGGCGACTTTTTCAACGTTATGGGTTTGCCTGTTTCGACGCTTTCCTCAATGCTGAAAAAACACTTTGGAACGGATGCCCTTGAGCTTTCGTTTGCTCTGAAAGGTGAAGAAAAATGAATTTTAACCAGAAAAAAGAACGCGCGGAGAAGGTCGTCGGTATACTTAAAAGGAAATATCCTGCGGCGGAATGTGAGCTTCGCTACGAGGGTGACGCCTGGCGGCTTCTCGTTATGGGGAGGCTGTCCGCCCAGTGCACGGACAAGCGTGTGAACATCGTTTCGAAGGAGCTCTTTGAACGCTTTCCGACGGCGAAAAAAATGGCAGAAGGAGACCTTGCCGAAATTGAGAAAATCGTCTACCCCTGCGGCGTTTACCGAGTGAAAGCGAAGAACATAAAGGATATGTCCGGGATGATTGTAAGAGACTTCGGCGGCGTTGTCCCGAAGGAGATGGACGAGCTTCTGAAGCTTCCCGGAGTCGGCAGAAAGATTGCAAATCTTATCATCGGCGACATATACGGATTGCCAGCTATAGTTGCGGATACGCATTGCATAAGAATATCGAACAGGCTCGGACTCTGCGACAGCAAAGACCCCGCAAAGGTTGAAAAACAGCTTGCGCAGCTCGTCCCGCCGGAGGAGCAGAGCGACTTCTGCCATAGGCTCGTTATGTTCGGAAGAGAAGTCTGCGATGCGAAAAAGCCGAAGTGCGACGGTTGCCCGTTCGCCGATCTGAAATGCAGACCCGGATGATTATATACTATTGTATAAAAAGAAAAACACAGATAAACACTCGATTTTACGGAGGACGAAATGATAACAAGACCTCTTGCGGACAGGATGAGACCGGAAACGTTTGCGGATGTTTTCGGGGACGAAAAGCTTTTTTCGGAAGGCGGAATATTTCCGAGAATGATTGAAACGGGGCATATCCCGAATATGATTTTTTACGGTCCGTCCGGCACGGGAAAAACGACCGCAGCGAACATTCTTTCAAAGGCTGCGGGAAAAACTCTGCGCAGGCTGAATGCAACCTCGGCTTCACTTTCCGATATAAAGGATGTCGTTGCCGAAACATCGTCGCTTTATGGCTCGGACGGGGTTCTTCTGTACCTTGACGAGATACAGTATTTCAACAAAAAACAGCAGCAGTCGCTCCTCGAATTCATTGAGGACGGGCGCATAACGCTGATCGCTTCGACAACGGAAAATCCTTACTTTTATGTATATTCCGCAATCATTTCCCGTTCTGCCGTGTTTGAATTCAAGCCGCTTTCCGTCGATGTGCTTTCAAAGGCGATTGAGAGGGCGAGGAAGTTTCTTTCGGACGAAGAAGGGAAGGAAATTCTGTGCGACGAAGACGCCGTGCGCATAATGGCGCAGTCATCGGCGGGGGACGCGCGCAGGGCGATAAATCTTTTCGAAAACATAGCTGCCGTCTCGGACGGACACATAACGGCAGAGAGCGTACGAACGTTTCTGCCGGATGTTGTGATGAGCGGATTTGACAAATCCGGCGACGGGCATTACGACCTGCTCTCCGCATTTCAGAAATCCATAAGAGGCTCGGATCCGGACGCAGCCGTATTCTATCTTGCAAAGATACTTTCCGGCGGCGATCTGCTCTCTGCCTGCCGCAGAATACAGGTTATCGCAAGCGAGGACATCGGGCTTGCCTATCCTATGGCGGCGGCGATAACTCACGCCTGTGTTGAATCTGCGCTCAAGCTCGGCTTGCCGGAGGCGTCGATACCCCTTGCAAACGCAACCGTTATGCTTGCGACAGCCCCTAAATCCAATTCCGCCTATCTTGCTTACGGTGCGGCGGCGGCAGATGTTGCCGCTGGCAAGGGAACAGTTCCGCCGAGAACACTGCAAAACGTTCACTTTGACGGCGAAAATGCCGCGCAGAAGGGGCAGAATTATAAATATCCGCACGACTTCAAAAGCCATTATGTCGATCAGCAATATCTGCCGGATGACCTGAAAAACAAAAAATATTACGAGTTCGGGGAGAACAAGACCGAGCAGGCGGCAAAGGCTTATTGGGAGCTTATAAAAAAGGGCGGGAACAGGTAGCAAAAAAGAAAAAATTCAAAAAGCGGACGAAAATTGCTCCCAAAACGAAAAAAATCGAGTTTTTTATGATAATTTTTACGAAAATTCACAAAAATATTATTGAAATTAGCCGCCGCTCATTATATAATAAGTCGGATGTTGGGACGGGAGGCACGCGATTTGAAAAAGGTTGACATTTATACAGACGGCGCGTGCAGCGGAAATCCCGGCGCCGGAGGGTATGCCTGCATACTTGTGTACGGAAAAAAAGAGAAAGAAATTTCGGGAGGCGCGGCTGACACAACGAACAACAGAATGGAGCTTTCCGCCGTAATTGCCGGTCTTTCCGCGCTGAAAGAGCCGTGCGACGTGACGATAACCTCGGATTCGAAATACGTCATTGACGCAATCGAAAAGGGTTGGGTGTACGGCTGGCGCGACAAGGGCTGGATAAAAAGCGACAAAAAGCCCGCGCTGAATGTTGACTTGTGGGAAAAGCTTCTCGGACTTCTTGAAAAGCATACCGTGCGCTTTGTATGGATAAAGGGGCACGCCGGTCACGAATACAATGAGAGATGTGACAGAATGGCTGTTGCCGAAAGTGAAAAATACAAAAACAAATCATAAAAAGGATAGGGTGAAAGCAATGGAAAAAAGATTCGTTTACGCCGACAATGCGGCTACGACGGCTCCTTCCGAGGAAGTGATAAAGGCGATGATGCCGTGTCTTACAGCCGATTGGGGAAACCCTTCGAGCCTGCATAACAAGGGTCAGCGCGCAAAAGAGATACTTGAGAACGCAAGAGCAAGAGTTGCGGCGTGTCTCGGGGCGCTTCCGTCCGAGATATATTTTACCTCGTGCGGCACGGAGTCCGATAACTGGGCGATACGCGGCGCGGCTTACGCAAACGTCAAAAAAGGAAAACATATAATAACCTCAAAGGTTGAGCACCACGCTGTGCTTTATACCTGCGAAAAACTCGAAAAAGAGGGCTTTGAGGTCACTTATCTCGATGTCGATTCCGATGGTAGAGTTTCGCCTGCGGACGTCGAAAAGGCGATAAGACCCGATACGACCCTCGTTGCAATAATGTACGCAAACAACGAAATCGGAACGATAATGCCGATTCCGGAAATCGCAAAGATTTGCCACGAAAAAGGTGTTCTTTGCTTTACGGACGCCGTTCAGGCTGTCGGCAATGTGCCGATAAACGTTCACGAGCTCGGAGTTGATATGATGTCCGCGTCGGGACACAAGCTCCACGCTCCGAAGGGCATCGGTCTGCTTTATATAAGACGCGGGGTCAGAATTCCGAACCTCATCGAAGGCGGCGGGCAGGAGTCCGGCAAGCGTTCGGGAACAGAAAATGTTCCTTATATAGTCGGCTTTGCAAAGGCGCTTGAAATCGCAACATCTAAGATAGACAAGCTCGATCTTGTTGCGAAAAAGCGCGACAGACTCATAAACGAGATACTTGAGAAGATACCGTATTCCCGTCTGAACGGACCGAGAGAGGGAAGACTCCCCGGAAACGTAAATGTTTCGTTTGAATTCATAGAGGGCGAAAGCCTTATGCTCCTTCTCAACGAGGAGGGAATATGCGCTTCGACAGGTTCCGCTTGCTCTTCGCGTTCGCTTGAGCCTTCGCACGTTCTGCTTGCGATAGGCCTTCCGCACGAGCAGGCGCACGGCTCTCTCCGTCTTTCGATAACTCACGAAACGACGGACGAGGACATTGATTATATCCTCGAAAAGCTGCCTCCGATTGTTCAGAGACTGCGCGATATGAGCCCGATATACAACGTAAAAGTTTAATTGAAAGGAATATAAACATATGCTTTACAGCGAAAAGGTAATGGATCATTTCACTCACCCGAGAAATGTCGGTGAGATTCCGGATGCGGACGGCGTCGGCGAGGTCGGTAACGCAGTCTGCGGCGATATAATGAAGATGTATCTCAAGGTCAAGGACGGGATAATTGTTGACGTCAAGTTCAAAACCTTCGGTTGCGGCTCGGCAATCGCAACGTCCAGTATGGCAACGGAGATGATAAAGGGACACAGCATCGACGAGGCTCTGACGCTCACGAACAAGGCTGTTGTTGAGGCTCTCGGCGGACTGCCTCCGGCAAAGATACACTGCTCCGTGCTTGCGGAGGAGGCTGTCAAGGCGGCTATCGCCGATTACTACAAGCGTCAGGGAATAGACAAGGAAGTTCCCGGCGCCTGCGACGGTTGTTGCTCCTCCTGCTGCCACGCAGAGGAGCACGGACATTTTCACAGCCACGACGGCGAGGAAAAGTAATGGCGAAGCGTGTTCTGCTCGGAATGAGCGGCGGACTTGACAGCAGTTTTTCCGCGCTCAAACTGAAAAACGAGGGCTACGAGGTCTTCGGAACAACGCTTATAATGCACGAATTTACGGATACGACCGGCGCATGCGAGTGCGCCGATTCGCTTTCCGTACCTTTTTCCGTGCTTGACCTGCGAAAAGAATTTGACGAGAAGGTCAAGACCTATTTTGCGGACGAATATGCGAGCGGGAGAACGCCGAATCCCTGCGTCGTGTGCAACAGAAACGTGAAATTTGCGGGGCTTATGAGAGAAGCCGAAAGGCTCGGCTGCGACTACATAGCGACGGGGCATTATGCCGGCGTGCGAAGCGAAAACGGCAGATATTTTGCCGTTAAAGGTCGTGACGCAAAAAAAGACCAGAGCTATATGCTCTGGAACCTTGCGCAGGAGCAGCTTGCGAAGGTGATTTTTCCGCTCGAAAATATGATAAAAACAGACGTGCGGGAGGGCGCGAGAGCCGCCGATATGCCGTCTGCCGACATAGCTGAGAGCGAGGACGTCTGCTTTCTTCCCGACGAAGAAGCTATTGACTTTGTGCGCAGGGTCAAGGGCGATCTTCCGGAGGGCGATTTCATAAGCGCGGACGGGAAAATCCTCGGCAGACACAAGGGCATTGCGGCGTACACGATAGGTCAGAGAAGGGGGCTTGGCATTGCGGCGGGAAAACGTATTTTCGTTACGGACATCGATCCCGAAAAAAATACGGTTACCGTCGGCGATGACGCAGCGCTTTATAAAAGCGAGATAACCGTCGGAAGCCTCAATTTTCAGAAGTTTGCGCCGACGGAAAACGGATGTTTTGAGCTTTTCGCAAAGGTCAGATATGCGGCTCCTCCGGTTATGGCGAATGTGAAGATCGACGGAAAGACGGCAAAAGTCCGTTTCTCCGAGCCTGTCCGCGCGGCGGCACCGGGACAGTCAGCTGTGTTTTATGACGGAGATGCGATCGCCTTCGGCGGTGTTATCGAGCGCGGGGATGCCGAGTGAACCGATCTGCCCGATGCCGCAGGTTTGTTCCAATATAAGGAAATTCTAATAAATCGGCGATGAATCAAGCGAAATTATTAGAAAAATATTTTAAAAAACGACAAATCCGATATTTGTGATTCGAAAATTTGTTAATTGTGACAAACGACCGAAAAGTGTCTGTTGTTTTGCGCCGGAGCCGCAAAGCGCAGGCACTTTTTTTATTTTCCGGATTTTCAGATCGTGTTAAATCGGATTTACTTTAGCGGCGAAATCGATGTGTAACAGCTCAAAAACCCTCGTGTATACTTGATTTTTGGGTAATGTATATTTACTTTTTTGTGAGCTTGCATCTTGCGGCAGAGCGGACGGAAGAAAAGAAAAACGCCGACAGACAGTTGCCCTCGGCGAGTATGGCGGGGAGAAGAGAAAAAATCGCGAAAAAGTAAGGAAAAATCAGAAAAATGATGTAGGTAATGCTCAATTTGACATATTGACTTTATGTGAACATTTATGATATTATCTATGTATAAATTTTTCCGTCCCGAACCGTGCGAAAATCGGCGGGGACGGTTTGCATTTTTTAATCCCCAGGAGGAAATCCAATGAGAAAGAAATTCTTTGCAAGAATTGTTGCGACGATACTTTCGCTCTTATTCATCTCTTCCGCAGTTCTGCCGCTTGTCGCCGCAGAGCCGACGCTCACAACGTCGTCGGCTTCCGACAGCGAGGACTATGTGAAAGAGACGCTTGAAATCCTTTCGGACGCCAAGTGGATCGATTACAGAGACAGTCACGCCTCAACACCGTTTTACAGCGGCAGCCCGATAACCGTTCGCGCCGTTGACTTTATCGAACACAAGGCAGGCTCAAACGAGAGCGGCGAATACGAGTTCGGTAAGCTCGACGAGCTTGACGGCAAAAAGGACGTGCTTCTGACAACAGACGCAGGCTCCGTTACCTGGAAGTTTGACGTCCCCGAATCGGGTCTTTACGCGATCGAATTCGGATATTATCCGATAAGCGAAAGATCGACAAACGCAGAGCGTACGCTCCGTATCAACGGCAAGGTTCCCGTAAACGAAGTGAGAAACCTTGTGTTCCCGAAGGTATGGACGGATAATTACCTCCGCGACGAGAACGGCGACATCTATTTCGAGGAGGACGGCAACCATAACCAGAAGCGTCCGACCAAGGTCAACTCGCCCGAATGGATGACTTATGCCGTATGCGACCCGACAGGCTATTACAGCGGCGAGTTTTATTTCTTCCTCGAAAAGGGCGAAAATACGATAACGCTTGAATCGCAGAAGGAGCCGCTCGTTCTCGAAAGCGTAACTCTTCGCAAGAGAAACGTTCAGAAAAGCTACGCCGAGTACCTTGAGGAATGCAGATCAAAGGGCTATACGGCAGCTCCCGCAGGCTCGAAGATATACATCGAAGCAGAGCATTATTCTTCAACATCCGATGGTACCCTCTATGCGGTTACGGACACGACCTCCTCTATCACTAGCCCGCAGCACGCGTGCTACCAGAGACTGAACACCGTCGGCGGATCAAACTGGAGCTCCGTCGGTCAGTGGTACGAATGGACGATAACGATCGAAGAGGGAAAAGCGGGTATGTATACGATAAGCCCCAGGTACCTCCAGAACGCAGTTGCCGGACTTTTCGTATCGAGAAGACTCCGCATTGACGGCGAGGTTCCCTTCGAAGAAGCGAACAACCTCGAATTCAAGTATGATAAGAACTGGCAGATAGGCCACATTTCCGACGGTACGACGGAATTTGAAATTTACCTTTCCGAAGGCGAGCATACTTTCTCTCTTGAAGTAACCCTCGGTCACTTCGGCGAGATTTATTCTGAGGTCAGCAACTGCCTTACAAGAATAAACGCCATATACTTAAAGATTCTTCAGATTACAGGCACAAACCCCGACTCATATATGGATTACAGCTTCTATAACCGTATTCCAAACGAGATCGCGGAGATGAAGGAGCTTTCCGACAGGCTCAAAACCCTTTCCGAAGAATTCAAGAAGATAAACAAGGACAAGGCAAGCTCAAACTCCGCAACACTTCTCAACGTTGCGCAGATTCTTGAAAAGATGAACCGCGACAGCGAAGGTCAGATTGCAAAGAACTTCACAGCTCTTAAAAATAATATCGGTTCTCTCGGTACCTGGCTCAACAACATAACAGAGCAGTCGCTTACCATAGATTACTTTGTCATTCAGCCGGCAGAGGATAAGCTCCCCAAGGCAAACGGAAACATTCTTCAGGAGCTTGGCTTTGAGCTGAAGGCGTTTGTATACAGCTTCGTTTACAACGGCTATTCGCTCTCCTCCTCAACCGACGCAAAGGATGTTGTCCGCGTCAGCGTATGGACAACGGTATCCCGCGAGTATGCGCAGATAATCCGTGACCTTATCGACGAGGACTTCGGCAACAGTTATCCCGATATATCCGTAAACCTCAAGCTCGTTGCGGGCGGAACGCTTCTCCCGGCAACGCTTGCGGGAGTCGGACCTGACGTTATGATGGGCGAAGGTCAGACGACGGTTATCGACTATGCCGTTCGTGGTGCGCTCCTCGATGTCAGCGGTTATGAAGGCTTCGAAGAGCTGAAATCGCGCTTCAGCGAGGCATCGATGGTTCCGCTGACGGTTGCCCTTGACGGTACGGACGGACAGACCGCGGTTTACGGTATCCCGCAGGCGCAGTCGTTCAACGTAATGTTCTATCGTAAAGACATTCTCGCAGAGCTCGGCGTTTCTATCCCGCAGACCTGGACGGAGTTCAAGGCTATGGTTCCGAAGCTCCAGTCCAAAAACTATATGGTCGGTATGGGAACCTCCGCTTCCGCGACGACAACGTTCTATATGTTTATGTATCAGAACGGCGGCTCGCTCTATACGGACGGCGGACGCTCGGTATCGTTCGGCGAGGATGCATCGCTCCGCGCATTCGATCAGATGTGCAAATTCTATACGCAGTATCGCTTCCCGATAACCTATGATGCGGCAAACCGTTTCCGCACGGGCGAGATGCCGGTACTGATAGCGGATTATATCTCGTTCTACAACCAGTTCACGATCTACGCTACCGAGCTTAAAGGGCTCTGGGGCTTCACGCTCCTCCCCGGCGTTGAGCGCGAAGACGGAACAGTCAACCACGCAACTCCTTCTTCCATATCCGCAATGGTGCTGATGAAGGACGCAAAGGAGCGCGGTACGGACGAAGCAGGCTTCAAGTTTATGGAATGGTGGATGAGGGACAACATCCAGAGCCGTTATGCAAACGAGCTCATCGCGCTTCTCGGTCCCGCCGGTAAATATGCAACGGCGAACGTAAACGCTTTTGACCAGATGTCCTGGACGGCATCCGAGGTCAAGGAGCTGAAGCGCATCATCCCGAATCTCTATTGTGTAAACGAGATGCCCGGAAGCTATATCATCTCCCGTTATGTCGGCTTTGCTTTCCTTGCTGTTTATAACAATCAGGCAGACCCCGCAGAATCCATTATGAGCTATATCAACACGATAAACAGCGAAATGGACAGAAAGAGGGAAGAGCTTTCAAGACAGTTCTATATTCCTTCGAAATCATCCGAAGAGAAAAAGGATGCTTAAGCAGATAAACGTCAAATCCAAATCATAAGAAAAGGAGAAAATCGGAATATGTCTGACAATTCCAAAACGCCCGTAAAAGCCGTGCGTAGACCCGTATCCCGTAAGGATATGACGAAGCTGCAGTGGACTTGGAAGGAAATAAAGCGCAATTATCACGCTTATATTATGGCCCTGCCGTACTTCCTTATATTCTTTACGTTCACGATCGGTCCCGTTATCCTTTCGATATATTATAGCTTTACGGTATTCAACCTCATCGAAGACGCAAAATTCGTCTTCATCGAAAACTATCTTCGTCTGCTCTTTGACGACGATATATTCCTCAGCGCTATTCAGAACACTCTGATATTCGCAGTTATCACGGGACCTGTTTCATACTTCCTCTCGCTGATAACGGCTTGGTTCATAAACGAGCTGCCGCCGAAGGTAAGAGCAGTTGTAACTCTTATCTTCTATGCGCCCTCGATTTCCGGCGGCGTATACCTTATATGGAAGGTTGCGTTCGACGGCGACTCTTACGGCTATGTAAACTACCTGCTCCTTCGTTACGGTATCGAAACAACACCTATTCAGTTCTTCCAGAACGAGAAATACGTTATGCCGCTCTGTATAGTAGTTGCTCTCTGGACCTCGCTCGGTACCGCATTCCTTGCGTTCATCGGCGGTCTTCAGACAATCGACAAGGCGCAGTACGAGGCAGGTGCCGTTGACGGCGTCCGCAACCGTTGGCAGGAGTTCTGGTATATCACCCTCCCGAATATGAAGCAGCAGCTTCTGTTCGGCGCGGTAATGTCCATAACGCAGTCCTTCGGCTTCGGCGATATAGTTACTGCGCTTGCGGGCTTCCCCAGCGTAAACTATTGCGCTTGGACGATAGTTCATCATCTTCAGGACTACGGCGGTCAGCGATACGAGGTCGGTTACGCCTCGGCAATCGCAACTATACTCTTTATAATAATGATAGGATGCAACGTCCTTGTAAACAAAGTACTTTCGAAAGTGGGGCAGTGATATGGCAAAGTTAAGAACAAGAAACCATAAAGTTGTCCTCAGCCGTTCGGCGGGCGGCGACGCAGGCATCAGTATCTTCCTTATTATATTTGGTCTGTTTATGTTCATCCCGATGTATTACGTTGTAATTCAGTCGCTCAAGCCTATGGATGAACTCTGGACATACCCCCCGAAGTTTTATGTTGTCAAACCGACCCTCTCAAACTTCTCGGATATGTTCAAGGCAATGTCAAACTCTTGGGTTCCTTTCTCAAGATACATCTTCAATACGATACTCATCTCCGTTGCGGGAACGTTCGGAAACCTTTTCTGCGGCTCGCTTGCGGCATATGTTGTATCGAAAATCAAATTCCCCGGCAGAACGCTTCTGTTCCGCCTTGTAAGACTTTCGCTTATGTTCCATCCGACGGTTGCCGGCGTTGTAAACTACATCACAATGAGCCGTCTCGGTTGGGTAGACACATATCTTGCAATCATAATCCCCGCTTGGGGTTCGACGCTCGGAATGTTCCTTATGAAGCAGTTTATGGAGCAGGGTATCTCGGATGCGGTACTTGAGTCCGCCCGTCTTGACGGCTCCTCCGAGCTCCGCACATACTGGACGATCGCAATGCCGATGGTTAAGCCCGCTTGGCTGACGCTTATCGTGTATTCGTTCAAGGATCTCTGGAATATGGGCTCGTCCACATACATTATGAGCGAACAGCTCAAAACCTTTAACTACGCAGTACAGCAGATAGTATCGGGCGGTGTTGCGCGTGCCGGCGTAGGCTGTGCCGCAACGGTTGTAATGATGCTCGTTCCTATCGCGGTATTCGTATTCAGCCAGAGCCAGATCGTTGAAACGATGTCAACATCCGGTATGAAAGATTAACGAAAGAGAGGATATATATAAATGAAGAAATTTACTAAAATAATATCCCTCGCATTCGTTATGCTGCTGCTTGTATCCTCGGTATTGTCGGTATCGGCAGCGTCCACCCCGTACAGAACGTACACCTATACGATGGAGGGAGGGGTTACCTATTCCCCCGCAGCGTACGTGCCGGACAGGGAAATAGACTATTATGCGATGAATATGGATACGCCGATCGGCGACGCAACAGACCTTTTCGTCGCTCCGGACGGCAAGCTCTATATTGCCGATAAAGGCAACAGCAGAATTGTTGTTCTTGATAAAAATGCTCAGTATATAACGGAGCTCAAGGAATTCGTAAACGAGCAGGGCGTTCCGGATAAGCTGTATGAATGCGAAGGCGTGTTCGTAAACGACAAAAACATCTATATCTGCGATACGAAAAACGCGAGAATAGTTGTTTTCGACCTTGAATACAACTTTGATCACATCATCAACGCTCCCGAAGCGGACGTTATGGGTTCGAACGAAAAATTCAGCCCTGTTGCTATGGCAGTTGACTCCTCGGGCAGAATGTATATCGTATCGACACAGACGTACAGCGGTATCTTTGCGATCAACGCAGACGGAACCTTCCAGGGCTTTGTCGGTGTTCAGAAGGCGTCTGTACCGCTTGCGACAAGAATCAGAAGAATGCTTTTCCCGAATACTTCGGTCAACACATACAGCTCGTTCGCTTACAACAACGTTTCCATTGACTCCGAAGACTTCATCTGGGCAACAACGTTCGGCGACGTAACTTCGGATGAAGCGGTATTGGAGCTTGAATCGAAGCTCCTCAGCGGCGACGCAGACTCTGCGACGGTAAAACGTCTCAATGCCGCAGGTCAGGACATTATGATCCGTAACGGCTTCTTTATGCCGATAGGCGAAGTCAACTTTGTAACAAGCGATAAGAAGGTGTCCAGTCAGGCTCCTGTAAGAGGACATTCGAAGCTCGTTGACGTTGCTCTCGGTCCGAACGGAACGTGGTCAACGATCGACCGTGATCGCTCCAGAATCTTCACATATGACAGCCGCGGTCAGCTTCTCTATGCGTTCGGCGATTCGGGAAGCCAGCTCGGCAACCTCAAATCCCCGACAGCGATAGTTTACGTCGGCTCCGACATTTATGTCCTCGGCCAGAGCATTATTGCCGGCAGAGGAAGCGTTATAACAGTCTTCCAGCGCACGGAATACGGCGACCTCATCGACTCGGCAATCCAATACAATAACGAGCGTCAGTATGATCTGGCTCTTGAAAAATGGAAGGAAATTCTTCAGAGAAACAACAACTTTGACTCGGCATACGTCGGTATCGGCGAGAACCTGTTCCTCAAGGGCGAGTATGAAGAGGCTATGAGATATTTCAAAGCGGCAACTGACACAACGGACTATTCCGAGTGTTTCAGAATGCTCAGAAAGGCTTGGGTAGAGAAGTATTTCCTCGTTGTTCTTGTTGTCATAGGCGTTTTGATTTTCCTTCTTGCAAAAGCGTTCTCCGCAATCAAGAAGAAGAACAACGCCGGAACAACAAAGACAGGAAAGCGCACATTCTGGGAAGAAGTTCTGTTCGCGTTCCACCTGATAATGCATCCGTTTGACGGTTTCTGGGATCTGAAACACGAAAAACGAGGCTCTGTCAGAGGCGCAATATTCTATGTTGCCCTTGCCAGCCTGACAGTTGTTTATAATTCTGTCGGTATGGCGTATATCTTCAATCCTTATTCCGCTTATTCGGGCAACGGCTTCAACTTCTTCTATTCAATCGCAACGGTTATTGTTCCGCTTGCGCTTTGGTGCGTGGCAAACTGGTGTATCACAACACTTTTCGATGGCGAAGGAACTCTCAAAGATATATTCATTTCAACCTCTTATTCGCTCCTTCCGATGACGCTTACTCTGATACCCGCAACGCTTCTCTCCAATATAGCCGTTGAGGGCGAGGGCGCAATGATAACGCTTGTCAGCACGCTCGGCTTTATCTGGATGGGCTTGCTTATCTTCTTCGGCACAATGACGACTCACGGATACTCTATGGGCAAGAATATTCTTGCAACACTCGGCACAATACTCGGAATGCTCTTCATAATGTTCCTGATTATGCTCTTCTTCAACCTCATCAGAGGAATGGTAAGCTTTGTAACGGGACTTATCGAAGAGATTGCGATGCAAGGATAAGAAGGGAGGAATCGATATGAAATTTAAAAAGATAGCGGTGCTTATTCTTGCCGCGCTTATGATCTTGCCGGTTTTCTGCGTTTCCACCCGAGCAGCAGACGACGAAGACGAGATCCTTAAATATACATCAACAGAATACACCGATCAGCTGAAAAAAGTTGAGACGATGGAGCTGATGTATAGTAGCGATGAGTACGGATATGCTATGTATTTTGATAAAAAATCCGGCGAATTCGCACTCAAAAACCTCAAAACAGGCGAATTTGTGTTCTCCAATCCTTATGATATTGCGGTCAACACAAAGATGAATAATTCTCATAAATACGCTTTGCTTTCGCAGGTTGTCGTTTCATACGTTGACATTGACGACCCCAAATCAAGTAAGCTGCTCAACTCTTTCCAAGACGCGGCACTTTATGGAGATCAGATCGTTTTCAAAACGCTGACAAACGGCGTCCGTGTCGAATACGCTCTCGGCGAAGCCGAAACAAAACGACTCATTCCTTATCGTATAGAAAAGAGCCGTTTTGAAGAAAAGATTTATAGCGTACTCGATTCGCAGAGAGCGAATATGACAAAAGACGAATTGGCTACATTTAACGCGTTCTTTATCAACGGCGAAAAAGACGGCGCGGCAAATATTTATCAGCTCATCGACCAGACAGACCCCAAAAATGCAGTTAAGGTCAGTATGTATCGCGAGAAGTATGAATGTCTTGCCAAAAACAACGATATGGTCATTTACGTCCTCAACCAGCAGGGCGGACGTACCGTAAAAAAGGTTGAGGCGCTTATAAGAAAATACTGCCCCGAATACACATATGACGAGCTCGAATATGACCACGAACTGACAATTTATGACGGCGGCTCAAAGGAGCCTGCGCTGTTCCGTCTGGCTGTTGAATATACGATAGACGAGCACGGACTCTCCGCCTCCATTCCTTCAAAGAGTATCCGTTATAACGAGACAAACTACACTCTTGAAAGCATAACTCTTCTTCCGTATTTCGGTTGCTCATCAACAAAGTCTGTCGGCAATATCACAAAGACCGGCGGATACATCTTCATCCCGGACGGCAGCGGTACGCTCATTGAATATTACAATCAGGACGGCACCGTTAAAACGACAGGCTCGCAGGGCGGAAAGATTTACGGACCTGACTTTGTAAACGGTTCGCTTGAAGGAAGCGATGTAAACGAAAACATCGCAAGATACCGTTTCCCCGTATTCGGACTTACCCAGTATTTCAACGAAACTGTCACAACAGAACGTTCGAACCGTCCCCCGAAGGTTGATACGGTGGCTCACAAAACGGGCTGGCTCGGCGTTATATCAGAGGGTGAGTCGTTTGCCTATATGACGGCTTACATCGGAAACGTTTACGGAACCAACGGCGGCGGTAGCTGCGAATATAACACCGTTGTTGTAAGCTTCAATGTCAAACAGGTTGACGCAACAGCGTCCGCAGCAGCCTCCTCCTCATCCTCCGGCGGTTCAGCAGCTATGTCCGGAAACGTTGAGACAAAATATCTCGGCAATTATACAGTCAGATACCTGCTCCTTACAGACCCCGTTGCGGCAGAGAAGAGCAACATCAAGGATTATTACTATCCGTCATACGTCGGTATGGCTGTTGCATACAGGGATTATCTCATAAGCACCGGCGGTCTTGAAAAAATAAAGGTTTCCGCAGAAGACACTTCAATGCCGCTCTATGTCAACACCTTCGGCTATACGACAGCATATGAAAAGTTCCTTTCGTTCCCGGTTCAGAAGAAAAAAGCGCTTACATCATATGAAGATATTCAGAAGATGTGTGATATTTTCCGTGAAAACGGAATCGGAGACATCCGCATCCTTATGACCGAATTCGGAAGCGTTATAACAAAGGTCAAATGGCCGAGCGTTCTCGGCGGCAAGAGCGGATTCAAGAAACTGCTCAAATATGCCGGCGAAAACGGCGTTACAATCTATCCCGATTACGATTTTGCAAGCGTATCGTACCTTGATACAAGTGCAGGATTCTCGCTCAAAAAATATGCGGCGAGATCGATGATCGGCAAATACAAAACAGTTCGCGATTATGACTATGTATGGCAGATCGTATTCAATGTGGGCAACAGAAACATTGTCTCAACAGGCTCGTTTGAGGCTATCTATGAGAAGTTCGCAAAGAAATATCTCAAGTATGATATCGGTGCGATCGGCGTATCATCTCTCGGCTCGATGCTCTCTTCGGACTTTGACGAAAATGACCCCATCACCCGCGAGGATTCAAAAATCTATACCGCAGAGTTCCTTAAAAAGATCAGAAGCGACAATGAAAGAGTTCTCATTTCCGGCGGAAACGCATTTGCGATTCCTTATGCTACGGATATAATCGATCTCAGCCTTGACAACAGCGGCTTCTCGGTTTCGACCGCAGCCGTTCCGTTCTCGGGAATAGTGCTTCACGGCTACGTAAGCTATGCGGGCACTCCGATGAACCTTGAGGGCGACGTTCAGTACAGACTTCTCAAGTCGATCGAAAACGGCGCAGCTCTCTATTTCACCCTTTCCTATGAGAACACAGACCTGCTCAAGGACAGTTTGCTTTCTGAATACTATGCTGTCGGATTTGATCTCTGGGCTCCGAAGGTCATCTCGTTCTACAAGACGCTCAATGACGCTATCGGTTCTCTCCAGGACGCAACAATAACGGCACACGAATTCGAGAGGGCACTCAATGCCGACGAATCGACCGCCGCAATACTGTACGGAACTTATTCCAGACTGGTTGAGGACTGCAAGCAGGCAAGAGCAGAATATGAAGAAGCTGTCGCGCTGGTTGACCAGCTCGTTGCAGACTCGAAAAACTTTGACGAAGCTTCCGCTGTTGAGGCTGCAAAGCTCATAGCTTATAACTCGGCAAAGGCTGCACTTGACCTCTGCGAGAAGGTTATGAACAGAAACTATGTTGACAACGTTGTCTCCGTCACATATACGGCAGACGACGGCAGAACAAAGACGTTCTATATCAACTATAACAGTTTCGACGTTATCCTTGAAGGCGAAAACGGTTTCTTCAAAGTTCCCGCAAAGGACTTTGTTGAAAAGTCGGACATCAAGGAAAACAAGCTGCCGTTAAGCAAGGTTGAAGTTGCCGTTGCGTATAAACCGACGACATCAGGTCTTGAATCGTTTGAAAAGGCATTTGAAAACTATAAGCAGGCTCTTGCTTCGGGCAACGCAGCGCAGATAGCGCGTACAAAGGAAACGCTTGAAAGCGTAGTAAGCTCGTTTGCAAAGCAGGGCAATGTTCTCAAGGTTGTCGGCTCGGACGGCGCCGTTGCATATATCAATACAACGACAGACAGAGTGATCGTTGAAACAGACGCTCACACATATGAAGTAATAGCAAAACAAAGCTATTTGTATACAGCAAACTGAAAGGAGGATTGACGTTATATGGATAAAACACACGGTAAAAATAAATTTTCCGCATTTATGAAAAAGTTGATACCTGCAAAGTCAGTCTCTCTTAGTGCAAAGAAAGCGAGAGCGGGATGGCTCTTCGTTCTTCCGTTTATTATAGGACTTGTGTTCTTTTATATCGGAATTATCGTTGAGTCCATCAGCTATAGCTTTGCAGAGCACAACATCATCCCCGCAGCAAGAGGCGGCGGCTATTCGCTGACCTGGGTCGGATTTTCAAACTACAAGAACGCTCTCGTAGCAAAGGTCAGCAACGATTCGGAAGTTATATTCCTTGAAAAAATGTTCACAGGCTTTGCAACGCAGATCGTTGAGGTTATCGCAATTATCCTGCTTTCGCTCTTTGTTGCCATTCTTCTTAACCAGAAGATGGTTGGCAGAGCGGCATTCAGAGCAATATTCTTCGTTCCGGTTATCGTCGGCGCGGGAATTATCGCAAAGATAGACGCAATAGAGCTGAACAGACAGATCAGCGACACTATGGGCGCAACCGGATCGATAGATATGGGTGGCGTCGGAGGCGGCGGTATCGGCAGTCTTGTTGACAGTATGGATATTTCGGCATTGTTCCAAAACCTCGGTATAGGCCAGGCACTTGTCGGAAAGGTTTCGGACCTGGTTGAGAACATCTATCAGCTCGTAAACCGTTCCGGCGTTCAGATGCTGATATTCCTTGCCGGTCTTCAGTCCATCTCCCCGTCGATTTACGAATCGTGTCAGATGGAGGGTGCTTCGTCCTGGGAAATCTTCTGGAAGATAACTCTTCCGATGCTCAGCCCGATTATCCTTGCAAACTCCGTTTACACGGTTATCGACTCGTTTACATCGCAGAGCAACAGCGTAATGACGTACATCCTCGGAATGACGTCAAGCTCAACGATCGTCAGCGGTACGCAGGCGGCTTCGGCTTGGTTGTATTTCTCGCTCGTCATCATAACGCTTCTGCTTGTAGCGCTGATAGCAAGCAAAGTTGTATTCTATCAGCGTCGTAATGACTGAGAAGGGAGGAGAAAATAATTATGAATAACAATTCAACCGCGCCTCGCGTTAAAAAGGAAAGCAAAAACAAGATAAGAGTTGAGTTTGACAGAGCTCCGCTTAAGGAAAGACTGAAGGCGAAATACCTCAATGGGTTTTTCTATAAGAAGGTTCTTCTTGCGATATTCAGATTTGTGCTTTTGCTCGGCATTTCGTATATAATTCTTTTCCCGTTCTTCTCGAAGATATCAACTTCGTTTATGAGCCCGAAGGACATTATGCTCCTCAAGCTCGGAACGATCAAGCTGATACCCAAATATGCAACCATAGACACTTGGAAATTCCTCGTTGTCGAAAACCATTATTTCCGCGCACTTCTCAATACATTCCTTCTTTCCGCTTCAACAGCGCTCATTCAGACATTCATCTGCGCTATGATCGGATACGGATTTGCGAAGTTCAAATTCAAAGGAAATAAATTGCTTTTCCTCTTCGTTGTTCTGACGATGATCGTTCCTCATCAGATACTTGCTTCGTCCTTTACGATGCACTTTATGTATCCTTCGATACTTGGAATCGATATTTCGGGGCTCTGCAAGCTGCTTGGTTTCACACAAGGATTTTATAACACCTATGTTCCGATATTCTTCCTTTCTCTGACGGGACTTGCGTTCAAGAACGGTCTGTTCATATTCCTTATGAGACAGTTCTATCGCGGCGTTCCCGATGAGCTTGAAGAATCATCATACGTTGACGGATACGGCGTTTTCAAGACGTTTATAAAGATCATCCTTCCGCTCTCCGTGCCAATGCTTATCACGGTATTCATATTGTCATTCTCCTGGCAATGGACGGATGTATTCTATACGGACCTCTTCCTCAACGCATCAGAGCATACGCTCCTTACGTCGTCAACCTTCTGGGACAGAATTCCTGCATCGCTTGAGGAAATCAGCGCGCAGGCAGGCGCATATAATAAGGAGTTCGAAGCGGCTATCAGAAATACCGCCGGTATGCTTATTATACTTCCCCTTATAGTTATGTATTTGTTCTGCCAGAGATATCTTATTCAGGGTATCGAGCATTCGGGCTTCGGCGGAATGTAATATCAGACAAACAAAAAAATGGTTTGCAGATTGCAAACCATTTTTTGTTTATTGAAGTTTATTGGGGATAAAACGAATCGATGTTTTCGTCGCCGTGGAGGACGAGATAACGGATGATAAACACAGCGCACACAACAGCGACAACAGCCGTCAAAACAATTGTTAAAGGGTCCCAGACGGTCTCAAAGCCTGTGCCGAGATTCGGTATGAGTCCGCCGCAAAAATTAAAAATTGCGTGAAGCGCAATACAGGGAAGAATGCTCCTGCACGCAAGGAGAACCGTTGCGCACATTCCTCCGATGAGAAACGAATAGCCGACCTGCATAATCACAGAACCGATTCCGGCTCCGTCAATAAGGTTGAACAGATGAAAAAGTCCGAAAATTGCGGAGGAGAGAAGGACAGATAAGAAAATGCCCTTTTTTGATCTTCTTGATCGGCAGATACGGAGAAAAATCAGTCCTCTGAACGCAAGCTCTTCACAAGTTGCAACAGCGATACAGGTCAAAGCGAAAAGAATAACCTTGGCAAATGGCGCTGTTACAGCGGCTGTGCCGCGCAAAAGTGCTATAAAGGGGAGATTGTTTATCGCAACCAAAAAACACGGCACAAGCAGGATATGCGGCTTGAGTTTTATCATCGGCACGATTATCTTCACATACCTTATGAGAAAGAAGGAGGTTGCGGCAAGGAAGATACGCGTTATCAGAATAGAGATAAGAGAATCTGTGATTCCGTCTCCAGTTTTTATCAACCTTACGAGCGCAATGGCAAACGCGGATAGCGTTAAAAGGGCAAGGCAGATTTTTCTGTCGTCAATTTTATGTTTTTTCAATTCGCGCACTCCTCACTTTTCTTTTTTGTCACAAAATACAGAACCGCCGCGCCGACGGCAAGAAGTATCGAGACGATCTGCGAAGGGGAAAGAACACCGGACAGAAGCTCGCCTCGATCGTCGCCTCTGAAAAACTCGATAATGAATCTGAATATGCCGTATGAGAGCATATAAAGCTCCATTATGTGCTTTTTGCCCTTGAAAAGCAATGTTATAAGGGAAACGGCGAGGATGAGAAGAAAAATTGCTTCGAAAAGCTGCGTCGGTATGACCTTGTAACCGAGGTTGACCATATATATTCCGAACCATAAATCTGTCGGCTTGCCATAGCAGCAGCCGCTCATAAGACAGCCTATCCTGCCGAAAAAATGAGCGGAGGGAACGGCGCAGGCGGCGCAATCCAAAACCTTGCGAAAGTTGCTTTTGCCGCCGTATTTTCCGCCGAACGAAAAGTAGATGATGAAAAACGCTGCCGCACCGCCGATAAGCCCGCCGGCAAAGGTGGCTCCGGTGTCAGAGTCGATGATGAACGCTCCGCGCTCTTTCATATTGTATACAGCCTGAAAAATGACAGAGAAGGCAAATCCCGAAATGATTGAGCACAGGGCACAGATAAGCGTAAAATTAAAGAGCTTTGCGTTTATCTCAGCTCTGTCTGCACATATTCTGTATACAGCGATCGCCGCTATTATACCGAGCATTATAAATATCGAATAAAGGTCGATGTCGCCGATTATATAATAAGGGTACATACTTTCTCCATCTCAAAATAATATCTGCAAATGCCCGCACCTTGGATGGTGCGGGCATTTTGTTTACCGGATTTGTTTTAAGCAATCAGTTGTCTTTCTTTTTGCCGAGAACTACGCCTGCGCCGATAACGGAGACGATAGCGATGGCTGCGCCTGTGCCGATAACGGATTTACAACCGCCGGAAGAAGCCGTTGTCACGGGCTTTGTTGTCACGGGCTTGGATGAGCCTTTAACTGTTGCCGTAACGCTTGCGGAGAGACCTTCGAACTTATCTGTTATATTGACTTTCTGTTCTCCGGGCTCAGAGAAGTCGTATTTTGTGGTGTAATCTTCTGCCTTGAGGGCGATCTTCTTGCCGTCCGCATAGACATAAGAAACGAGGAGGCCTTCTGTTGAGAACTTGTCGTCAACGTTGTATTCGAGCTTTGCGTTGGTTGTGTCAACTTCGATTGCCGTGGGCTTTTCAACCGTTGCAGTTGCTGTTGCGGAGCAATCGATGTCGTATGCCGAGCTCGTCATATGAACTTTAACTTCGATCTCGCCTGTCTTTGTGATGTCGTATTCTTTTTCAAACGTTGCGCCGATATTTGCGTCTTTGAACGACTTTTCGGAGCCGTCGCTGTATACGCAGGTGATCTTTTCCTTGAGATCATCGTCTGTGATTTCGTCGCCGTAACGGTATGTCTTGTCGAGCTTGTCAATCTTGATGCTCGTAACGTTGATGACCGTTATGCTGAAGTTTGTCTTTGCGCCGAAATAATTTATTGTGATAACGTTGTCGCTTCCGATTTTGAGCGAGTCATATTCGAGCTTGAAGGAACCGAGCTCTTTGATCTCTGTTGTTCCGTCGTTGTAGGTTACCTTTATGGAAAGACCTTCGGGAGCAAATACGCCGCCGATCGAAGCTCTTTCATAGGTTGTTGTCTTAGCGGGCGTCTCAATTGCGATTTCTTTGATACCCGTAACCTTGACTGTGTATGTCTGCTCTGCGGAGCCGTAAGAAACTCTTACCGTTGCAGCGTCTGTTTCTTCATCGAAGTTATAAACTGTGTTGTAGCTATCGATGACTTCCTTTGTGCCGTCTTCGAAAGTTGCCGTAACTTCCATACCTGCCGTGTCGATTGTCTCGCCGACATAGTAAGCTGTTTTTGTTGCGGGCTTTGTGATTTCGATGCTTGTAACCTTTTCTTCTTTCTGTTCAAGCGCGCTCTTATAGTTTTCGCAATATTCCTTTGTTCCGAAAACGATATAGTCAACGTCCATTTCAGCACCTGCATAAGCGCCTGTACCGTCTGTTACGCCATAGCCGCACGGGAAGAAGATAACGTCATAGATATGACCTGCCCAACGCGAGCTTGCAACGCCTGTCTTTTCGTCAACCGTAAGAACACCGTTGTAGTTTGTTGCGGAGTTCTGCTCGATCATACTGAATGTGTATGTTTTCCATTCGGGGGAGGCGGGATCGACATCAACGTTTGTTATCGAAACGTTTGATACTACGCGCGCGCCGGGTCCGCCGATGTTATCCGATGTGAAAGCAAAGGAAATCTGGTCTGCTGAGCTGTAATTTCTTATACGGATCTTGCAATATTCCATCTTGCCCTTGGACTCGCTGCCTGCAGATATATCGATGCCGAAGCTATCGAGGCAGAAGGGGATACCGGGAGTTGATGAAGAGCTGAGAACCTTGAGCTTCATAATTTCTCCGTTGTCGAGAAGAGTCCAGGAGAGATTATTGTTAAGATACGTTGTGTGCTTGTTGCTCGGGATGAAAGCGGAATTTGAAATTTCCGTTTCGGGGTCTGAGGGTGAGTCTGTGATTTTTTTCGCAACCCAGTTGCCTTCTTCGTCCTGCTCAACCCAGCCCTTGTTGTTTTCTGCCGAGAAATCAAGGAAGTCAATACAAGCGATCTTGGATTTTTCCGGGCCGTCGGCATATATTATGTTTGATGCGGAAACGCCGAGACACGCAACCGTCAAAGCCATAGCAACGACGAGAAGAAATGATACGATCTTTTTCATTACATATTTTCCTTTCAAAAATATTTGATTTGCGGATGCTCTGTCAAAAAGAGCAAATTCCTACACGGATATTATATCACCATACCATACAGAAAGTCAAGTAAATATATTGTTAACAAGGGAGAAATATATCGAAAAAGGAAAAAGTCCGAACCGTTTTTCCGGCTCGGACTTTTGCTTGCAAAATTTATTTCATTTATCCAGCATAGCGACTCTTTTTTCGTGTCTGCCGCCGAGAAATTCCGTTGCAAGAAATGTGTCGACAAGGCTTTTTGCCGTTTTTTCGTCGATTATTCTTGCGCCGAGACAGAGAACGTTTGCGTCGTTATGCTGACGCGTCAGCTCGACGCATCTTTCTTCATAGCAGAGCGCGGCGCGTATGCCCTTATGACGGTTTGCGGCAATGCTCATTCCTATGCCCGTTCCGCAGACGAGAATTCCTTTTTCGCATTCGCCGGAAAGAATTTTTTCGCAGAGAGCGTTTGCGTATACGGGATAGTCGACGGAGTCCGCCGTATCGGTGCCAAGGTTTACGCAGTCATAGCCTTTTTCGGTAAGATAAGCGACGAGATGATTTTTGAGCTCGTAGCCGGCGTGATCTGCCGCAAGTGCAATCTTTTTCATTTTCGTTCTTCTCCTTTTTTCTCGTTATATTCTCTTTCCGCCTGTGAGGGACGGAGGTATGACGGGGAAAGCGCAAGGTCTGTAAATATATCTTTGTCAGTCGCGTTTTCATAGACGCGACGGGCGACCGCCGCGACGGACGGTGCGCTCTGAAGTATCAGCTCTTCCGGGGTTTCCTGCGCCGCGGGGAAGGCAGCTTTGGCAATTTTGTATCCGTCGCCGAAAAAGTATATCGGCAGGGAAAAGCCGGAAAGCTCGTTTGCAAGATCGGCAGAGGAGATCAGCCTGTCTTTGCAGAGACGCTCCTTTTTGCCGTTTTCAATCAGAAACAGCGCGTTATAAAGCTGACTGCGCCTTGCGTCCATAACGGGGCAGGCGATGAACTTTCCGCCGATACCGACGCCGTTTTCGGAGAGGGCGTCAAGGGACGAAACGCCGACACACGGAACGTTTCTTCCGAATGCGAGCCCCTTTATCAGCGAAACGCCGATCCTTACGCCGGTAAACGAGCCGGGACCTGCCGAAACGGCGAACATATCAATGTCCTTCGGCGCAAGCCCCGATTTTTCAAAGAGTCTGTCCACCTCCGGGAGCATTGTTTCGCTATGAGTAAATCCGCCTGTGACGGCGAAGGCGCAGAGCGTTTTATCTCCGTCACATATTGCGCCGGCGGCGGTTTTCGCCGTCGTGTCGATTGCAAGAATTTTCATTTGGTCACCTGCTTATTGTAATTTCGCGCGTTTCTTCGCCCGTTTTTTCGATCGCGACGGTATAACAGTCGTCCGGAAGGAAGTCTTCAATCTTCTCGCTCCATTCGACGGCGCATATGCCGCCCGCATCGAGATAATCGAAAAATCCCGTGCTGTAAAGCGATTCCTCGCCGTCTATGCGATACATATCGAAATGATAAAGCGGGATTTTTCCGCCGTATGAGTTTACGATGGTGTACGTCGGGCTTTGCACTCGCGCCTTCGGGCAGAGGTATTTTGCCATTCCGCGTACGAAAGCCGTTTTTCCGGCTCCGAGATCGCCCTTCATTGCAAGACAGTCGCCGGGGGAGAGGAGTTTGGCAAATTCAAAGCCGATTTTTTCAGTCTCTTCTGCGGAGACAGATGTTTTCTTTAAAATTATGTTCATTTCAGCCCCTCTTGTGAGACAGAGTTTTTATTCCTTTAAGGAAGGCGACCGCCGCCGCATCAATGTCCTTTTCGCTTGTGCCGAGTCCGAAGCTGAGACGCAGGGTAGAGTCAATATCGTCATCGGAAAGTCCGAAGCTGCGGAGAACGTGGCTCCTTGACTTTGTGTTTGACGAACAAGCCGACCCGCTTGAAACAAACACACCCTCCGAAGAGAGAAAATGGAGCATTGTTTCGCTCCTGACGCCGTGCGCCGTGACGCTTAAAATGTGGTGCGCAACGCGTTCGGTCTGCGGAAGGTTGAGGTTTATCCCGTCGCCTTCAAGTTCCGAAAAGCGACTGACGGCATAAGAATACAGCTTGTCGAAATGACTGTATATCGAATTCTGATTTTTCGCAAAATAATCGACAGCCGCGCCGAAACCGGCAATTCCGAGAACGTTTTCCGTCCCGGAGCGGAGCCCGTGCTCCTGACCGCCGCCGAAAATGACGGGTATCAAAGCCTTTTTCTTTATAACGTCCTCGCTTGCGAAGAGTGCGCCTGCGCCCTTCGGTCCGCCGATTTTGTGTGCACTGACGGTGACAATGTCCGCAGGGGAGAGGAGGCTTTTCGGAAGACGCATATAGCCCTGAACGGCGTCACAATGGATGATGACGTCGGGGCTTGCCTTCCTTGCCGCGGCGGCGATTTTTGCAATGTCGTTTACGGCTCCCGTCTCGTTGTTTACAAGCATTGCCGAAACGAGAATTGTGTCCGCCGTCAGCTCCTTTTCAAACGATTCCATATCCCATACGCCCTTCGGCGAGGGAATAAAGACGACGTTATATCCGAGTGCTTTGAGCCGTTCGGCTGACGCAAGAACGGAGGAATGCTCCGTTTCGCCTATGATAATTTTCTTTCCGGTGTTTCGCGGCTTTGCCGTCGCCGTGCCGATTATCGCAAGGTTGTTTGCTTCCGTCCCGCCGGATGTGAAGATCAGCTGCTCCGGCTTTCCTCTCTTGCCGGCCGGCAAAAGCGAGGAGAGCACGGCTTTTCTTGCGAGATCAACAGCCTCCTGAGCCCGGAGTCCTACCGAATGAAGGCTTGACGGATTGCCGAAGTTTTCGTTTATTATGTTCAGCATTGCGCTCTTTGCCGCATCGCAAAGGGGCGTTGTTGCGCTGTTGTCAAGATAATGGGTCATTTTGTATCTCCGATAAAAGGGGCAGAACCAGTCTGCCCGCCTTTTTTATTTGAATACGAATTCTTTTATTATTTTTTCAACGTCGTCTGTGTGCTTTGAATAATTGGCTTCCTCGGCTGTGTAAGTGAGAATGTATATTTTGCTCGCTCTGAGCGCAAACGTCTGCATAATCCTGTAAGCCTTGCCGCCGATCTCGAAGGTATAAACATATTTGCAGACATCAGGCGCGTCGCCGAGGGCCTGATCCGTTGTATATTGCTCCTCGAGCTTGATGCCGGGCATAGTTTTTGAGAGGGTATCGAAATAATAATCGGAAACGAACTTTGATATGCCCGCATAGCTTATGCCGCCATAGGTTACCGTATATCCGACGGCACTTTCGCTCGAAGCATCGACTCTGTCCGCCGCAACTACTTCGACGGAAATATTGCTCTTGTCAAGCGTCTGTGCGCTGACAAAGCCCGTTGTAACGTCGGGCGTCCAGTCGCTCGGAACAAAAAGCCTGAAATCCGTATATTCGGAAACAACTTCAACCATTCCGTTCGGCACTCCGGATTCGTCCTTGCAAGATGTGAGCGCAAGGACGCATATTATGATGGCGAGGAAAATCGCCGTAATCTTTATCTTTTTCATTTTTACGCTCCGTAAACAGATATTATATCTATTATAGCAAAGAGAGAAGGCTTTGTCAATCGCAGACGTGCGGTTTGCGGATTTTTGTCCCGAAAATCTTTTGAAAAGCAAAATCCCCGCATAAGCGGGGATTATAAGTCGTTTTGAATTAACTTATTTGCTCTCTTTCATTGCTGCATAGCAGTCGCTGCAATAAACGGGTCTGTCGCTTGTGGGCTCGAAGGGGATCTTAGCCTCTTTGCCGCAGTTTGCGCAAATTGCTGTGTGCATTTCTCTCTGGGGCTTGCTTGCATTCTTTCTTGCATTACGGCAATTCTTGCATCTCTGGGGCTCGTTCTGGAAGCCCTTTTCAGCATAGAATTCCTGCTCGCCTGCTGTGAATACGAATTCAGCTCCGCAATCCTTGCAAACCAATGTTTTGTCCTGATACATTTGTTCTACCTCGCTTTGTTTTGTATGAAAAAATATTTTGCCCCAAGACGGACTCAGACCGACACCTTTGAATTACAACGCTCTGCCATTAAGCTATTCGGGCATATGAAAACGAAAACAAAACAGGGAAAGTTTTATTTTTGTACGTTATATATGATTGCCGCCGAAACGGCACTTAAAAGATTATAAAAGCTTTCTTAACTTCGCTTTGATTCGTTGCATTGCGTTGTCGATGGATTTCTTCGGTTTTCCGAGCTCCGCGGCGATGTCTTCATAAGTCGCGGACGCAAGGTAAAGGTCAAATACGGAGCGTTCGAGGTCCGTAAGCGAGAGGGAAATGCGTCTTTCGAGATCTGCAAGAGATTCTTTGCTGATTATAAGCTTTTCGGGATCGATATCAAGGCTCGCCGAGACTTCGTTTTGCGGAGTCAGGTCGATGGGCTCTGTCTTTACGCTCTTTCCGTTGATTGAGCGGAGATAGGATATGATCCTGTTTTTGATACAGATTTTTGCATAAAGTCCGAACGAAACGCCCCTTTCGGGATTGAATGCGAGAGCTGCGTCATAAAGCGCAATCGCCGCCTCCTGACGAAGGTCTTCAAGCTCGGCTCCGGAGAGAGACGAGCCGCCGTATTTTTCCGCAAGCGAATTTATGAGAGGTCCATACAGCGAATAGACCGTTTCAAACGAAAGCGGAACGCCGTTTTGAATGTCGCATATGAGCTTTTGCATTTCGGAGCTTTGTTGCATATAGATTCACAATACTTTTTAAGATAGATATTACAATAACATTGTAACAGCATAGGCAGAGATTGTCAAGCATATTTCAAAGAAAAAATATAAATTTGACAAAAATTATATAAACTCAATTTTTATAATTGACCATTTTCAACAAAAATCGCCTTGATTTTATATAAATCCGAGAATTATACGAAAAATCGTCCTTGCCAGAAACGCCGCCGCATAAGCAAATGCGAGACACCTCAAAATCAGAATTGCAACATTTTTTGCTCCGAGAGTACGCTTTGAAGCGGCGACCGTCGCGGCGCAGGGCGCATAGAGCAGGATGAAAACGCAAAGCGCAGCTGCTTCGGGAGTACCGAGGACAGACGAAAGCCCATCCGGGCAGGTTACGGAAAGGGAGGAGACGATCGTTTCCTTTGCGAAAAAGCCGGATAAAAGAGCCGAGGCGATACGCCAGTCGCCGATGCCGACGGGAGAAAGAATCGGGGCGATAAGCCCGCCCGCAAGTGCCATAAGACTGCGGGAAGGGTCGCTTGTGAGCCGGAGACGACCGTCAAGAGAACAGAGCAGATACGCTCCCGCGCTGCATAAAAGCACTACCGTTCCTGCACGAGATATAAACGCAAGGAGTTTATGCTTCATTGCCGCCGTCAGGTTTTTCAAGGTTGGCAGGCGATATTTCGGCAGCTCGACGGTAAGCGGCGGTGCGGCGCGGTTTTTCTTCGCTTTTGTATATATAACGGAGCTTAAAAACGCCGCTATGATGCCGAGAAGATATATGAGAAATGCGGCAAGTGCCGAGTGGCTCGGGAAAAACGTTCCGATAATCATCGTAAACACCGGAAGCCTTGCGCTGCACGGAATGAACGGCAGAGAAAATATGACGTTTTTGCGCTCGGCGGGGTCAAGGGTTTCCGTTGCCATAACCGCAGGCACCGTGCACCCGAAGCCGAGCAGAAAAGGAATAAACGCTTTTCCTGAAAGCTCCGCAGAGCGGAGAAGGCCGTCAGTAACATAAGCTGCCCGCGACATATATCCAGTGTCTTCAAGCATTTCGAGAATAAAAAAGAGCACAGCGGTCTGCGGGAGGAACGAGAGAACGGCGCCCGTGCCTTTCAGCAGTCCCTCGGAAACAAGCCCGACGAAAAAACTTCCGACGCCTGCGTCCGAGAGCCGGGTCGCCGCAGCATCTGATAGCTTGTCAAACGCGGAGACGAGCAAATCCGAAAGTGCCTTGACGGGACCGGAAAACGTTATCGCGAACATAACGAAAACAACGGCAAAAAACAGGGGCAAACCGATATATTTTTTGCAGATGACCTTGTCGATGCGATCGGAAAAGGTTGCTTTTTCCGTTTCCCCGCGGGTAACTTCTTTTGCGAGTTCGCGACAGAATCGGCTTCGCTCCGAGCCGTCCGAAAAGCCGAAATCTGCTTTTCCTGCGGTTGCGCCGAAGGCTGCCGCCAAAAGCTCAGGTATCCCTCTGTTTTTTGCGGCGGACACAGCGACAACGGTTATCCCCAGACGCTTTGAAAGTTCGCCGGTGTCTGTTTTTATTCCGTCTCGTTCCGCCTCGTCTATCATATTAAGCGCAAGGACAACTCTCGGATGAAGCTCCGCAAGCTCGGTTGCAAGGAAGAGACTCCTTTCAAGATTCGTTGCGTCCGCAACATCGATTACAACGTCCGCCGCACCGCTTTTTATGTAACGCTCGGCAGCCTGCTCCTCTCCGCCGAATGAGGAGAGAGTGTATGTGCCGGGAAGATCTGTGACGGTTGCGTTGTTTTTTCCGTAGCGCAGGGAAGCACTCTTTTCCGCAACGGTAACGCCTGCGCGGTTTCCCGTTGCTTCGCCGCTCTTTGTCAGGAGATTGAACAGAGTTGTTTTCCCGCTGTTCGGATTGCCCGCCAGAGCGATTATCGGTTGTTTTTTCATCGGGCGTTCCTTTCGTTTTTTATATATCTATACCTGTCCCGCCCGCTTTATTACATCAGCCGCAAATTATTTCATCTGTCGCCTTTCCTGCCAAAGCAAGCTTTGTCTTGCCCGCTTTTATTATCACCCCACCTCTGCCTTTCATAAAAACGGTGATACAACTCCCTTTAAAGATTCCGAGGGACACATAAAAATTCTTCTTTCTTTCGCTTGCTACAACGTCTCGCACGGTCAAAATTTCTCCTTCACCGGCTGTAAATAAAAGATTTTTCTTCTGCATAAAATTTTTATCAAGAAATTTGCAAAAAAATCTTGACAAATCCTTTCGACCTTGATATACTATCATACGCAACCGATGGGATATTGTGTAACGGTAGCACAGCAGACTCTGACTCTGTATGTTGGGGTTCGAATCCCTATATCCCAGCCATATTGTGAAGCCAAAAAAGATATTATGGCTTCGAACCCCCGAAATCTCACGATTTCGGGGGTTTTTCTCGCGTTTCCTCGCTTTTTTGCAACCATAGGGTTTGCGGATATAGAGTGCAGAAAAAAAGATATCATTTCAAAAAAACAGCTTCGGACAGGATTTGAACCCTGTAGTCCCCATTTTTAAGGGCAGAAGTTGCGGCCTTTTTTCGTATTTTTATGTGTTAAATATTTGTGTCTGCCTGAAAGGATGCTCGTCATCGGTTACATTTATAAAAAAGAAGATTGCGACTGCCGCTATGGGCAGGATGTAAGAGAAAGCGGTTGAAAAGTGGGAAGATCTATGATATAATAGGATAATGACAAATAGTGAGGTTATGGAAAAAACGTATGAGTATCATCATAAAGAAAATGGAAACAGATGAAGAAATCAGAGGAAAAGCATTTGTTCATTGGAAATCCTGGCATGAGACTTATCCCGGTTTCGTTAGTCAAGAATACCTCGACAAATTAACTTATGAGAAATGCGTAAATATGGCGTTCAGTTGGCGAGATAATTTGATTGTTGCAATGGACGGAAATACTGTAATTGGGTTTGTCGGGTATGGAAATCGCGGGGAGGAATCTCCAAATGCCGGAGAAATATTTGCATTATACATTCTGTCAGAATACTATGGGACGGGCGTGGGACTGAGACTGATGCAAGCGGGCTTGAAGGAATTGTCTGCTTATCCGGAAGTGCATCTATGGGTTTTGAAGGACAACAAACGCGCCATACGGTTTTATGAAAAATGCGGATTCGTCCCTACCGGGAAGGATATGGTAAATTCAAAAATCAATGCAACAGAAATCGAAATGAAATTGACTTTATGAATTCCTTTTCCTCAAACTATCATCATAAGCACACCGCCACCCGACCGTAAAAAGTCGGGTGGCTTTTGTTATCAGAAAGTTTTCTGGACTTGTCGCCACTTGCACGGTATTGTGTGCGGCTGCGACCATAGTCAAAAAAAGGCGGTGGATCTAAACCGATCTCCGCTCCCAAACGGCTTGCCGGAGGTTCTTACCCCTGCAGTTCCCCGTTTTTCGAGGGTAGAAAGTGCGATGGTTTACGCCCCTTCTGCCTTTTCAAAAGAAGCAATAATATCTTTTTCGGCGGCGCGATGCAAAACGAAAACAGCACCCGGAAGGGTGCTGTTTTCGTTTTCTCACATAAAAGGGGGATTCGAACGGGCTCGGGAGTGAATGAGGCGCCTGCGGCGCATCAGAGCCGAGCCTGACCGAGCGTCGTCGAGACGCGAGAATCCGAATCCCTATATCCCAGCTATGTAGTGAAGCCAAAAAGATATCATTTCAAAAAAACAGCTTTGGATAGGATTGAACCCTGTAGTACCCATTTTTAAGGGCAGAAAGTGCGCTGATTTTACGCGCATTCTGCCCTTTTTTGTGTTTTTATATGTTAAATATTTGTGTCTGCCCGAAAGTGGCTTGTGTATAAATGCAAGAATCATTACAGAAAAAGCATACCATCAAAATGAGTACGATGACAGCATCGTCCGACAAATAGTAGAATGCATTAAGGTGTACACCGATAAAGTGCATCGAGGTCATCTTTGATGGCGGGTATGTGGCATAAGAAACGGTGGAATAAGGAGAGGAGCAGCCTGTACTGATGTAAGTATCGATGCAGGTTGCTTTTTTCATACATTATGTTGTAAAACAAGAGAGGATATGTTATAATACATTATACAAGTCTGGCAATTGCTCTCGAAAAATAAGTGACATCTTTTTTGGCTGACGGAATAATTCCTATGTTTTTTGACTATGAAATCGCCAATGCAGAGTTTGGGTGTTGAAGACCGAATGCTGAAGAAACTAACTGGATTGTATGCGCCATCCGCTTGTGATGCGGCGTCAAAATGCGGAAATCTTCGTCACAAGCGAAAGTACTGGTTTGGCAATTTGCGCAAAGCTGTGTTTTATGCTATGAAGGACGCTGGTGATGCCCGATGCTTTTTTGAACAAAGCTCAACTTTGTAGTGCTGTTTTCACATATGTCTAATATTTTTGTCGATACGGTACGTTATATATGCAATTATGTATGTCCATATATACTTGCGAAAACATTATGTGTTTTCAGATAAATTAAGACAATTTTTCTTTTTGGGAGGAACATCTGTGAAAAAGATTTTTATTAGTCATAGTACAAAAGACGAAATAGGACCGTCTATCGTGGATTATTTGGAATCTGTTGGAGTTAAGCGGAATTTGATTTTTTGCTCTTCTAATGGCGATACTGGAGTTGATGCTACGAAAAAATGGTTTGATTCTATTTTTAATGAAATTCGAAAAAGCGGTACCGTGATTATTGTGGTAACACCAAATTATATGCGAAGTGGGATATCATTACTTGAAGCAGGTGCCGCCATAGGGGCTAGAAAAAGACTAATTATTTTAACATTTCCAAATGTAGATATAGAAGAATTGAATAATTTGTTTGGCGTACATCAAAGAATAGATTTCGGTGCGCCGAATCATCGTATCTATTTCAAAAAATGTCTGGAAGATAATGTAATACATAAAAAGACAAATGAGGAGCAGATATTCAATGACAAGTACGATGCTTTCATAAATATTTTGAAAAAGCATACCATAGCAAATTCTGATATTCCCCCCATTGCAATGAGAAAAGAAAATGCCAATATCATCAAGCCTTGCGCCGATTATGGCATTGAACGCTTAACCTTGAGTCAGGTTGATATGTCCGAACGGATAAAAAAAGCACATAAGATTAAGATTATTGCAACGACTGGGGTGGGATTTTTCAGAACATATAATGTGAATGGTTACGAGAACAATCCATTATATTGTGCATTAAAAAATGGCTGTGAAATTGAAATTTTGCTAGGCAATCCATCAGGACCACTGTTTTGTGATGTTGAATCGTTGGAAAAACGCACTGACGGGTCGTTAAATGATGAGTTTTCTTTAGTAATTTCTGAATTGAGCAGTTTGGTGTACAGGGCAAATGGAGAGGGTTGTGGAACAATAAGAGTCGGAAATGTTGATGCTTCTTTAAGACAAACTGTCATCTTAATTTACGGCGACTCTGCTTGGGGCTGGGCAACTGTAACGTTGCCTCCCGCCCGTTGTAACGCACAATCGTTATCACTCGAACTAATAGACGCTGGAAATGCTTCGATGCTTCATAAGTATGAGAATTATTTTAATGCTGTTTGGGATAAAGCTGACGATAAAAATGAAATATGGGATTTGAAAATCGGGGCGCGGGAGTGTTTTCGTTACGAAGGTTCCTTCGCATTGTCCAAATGGTCTGAAAAGCAAAAAGAGGCAAAGGATAATATGACCAGAGCCGAAGCGATGAATAACAAACGCCTATTAATTGAATGTGCGGCGCAGCATCCATTGAATCCGGACGGGACACCCGGAGAAGAATTTAGAGCCCGTTTGGATCGTTCAATAAAACTTTACTACGAATATTGCGCCGACGGTTGGTCTGTAAATATTTATGTTCCCGGTAGCTTGCATCAGATAAAGAATAAACAGGGAGCATATGTTGTCGATCCTCTTCCTCTTTGTGAATCGGGAAAGAAATATTTAATCAATTCCGGTATTAGCGAAAAAGATATATTGGCTCAAGAAGCAAATGCCAAATATAAGGGAGAGAATGGCGTTTATTGTTCTGCCGATGAATGTTATGTAAGCTCCAATTTGTTTATGGAAGGAAATTACCAAAGATTTATGGTGGTTTGTTCTCCGGTGCAGGCAATGCGAAAGATGTTGTACTATATACTTTTTTCTACGATGCCGATTGTCTTCACTGAATCTCCACGGTCGCATTATACTACTACATTCCATAACTATATTTACGAAGCTATTAAAAGCATTCCTGATATTATTAAATCGATGGATGATATGCAAGAAAATGATTGTGCGGATGCGATAAAAATACGAAAAGAACGAAACCCTTTCTATTGATTCCAGTCAAGTCTATGCCAAAATAATATTGACTATGAATTTTGAAAAAATGAGGTGAGTGGAGAATATTGTTTCAAGAGAGGGACGATGGGAGAATTTGCACTATGTAGCGCCCGTTTTTTAGGGCAGGAGCAGCGATGATTTCCAGCACCTATCTCTTTTTTCGTATTTTTGTTAAATATTCGTGTTCGCCCGAAGTGGTTAGTGATGTGAATCGTATGATAGAGTTTTTGCGGAAACGAGGTTATACCGTATTGAATTTAATCGAAATTCGCAAGCCGTGGCAAAACGAAAAAACAACACAGAAAATTATAGTCGGCGAACACGAATTTGATTATTGAAAAAACGGCAGGTATCTTTTTTCCAGCCTGATATGACATCGCCGCACGAAGCGTACAAAAATACAGAAATTTTTGTAGGCATATCGGGATGACGTTTTTTCAAGCCGTAAAACGTTAAAGGAGGGGCACAAGATGAAGAGGTTTGATCGAAATCAAAAAGCCGGATTGATAGCTTTGACGATATTTATTGCTTTTCTTATCGGATTTTTTGTATTGAGCAATCTCGTTCAGAACGAAATTATATCGGATTTCACACCAAGTCAACGAGTTCAGGGCATACTTGCTTTCTTTATGGCTCTCCCGTTTTTCATAGCTGTGTTTTTTGCGGGCAGGTATTTCAAAAGCAAGGGCAGCAAAGTCGGTGTTGTGCTGACGTTTGTGGCAATCATACTTTTTGCTTTCGGAATTTTGCAGGTAATATTGTCGTTGCTTGGAGCATATGGGACTTGAACGCTTAATTGATTCATAAATTTAAGACAATAAAAACAGCACCCTTCCGGGTGCTGTTTTATTTCGCCCGAGACTGCATTCGTGTGGACATCTTCATAAATTTGTGATATAATTTCATAAAAAGACCTATCCGAACTGACTTTGACGCACTATAAGGGCGTAATGATCATTGCAGCAACCGAGAAGGGAGAAAAAACTTGGACGGGAACAAAATCATTCCGTATATTGAACCGATATTCCGTTTCTGCTATAAGCGGTTATCAGATCGTTGTGACGCAGAGGATCTTGCGGGCGAGATTATTTGCTATATTCTTGACGGGATGAGCAAATATCGGGTTGAGTCGCTTGATGCTTGGGTCTGGCGTATTGCTCATAACAGATACGCCCGGTTCATTGACGCAAAAAATAAAGCTCCGACCGTATTGTCATGCGACGAGCTCTTTGATATTGCGGATTATTCGGATGTTGACGAGGACAATACGCAGGAGCAATATGAAACTGTGTTCCGCTATCTGCACACATTATCTTCCGAGTATAAGAATATTTTCGTTGACTATTACATTGGTGAGATGTCTGTCAGAAGTCTTGCCCGAAAGTATTCTCTCCCCGAAACGACAATCAAATGGCGACTGAACGTCGGGCGCCGGAAAATCAGAGACAGGATAGGAGAAAACAAAATGGATAAGGTTTATCAGAGAATCAATTGGCATACAACCGGGTGCAACGGCAATATGGATTCCGACGCATATCTTCACACGCAGATTGCCCGTGCTATCTGCCTTGCGGCTTACGAAAAGCCGCTGACGGTAGAGGAGATCAGTATCAGAACGGGCATACCGACGATGTATATTGAGGACGAGCTGCCACGCCTGGAATACGGCGACGCGATATGCAAGGTCGGCAATAAGTATGCAACGGATTTCATTATCTTCCGCCTGAAAGACAGAGAACAGACCGAGAAAGCGCCCGTCTCGGCGGTCAACGTGCTTGCCGATAAATTTGAGGCTCTCCTGAAGGAAGCGGAGGACAAAATCGGCGCCGTCGGTTTTTACGGCAGCGATTTCGGCATAGGCAGGCTGGGATATATTGTCGTCCCGTATATGCTCAGACGCAGGATCCGCGATGTGAAAAACAATCGCTTAAAGCTTGAAAACGGTCCGTACCCTCCGAGAAAGGACGGCGGCTACGGCTGGTTTACCGTCGAAGAAACTGCAGACGAAACCGAAAACTGCGCCGAATATGATTCCGGCTGTAATGTTGCGATCAACGAAACGCTTAGGATATATTATTATTGGATAGAAAAATATTTCGATTGCGGTGTTTATCATAACAACGGAATACGCCTGATGCTTGATGCCGGCGCCGTGAAAAAAGCGAAAAACGGTCTTATACCGGAAGATGTTCTGTCCGACGAGGATGCGGCACATCTTGCCAAAAACAATCTGATAACGGTCTCCGAAGGCAATTATCGTCTCAACATCCCGTATTTCACGGAGGAGCAGTTTGAGAAGTTCGTTTCTATCTTTGATATGACGGATGAAAAGGTAAACGATCTCCTTGCCGAATGGATCAAAGATGTCCGCAAGAGCTTTGAGAGCTTTGTGCCGAAGCATCTGCACGATCAGATCAATCAATGGATGAGCTGTTATCTGAATCAGATTATCGGATATGTTACAGACGAGCTGATCCGTCGCGGGGTTTTGTGCAAGCCTGACAATGAAAAGCCCTTGACAAACGGCGTGTTCTGCGTCAAAGGGAAGAGCGTCAATCCTTAAATAAATTCAGCGCAGAGAGCGCCCGAAAGGGCGCTCTTTTGTTTTGCAGATATGAATTCGGGCGGAGACGGCGGCGCGGGAGCGGAGAGATGCGCCGGGCCCATCCGGCAGACTTTTTATATTCTGAATGTTTGTATGCGCGCAAAAGTGGTTAAAATTATGAATGTAATGCCGATCGCTTTTGTTTTTTTATGCCCGAAATAAGACTTGACAAACCTCAGACACTTTGCTAAACTCTATAATAGGATTAGAGTTTTGGAGGGGAAATCTATGAAAAACGAACTGCTTTCGATCGGTAAAATGGCGGAGATGAATCATCTGACCGTTGCAACGCTGCGCCTTTATGACGAGCTGGGACTGCTGCACCCGCGCCGCAAGGATCCAGACAGCGGCTATCGCTACTATGACATTGCCCAGAATGCCAGACTGGATATGATAGCCTATATGAAGGAGCTTGGGATGAGTCTGGCGGAGATTGCCGATGTGCTGAAAAAGGAAGACATCACGCTGATCGAGACGATACTGATACGCAAAAACGAACAGATTCATAGCCAGATGCGGGAACTGAAAGCCCGCCACAACGCCGTTGAAAGGGCGATTGCCAGCGTTGAGCGGTACCGCAAATCTCCGGCGAAGGGAACCATCGCGCTCGAATATATAGACCGTCGCTATCTTTGGGGCTTGCCCTGCCGCGATAATTTCTATGAAACGGACATTTATGCCTATGAGCGGGAGCTGATGAACCTTCGACAGGCGCTGATGGTGCGCGGATTTTCACATATTCATTCCTATGCTACGGGAACGAGCATCACGAGAGAAAACTTCCTCGCAGGGCGTTTTGAAGCCAAGGATGTCTTTATTTTTCTTGACTACCGCGACGTTGAACATTTCCGCGACGCGACTGTGCTGGACAGCGGTATGTATGCCTGCATTTATCTCGACCGTTACGACGATGAGATCTGCTATGCCGAACGACTTCTCGAAGCCTGCCGGAATAGCGGCTGGCATATCAGCGGCGACTATATCTGCGAGGTGCTGACGGAATTCAATGTTTTTGACAGCAACCGCCGGAATATGTTCCTGCGCTTGCAGGTGCCGGTTTCCTTCGGAGAAGAACAATTGTGAATTTTTTGAAAACCATCTTGACTCTCATCCGATATGAGGGTGTATCATAAAGTAAAAGAGCGGAGAAACAGGTTTTTTAATCCGCTGTATATAAATTTTCAAGGAGGAATTTTCTATGGAAAAAATCAAAGTTGTACAGTACGGTTGCGGCAAGATGAGCAAGTACATTCTTCGCTATCTGCACGAGCACGGCGCGCAGATTGTCGGTGCTATTGATGTCAATCCCGCTGTTGTCGGTCAGGATGTCGGCGATTTTGCGGGGCTCGGTCTGAAAACGGGCGTCATCATTTCAAACGATGCAGACAAAGTGCTTGACGAATGCGATGCCGATGTTGCTATCGTAACGTTGTTCAGCTTTATCGGCGACATCTATGAACACGTTGAAAAATGCGTGACGCGCGGCATCAATGTTATCACAACCTGCGAGGAAGCTATCTACCCCTGGACGACTTCTGCGGCACAGATCAACCGCCTTGATTCCATAGCCAAAGAGACCGGCTGCACTATCACAGGCAGCGGTATGCAGGATATTTTCTGGATCAATATGGTGGCGCTTGTTGCAGGCGGCTGCCACAAGATCACAAAGATCAAAGGCGCTTACAGCTATAACGTCGATGAATACGGTCTGGCGCTCGCCAAGGCTCACGGTTGCGACCTGACAAAAGAAGAATTCGAGCAGCAGATCGCTCATCCCGATTCCTTCGAGCCCTCCTATGCCTGGAACGCAAGCGAAGCTCTGGCAAACAAGCTTGGCTTGACGATCAAATCGATCACGCAGAAACACGTTCCCTGCATCATAGATCACGACATCGAGTCCTCCACGCTCGGCAAGACGATCAAGGCAGGCCGTTGCATCGGTATGTCCGCTGTCGTTACTATCGAGACTATGCAGGGCATTACAATCGAAGAAGAAACAATCGGCAAGGTTTACGGTCCCGATGACGGCGATATGTGCGACTGGAAGATCACAGGCGAGCCTGATACCGAGTTCCACGTTGTCAAACCCGCAACGGTAGAGCATACCTGCGCTACGGTTGTCAACAGACTGCCCAGCCTTATCAATGCTCCCGCCGGCTATGTCACAGCCGACCAGCTCGATCCCAACGAATACCTGACATATCCGATGGAATTTTATTGCTGAATAAATTTTACGTCTGACCGTTTTTGCGGTTGACCCTCGAGCAATATAACGCGAATATCAAATCCCCCCGACCGTTTTGCGGTCGGGGGGATTTTTATAATCAGGAGAAGAAGCTGTACGCAACCCGATAATTCAATCAGAGTTCTTTTGCCAGCTTTTTGATGCTTTCTCTGTTCTTTTCCGTCAATGCGGAAAGAACTGTTACGGTTGTTTCGGTCCACGAAAGATTTTTGCAGCCTTCAAGCATACCGCGCATAACCTTTGCCGCAAGCGGCGCCCAGGAGCCGTTTTCGATCAGTCCGACGGCGCGGTTTTTATAGCCGCGCTCGGAAAGACAACTGATAAATTCCCGCATAAAAGGGAAAACATCGCCGTTATACGTCGGCGAAGCAAGCACGAGCTTCCCGTAACGGAAGGTGTCTGCAACTGCGGCAGACATATCGCACCGCGCAAGGTCATAAACGGAGACCTTCTTACCTTTTGCGCAAAGCTCTTCTGCAAGGAGAAGAGCCGCCTTCTTTGTGTTTCCGTAGACAGATGCGTATGCAATGCACACGCCCTCGGTTTCGACAGAATACGATGACCATATGTCATAAAGGTTTATATAATAAGAAAGGTTTTCCGAGAGAACGGGACCGTGCAGCGGGCAGATGATTTCTATATCGAGCGTCGCCGCCTTTTTGAGAAGCGACTGCACCTGCGCACCGTATTTGCCGACAATGCCGATATAATATCTTCTCGCTTCGTCTGCCCAAGGCTCGTTGGCATCGAGCGCACCGAACTTTCCGAAGCCGTCCGCCGAGAAGAGAACTTTATCCTTTGCGTCATATGTAACCATAACCTCCGGCCAATGGACCATAGGCGCAAAAATAAAATTGAGGGTGTGGTGTCCGAGGGAAAGCGTTCCTCCGTTTTCGACGGTCAGCTTGTTTTGGCAAAGCCCCTCTCCGAAGAAATTATCAATCATCGCGAATGTTTTTGCATTTGCAACGACCGTTGCGGCCGGGTAAGCGCGGAGAAAATCCGCAATGCCGGCGGAATGGTCGGGCTCCATATGCTGAACGATAAGATAGTCCGGTGAGCGACCGTCGAGTGCCGCCGAGAGCTTTGAAAGCCATTCGCCTGTAAAGTCCGCATCGACCGAATCCATAACGGCGATCTTTTCATCCGTTATCACATATGAGTTATATGACATACCGTGCGGAATTTTATACTGCCCCTCAAAGAGGTCCGTTTTATAATCGTTTACTCCGATGTGTTTTATATCCTTTGTTATATTCATAAAATCAATATCCTTTGCGATTTATTTTTCGGTATAAAGTGTAACAGATTTTGAGGGGATTGTCAAGTGGTAATAGTAATTATTATTGTTTTGTTTGTAAATTGATTTTTAAGCAGGGGGGCGGATTTCTTGACCCGATCAGAGGAAAAGTCCGTTATTTTATCTCTGCCTGCCGCCCGCATCGCATTTTTGTCCTGCAATTTTGTGGCTTATAATTAAGATTCTCTATTGAAAAAGGAAAATGTGTATGTTATACTTGAGGTGTGTAAACGGTTCCGACTGTTTTCGGGAGCGGAATTTTGGGGCTTATGCCGGATTGCGAAATGAATCGGCAGAGCAGAGTGCGTGGCTGCCGCAGGGCGGCTTTTCAAAAACGCTTGAGTTAGCTTTGGCTAACGCAAAAGATGGCGATTTGATTATGAATCGTCCGGAACAGAAAATTTATAAAAGAAGATGTGTATTCGGCGCAAACGGCATAAGGCGGCAGGAAAACGGCGAGGACAGAGCACAGAAGGGCTTATGACGATACGTTGCGGCGATTTTGACATCGGAGCGGTAGGCTTTTAAGCAATGATATAAAGGAGGGCAGAAAATGTTTTGGGATGATGTTGCGTGGGTTTACGATATTTTTGCAAATGTTATCAACAGAAGAGCGGACAAGGCGCTGTGTGCGGCGGTTGCAAAGCTCATTTCGCCTTGCGACGATGTGCTCGAATGTGCCTGCGGGACAGGACTTCTGACGGGTGTGATTGCGCCGCGATGCAGAAGCCTTGTCGCAACGGATTTTTCCGCAAAGATGTTGAAGCGCGCGAAGAAGAAATGCGGAAAATATACCGGCGTTCGGTTCGAGCAGGCAGATATTCTCCGCCTTCCGTATCCTGACGGACGCTTTGATACTGTTGTTGCGGCGAATGTGATTCACCTTTTGGACGAACCTTATCAGGCATTGAACGAGCTCGAACGGGTCTGTAAGGTGGGCGGGAAGATCATCGTTCCGACCTATATGAACAGGACGGACAAAGGCAAAACCAACGGCGTTTCGGATGTTATCGGAAAAGCGGGGGCGGATTTCAAAAGGGAATTTACGCTTGACACATACAAACGGTTTTTCTCCGATGCCGGATATGCGGACGCAGGCTACGTCCTGTGCGAAGGCAGGATTCCCTGCGCCGTTGCAATTCTGGAAAAAGACGAAAAGGGAGAAACAAAATGAAGAGTGTTGCATCGTTGGACGAGAATATAATCGAGGAGATCGGACACGCATTCGGATATTATGATTACGGAGAGGAGCACGGACTGACCTGCGCCTTTCCGAGCCGTGACGCTATTTCGGCGTTTATCTGCGGTTATGTAAAAATGGCGTTGAAAAGCGGGATGCTGTATACAACGGGCGAAAATGGCGAGGGGTATATAGCATACAAACTCCCCGGGCAGAAGATCGGATTTAAAGCGATGCTCCCGCTGGCAAAGGAATTGCTCGGTTCTATGAAAATAAAGGATCTGATACGCTTTGCAAGGATTATGTCAAAAGGGGGCAGGGGACTTAACAAGCAGCTTGACAAAGCGGAGAAACCTTATATATATGTCGGTCTGGTCTGTGTGCGGGAAAAATATCAGGGACAGGGATATATGCGGAAGGTTATGGAAATGGCGTTTGCAGAGGGCAACAGACTCGGCGTGCCGGTTGTGCTGGATACGGATGCCAAATCAAAATGCGATAAATATGTTCATCTCGGTATGGAGCTTGCAGGCACGCGCCGCTTCGGCGAATACGGTGTGCTTTATGATCTGATAAAATATCCGGATCCGCCGGTATCGGGAGAATAGAAATTAACATACGAAAAATTATTTTCGCGCGAGGATCGGTTGCGAGAAGAGTCTGTGAAAAGCCGTATGAGCGCAACGCCTTTTGATGATGCGCCCCGTTTGTAAATCGGAGCTATCCGCCAAGGCGACGCATATGCCGCGCTGTATAACAGCCGGTCTGAATAAATAATATCAGAAGCAAAAAACAGCCCGAAAAGGCTGTTTTTTGTTTTGCGGGAGAAAAAGTTCGAACAGGAACGGCGGCAAATGGTTCACCTGCGGGTGTGTCTGAACCTGGCTTTGTTTCCGACGCGCAACCGATTATAGGTTGTGCTTTGAAAAGTCGCATCCGCAGAACTGCTGGCGATACAGATCATATTCCCTCGAAAGCACGATGGAGCGCTGATATCCGCCCTTCTTTTTAAAGTCAGATGGCAGATATGGAACGCCGCTCCGCTTTGATTCCGAAAAACCGATTTCGTTTATAAGGGCGGCGTTTTTATGCGGGCTGACTGTCAGCGTTGTCGCAAATAGCGGAAAACCGTTTTCCTTTGCATAGTCGGCGGTGCGTGACAGGCGCAGGGTAAAGCATCTGTCGCATCGCCGCCCGCCCTCCGGTTCCCCTTCAAGGTCTTTTGCGGCGTCAAAAAATATATTTTGAGAATATCCGTCATCGACGATCTGTACGTCCTTGCAAAACGGTGCACGATCGCAGAGCTTATAAAGCTCCGCAAGTCTGTGATCATATTCCTCCTTATCTGTTATGTTCGGATTGCAATAAAAAAACGTAATGTCAAAGAAAGCTGTCAGATATTCCAGCACATATGAAGAGCACGGCGCACAGCAGGCGTGAAGCAGAAGCTTTTCTTTCCTGTTCTCCGTTGCAAGCTGCGCAATTATGCGCTCGGTTTCCGACTGATGATTTATCCGGTTCATCTGTTTTCTCCTTGTTGCTTCAAAATCAACCGCTCAAGTTCCTTTGCCGCGATGCTCAGCGTTTGCTCGCGCCGCTTAACTATGCGTATTTCGCGTTCGGGAAGCGGCTTTTCCGTTTCGATGATTGACACTCCTTCTACTCCGATTAGAAATTCCTTTGGGACGAAGCCGATTCCGATGTCGGCTTTGACCATAGGCAAAATCTGATCTGCCGTTGCAGTTTCTGTTTCGGGCTGATAACGCAAACCCTCTTTGGCAAAGAACTCAGAGTACAGCTCAAATGACTTCGTCTGCGCTCCGAGCGAAACCATAGGGTAATCGAGCAGCTCCGCAAAACTTACTTTCCCTTTTAAAAGCCCCGAAAAAGCGGAGCTGCAAACCGCAACCTCGTGAAATTTTCGTACGGTAATTTCTTCGATCATAGCGGAGGGAAGCGTCGGTGTTGTCACAACGGCAATATCGGCTATACCGTTTTTAATGGCATCGACTGCCTGCGGTGTTGAATGATTGCTGATTTTAAGCTTTATGCCGGGGTAAAGCATCCGATACTGTTTGAGTGCGGGCAAAAGCGCACAATGCAGGGCTACCTCGCTTGCTGCGACGAAAACCGAGCCCTTTTCCAGATTCCGGCTTTCAATTATCTCCGCTTCGCCTGCCTCAATACTTTCAAGAGCCACCCGTATATGGGCAAAAAGTCGTTCACCTTCGGGCGTCAGCTTCATTCCGCGATTACTGCGGATAAAAAGCGGACATCCGAGCTCGCTTTCCAATGTTTTTATGGCACGCGTCAGATTCGGCTGATTATTCAGCAGAATTTTTGCCGCCTGAGTTATATTTCCGTATTTGGCAACGTAATAGAAGATTCTATAATAATCGTAACTGATATACATTTCCGCGCTCCGTCTGCAATTCGTTTTTGATATGGCAGCAATATAAAATAAAGATTGTACACATATCAATGCTTGGATTATACTATGCGCGTAAAGAAAAGTCAAGTGCGTAGCTATGATTTTTCGCAACTTTACAAGGAAGGCGCAAAAAGTGAAAAATACAATAATCTGTATCGGCAGGCAGTATGGAAGCGGCGGACGGGAAATTGGCGAAAAGCTGGCGGAGCGGCTCGGCGTAACCTGCTATGACAAGCTCATCATCGGGCAGACGGCAAAGGAAGCGGGGCTTTCTGCCGAAACCGTCGAGAGCGACGAAGAAAAGCCAATCGGTCTTTGCGAAGTAGTTTCAGGCAACCCGTTTGCGGACAGCGCCCTGCTCGGGGCAACGTTCTATTCCGAAAAGCAGCGTGTATTCGAAGCGGAGAGCAAAACGATACTGGAAATTGCGGAGAAGGGATCTTGCGTGATTATCGGTCGTTGCGCGTCATCGATTTTGCGCGGGGCGGGGTATGATGTTTTATCGGTATTCGTTTATGCGGATATGGATGACCGTGCGAAAAGGATAGCTGCGCGCAACAACATCGGCACAAAGCAAGCGATTCGTAAAGCCGAAAAGGTTGATCGGATGAGAAAGAAATATTTCGATTTTTATTCGGATACTCCCTGGGGCGAGCCTGAAAGCTATGATCTGATGATATCTTCAAGCCGCTACGGAATTGACGGCACGGCAGATGTGATCGCGAAAGCGGTCAGGGACAAAATGTGAGGTAACAAAATGGAAATTGCGCTTGAGCTTATAGCGGATATTTTTATTGACATCGGACTTGCGATATTTCTATTTAATCTGATAAATAAAAAGGGTGAGCGCATACTCTGCGCCCGTCTGATTTCCGTAACATTCGGTATCGGATTTGTCATAGGCACGGTTTCTGCGGGTATACGCGGGATAAATGCCTTTGTTATTCCGGATGTGCTTGGATTTATTCTTTCATATACGGCATTTCTCTTTACTTTTCCTGAAAGAAAATCGGAGGTTGATGACAAATGAACAAGGATTTAACGGTCGGAAAGCCGGAAAGCGTGCTGTGTAAGTTTTGCCTTCCGCTTTTCGGCAGCATTATTTTTCAGCAGCTTTACAACATAGCGGATAGTTTTGTTGCGGGAAAATTCATCGGCGACAATGCGCTGGCGGCGGTCGGAAACAGCTACGAGATTACGCTGATTTTCATTGCATTCGCCTTCGGTTGCAACATCGGGTGCTCGGTACTTGCGGCACAGCTTTTCGGCGCAAAGCGTTATAAGGACCTCAAAAGTGCCGTCTATACCGCGCTTATTGCAAGCAGCGTGATCTGCGTACTCCTTATGGCTGTCGGCACGATCTTCTGCGACGGACTTCTCCGCCTTATCAAAACGCCGGAAGAGGTTTTTGCTGATTCTAAGTTGTATCTCGATATCTATATCCTCGGTCTGCCTTTTGTTTTTCTGTACAATGTTGCGACGGGAATTTTCTCTGCGCTCGGCGATTCAAAAACGCCATTCATTTTCCTTGCCTGCTCGTCGCTCTCAAATATCGGAGTCGATATTCTCTTTGTTACGGCGTTTGATATGGGAGTTGCAGGCGTTGCGTGGGCAACTTTTCTCTGCCAGGGAATCAGCTGTGTGCTTGCAATGATTTTTGTATTCCGCAGATTCCGCACGATTGAGACAACGGGGAAAATCAGAATTTTTTCTTGGCAACATCTCGGCAGTTTCGCTGTTGTTGCGGTTCCGAGTATTCTTCAGCAGAGCTTTATCTCGGTCGGAAACATAATAATTCAGAGCGTTATAAACGGCTTCGGTCCTGCGGTTATGGCGGGATATTCCGCGTCCGTCAAGCTGAACAATATGGTCATCACTTCGCTTACAACGCTCGGAAACGGTATTTCAAATTTTACCGCGCAAAACCTCGGTGCAGCAAAGTACGATCGCATTAAGGCGGGCTTCCGCGCGGGACTGAAGCTGGTCTGGGCACTTTGCATACCGCTTGTCCTGCTTTATGAATTTGCGGGAAAGTGGCTTGTTTATATCTTCCTCGAAAGCCCGACAGGCGCGGCAATGGATACCGGTGTAGTATTCTTGCGCATAGTATCGCCGTTCTATTTTGTGGTTGCGGCGAAGCTCGTTTCGGACGGTGTCCTGCGCGGCGCGGGTATGATGAAGAGGTTTATGGTCGCTACGTTTACAGACCTTGTTCTGCGTGTGACTCTGGCGGAGATTTTTTCCCGTACAGCTCTCGGAACAACGGGGATCTGGCTCTCCTGGCCGATAGGCTGGACGATTGCGGCGATCCTCTCGATTGTCTTTTATGCAACCGTCAAATGGCAGCAGAAGTCGCAGAAGGCAGAGGATCCGAGCTGTGTAAAGCAGTAAGCCTCGGGAAGGTATCCGCTGTGACGGATACCCAAAACATATTGTAAACATCGGGAAGCGATTTTGAGCCCCGCTTTTCGGCGTTCCCATAGAAGCGAAAAACAGCCCTTCGGGGCTGTTTTTTGTTTGCTTCGGATCATTATTCAACCTGTATCATAATCTTCATAATGAAATTGCTTGGGTCACTTTCCGCAAGCTCGTCGAGCAGGTATTCCTCATAAGCGTTTCCTGCAACTTTCATTCCTTTTTCAGCTATAAACGCGAGCATATCCTTGTATACGCTGTCTGTGTTGCCGTAATCGCCGTTGACATAGCCGACGGCGTAAAGCCCATTCGGAATTTTTGAGTTTGCTCCGGCGGCGTCTTTTAACGCAAAGCACATATTGGATACGATGTCCGTTCTGCCTGATATGATATTTTCCTTGCTTTTCATTTGTCCGCCGGAAAATATCAGAGGAAAGTTCTGCTTTTCGCACTTTGCATAAAAATCAATGATGAAATCGTCCTCGACGTTGCTTAAAGGCGAGTTGATGTCCTCTCCGATATATAGAGGAATGTCCTCATTGACTTCCGCAACTGAAAAGCACGGGAGCGTCATCTCCGAGACCTCTTTCCCGGCGGTGATCTGCTCAATTCGCTTGCTTATCATTTCTTCAAGCCTGCGGAATCTGCGCAGCTTTTCTTCGGCATCGTTACGCTGCTTTTGGAGTATTTCGATGGCGGTATCGGGGGAAATATTATCAACTATCGCTTTTATTTCCTTCAGCGGGACGCCCATTTCTCCGAGCATTGATATCAGGCTGATAACATTTATCTGGCTTCTGGCATAAAGACGGTATTTATTATCCAAGATCTTGATCGGCTTGAACAGCCCGATGTGGTCATAGTATATAAGTGTCTGCCGGCTTATACCCATAAGTTTGGCGAAATCGGAGATTGTAAAAAAATTATTCGAAAACATTTCATTTTCCTCTTGACTGTATAGTTACTATATAGTATACAATATCACCCGTGCGTACTTTTGTCAATAAAAACGGAGGCAAATTATTTTATGAAATTGATTTTACGCTTTTTGAAGCCGCACAGGAAACTCTGCATTTTAACAACTTTATTTATGGCTATGGATATGGTTGGGATGATGCTCATTCCTACATATGCAGCCGAGATGCTGAAGGAGGGATCCTCAGCCGTCGTCGGCTTTGATGCGCTTTTAAATACCGCTGTCAAAATGCTTATCGCATCGGTCATTGCGGGCGTCGGAGCTATTGTTGGAGGTTATGTTTGCGCAAAGCTGGCGGCGAGGGTCGGTGCGGATATACGCGAGGCGGTGTACAGAAAGTCCCTTGATCTGTCCGTCTATGACTTTCAGACCTTCGGTACGGCATCTATGACGACACGAACTGTATCCGATGTTACAACGATCCAGTTTGCCGTCGTCAGCATTTTTCAGATGATGCTTCCCGTACCGGTTATTTTTATTGTAGCGATAATATTGACGTTTATGAAGGACTGGCTTATCGGGCTTGTGCTGCTCGCCGTGCTGACGGTGATCGTTTTTGTCGCATATTTCATTATGCGAAGCGCGTCGCCGCTTTTCCGCAGGCTTCAGAGACTGCTCGATAAAATGAGTACGGTCCTTCTGGAAAATATAACGGGAGTCAGAGTTGTCCGCGCTTTTAACAAGCAGGAATACGAAACAGAGAGACTCAATTCTGCCTTCCGCGATTACAAAACAACGTCTGTCAAGGCGAACAGAATGTTTGCAGGGCTTGACTCGCTTACAAACTTTTCAATCAACCTTTTCGTGATACTTGTTTATTGGATCAGCGGAGGACGTATTGTTTCAGGCGTGTTCGGCGACGGCGACATCGTTGCGATCATCGAATATGCCATTATGGCGCTGTTCAGCGTGATGATGGCGCAGTTTGTCATCCTTTCGCTTCCGCGTGCAATGGAATGTTCAAACAGAATCGGCGAGGTTCTTTCGTATAATCCGCAGATAAAGGATCAGACTGCAAGCGACATAGAGCTTGTTGACAGCGAGAACGTTCTCACTTTCAAGAATGTGTCCTTCCGCTATGCGGATTCGGACGAATATACTCTTAAAAACCTCGATTTTATCTGCAAAAAAGGGCAGACGACGGCTGTAATCGGCGGAACGGGAAGCGGAAAATCGACCGTTGCGGCGCTTATGCTTCGTTTCAGCGACGTTACCGAAGGGCGTATTATGCTTTGCGGCACGGACATCCGCGATATGCCGCAGAGACAGCTCAGGGACAATGTTTCGTATGTACAGCAGCGCGCGTGGCTGTTCTCGGGAACGATTGCCGAGAACCTCAGGTACGGAAACGAGTCCGCAACGGACGATGAGCTTATGCACGCGCTTGACATTGCGCAGGCAGGAGATTTTGTCCGTGCACTTCCTGACGGCTTGAACTCATTTGTGGCACAGGGAGGAACAAATTTCTCCGGCGGACAGAAGCAGCGACTTTCAATAGCCCGTGCTATCGTAAAGAATCCGCAGCTTTATATTTTTGATGACAGCTTTTCCGCTCTTGATTTTAAGACCGATGCGGCACTCCGCAAAGCGCTTCTCAGGGAAAAGAGCGATAGAGCGATCGTGATCATTGCGCAGAGAGTCAGCTCAATTCAGCACGCCGACCAGATTATTGTTTTAAGCGAGGGAGAGCCTGTCGGCATCGGAAAGCACGATGAGCTTCTCAGAACCTGCGATGTATATAAAGAGCTCTATGAATCCCAGACGAAGGAGGTTGACGAGAGATGAGCAAAGAAAAAGATACTGCCGTTGAAAAGGATGCGCCTAAGCACGCCGTAAAGACAGCAAAACGCCTTTTCGGACAGCTGAAGAATCAGAGGACGCGACTTATCATCGTCATTTTCTCCGTCATTATAACGACGGCATTGAACATTCTGACGCCGTATTACAGCGCAGACGTTATGGATTCGCTGATTGCTGCGGTCAAAACCGCGATTACAGAGGGCAGTCGGTTTGTAATCTCTTGGGAACCGCTGGGCAGGCAGCTTGTCGTCATAACGGTGATGTATGCCGTTATGACAGCGTTCTATTTCTTCCAGTCATTTCTTATGGCAAGCGTTGCCGAAAAGCTGATTCTTACGCTTCGTGAGCAGATAAGCGAAAAGATCCACAGGCTTCCGCTTAAATTCTTTGACGGAAACAAGCCCGGCGAGATACTTTCAAGGGTCACAAGCGACCTTGACAAGATTTCCGAGACCCTGCAAACAGGGCTTCTGCGTTTCATAACATCGATCGGAACGATAATCGGCTCATTTGCATTTATGTTTTATTTCAGTCCGCTTCTGACTTTGATATTCGTCGGTTTTGCGGCTGTCAGCTTTTTTATCACGAAACTCGTTGCGGGCAAAAACCTTGATCTTTCCTCCGAAAGGCAGGAAAAGGTTGCTGTTTTGACGGGACTTGCCGAGGAATATTATACGGGAAGAAATGTTATAAAGGCATACAATAACGAGGAAAACAGCATAGCGACATTGAACAGGGCTGTTGAAGAGGTTGCCGTTGCAAACGAGAAAACCGACTTTTTAACCAACAGCGTAAACCCGGGTATACGCTTTCTTTCAAGGCTCTCGCAGGTGGTTATTCTGCTTATTGGCTGTAACCGTATGCTAAACGGGCTTATGACCTTCGGTGCGATTCAGGCATATTTTCAGTATATGGGGATGTGTTCCGAGCCTCTGACAGAGGCGGCGTATATGATAAACTCCCTGCAATCGGCGTTTGCTTCGGCTGAAAGAACGTTTGAATTTCTGGATGATACGGAAGAGACAAAGGATACAGATAATCCTGTTCCGCTTGAGCGCGCGAAGGGAGTTGTTTCCTTTGAAAATGTCAGCTTCGGTTATTCTCCGGATAAAATTCTTATGAAAAATATCAGCTTTACTGCAAACCAAGGACAGAAGATTGCAGTTGTCGGCGCAACGGGAGCGGGAAAGACGACTCTTATCAACCTGCTTATGCGCTTTTATGAAGTCGGCGGAGGCAGAATTACTGTTGACGGCATCGTGACGACGGATATGACGCGCAAAACTCTGCGCAGTAATTTCGGTATGGTTTTGCAGGATACCTGGCTCTTCAGCGGCACGATTGCCGAAAACATTGCATATGGCAAGCCAAATGCCACACGCGCCGAAATTGAAGCGGCGGCGAAGATGGCAAAGATTCATTATTTTATCAAGACTATGCCGCAGGGTTATGACACGGTGCTGGATAACGATGCCGCAAATATCTCTGTCGGGCAGAGGCAGCTTTTGACGATTGCAAGGGTTTTCCTTTGCAACCCGCCGATTCTGATCCTCGACGAGGCAACGTCAAGCGTCGATACAAGAACAGAGGCGGAGATCGGCAAGGCAATGGCATCTCTTATGCAGGGGCGGACTTCATTTGTCATAGCGCACCGCCTTTCAACAATCCGCGATGCAGATTGCATACTGTTTATGGACCACGGAAATATCATTGAGCAGGGAAGCCACGCCGAGCTGCTCGCCAAGGGCGGCGCATATGCCGCACTGTATAACAGTCAGTTTGAATAAATACTGTCAGAAGCAAAAAACAGCCCCCAAGGGCTGTTTTTTATATTCTGTTTTCGGCAGGTGCCAAAGGCTGCTGCCCGCTACCTGTCATTAACCTCTTACGCAATATGCGGGGTCGATTTTGCAGAGCTCTTTGTATGTGTCTATCTCTGCAATGTCGTCAAAGGTGCATTCGCGGACGGTTATCTTGTATTGGTCGGGGAAGTAATCAAAGGCGACCTGATCCCAATAACGTTCTTTGCCGCCGGGGAAATTATATACCTGCTCGATGTGCTTTGAAAGGCGGGTGCCGTCGTCTTCGTTCCAATATGAAATACCGAACATATGAAAGCAATTTATACCGCCGAGAGACATCTTTGATATATAACCGTTTTTGCAGGTGAAGCACCAGTCATCCGTCTTTTCGACGGGAACTCCGAGATAATTTGTCTGATACTGATATTTTCTTATCAGCTCCGGGTTGTGGAGCAAAAGATCCGCTTCGCATACATATGCGTTATGGACGAATTCTCTTGCGCACATAACGGAGGAGATGTTGTTTGCTTCGTTATAGAACGGGTTTTCTATCAGCTTTATCATCGGATATTTTATAAGCAACTGATCGAATTGCTCTGCAAGATAGCCTCGGACGATATATATTTCTTCAATTCCGACACCGACGATTGCGTCAAGAAGGCTGTCTATTATTCGCTTGCCGTTCACACGGACGAGAGGCTTGGGAGTGTTCAGAGTAACGGGGACAAGGCGAGAGCCAAACCCCGCCGCCATTATGACCGCGCGCTTTACGCGATACGGCTCAAGCGCTTCAAGGCCTTTTTCCGTTACAACGCCGCCCTCGCAATAGCCGAGGGAAATAAGCTCGTTTGATATTTTATTTACTGCGCCGAGCGACATTCCGGCTTTTTTTGCCAGGGCACGCTGGGTTGATGCGGGCGAACGCTCCATTTCGGAAAGCAGGTCAAATTGTTTTTTTGTCAGCATAGGGTCACCTTGATCCCGATCTGCGGAGCTTGCTCTTCAGCAGACCGATGATGCCTTTCATCAGAAGATTTACCAAAAGAATAATGATTGCAACTATCGCAGGCGGCGCAAGCGAAGTCTGCGACGCGTCAAACTGCGGAAGCATAAGCGAGAACAATTCCGTTTTATAGTTTGTGAGGAACGATACAGCGGAGATTGTCATCATTGAGTTTATGAAAAAGTACGCAAACATTTCAAGAAGCGTTCCCATCGTCTGCGGGACGATGACATCGCGCAGAAGGCGCACCTTGCCTATTCCGAGCGTCGCGCCGACGGCTTCGAGCTCAGGAGGGAGCTTGCGCAGGCTGTTATAGACCATAAGATAGGGAGAGGCGAAGAAGTGTATTATGTTTACGAGAATTATGATCGCAAGCGTACCGTAGATAAACGACGCTTTGAAAAACAGCACATATGAAAGGCCGAGCACTATTCCGGGAATGGCGAGGGAGGTTATTGAGAGAAGATGCAAAGCTCTTGATGCGGGCGATGAATTTCTTGCCGTCATATATGCGCAGAGAAGGGCGCAGAGCGTACCGACCAGCGCAACGATAACGGAGACAAGAAGCGAATGCGAAAGATATTCAAGCCCGTTTTTGCTGCCCATTACATATGAAAGCTGGCGAAGCGAGGGAGATTTGTCGAGCGGGTAGTTTTCGGAAAGAGCAACGGGGATAAACGAGAGAATCGGCAGAAGAACGCAGGCGACTATCAGCGCGAGAACAACGTATGCCGTGGCTCTTTTTACCCGCGAGCCTTCGGAAGAAAACGGCTTTGCAACGGAATTTCCGACTCTGTCCTTGCCGGAGAGCAAGTCAAAGAGAAATGCTATGGCGGCAGGGAGGAGAAGCATCAGCCCGAAAACGCTGCCCTTGGCGTAATTCATCCTGTGTATAACCTCCTCATACATAAGCACGGGGAGCGTTTTATACATTCCGCCAACCATAAGCGGAACGCCGTAATCTGTTACGATTGTTGTGAAAACCGCAAAAACGACGCTTATCATCGGCTTTTTGAGATATGGAAGAGTTATTGCAAAAAAGCGGTTTTTCTTCGGTATTCCGAGGGCTTCCGCCGCTTCGTAGGGGGTACTGTCCTCATAACGGAGGATGTCTGTTATCATAAGATAGGCTATCGGGAAGGCATACATCATCGAGCCGAAAACTATGCCCCAGAAGCCGTAAATACTGCCTTTCAGCCCGAGAAGATTTTTAAGAATACCGTTGTCGCCGAATAAAATTATAAGCCCCGTCCCGTGAGAAATTGAGGGAATCAGCATCGGAATAACAAGGAGAACATCAAAGACGGATTTTCCGCGTATGCCTGTCCGATTTACACACCAAGCCGCCGCAAACGCAAGCATTATCGAAAATGCCGTTGCCACAAGCGTTACTTTTATTGAATTAAATATCGCCGGTACCGTTTGCGGATGCTTGAAAATTGCGGAAATATCGGCATTTTTCAGATTAGTCATCACGGATATCAGCGGAAGAACGACAGACACAAGGAAAAACAGCCCGAGCACGACCGTTGTAACCCTGCTGAAAGCGTGATGGCTATACTTGTTTGACTTCATACAGCACCTCCGCCTTATCTCATATAGCGGGAGAGAGAATCGATTTTTGCTTTAAGATTGCTGATGACAAAATCGGTTACGTAGTCATCTGCGGGGCTTGCGAGGATTTCCTCCGGCGTTGCGAGCTGATGAATTCTTGCTTCACCCATAACCATAATCCTGTCGGAAAGGGCAAACGCCTCCTCCTGGTCGTGAGTGATATAGATCATCGTCGTGCCGAAGGATTTCTGAATTTCTTTCAGCTGAACGCGGAGCGAGAGCCTTGTTGCGACGTCGAGCGCGCTCATCGGCTCATCGAAAAGGATAATTTTCGGGCGCAGGGCGAGCGTTCTCGCAATGGCAACTCTCTGCTGCTGACCGCCGGACATTTCCGCGGGGTATTTGTTCATATGCTCCGAAAGACCGACGAGGGAGAGGAGCTCCTCCGCTCTTTTATCCGCTATTGGCTTTAAGTCCGGCTTGAATTTCATCGCATACGAGACGTTTTTTTTCGCCGTCATATTCTCGAAAAGGGCATAGTTCTGAAAAACTATGCCCATTTCACGTGAATCGGGGGAGGCTTTTGTTATGTCCCTGTCGCCGAGAAGAATACTTCCCGAATCGGGGGCGAGAAGTCCTATGAGAATGCGGAGGAGAGTTGTTTTTCCGCAACCGGAGGGACCGAGAATTGAAAGGAATTCTCCGTCCTCAACGGAAAAGCTGACATCGTCCAGCGCAAGCTTATTCTTATAATGTTTTGTAAGTCCGTTTATTTTTAATATTTCCATACGTCAAGCAGGCTTTCCTTTACGGTTATATCTTCAAGCCCCTTCATATCCGCATATTTGATATTTTCGGGGAAGTTTTTCTTTGTGTATGTTACGTCTTTATATATCTGGTCGGGAGCGTAGAGCTCTTTGTCCTTCGGGGTGACGTCTGTGAGAAGATATGCAAAGACTTTCTGAATGTCTTCGTCGTTTTCCTTGCCGGAGACGATTGCGCTGGAATATGTGTCATAGGGTGCGCCTTCGTCGAAATAGATAATCTCGTAGTCAGCACCGTTGTTTATTTCGTCAACAGCCTGCCAGGTCATACAAAGACCGATTGCCGCTTCGCCGAGCTTAAGCGCCTTTATGGGGCCGGAGCCTGACGACGTATATCCTGCGCCGGAGAGGTTTGCCGCAAGACCGTCAAAGTATTCAAGCGCCTTTTCCTGACCGCGCGCATTTACCATATTGAGATAGAAGATGTATCCCGTGCCGGAGGATTTGGGGTTCGGCATAGAGACGAGGCCCTTGTATTCGGGTTTGAGAAGGTCGTCATAGCAGGTGGGAACGGAGAGTCCCTTTTCCGCGAGAACCTTCTTGTTTATGACGATCGCTCCGCTTGTACGGATGAAGGGAACGTAGCGATGGGAGGAGGGAACGAGGTTCGGAAGGTATTTATCAAAGTCAACGCCGGGGAGCCCGTCAAGCTTTGCAACCGTATCGCCGATCTTTTCAAGATATGTGTTTTCAAGCTCCATAACGATGTCGCAGTCTGTATTTGTTCCTTCGCCTGCCAGCTTTGCGGCAAGCTCGCCTGTCGATTTATACTGAATTACTATTTTGTATTCGGGGAATTTTTCATCAAACATTTTCTGCGCATTTTCAATGCGGAAGTCTTCGCTTGAGGCGTAGATCGTGATTGTTTTTTTCTTCTGCGAGCACGAAGCGAGCACAGAAAGAAGGGAGAATACTGCCGCGAGGGCAAGGATAAGTGATAAAACTTTTTTCATATTGAGCTCCTTTGTTTTTGAGGATGATGTTCAGTTCTTTGCGAGCCGCGCAAAAACTTGAACACATTGTATCATCGATATGGCGGTTTGTCAAGTGTTTTTCGCTTTTTGATACAAAAACTTGAACGCCGGCACTTTTTGACATTGCCTTTTTGAATGTTCTGCCTGCTATTGCAAATATCGGCGAAGGATGATATAATAAAAAAGAAAATGCGATAAACGCAGCAGCGGCGGAGGTTTTTATATGAACGAAGTAATAAAGGCAATGGAAGAGCGGAGAAGCATCAGACGTTTCAAAGCGGAGCTTCCGAAGGAAGAGGACATAGCGCAGATAATTGAAGCGGGACTTTACGCTGCCAGCGGCAGGGGCAGACAGGCGACCTTGACGATCGCTGTTACAAACAAAGCCCTGCGGGACAGAATCTCCGAGGCAAACCGCAAAATCGGTGGTTGGGCGGAGGGTTTTGACCCGTTTTATGGCGCGCCGGTGATACTCATAGTTCTTGCGGATAAGAGCTGCAACACATATATTTACGACGGTAGCCTTGTTATGGGCAATATGATGCTCGCCGCGCATTCGCTCGGCCTGGGCAGTATATGGATACACCGCGCAAAGGAGGAATTTGAGCTCCCCGAATGGAAACAGCTCCTCTCCGATCTCGGCGTGAGCGGCGAGTGGGAGGGCATCGGTCATTGCGCCCTCGGCTACGCTGATTGTGAGCTTCCGAAAGCTGCCGAAAGAAAAGACGGAAGAGTAATCTGGGTTAAGTGATCAGGTTTTCGGGGGAAAACATATGGATATGACAGTATTTTACGGGATACTTATTCCGTTTCTCGGAACAACGCTTGGCTCGGCTTGCGTATTCTTCCTGAAAAAGTCTCTCGGAGACAGAGTTCAGCGGGCGCTGACTGGTTTCGCCGCGGGGGTAATGGTTGCGGCGTCCGTGTGGAGCCTGCTTATCCCTGCGATGCAGCAATCGGCGCATATGGGCAAACTCTCGTTTTTGCCTGCGTTTATCGGTTTCTGGATAGGAATTCTTTTTCTGCTCGCGCTTGATAAAATCATCCCTCATCTTCATCGCAACAGCGAGGGCGCGGAGGGGATCAAAAGTCGTCTGGAAAGGACAACTATGATGATCCTTGCCGTTACGCTTCATAACATTCCGGAGGGAATGGCGGTCGGAGTTGTTTTTGCGGGGTACCTTTCGGGCGACGGAAAAATCACCGCGGCGGGAGCGCTTGCGCTCTCGATCGGTATTGCGATACAGAACTTTCCCGAAGGGGCGATAATATCAATGCCGCTGAAAGCCGAGGGAATGAAAAAAACGAAGGCGTTCCTCGGCGGTGTGCTCTCCGGCATAGTTGAGCCGATCGGCGCCGTGCTGACCGTGCTTGCGGCAAGCATAGTTGTTCCCGCGCTTCCTTATCTGTTAAGCTTTGCGGCGGGCGCAATGATGTATGTCGTTGTCGAGGAACTCATTCCCGAAATGTCAAGCGGGGAACATTCAAATATAGGAACGGTGTTCTTTGCCGTCGGGTTTACCCTGATGATGACCCTTGACGTTGCGCTCGGATAAAAATACATAAAAAACGCACCTTTGCAGGTGCGTTTTTCTTTTCAGCCGCCGAGATAGGCTTTTTTGATATCGTCGCTTTCGGAAAGCTCCTTTCCTGTTCCGGAATAGGCGATTGCGCCGTTTTCGAGCACATACGCCCTGTCCGATATGGCAAGCGACTTGCTTGCGTTCTGTTCGACGAGGAGTATCGTTGTGCCGGTGCTGTGGAAATGTTTTATTATGTCAAATACCTGATCGACGAGGAGCGGGGAAAGACCCATGGAAGGCTCGTCCAGCATAAGCAGCTTCGGATGACTCATCATCGCTCTGCCCATTGCGAGCATTTGCTGCTCACCTCCGGAGAGTGTGCCTGCGACCTGATTTTTCCTCTCGCCGAGGCGGGGAAAGATCGAATAGATCTCTTCAATATCGCGCTTTACAGCCGTCTTGTCTTTTTCAATGTATGCGCCCATAAGCAGGTTTTCATATACCGTCAGCTCCGCGAAGATTCTTCTGCCCTCCGGAACCTGCGTCATTCCCATTCTGACAATCTTATGAGCGGGCAAGCCCGTTATGTTATGCCCGTCATAGGTGACGGTGCCGCTTTTGGCGTGTATAAGACCCATAATGCTTTGCATTGTGGTTGTTTTTCCTGCGCCGTTTGCGCCGAGCAGAGTGACTATTTCCCCCTCGCCGACCTCAAACGAAATGCCCTTGAGGGCTCTTATGACGCCGTAATAAACTTCAAGATTTTCAACTTTAAGCAGTGCCATTTTTGTCCCTCCTCAGTTTCCGAGATATGCGCGGACGACTTCCGGATTGCTTAAAACCTCGTCTGCCGTGCCGGTTGCAAGCATTGTTCCGAAATTCAGAACTGTTATCTCATCGCAAAGTCCCGAAACGAATTTCATATCGTGCTCGATGAGCAGGATTGTCATATCGAATTTGTCGCGTATAAGACGTATCGTGTCCATAAGCTCCGCTGTTTCGCTCTGGTTCATTCCCGCGGCGGGCTCATCGAGAAGCAGGAGCTTCGGTCCCGTTGCAAGCGCGCGGGCTATCTCCAGCTTTCTTTGCTTACCGTAAGGAAGGTTGCAGGCGAGGTTGTTGCGCTCGTCAAGCAGACCGAAAATATCAAGAATTTCCTTTGCGCGCTCGCGCATCGTCTTCTCGACGCGGAAATGGCGCGGGAGGCGGAAAAAGCTCTCAAAAAGCGAGCATTTGTATTCCGGTCGGTTTGAAAGCCCGACCATAACGTTGCGGACGACCGTCATATTGTTGAAAAGGCGTATGTTCTGAAAAGTTCTTGCAATGCCCTTGTGATTTATCGCCTCCTGATGAAGCCCTTTAAGCGACTCTCCGCAGAGGAAAAAGTCGCCTTCTGTCGGCAGGTAGACACCTGTCAGCATATTGAAAACCGTCGTTTTTCCCGCTCCGTTCGGCCCTATGAGCCCGTATATCTGTTTTTCCTTTATTTTGAGGTTGACGTTTTGCGACGCTTTCAGCCCGCCGAAGGAAATGCCGAGATTTTTTGTTTCGAGAATGTATTCGGACATTATTTATCTCCTTTCGACGGTTTATCCGGCGTGAATTCGTTCCCGACCTTGAGGTCGACGGAAAGAATTTCGTCCATTTTGATCTTTGTCGGCACTTTGTCCCAGCTGGCGGCATCGTCTTTGACGATCGACGGGTCGTTCTTTGGCGGGAATATATGTGCCAAGAGGTTGCGGAAGTTGTATTTTTCTCTGAAGCCCTTGAGCGCGGGAGCGTTGTTATAAATAACGATGACGATCAGGATAAGCGCATAGAGCAGGTCTTTAAGGACCGCAAGGTCGCCCGTCAGCACCGTGCGGAGCTTTTCGTTGAGTACCGTTATAAGCGTTGCGGCGAGGATTGAGCCGTTTATCGAGCCCATTCCGCCGAGAACGACCATAACGAGAATCTCGATTGAATAATTATAACCGAACTTCACCGCCTGAACGGAGGAATTCGTATAGCTGAACATAACGCCCGCTATTCCCGCGAAAAATGCGGAAATCATAAATGCGACGAGCTTGTATTTTGTGACATTTATTCCCGTCGCTCTTGCGGCAATCTCGTTATCGCGGATGGCAGTTATCGCTCTGCCGTGCTTACTTCTCATAAGATTCTGAATTATGAGGAGCGTGAAGAGCACGAGTGCGAACGCAACGATGAAAAATGTGTTTTTATTCGGGCGGTTCGGGGTTGAAAGTCCGAGGTTGCCGCCGAATGCGCCTGACTGCTGAAAGACAACCTTAACGATCTCTCCGAAGGCGAGTGTCACGATTGCAAGATAGTCGCCCTTGAGGCGCAGAGCGGGCAGTCCGACGAGAAAGCCGAACAGCGCCGCGCAACCGCCGCCGACGAGCAGGGCAATCAGCATTGTGACGGCGCCATTGCCCATAACGGGGACGAGCAGGGAAGCGACCTTACCGCCGAGATATGCGCCGATACACATAAATCCCGCGTGACCGAGACTCAGCTCTCCGAGAAAGCCGACAACAAGGCTCAGCGAAACGGCGAGAACTATGCTTATCGCAATTTTTTCAAGCAATATAGTCGAAGAGGATTTAAGCCCTCCGGCGGCGGATATGACTGCGAAAACGACCGTCAGAATCGTTATGACTATGTAGTTTACATAGTGTTTCCACTTGAATGTTTTCATTTTTTCCGAGAAGTTGCTCATTATACCTTCTCCCTTCTTTTCTTGCCGAGAATTCCCGTCGGTCTTACAAGAAGAATGATTATAAGAATGGAGAATTCTATTGCGTCCTTATAAGGAGCGATTGCCGCAAACGAATCGCATATGCTCTCTATCATACCGAGAACGATGCTTCCGAGCATTGCGCCGGGAATCGAGCCGATACCGCCTATGACAGCCGCCGTGAACGCCTTGATTCCGGGCATTGCGCCGAACGTATTATATATATAAGGTGACTGGAGCAGATAGAAAAGTCCCGCAAGAGCGGCAAGCGCAGAGCCGATCGCGAACGTTATGGTTATTATACTGTTTACGTTTATGCCCATAAGTTGCGCTGCGCCTCTGTCCTCCGAAACGGCGATCATCGCTCTGCCGGTTTTGCTGTATTTGACGAAGAGCGAAAGCGAGACCATAACGACTATCGACGCCGCAAGGGTGATAATCGTTGAAACCTTTATGCTGACCGCGCCCAGACTGACCTTTCCGAGATCGGGAACCGAGACGAATTTCGTTGCCGATTTGAAGATTATCTGCGCAAGGCTTTGAAGCAGGTAGCTCACGCCTATGGCGGTTATGAGTACCGCAAGGGGGGAAGCACCGCGCAGGGGCTTATACGCAACCTTTTCGACGATTACGCCGAGCAGCGTACACACTATGACAGCCATAGCTATTGCAACAAAGAAGAAAGCGGGCGAGGAGGCGACGCTCATCGCGCAGAAAACGTATATCGTGTATCCGCCGACCATTATTATGTCGCCGTGAGCGAAGTTGAGCATTTTCGCAATGCCGTAGACCATCGTATATCCGAGGGCTATCATTGCATATATAACTCCGACATTCAGCCCGTTTATGAGAGTATTTATAAATTCCATAAAAATTCCTTAAAAGATTTTTACGGCACTTTGCCGACGGGGCAGGACCCCGTCGGCAGATGCGCCTCTATTTTGTTTTGTCCGAAATTATTTTGCGTCGGACTCCTTTACGATGTATTTGAGAGCCGTCTTGTTTACAAAGCCTTCCGAAGTCCATTTGATGTCTGTTCCCGTAACGCCGGAGTATGTATATCCGCCGCCGAACACTTCTTTGAGTGCGTCGCAGATATCCGATGGGGAGGAGGTTACGGAGATCTTGTCTCCGGCTTCCTTCATAGCGCCGTAGATAGCGTATACGCAGTCATAAGCGGAGGCGCCGAACTGGCTGAGGGAATCGGAACCGTATTTTTCCGTATATTTCTTGATAAACTCTCCGGACGCACCCTCTTCGGATTTGGAATTGAAATGAGAAAGGAAGGAGACCTCCTGAGGGATTGTCTTTATATCAAAGCCTTCAACGGCTGTATCGATACCGTCGAGACCGTCGCAGCCGTAATATATGGCATCCTTTGCGACATCGTTCTTTGCCTCCGTCATAAACTGGGAAGCGGGCGTATAATAGATGGGCATAAAGATGAGCTTGCAATCCTTGAGAGCCGCTATCTGGGAAGCGAAGGAGGCGACGGTGTCGCCGGAGAAGCTGGCTTCAACAACCGTTATCGATTTGTCAAGGCTTGAAAGGAACTGCTTGCGGATGCCTGTTGAATATTCGTCGTCAGATCTGTAAAGCATACCGATTGTCTGACCTTTATAATTTTCGCTGATGAACTGAGCGGCTGTAACGCCCTGTTTTTCATCTGCAAAGCACATCTGATATGCGTTGTCGTATTCAACGACGGCGTCTGCCGTTGCGGAGGGCGTCATAAAGAATACGTTGTCATCGTGAGAGAGAGACTTGAATTCGAGGCAGGGCTTGGTCGTTACGCAACCGAGCGAGACCTGCATTCCGTCTTCATACATTTTGGAATAGTTTGTGCCGATGTTTGCGGCATCGTTTACGTCATCCATCATAACGAGCTTGAACTTGACGCCGTTCAGACCGCCTGCGGCGTTGATCTCATCAACAGCCATCTGCGCGCTGTTTTTGACAGCCTGCCCGTAAACTCCCGCGCCGCCTGTCAGAGGACCGGAAACGCCGATATAGAATTCGGTATTGTTTGCAGCATAATTTGTTTTCTTTGCGCCGCACGAAGCAAATGTGAATGCCGCTGCCGCGAGCATCATCAGCGCAAGAGCGAAGCTAACGAATTTTTTCATATTGATTTTCTCCTTTTGCCGCACTTTGCGGCGTAAAATTTTATATAAAAAAACGGCTCTGCGTTTGCCGCAAAGCCGTTTTTGAATATACACAAGATATTAAAAAACAAACCCTGAAGTAAACGCTTTGAATTTTTCAATAATTATAATGCTCCAAATGCCGATGACGGAAATTAGAGCGAGGGCAAAAGAAATGGACACAGATATGACTGTGTCCATAATAATTATTGCGAGGGAAGCGTTGCGGCGCGACGAAAAATCAGCCGACTGAACCGCTGAGAAATTATTCATATTGCTCATACAAGTCGCTTTGAACATTTCGCTTGCCGCCTTTCAAACAAATGATGACACTATCATAAACCATAGCGCACGGTTTGTCAATTGTAAATCTATATAAATTTACAATCCAAAAAGGCGTTTTTTGCGAAAAAATGCACAAAAACACGCAAAAATCGCAAAAAACAAGGGCGCGGACGGAAAATTTTCGCTGAAAATCTCCGTCCGCAACAAATTATTCTTCGCAAGCAGCCTTGTCTGCCATTGATTTTCTCATTTTTTCAAGACACTCTTTATCGAATTTGGCACTTCTGTCAAAACGGAAGATACCGTTGCATTCCTGCTCGACGTCATAAAGCTGTGTATAGCAAACGCCGCATATTCTCGGATTTGAGCGGAGAATTTCGTTCATAGAGCAGTATCTTTCAACATATTCTTCAACGGTCGCCGGCGCGTCTCCGTAGCCCCAGCCGTCCTCGCTGTCCGTCCAGCGGATGCCGCCGTATTCGGAGAGGAAATAAGGCTGACCGCCGTAGCTCTGGCGCTTTGCCATATTCTCAAACACGCCCTCCTCCGTTTCGAAACTGTCATAGCGGCGGTGGTAGGCGTCGATGTGCTGGTTGTAGTCGTGAATGTCGTATATGTCGGTGACAACGTGATAATTTCCGCTTGTGTCTATGCAGGGGCGGGAAGGGTCGTGACGCTTTGTGGCATAATACACATCGGCGAGGAAACCGTCGTTCTGCTGCCGACCTTTTATGTCCCAGGTTTCGTTGAGCGGGCACCAGCCGATCAGAGCGGGGTGATTATGATCTCTGTCCATCGCCTCGATCCATTCGGTAAGGAAATAATGCAGGGCATCGTCGCGCGTATGGTCAAAGCCCCAGCTTGCGTATTCTCCCCAGACGATATATCCGTTTTTGTCCGCTTCATAGAGGAAACGACGCTCGAAAACACGCTGATGAAGCCTTGCGCCGTTGAAACCCATAGACTGCGCCAGCTTTATATCCTTTATAAATGCGTCATCCGTCGGCGCGGTATAAACGCTTTCGGGGTAATAGCCCTGATCGAGCACGAGACGCATAAAGACGGGCTTTCCGTTTATCAGCAGGCGGGTTTTGTCAAGCTCAACCTTTCTCATTCCGAAATAAGAACGGACTTTATCCTCGCCGCCCTTTCCGGAAACGGTTATGTCGAGGTCGTAGAGGGTCGGGTTTTCTATGCTCCAGAGATCGAGCTTGTCTATCGGCAGGGCAATACGGACATAGGCTCCCGTCGTCACAGCTTTTGCTTTGCCCGCTTTCTTTCCGGCAAGCGAGGCTTCGAGAGTTATCTTTTTCTCTCCTTCTCCGGCGACTTTCGCGCGGACAAAGAGGATGCTGTTGTCGATGTCCGGATCGAGCTTTATATCGACGAGGTGCACAGCCGGGACTCTTTCGAGCCAGACGGGCTGCCAGATGCCTGTCGAGCGGGTGTAATAGCAACCGTATGACGCAAACTTATCGCTTTGCTTGCCCGTCGGCTGGGTGCCGTCTCTGACGTCGCTTTCGCAGTAAACAGCGAGAGTGTTTTCTCCCTCTGAGACGTATTCCGTTATATCAAATGAGAAGGGCGTATAGCTGCCCGTGTGCGTGCCGACTGATTTGCCGTTTACAAAGACCTCCGTTTTGTGGCAGGCGGCTTCGAAATTTATGATGAGCCTGTCGCCGCCGAGCTTTTTCGATTCAAATTTTCTTCTGTACCAGCAGGCGGGGATAAAGTCCTTGTGCCCGATTCCGGAAAGTCTGCTCTCCGGACAGAAGGGAACTTCTATTTTATAATCAAACCATTCTTTTTCAAGGATGTTGCTCTCTTTTCCCGATCTTCCGAAGTCAAAATCGAACTCCCATTCGCCGCAGAGGTTTTCCCAGTTCTTTCTTTCAAGCTCCGGGCGGGGATATGCCGTTCTTCTCATAATTTTTCTCCTGCATAAAAACATTTTTGTGCGGATATTATATCATATAAGAAGGCGATTGTAAACATCAAAAGGGGAAAAGTCGGGCGGAAAAAGTTTTTTTCGGAAATTTGAAAAAAGCTATTGACAAACCGCAAAAGGCGCGATATAATGCGTACATCATAGAAAACCGACGAGTAAGAGTAGTAGCTTTGCAGGTTGTCTTTCAGAGAGTCGCGGATGGTGAAATCGCGGCAGATAAACGCAATGTGAATGGACTTATGAGGGCGGCGCGAAAGCCTTTGCAAGTAGTAGCCGACGGAGCGCAACCGTTACAGTGCGGGACGTATGACAGTACGTCGCAGAGCCGGGCAAATTTATTTTGCCAATTTGGGTGGCAACGCAGGACACAGAGTCTTGTCCCAATTTTTATTGGGATAAGGCTCTTTTTTATTCGTTCAGTCATTTCTATGATAAAATTATTATATTTTCGGAGGAAAAGAAAATGAAAAAAGTTTTATCTGTGATTTTTGCGGCTGTTATGCTTGCAGCGGCAATGCTCCTTGCAACATCCTGCGGGGAAAAGAAAGTTCCCGTCATCGGGATAAACCAGCTCGCCCAGCACGGCTCCCTTGACAACTGCCGCGAGGGATTCATTGAAGGACTTAAAGAAGCGGGACTTGTCGAAGGAAAAGATTTTGTAATCGATTATCAGAACGCTTCGGGCGACCCTTCGATCATCAGCCAGATATCAAGCGGATTTTCCGCAAAGAACGTTGCGATGATGGTCGGCATTGCGACAAACTCCGCAATATCCTGCTTTGCGGCGGCAGAAGATAAAGATATTCCCGTCGTTTTCATCGCAGTTTCGGATCCTGTCGGCGCAAAGCTGACAGAGGGCAACGTTACGGGCATTTCGGATCTGCTCCCCGTTACGGCGCAGCTTGAGCTTATCCGCAAAATGCAGCCCGATGCAAAGAAAATCGGCATAATCTATACGCTCGGCGAGCCGAACTCCGTTTCGACTATCGAGCTTTACAAAAACGCCGTCAAGGATTACGGCTTTGAGCTTGAGGTCGTCGGCGTTACGGAACAGAGCCAGGTCACGCAGGCTGTCGATACGATAATCGCAAAGGGCGTTGACTGCTTCACAAACCTGACGGATAATACGGTCGTTGAGGTTCTCCCCGCAATACTTGAAAAGACGGACGAGGCGGGAATTCCCGTATACGGCAGCGAGATCGAGCAGGTTGTTCTCGGTTGCGTCGCTTCCGCCGGAATCGATTATATAGAGCTCGGCAAGAGCGCGGGCAAAATGGCGGCAAAGATACTCAAAGGCGAGGCGAAGGCTTCCGATATGCCTTATGAGACCGTCAAGGATTTCAGCTATTATGTCAACAGCAAGTCGGCGGAGCGCCTCGGAATAACAGTTCCCGCAGACGTTGCTTCTTCCGCTACGGAATGCGGAAAATAATATAAAAGAGGAAACAAAATGGAGATAATCGAGCTTATAGCGGGAACGCTGACGCAGAGCTTTATATATGCGTTCATATCGTTCGGAATGTATATAACATATAAAATACTTGACTTTCCCGATATGACGGCAGAGGGCAGTTTTGCCTTCGGCGCGGCGGTTACCGCCGTATGCCTGACAAACGGCGTAAACCCTTATCTGACAATGCTTATATCGATCGCCGCAGGCGCCCTTGCGGGGCTTTTCACGGGCATTATACACGTCCGTCTCGGCGTGCGCGATCTTATCGCCGGCATTATAACTATGACAGGGCTGTTTTCGATAAACCTTCAGCTTGCGGGAGCAAACCTCAGCATCGGCAGGGACATCGATACGATATTTACGGCGAAGCCGACAATGGCGATATTCGGCGCAATACCGTTGCTCTGGAGAAAGCTGGTTATCTCCTTTATCCTTCTTGTGATTTTCAAATTTGCAATCGACGCTTATCTGAAAACCAAAAACGGGCTTCTTCTCCGCGCTGCTGGCGACAACGGCAGATTTGTCACTCTGCTCGCAAAGGACACCGGCAGAATGAAGATAATCGGGCTTGTTATCGCAAATGCGCTCATCGGATTTGCCGGATGTCTCGTCTGCCACGAGACAAGAGCGTTTTCATCGACGATAGGCACGGGGCAGGTCGTTTTCGGTCTTGCGACGGTCATCATAGGTACAACGATATTCAAACGCCTTGATTTTGTAAAAGGAACAACGGCAGTTGCCGTTGGCAGTATCATTTATAAAGCGTGCATACAGCTTTCAATATCGCTCGGCTTGCCCGCAAACCTTATGAAGCTGGAAACGGCGGTGCTTTTCCTTATTATACTTGTCATCGGCGGAACGAAGAAAAAACGCATTTTCTCAAAGGGGGCGAAGACCAATGCTCACACTTGAAAATATAAAAAAGATATATAATCCCGGTTCAGTTACGGAAATGTGCGTTTTTGACGGCTTCAACCTGACTGTTAAAACAGGGGAGTTCGTTTCGATTGTCGGCAGTAACGGCAGCGGAAAAACCTCAATGCTGAATATTATCTGCGGCAGCATACCCGTTGAGGGAGGGCGTATTCTCATAGACGGAAAGGACATTACCCGCCTTTCGGAATACAAACGTTGCGCATTTATAGGCAGGGTGTATCAGAACCCCGCCTTCGGCGTTTGTCCGGAGCTGACCGTGCTTGAAAATATGTCCCTTGCCGACTGCAAAGGCGGGAGTTTCGGGCTTTCAAGCGGAATAAACAAGCAGAGACGCGGGTTTTACAGGGAAGAGCTCTCTCGTCTCGGGCTTTCGCTCGAAGACAAGCTGAATGTCAAAATGGGCGCGCTTTCGGGCGGACAACGACAGGCAGTCGCGCTGATAATGGCGACGATGAAGCCGATAGATTTTCTTATTCTTGATGAGCACACAGCCGCTCTCGACCCGAAAACGGCTGATGTGATTATGGAGCTGACGGACAAAGTCGTCAGAGAAAAAAATCTGACGGCAATGATGGTAACTCATAACCTTCGCTATGCCGCAGAATACGGCGACAGGCTCATTATGCTTGATAAGGGGCATATCGTCATCGACAGGAGCGGGGAAGAGAAAAAAGATACCGAGGTCGGCGATATTCTGAAGATATTCAATGAGATAAGCATTGAATGCGGCAACTGAGGGGGAAATGTTGACAGGCCGGGGCGGATATTGTATAATAAAGGTATCAAAGCTGTAAAGGGGAAGACAGAAATGAAAAAGATATCCGGAATTCTGAAATTGACGCTGGCAGTATGCCTGGCCGTCGGAACGACGCTTGCAATGATCGCTTGCGGGGTAAACAATTCGCGGGGAAGCTCTTCGGGGATCGGGACGGTGAGCACAAGCTCTTCCCTTGAAACCCAAACGGTAGCACCGAGCCAAACGACGTCTCCTGCCGCACAGACCGTAACGACAACCGCAACTACGACCGTTCCGCCCGTCATTGACGAAAAGCAGAAGACAATAAACAAATTTTTAGCTCTACTCGACGAGATGGCAGAACGCAACGGGGTTGATGAGATTAGGGAAGTAATGTTAACTTATGCTAATCCAGAGTTGGCCACAAGTGATTATTATCAATTATCATTTGGCTCAAATACTGGGATGTCTAAATATGACATATTGGAATATTACATTTTGGATGAAGAAGGTTATAAACAAATTCTATCATCGATGAGATATAATTTCTCCCAAAATATCGCATACAATTTCGGGAAAGAAGAACTTATAGAAGAATACAAACACTCTAGTTTAGACATCATAAATGACGCAATTGAAACAAAAGAAAGATATAACAAAGACAACCCATATAAATACGAGATAGATTACGAAAAGAAAAAAGAAAAAGATTTGGCTGAATTCAATGAGTTTTTGGCTAAGGTGAGCGCTGAACATAGCGGGAAGAAAGTATCATCAATCACTTTTACTAAAGATGCCAAAGGGTTTAACAGTATGATTTTGTTTTATAAAGAATTAGAACATTTTGAAATTAACTTGAGATCCTATGCTTTAAAAGATGAATGGTACGAAACAATTGTGGAAAACTTGTTTGGCGAAGAACAATATAAATCAATTACGGTTGACGAATTGATAAAAAAGTATGATTCCGATGTATTTGACTGTATATTGGAATCAATACGCACATACAGACCTGTTGTAAATCCAAACACGCTGTAATCAAAGGAAGTTGAGTGTGGCAACCGAGGGGAAATGTTGACAGGCTGGGGCGGATATTGTATAATAAAGGTATCAAAACTGTAAAGGGGAAGACAGAAGTGAAAAAGATATCCGGAATTCTGAAATTAATGCTGGCAGTATGCCTGGCCGTCGGGACAATGCTTGCAATAATCGCTTGCGGGGCAAACAATTCGCAGGGAAGCTCTTCGGGGACAAGCATCTCCGAAGCTACGACTACTGCGCCAACAATAGTTGAAGACCCCAAATTAAGAATTGAAAGAAAAAAAGCATTGATTATTGAAAACATAAATTCTTGCTTTGATAAATATCGTGAACAGTTTAAAGATGAAGAAGACACTAAAGATATAGTAGAAGGGGATAAATTTATATATTTGGCAAGAGAAGAAGATTCAGAGAACTCTCAAACTTATAGTTTGGATGTCAATGGTAGCAATTTTGATAAAAAAATTTCAATTATTATTCAACAAATGAAAATATCAAAAGATCAATACAATTATCTTATTGAGACATTCAATGTTGCTGACAATAAATCTGAATCGTATCTTTACTATCCAATAATTCGTTTTTCAGACGATTATTCCGGTGAATTATCTACGGTATTGGAAATCACCAAAAATATCGATGAAATTGAAGATGAAAAAGTACTGGATATTATTCTGAATAGTTTTTCAAAGTCACTTTCTCAAGAACAATAAGACTGACAGATAGTTACTTAAATCATAACTCAAAAGACTTAAACTCAACTCAAACCCCTGAAATTGGCCAACCTTTCAGGGATTTTGACTTGAGCGCGAAAAATGTCGGCAAATATTTGAAAAAATTTATTGACAAACGCTGTCTTTTGTGATATCATAATCAGGCAGGCAGCGGAAAACGTGCCGGAATGGCGGAATTGGCAGACGCCCGGGACTTAAAATCCCGTGAGGTTCACCCCTCGTACCGGTTCGACCCCGGCTTCCGGCACCAATAGTATCGCGGAGTAGAGCAGTCCGGTAGCTCGTCGGGCTCATAACCCGGAGGTCGTGAGGTTCAAATCCCACCTCCGCAACCAAACAAAAAACAGCCCGTCGGGCTGTTTTTTTGTTTTCTTTGCGGTAAAGAAAAGGGATTTGAACGGGCTCGGTAGTGAATGAGGCGCCTGCGGCGCGTCAGAGCCGAGCCTGACCGAGCGGCGGCGAGCCGCGAGAATTCAAATCCCACCTCCGCAACCATTGAACAGGTCCCAACTTTCCGACCACCGTAATACGGAGTCGGCAGTTGGGACTTTCGTTTATATGTCTATATGTTTTCAGACTCCGTTTCAAATTGAAGCGGAGTTTTTATGTCCAATTTTCTGTGCGGACGCTCTTCATTGAAAAAATGAATGTATTCTTTGACGACTGCTTCCAATTTAAGCGGTGCTTGATATATTGCGTGATTGCGTTCATAGTACTTTATAACGGCATCTTTGAATTCTTGCGTGTGGATTTTGGGTGACATTTTGACCTCTCGGTGATTAATATATCACACAGGAGAGATACTGTCGGTTCAGCAGTTGTAAAAAACAACTCCATAATCAAAAGAGCTTTCTGAGCCAGAATATGTACGATGCTGATCGCACCTTCATACTCTCGCAGAATTTGTGCAACAATCTGTTGCACAAATTCTATGACAGCATCGTCCGTCAAATGGTGGAATGCATCAAGGTATATGCCAATAAGTACATCGAGGTTATCTTCGGCGGCGGGTATGCGGTGGAAGAAACGGTGGAATAAGTAAAAAAGCAACCTGTACCGACAAGATGGTCGATACAGATTGCTTTTTTCATATTGGAGCGGTCCTATATAACGCAAATACTCTCCGGCAACGGTTTGGGTCTTGCCATTAAAAGATAAATTGTGGATCTGCACGGAAAAACGATTGGTATTCCCCAATCTGATAAAGAAGTATGGTTTATTAGGTGTGGTTGCCTTCGGGGGATAATCAATATACAATATCAAAACCAGTGTAGCATATCGGCGCCTACGCTATGTTTTTCTTCGTTATATTCTTAAAATTCAGAAAACAGTCAAATTCTATTTTCGAAAATCTATTGACAACCTTCATTGACGATAGTATAATAATGAATGTTCTAATATTAGAGTTTCTATGATTGGAGGGTGAATATGAATAATTGGAACTTCACAGCGTCCAGGATGTTCAACAGTGCGAACCGATTTATTGAAGCGTATCATACTGCGCTTCAGCCGATCTGCAAGGATACGGGGCTACCGCCTATGGCTGTTGATATTCTGATGTTTCTTGCAAACAATCCAGACAGCAATACGGCGGGAGATATCTGCCGGTGTCGCGGACTGAAAACCGGAATCGTATCGGTACATGTTGACCGACTTGTTAATGAGGGACTGCTTCTGCGGCAGGATATTCCGGGTGACCGGAGAAAAACACGGCTCGTCTGCACGGAAGCAGCAAACGGCGTCATTGAAAAGGGTCGCGAGGTGCAAAAGAACTTCGCGCAAAGGCTACTCGTCGGGATGTCGGACACGGATATTGAAGTATTCCAACACTGCTTGACCGTTCTCGGCGAAAATATTGACGAGATCCGCAAAAACGGGTTTTCAACGAAAGAATAAAAAATAGGAGATAACTATGTTCAAGTTACTGAAAAATATGCGCCGGAAAGAAAAGATGATGGCGTTGATTTGTCTTTTATTTGTTGTGGTTCAGGTTTACTTTGACCTGCGTCTTCCGGATTATATGACCGAGCTGACTATGCTCATCAAAACCTCCGGCACCACATCGGATATTGTGAATGTCGGGTTGAAAATGCTCGGTTGCACGATGGCGAGCGCCGTACTTGCGATCGCCTGCGGCTTTCTTGCCGCAAAGACCGCATCCGGCTTCAGCTTTGCCGTGCGAGACAAACTGTTCCGCCATGTCATTGACATCGGCAGCGAGGAAATGCAAGACTTTTCCATTCCAAGCCTGATTACCCGAACCACCAACGACATCACACAGATTCAGATGATTGTTGCAATGGGACTGCAAATGATGATAAAAGCACCCATTATGGCAGTATGGGCAATCATCAAGATTCTCGGAAAGAGCTGGGAACTTTCTGCCGTAACTGCCGCATTCGTTGTGGTGCTGTTCGTTACGGTCTTGCTGATTATGAGCACTTGTATTCCGCGTTTCCGCCTTGTGCAGAAAATGACCGATAAAATCAACCGCGTTGCCCGTGAAAACCTGACTGGCATCAATGTGGTACATGCATTCAACGCCGAAGATTTTCAGAACGAAAAGTTTGACGGTCCGAGCCGCGGCATGATGGAGCTGCAAATGAAAAACCAAAAGCTGTTTGCGCTGGTGCAGCCGACGATGATGCTTGGAATGAACGGGCTGGCGCTGGCGATCTATTGGCTCGGTGCGGCGCTCGTGAGCAATATCGCGGTCACCGATATGAGCGCCCGGCTTACGATGTTCAGCGAAGTGTTGGTATTCAGCACCTATGCGACCTATGTTGTGATGTCGTTCATGATGCTGGCGATGATCTTCATGCTGCTGCCGCAGGCACAGGTATCTGCGGAGCGTATCAATGAGGTGCTGAATCGCAGCGCCTCGATCCGTGAGGGCAGCATCCGAAACGGGAAAGAAACCGGAACGGTTGAATTTCGGAATGTGTCTTTTCGCTATCCCCATGCATCCGAGGATGAACTGACCGATATTGATTTTAAGGTGAACAAGGGTGAAACCTTGGCGATCATCGGTGCGACCGGCAGCGGCAAGACCACCTTGGTCAGCCTGATTCCGCGCTTTTATGACGCAACAAATGGCGAGGTGTTGGTAGACGGCGTGAATGTCAAAGACTATACATTTGACGCACTGTACGATAAGCTGGGATATGTCACGCAGAAAGCGGTTCTGTTCTCCGGGACCATACAGGATAATGTGCTTTTCGGTGAAAGTGCCGACGATGCGGACGGGACAAGGCTGAACGACGCAATCGAGCTTTCGCAGGCAAAGGAATTCGTTGACAAATTGCCTGAAGGTACGGAATACGAGATCGCACAGCTCGGCCGCAATGTGTCCGGCGGTCAGAAACAGCGCCTTTCCATTGCCCGTGCGCTTGCACGAAAGCCCGAAATTCTGATCTTTGACGACTCGTTCTCGGCACTTGACTATCGAACCGATGCAAAGCTGCGCGAGGGCTTGAATGAACAGCTTCACGGAACCACAAAGATCATCGTCGCTCAGCGTATCAGCACAATCCGCCACGCAGACAGAATCATCGTTCTTGACCGCGGTGAGATGGTCGGAATGGGTACACACGAAGAACTGATGCAGAACTGCGAGGTCTACCGTGAAATCGCCACATCGCAGCTCAGCGCATCCGAGCTTGCATAAGGAGGGATGAAAAATGAAGAAAAAAGACAATCAAAAAGGCATCCGTTCCGCCATTCCGAGAATATCCGGCTATTTGCGTTCCAGCATGGGAATCATTATCGTCGCCTTAATCCTTGCGGCACTCAGTGCCGTTATGACAATCATCGGTCCTGATAAGATCGGTCGGATTGCAACGCTGATGTCGGATGGTATTACCGGCAGTATCGACCTTGCGGCAATCGCAAAAATCGGTATTTCTCTTGCAGTCATCTATATACTCAGCGCACTTTTCAGCTTTATTCAGCACTACACGATGTCTGTCGTCACTCTGAAAATGTCCTACCGTATGCGCGGCGAGCTGTCTGAGAAGATCAACAAAGTACCGCAGAAGTATTTCAACACCACCTCGCAGGGTGACATTCTCAGCCGCATCACAAACGATGTGTCCACTTTGCAGCAGGGGCTGACGAACAGTATGCCGACGATCATCAGCGCCGCAACGCAGTTTGTCGGCTGTCTGATCATGATGTTCGTCACCGAATGGCGGCTTGCCCTCATTTCCATCGGCGTGACCGTTATCGGTATGTTCCTGACAGTGCTTATCATGTCGAGATCACAGCGTTTCTTCGCAGCGCGGCAAAAGAGCCTTGGTGCGCTGAACGGGTATGTGGAGGAAATGTATTCCGGTCATGAGGTTGTGCGGATCAGCCGTGCCGAGCGTAAGGTCTGTGCAAAGTTTGACACGCTCAATGCCGCGGTATACGACGCAAACTGGAAGTCGCAGTTTCTCTCCGGCATGATGCAGCCGCTCATGAACATTATCGGCAACATTGCCTATGTCGCTGTCTGCGTCTTCGGTTCGGTTCTTGCCATAAACGGCACGATTGAGTTCGGCGTGATCGTTTCCTTCATCCTCTATGTTCGCCTGTTTACCTCGCCGCTGACGCAAATTGCTCAGGGCATGACCAATATGCAGACAGCATCTGCCTCCGCACACCGCATTTTCGACTTTCTTGAAAGCGAAGAAATGCCCGATGAAAGAGGGAAAACGACCGCTCTTACCGATGTTCACGGCACGGTCAGCTTTGAGCACGTCCGCTTCAGCTACCCCGATACGCCCGATAAGATAATTATCAAGGATTTCTCCGCCAATGTGCATCCCGGTCAGAAGGTTGCTATCGTCGGCCCGACCGGTGCCGGAAAAACAACGATGGTCAACCTGCTGATGCGCTTCTTTGAGATCAACAGCGGAACAATCAAAATTGACGGTGTTCCGATCTCCGAAATGAGCCGTGAAAATGTGCATAAGTTGTTCAGCATGGTTTTGCAGGACACATGGCTCTTTGAGGGAACGGTCAGAGAAAACCTCGTCTATAACATGGAGGGTATTACCGACGCGCAGCTTGAAGAAGTCTGCCGAGCCTGCGGACTGGACAAATTCATTCACACGCTGCCGCAGGGTTTTGACACCGTTCTTTCTGAAAGCGCTAGCATCTCCGCCGGACAAAAGCAGCTTCTCACCATCGCCCGCGCTATGTTACAGAATGCGCCGATGCTCATTCTTGACGAAGCCACTTCTTCGGTCGATACCCGTACCGAGCTTCTGATCCAGCGGGCAATGGATGAACTCACGAAAGGGCGCACAAGCTTTGTGATCGCACACCGCCTTTCCACCATCAAAAACGCCGACCTGATTCTTGTTATGTGCGACGGTGATGTGATCGAGAGCGGAACGCACGAGGAACTGATGCGGCGCGGCGGATTCTACGCCGATCTTTACAACAGCCAGTTTGAGGATAAAATTGCTTCGTAAAATCGAATTGAAACACAGTCAAGGCGACATAGGCTCACAGATGCTCCCTGTGAGTCTAACGAAAAAAACAAGCGTTGAGACCGACGCAAACCTTGGATATCGGCACTTGCTTTTTCCTTTTGTTCAAAGGAAGTTGAGATATCTTTTTCGGTTGACTGCGTTTTTCCGCCTTTCTTATTTCTGCCGATCAAAATCAGTGAAAAAAGTATCAAAAAGCACCGAAATCCCTTATATCATAAGGATTTTCAGGTGATATCTTTTTCAGCGGTGCGATACAAACAAAGCAAAAAACAGCCCGTCGGGCTGTTTTTTGTTTTCTTTACCGCAAAGAAAAGGGATTTGAACGGGCTCGGTAGTGAATGAGGCGCCTGTGGCGTGTCAGAGCCGAGCCTGACTGAGCGGCGGCGAGCCGCGAGAATTCAACCCCTTTTCAAATTTTAACTTGTTACATATGTGCTTCTGTTTTGCGTGCGATGGGTATGAATGCACAAAGACAGGGTTATGAGCCCGAAGGGCGAGTAACTCGGAGGGGGAGGCGGTAGTGAATGACAGCCTTGGAGGGCTGTCAGAGCCGCCGAACCGACCGCAGCATTTTCCTATGCAGAGAAAATGCAAGAACGTGAGGTTCAAATCCTTCTCGCCTGCGGGCTCGGTCACCGTACTGCTCTAAAGTGCCAAAGGGCACTTTATTCACCACCGTACGGCCGTTCCGCCTTGCTCCACTACCTCCGCAACCAAAAAATCCTCACTCATATGAGTGAGGATTTTTTTATTACTCTTTGTTTTTCGCTCCTTTTAGCGCCCGTTTTTCTGAGGCGGAAAGTGCGATGATTTTACGCACCTTTTCATCGTTCTCCTTTAATAAAATTGGCAAAGTTGGAAATCAGCTCGCTTGGAAAATCAACTTGAGTATATATTGACGCAGGGTCTGTGGTGTCGATCCTATATCCGAAATGACTTATATCGTCGTATACACATATGGATACGTTTGCTGAATCAGAGAAAAGCACTTGCCACAGCTCAATATCTTCATCGAAGGATTGCTTGTCAGATTTACTGTTAATGATAAGTGTTTTTATATTAGCGTCAGCAATGTTTTTGGCGGTATCCATTTGATTATAGGACACCCAATAATAATCGCTTGCGCTGTAATAGTAGTATCCTTTTGTAGAGATAGCTGTTACATTTTTAGCGGCTGTTGCATAAGCGATATAGGACTCTTTATTGGCAGGATCAAGCGCAGAATATTGATTGCAAGCGATATCTGCAAGATGCCGTGCAGAGCTGTTGAATAGAATGATTCCGTTAATGTCTTCGATGCTTGCAGCAAGCTCGGCAGCAATCTGTCCTCCAAGGCTGTGACCGAGTAAATACAATCCCGAAACATTTTGTGATTTCAAGTATTCAACGGCGATATTACAATCATCGAGATACTCTTCTTCGATGCCGCACTTTATATCGAATTCGGCAGTATAGCTGAAGGTTCTTTTGTCAACTCGCAGAGAATTGATGCCTTCTTTAGCCAGCCCATCGGCAATATCCTTAAACGGCTTCAATACGCCGAGAGTTTCATCATAATCATTTGGACCGGAGCCCGCAATTAAAAGCACCGCAGGATGCACATTTCCGTCGTTAATATAGGTATAAGCAGCGTTTAACTTATAGCCGTCACTTTTTAAAACAAATTTCTTTTCTTCAATACTGTTGCTTTGGGGGGGAGTACCTTGATCGGGAATATTTGTTGATTTATCTGCGCTCGACTCGGTATTATCACTTGTTTCTTTCGTATCGGGCACTTCTGTATTGCATCCGGACAGAACAAAGATACACAAAAGTAAGATAATAGCTATGAATTTTTTCATTCGTCTCACCTCGTATTCAAGTCATAATATCCAAGCCAAAGTCCGTCAATTTTCCCACCGTGGAATACGTATGTGATTTTAAGACCAAGTTTTGAATATCTGACAAAGCAATATAATTTGTTTGAAAATCTATCATCCGCAACTGTTCTGTCAACCGAAAGATATTCACCAAGTGGGGCTAATGTATCCTTACGCACTACAATATATACATCTTTCGGCATATATTCTGCCAAGTGAGGACTTAAATACTCGTAGAGAGTATCGGTAGCTCCGCTTAAAATAGCGTCTGTGCAAATTCGCGCGATTTCTTTTTCTTCGGTATTCATTACGGAAGAAAGTTGCCAATCCTCAGCAAAGATGTCTTTACCGGATTCAAGCGCGGATAAAGCTTCATTCAAGAGGTTGATTTCGCGTATGCGAGATTCAATAGAGGCGTATATTTCCGCACGTTTGGAAAGGACTGCATCTTTCAAATCTATTCCTTTGGTTTGCAACTCTGCAATTGCCTTTACGGATAGTCCCAATGTACGAAGAACAAGAACATTTTTAATACGAGAAATTTGTTTTTCGGTATATTGTCGGCGAGATGAGATCCCAACGGTCGTACTTTGAATGATACCTTTTTCTTCATAAAAGCGAAGTGTTCTTGATGTGGTGTCAAGCATCTTGCAAACTTCTGTAATATCGTATAGAGATTTTTGATACATATCCTCACCCCCTCTGTATTATATCACTTGACGCAGCGTCAATGTCAAGTGAAAATATTACTTTAATAGAGCTTTCAAGTATAGAAAAACTATTGACAATACCGAACCTTCGCTAAAATGAAAAAATAGTAAGCCGGCGCCTGCTTCCGGTACTATTATATCACAAAGTAGGGAGGCATTCCTGGGATATATGAGATTAACTGCTGGCTAAAAAACATAGCAAAAGGACAATTGACGCCGTGGATAAAGCGTGCGAGGGCTGTGTAGCGAACCTAAAAATGGCAGGTATTCGGTAATGCCTTCCGGATTTGAAAGCGATATCTTTTTCAGTAGCGCGATTCAAACAAAAGCACCGTCGAAAGGGAGGTGCTTTTGTTTTGCGTGCGAGAGGGTATGAATGCACAAAGACAGGGTTATGAGCCCGAATGGCGAGTAACTCGGAGGGGGAGGCGGTAGTGAATGACAGCCTTGGAGGGCTGTCAGAGCCGCCGAACCGACTGCAGCATTTTTCTCAAATCTCTTGACAAACGAACGGTAGGTAGGTATAATATATAGATGAGTGATGCTCAATAAACTATTTTGGAGATTGTGCTATGGAAAAAGGAAACACCAAACAGGAAATTCTGGAGGCGGCGCTTGACCTGTTTTCAACACAGGGATTCGAGGCGACATCTGTTTCGCAAATCGCAGATGCGGTTGGTATACGCAAGGCTTCGCTTTACAGTCATTTTGCAAGCAAGCAGGAGATTTTAGAATCGTTAATGACGCAGGTTCTGGAGCAATACAATAAACATTCGATTTTTATCCATACCGATTGGGATAACGCTGCTTTTGCCGAAGCCAAGCAAAGTTTATCGGCTGAAGAAGTTGAACAATTGGTTTTTACGCAGATCCGCTATATTTTGCACGACCCTTTGGTAAGCAAAGCCCGTAAAATGCTGACAATAGAACAGTTTCGTAATGCGCAAATGGCAGAGCTCCAGACCAAACAGAATTACGCGAATGTTATGAAATATTTTACCAACCTTATGCGTTTTTTCATTCAACGCGGGAAATTGAAAGACTGCGATGCGGAAATTATGGCGGCGCAGTTATGCCTGCCGGTTTCCGTCTGGATCAATCTTTGTGATCGTGAGCCGGAGCGCGAGGACGAAGTTATAGAGCTTGTCGGGCGGCACATACGGCAGTTTTTTGAAATGTATAAGGAGCAATAATTAAAATGAAATCACAGCAATGCCTGAATGCAAATCATTTAAAGCTTATTGCGATTCTTGCTATGACGATAGACCACATATGCGATTTGCTTTATCCCGGCTTTCCGACCGAGCCTGCGGCAATCGGATTACATATTGTTGGGCGGTTGACGGCTCCGATTATGTGGTTTTTTGTGTGCGAAGGATATTATTACACGCGCAATGTTAAAAAATATATGTTGCGGATGGGAATTTTCGCGCTGATTTCGCATTTTGCATATTGCTTTGCGTTCGGAATAAATATGATCCCGTTCAGCACGGGAATCTTTAATCAGACAAGCGTAATGTATCCGTTGTTTGTTGCCATTGTGGTTATGTGGATGCAGGATAATGATTTGCCGATGAAAAATTGGGTAAAGAATTCGCTTATCGTTTTATTGATTTTGAGCGCATTTCCTGCAGATTGGAGCTGTATCGCGATATTTGCGATATTGGGGATGCATAAAAACAGAGGCAACTTAAAAAAACAGATGACGGTTATGTTTTTATGTGTTGCCGTGTATTCGGCGGTGTCATTCTTTTTTGTGAGCAGGAGCTATGCTTTGGTACAATTCGGCGTTTTGCTTGTTTACCCGTTCTTAAAAATGTATAACGGCAAGAAGGGAACGGCAAATTGGATGAAGTGGTTTTTCTATCTGTATTATCCGCTGCACCTTGTCGCGGTCGGAATTCTCCGCATCTGCATTTACGGAAATATTGGTTTATTGTTTTAACGAGGATAAATCAGAATGGGTATTTTCAAGGAGAAAACAAAAGACAGGAATATGCAGATACGAAAAATATGGCTGATCGCTGCAATTGTTGTAGTCATCCTGTCAATTGTCGCGGCTATTAGCTTTCTTGCATACATAAGCCCGCCGAAAGACGAGGTTGAATCCTTTAATTATCCGCCGGAATTCTTCTGCGCAGGCGCAGAGAACCGTATTGACTACCAGACAGACGGAAAATGCGCAGCCTATGCCGCCGCTTATCTGATACGGCATTTCGGAGAGGAGGCGGACGGGGAAGAACTGTTTCGGGAATTGAAACGACCGTTTGGCTTCGCTTCTGCAAACAGCATAGCGGATATTCTGAGGCGGCGCGGGCATCGGGCAAAAGCCTGCCACGGAAGCATTGACACATTGAAGCAGCGGCTGACAGAGGGGAATCCGATCATCGTTTTCATCAGAATTTCGGGAGATACGCACTATGCTGTCGTTGTCGGCTATGACGAGCAATATGTTTATCTGGCGGATTCTCTTGCGGAAAACACCAATGCGTCGGAGGAGCAATACAATCGTGTGTTGAGGGCGGAAGATTTTGAAGCCGTATGGAAAACGGGAACACTGCTTCCCGACAACATTTATATCATATTCTTCTAAAAACAGATAAGTATGAGCAGTTATCAGAAAGGGGGAAGTCGCAGACGATGATATTCTTGCTTTTTTTACCTTTGGTTTTACTTGTGTGCTTCTTTTGCATCGCCTTTTTGGTCAATTCTGCGATGTTCAAGCCATACAAAAAAATAAAGCCACCGACCGATGGGCGCAAGGTGACCTTCCGTAGCGGCAGAAACCGTCTCGCAGGTTATCTCTGGAATGAGGCGGGAACGCGCGGTCTCATTGTTTTTGCACACGGAATGGGAACCGGAATCGAATATTATCTTCCGGAAATTCACCATTTTGCCGCTCAGGGATATAAGGTATTCGCCTTTGAATACAGCGGATACCCGGGCAGTTCCGGACATTTTTACGGTTTCCCGCAGGCGGTGATCGATCTGAAAAATGCACTTAATTTTATCGATGACGGCCCACTTCCCGTCATTTTGGCGGGGCACAGTATGGGTGCATACGCCGTTTGTGCGGTGCGGCAATGCGCAGATAAACAGGTGGACGGGATCGTCGCCTATGCGCCGTTTTTCTCATCGGATGAGGCTGTTATCGCGGAGGCGACCGGAAAAAATCAAAAATGTGGAAGGCTTCTGTGCGGGCTGATTCTGCCGATACAGCGCCTTTTGTTCGGCAGGAACTGCAATCCGACCGCTGTTGCGGGGCTTTTTCGCGCCAACGTGCCGACGCTTATTTTGCAAGGCAGCGAGGATGTTGAAGTTATCCCCGACGGTTGCGCTCTGTATGCGCACCGAGACGAGCTGGCTGATGCTCCAGTTACCTTTCGGCTGATTGATGAAGAAGAAAGCAACGGGCATATGACGATAGTGCGGAAGAATGGCAGTCAAACGGTCAATGAAGATACCATCCGTCAGGTCGATGAGTTTCTTTGCACGATACCGCATCGATAAAATTTGAAAAAACTTGCAGCAATAATCCTGTCATAAATCGGCGCGGAGCCGATGACATCGGAAAAACGATATTTAAGGGGTAACATATTATGAAAAATAGTGCGCTGGTTGTAATAGACCTGCAAAACGATATTACAAAGAACTACAAAGAGATAATCGGGAGGGTAAACGAGGCTGTTGACTGGGCAATGGCGGGGAATATTCCCGTCGTTTATATTTGCAATCATAATCTTTCCGCAGTAGCGAGGACATTCAAGCCGGGAACGCGCGGCGCGAAATTTGTACCGGAGCTGAAAGTCGTATCCGACCATATTTTCGCAAAGTCAAAAAGTAATGCGCTGACAAGCGAGGAGTTTGCGGCTTTTATCGGGGAAAACGGCATTACCGAGTTTTATATTGTCGGTGCGGACGCTGCGGCTTGTATCAAGTCCACCTGTTTTAATATGGCAAAAAGCGGATACACCGTTTATGTGCTTTCGGACTGTATAACGAGTTATGATAAAAAGAAACTGCCCGAAATGCTTGCTTATTACGAAAGCAAGGGCTGTTCCGTTGTGACACTCGGAGAAATTATCAATAGCTGAAAATAGTATTAGAAAAGGTTTTTGTAATGGAAATAAGCGGCTTGTGCCCGCTTGGGCACGACCGCAATTTTATTTGCTCACAGGACTATCAAACGATAGGCAATTATGAATTTTGGAGGACGATATGGATATATGGGAAGAACTTTATACTCAAGCAAAAAAAGAGTATCATCCGGAGGATGTAAGCCCTTTTATCCAAGCACATCACGTTGTATGTGCCTTGGAAAGCGAGGACGGGAGGATTTATACGGGCTTTTGCATTGAGTCGTGCAGCGGTGTTATGAACCTATGCGCAGAGCGGGTCGCCGCTCTGAATATGTATGCAAGCAGCGGTCAGACGAAAATAAAAAGGTTGATTGCCTTTCGGGACAGGGCGCCCTATGGCGGCGGGAGCGGAATGCCGTGCGGCGCGTGCCGGGAATTTCTGTATCAGCTGAATGAAGAGAATGAAGATACGGAAATTATGGTGGATTATGAAAGCCGGGAAACCGTTACTCTTGGGGAACTGATGCCCGGCTTTTGGGGAAAAGAACGTTATTCCGGAGATAATAAGTAAAAAACTTTAATCAAAGCTCGGAGAAATAAAAATGAATACAATTTTGAATTTTATTCATACGGCGGGAAATGCGCTTTTGCGCTCCCTCCGCAACGCCACATTCTGTTGGGTGGCGGCGGGTCTGGCGATCGCAATTCCGGTCGCTCGCGGCGTAATAAAGAAAAAGAGCGGCAAAAAGCAAGATATTAGCTACGGCTTGGAAGGGATGAGCCTCGGTATGTGCTTCGGTCTGCTGGGCGGAACAATGTTTGAGGGATATATCGGCGTCGGTATTTCAATCGGAATGATCGCTGGGCTTGTTATCGGTATGTGTATCCAGAAAAAGCAGGAGGATGAGAGTAGATGAGGCGGAAGTTAATAATCATCTTGCTCTTGGGGCTTGCTGTCCTTTTGGCTGCCTGCAATCAAAGGGGATTTGACGGAACCCGCGTGGCAAATCCGGATTCTTATCGATTGGACATCGAGAAAATGACAGGAACGGACACTCACGTTTTGGAGCTGAATGCGGGCGATACGCTGGAAATTCATTTTGAAACCGAACGCGGAAAATTGCAGATTGAAATCAAAGCGCCGGACGGCACGCTCATTTATGCAGGCAACGGAGAGGAAGCTACCGATTTTACCGTAAATATTTCCGAGGGCGGCGAGTATTCCGTTTGCGTGAAAGCGAAAGGCGCCAAAGGAAGGATTTATATTCAGCGGATAGCGATATAAGTAGTGCAGGAGAAAATAAAATGAAAAAATTATATGAGAAAAGCCAGCTGACCTTTGCGATTGTATGGATTGTGGTTTATTGCGTTCTGCAATCGCTTGCGAATCCGCTGAACAAAATGATAGGCATTGAATACTCGGCAAGTGCGTTTTTTTGCGTCTTACAGACAATCGTTCTATTGACCTTTATTCTGAAAAACAAATTACATAAGCGGTATGGACTTTGCAGATCTCCCGTTCCGGTAAGGAGATTTCTTTTTTATCTGCCGCTTGTCGCTTTGGCTTCGGGAAACCTCTGGAACGGCGTTGCGATCAATTATTCACCTGCGGAGACTGTCTGTCGCATTGCGTGTATGCTTTGCGTCGGTTTTTTGGAGGAAGTTATTTTTCGGGGGCTTCTGTTTGTTGCCATCGCAAAGAATAATATAAAATCCGCTGTTATCATATCAAGCGTGACCTTTGGAATCGGACATATTATCAACCTGTTCAACGGTAGCGGTATGGATCTTGTGAGCAACTTGTGCCAGATTGTTTTTGCGATTGCTGTCGGTTTTTTGCTGGTTACGATTTTTTATCGCGGCGGAAGCCTCTTCCCCTGTATCATCGTTCATTCCGCAATCAACACTCTCGGCACTTTTGCAAATGACGCAAGCCTTACGGCGGGAATGCACCTGATTCATCTCGCTGTTCTGATTGTAATTACGGTTGCCTATACCTTAATTCTGACAAAAACGCTTCCGAAAGGTCAGTTGACAGAAGAGAATTGAAACAAAAATTCAGGAGGGGAAAACTATGCCGATGTGGATATAAGCTGTACCCATGAGTCAGGGTAATACCGATATATTATTGTTGATAAATATTTATGCGTGTATTCTGTTTTAGAATTAAAATACCAAAATGTGATATTTGAACATTTTCATTTACTCAGCATGTGGAATTTGGGGCATTTATTAATTAAAAAAATGATACGAATATTTTCTTAGAAGAATGAAAATTTATGAATGAAAAAATGTCGGAAAAATCAAACCATGTTGAACTCGACCGATTTTAATAGAATTGAAAAAGATTATTTTAATACATCGATGTGCTTTATAACCCCATTGCATCAGCATAAGAATTGAATGTGAACAATACAGAGTTAACATACTGCTAATTAAGAAACGGATAAAATTTACAAATAAAAACAGAGGAAAATGGAGGAAATGCACTTGAAGCAATATAATGTTATCGTCGTTTTTGACCACGAAGCCCGTCATATACTTATGTGTATGCGTAGCAAAGAACCTTATAAGGGTAAATTCAATTTCATTGGCGGAAAAATTGAAAATGGTGAGATTCATTTACAAGCGGCTTATCGCGAATTATATGAGGAAACATCTATTACGAGTGATGATATTAAATTAATTCATGTGATGGATTTTGTCTTTCATATAACCAATTGTAGTGTTGAACTATATGTCGGTAAGTTAAATAGGCAAGTAAAGCTTATAGAGGAAGAAAACCCCTTATTTTGGGTAGAACTTTCGAGGGATTTTAGTGATTTAAACTGCTTTGCTGGCGATGGGGATATTGCATATATTATGAAATATCTTGATAATTTAGGGTTGAATAATATATTGAATCATTAGGACGCACGAACCCAATATATATTTATTGCCGTTTAAATTATTTAATAATAAACAATAAATACGTATGCTTATGCACTCAGCAGTAAAGTATAGGTGCAGCGAGGGCTGCCTGCATTGCTATATACATAAGGGCGACGCCAAACGGGGTGTCGATACGAGCGTGATCGTCCGGACCAAGGACTTCGATAAGCCGGTGGCACAGCTCAAAAAGGGCGGTTATAAAATGAAGCCGGGGCTTGTATATCTCGGCTTTTCCACCGACTTTCTCATCGAAGAAGCCGACGCTTGGCGTAGCGAATGCTGGAAAATGATCAAAGAGCGGTCAGACTGTAGCTTTCTCTTCCTGACAAAGCGCATTGAACGGTTCTCTCGGTGTATGCCGGAGGATTGGGCGGACGGATATGAGAATGTTACCGTGTGCTGTACAATTGAGAATCAGCGCAATGCGGACAAAAAGCTGTCTGTATTTCGGTCGTTGCCTATCAAACACAAGTGCATCACAGCACAGCCGCTTATCGAGCGCGTGAATTTGGAGCCGTATTTAGACGGCGTGGAACTTGTCGTTGTCGGCGGAGAGTCAGACAAGGAAGCGAGACCGCTCGACTATGACTGGGTGCTTGACATTCGTGAGCAGTGCATCCGGAAGCAGGTCAATTTTGAGTTCCGTCAATGCGGAACGCACTTCATCAAAGACGGCAGGAAGTATAAGTTGCAGACAAAAGATATTTGCAGGCAGGCGCGTCTGGCCGGTATCGACTACAAGTGCACGAATGAATTACTTTAATTTTAAAGACGGAGACCAACGGAATGAATAACAAAGCCAGTATTACCGCCCTGATGAGTTCCTTCGGACGGGCGTTTCACGCAGAAAACGAAGAACATCCGGTTTTTGCGGATTATCTTGCCAAAGGACTTATGACGGAAGAAGAATATGCCGCTGTCGGGAGCTATATCATTGGCGGAGCACGGTTTTTTGAACCGGAGACAGATCCCGAGAAACAGGAGCCGAGGGAGCTTTTGCGCAGGCTTGTAAACGTTCATATCGCGCCGTCGCCGCTTTGTCGTGCGGTGTATACGGAACAGGCGCTGAAGGCAGCTGCTCTGACCGGCACCGGGCAATATGTCATCCTCGGCGCAGGCCTTGATACCTTTGCTTTTCGGGAAAAAGAGTTTTCATCAAAGCACCGGGTGTTTGAGGTTGATCATCCCCTGACCCATGCGGACAAAAAGGAAAGGATTGCCCGCGCCGGCTGGACGATTCCCGCAAATCTCACCTTTGTTCCCGTAGATTTTGCAAAGGACAGCTTGACGGAACGTTTGATCGCCTACGGCTTTGATCCGTCTGCAAAATCTTTTTTCTCCTGGCTCGGGGTTACGTATTATCTCTCGGAGGAGGCAATCGGTAAAACTCTTGCCGAGCTTTCGTCGCTTTGCGCGGACGGTAGCGCGCTTGTGTTCGATTATCCGGACGAGAACTTCTTTGACGCCGCCGAAAGGCGCGTGCAGAACACCATAATGATGGCAAAAGCGGGCGGGGAACCGATGCAATCGTCGTTTTCATATTCGGAGCTTGAATGGCTGCTTAAAAAGTACGGATTTATGATTTACGAGCTATTGACGCCGGGTGATATTCAAAGAGATATTATCGGCAGGGCGGGAGCGGAAATGAAAGCCTTTGAGCACGTTAATTATTGCCTTGCCGTAAGGAAAAACTAATGCCTGCGGGGAAAGCGGCGGTCAGAACAGATATTTCGCTTGAGCTTGTTGCAGTGAAACCGAATAGAAAAAATGAAAAGTAAAAAGGAAGAAATGCTATGAAAAATTCATCTTATGAAATTGTCCGTGCGCAGGCAGGGGACGCCGCCGCATTATTGGAGTATCTGAAAATCATCGGCGGAGAGACAGATAACCTCAGCTTCGGTCCGGAGGGGGTGCCGCTTGACGAGGAAGCCGAGCGAGCCTATCTCGCTATGCAGGCAGAGTCGAACGACAATATTCAGCTTCTTGCCAAGGTAAACGGGGAGATTATCGGTACCGCCAGTCTTAACCGCAAGCGCGGCCGTATGAATCACCGTGCGGAATTCGGTATCAGCCTGAAAAAGGTATGGTGGGGATGCGGCGCAGCAACCGTTTTGGCGGAGGGTGTGCTTGCTTTTGCGAGAAAAGCCGGAATAGAGCAGGTAAATCTTGAAGTCCGAAGCGACAACAAACGTGCCATTGCGCTTTATGAAAAGCTCGGCTTTTGCAAGCTGTGCACGTTCCCCGGCTTTTTCAAAATCAAGGGTGAGTTGATCGATTTTGACTTGATGAATCTTGACCTCACCTCTGCGGGGCAAAACGGCGAAGTGCTCTGAAAATTATACACGAAAAAAATGATTTCAATAAGCTCATTTGTTGTCTCGGATGCGGCTGCCGGACTTTGCAGCGCATTGCTGCAAACAGCCGATTCGTCTTATAAAACACGGTGTGGCTACGCCCGGAGAAGTGATCTCATACAAATCAAGTGTGGCAAACAGGGGATAGGTTATGGTAAAAATCATTGTATTATTGGAAAACACGAAGGATTCTCCGGACTTAAAGTGCAGGCACGGGCTTTCTCTTTACGCAGAGACGGAAGCTCATAAAATACTGTTTGATACGGGTCCGGACGATCTGTTTCTGAAAAACGCCGGGGCGCTCGGTATTGATATTGCCGATGTTGACATTGCGGTAATTTCTCACGGGCATATCGATCATTGCGGCGGACTGAAATATTTTTTGGAGAAAAACAAAAAGGCGAAAATCTATATTCGCCCGCAAGCAATAGAAAAGCATTATGTCAAAGTCTTCGGGATTCCTTTCTATGCCGGGATGGACAGAACGCTTTTTTCGGAAGAACGATTTGTATTTACCGATGATGTTCATAGGGTGGACGGAGAGATTACGTTGTTTTCAAATGTCATCGGACAATTTCCGCTCCCAAAATCAGACGGCAATCTATTTGCGAAAAGAAACGGCAGGATGATTCCGGATGACTTTTGTCACGAGCAGAATCTTATTATCACCTCCGGCGGCAGTCGGATTTTGGTCTGCGGATGCGCACATACCGGTATTGTAAATATAGTCCGTCGGGCAAAAACGATTATCGGAAACGAGCCGACTGCGGTGATCGGCGGGATGCACCTTTATAATCCGACGGGGAAACGCTATGAGAGCGACGGATACATAGCCGATGTTGCTGCCGCGCTTGCAGAGGAAAACTCATCTTATTACACCTGCCATTGCACCGGAGAAAAAGCATACGAAAAAATGAAAACGTTCTTGGGCGCTCGCCTTGCTTACCTGCGCACGGGCGCGGAGCTTCGGATATAGCGCGATTTTGACAGCACCGGTTGCATTTGCGGACATTCTCCGGTATCCGGACGTCTCAATTTAGAAAAAGGCATAAGAAAATCATTATATCTCCTTGACATTGGGAGAAAAATGTGATAAACTCTCCGATGTTCGCTCGGAGGGCGAGTTGTTCGGAGAAACAACAGCCGGATAAGGCGCAGACTGAAACGTCTGTTTCCTTATCCGGCTTTTTTGTTTAAAGGAGGAATATAATATGGATCTTCTGAACGGAAAGATCAAACCTATGTATTTAAAATATCTGTCGGCAGCTTTCGGCAGCGCTATGATCTCCTCGATATATTCTATCGTGGATACGGCAATGGTCGGACAGTACCACGGACCGCAGGGAACGGCGGCGCTGGCGGTTGTTGCGCCGGTCTGGAACATTATATACAGTCTGGGGCTGCTTATGGGAATCGGCGGCAGCGTCATCTTCAGCACAAAGCGCGGTAGCGAAAAAAGCGACGGAAGCGAAAACCAATATTTTACGTCGTCGGTGGTTGGCTCCGTGGCTTTATCTGTTCTGGTATGGATCGGGGCTATATGCTTCGAACGACCGATTCTGACCTTTTTCGGGGCGGACGAAGCCTTGCTTGCAATGGCGCAGGATTATCTTCGCCCCATCAAATATGTGTTCCCGCTTTTCCTTTTTAATCAGATGCTGGCGGCGTTTTTGCGCAATGACGGCAGTCCCGGTCTTGCGACCCTCGGCGTGCTTTTCGGCGGCGTTTTCAATATTTTTGGCGATTACTTTTTTGTATTTACCTGCGATATGGGAATCTACGGTGCGGGGCTTGCGACCGCTATCGGCTCCGGAATTTCGTTTGTTGTGATGCTGACGCACTTTTTCAGCCGCAAAAACACGCTTCGTCCGGTAAAGCCCGAAAACCTTATGCGCAAGCTACGGGAGATCACCGTCACGGGCTTCTCCACATTCTTTATCGATGTGGCTATGGGTATTTTGACGGTGCTTTTCAACCGCCAGATTATGAAGTATCTCGGCGCAAATGCGTTGGCGATTTACGGTCCCATTATTCAGGTCAGCACCTTTGTTCAGTGCTGCGCATACAGCGTCGGGCAGGCGTCACAACCGATTATTTCAACAAACTTCGGCGCGGGAAAAGGCGAGCGTATCAAGGAAACTCTCCGTCTGGCACTCCTGACAACGGCGTTTTTCGGCGTGTTCTGGACGGCGCTGAGTATGGCGTGCCCGAATGTCTACATTCGCATTTTTATGGCGCCTACGCCGGAGATACTGGATATGGCTCCTGCCATTGTCCGCACATATGCGCTGTCATTTCTGCTGCTGCCGTTTAACATTTTCTCAACATACTATTTCCAGGCTATTATGAAGCCGCAAGCCGCGTTTATTGTTTCTGTGGCGCGCGGACTTGTCATCAGCGGTATTCTGATTACGGTTCTTCCCGGTATGATCAGCGCCAATGCTATCTGGCTGGCTATGCCGATTACGGAGCTTTTGGTTATGCTTTACGCCGCCGTGGCGATCCGGAAATACACAAGGGCTTTGCCGGCTTGCAATAATGGCTTCTGCAATAGATGAGTTCGGTACCGGTTTAATTTCGGCATAAAAACAGGGGGGAAAATCAATGCCCGGCCGGCTCTTTATGCCGAAAAACGGTTTGTACCGTTAGCATTCCGTCGGGGACGGAGCTACGCTTTTTATCGCGGGAAACCGATAAAGCTCTAACCTCCGAAAGCTACTGTTTTGGGATGCGAGCCGGGGCTTACAAAAGACGGAGCCGCTTTGATTAAAATTATGAAGTAAAGTCTGCGCAAAGGAGATAATTCCAAATGTAATGCGCAGGCGCGAGAGCAAGCGGACTACATTTCAGAAAAATTCGATATATTCGCTCGGGCGGTTACAGAGGGTTCTGTGATCGCCTGAATTTTTTGCAAAAAACTCTTGCATTTTCGCTATCTCCGTGCTAAAATAAAAATACAGCTGTAACGCTACGGCTGTATCTAAAAGAAAAAGAGGTGTTATTATGCCGCGAAATTATATGTTTACAAAAGAACAGGTGCTTGACGCTGCGCTTGAACTGACGCGCGAAAAAGGATTTTCGGCAGTTTCGGCGCGGTCGCTCGGCGAGAGACTCGGTACGTCGTCACGACCGGTATTCAGCCATTTCAGCAATATGGGGGAGGTTCAGAGGGCGATTATAGATGCGGCGAACAGGCTTTATCAGGCATACAGAAAAAGAGAAATCGCAGGCGGAAAATATGTGCCGTACAAGGCGAGCGGAATGGCGTATATACGTTTTGCAAAAGAGGAGAAGGAGCTTTTCAAGCTGCTTTTTATGCGCGACCGTTCGGAAGAGCAAATCAAGGAAAATCCGGAAGAAATGGACGCGCTGATCGGGCTGATTGCCAAACAGGTTGGCATTGACAAGGCGGCGGCAGAGTTTTTTTATCTTGAAATGTGGGCGTATACGCACGGCATCGCATCTATGATTGCGACTGGCTATCTCAACCTTGACGAGGAGTTTGCAAGCCGGGCGTTGACTGATATGTACGAGGGACTGAAATGTCGCTATGAAAACGGAGGAGCCTGCAATGATTGAAGCAAAGAAGATTACAAAGGCATACGGCTCCGGCGAGAGCAAGGCGGAGGTGCTTAAAGGAATCGACCTGCAAATCGCGGACGGAGGGTTTACGGTGATTTTGGGTGCTTCGGGCTCCGGCAAATCAACGCTTCTCAACTGTCTTTCGGGGCTTGAGCGGGTAGATGACGGCAGTATCGAATACGACGGCTTGAATATCACGGGGCTCTCCGATAAGGCGCTGACAAAATTCCGCAAGGACAATATCGGATTTATCTTTCAGCAGTATTACCTGCTTCCCGATATGACTGTTGATAAAAATGTTCGTATGGGCGCGGATCTTGCGGGGAACACAGCTTACAGGGAAGTCATAAAGGCGGTTGGACTTGAGGCGAAAAGCGCAAAATATCCGTCCGAGCTTTCGGGCGGCGAACAGCAGAGGGTATCTGTTGCCCGTGCGCTTGCAAAAAAGCCGAAGGTTTTGTTTTTGGACGAACCGACGGGCGCGCTTGACGAAAAGACAGGGCGGCAGATACTTGATTACATCTGCAAGCTACATAAAGAATACGGCTTTACAATCGTGATGGTTACGCACAACGCAAATATTGCGGAAATGGCGGATACGGTCATCAGAATGAACAGCGGGAAAATTGCCGAGAGATATACGAATGCGGTGCAGAAAACCGCTTATGAGATCGGGTGGTAACGTTATGGTAATCAGATTAAGAGACACCTTTAAATTATTCGGTATTTCTATAATCGCATGCTGTGCCGTTTTTGTCTGTACGCTGTTTTTAAGCTACAATATCGATCTTGCGGCAATAAAAGACGAGGTTTTGGCAGAAGAAGCGGCGATATATAATGCGCAGGTGCTTATGGGAAAAGTTGTTTCGGGCGTTTCCGGCGGCTGTCTGATTGCAACTTCTGTCGTTATGCTGTTATTCTATGTAAAAAACTATATCGGCACACACGGCAAGGAGCTTGGTATTCTCAAAGCGCTTGGCTACTCGAATATCAAAATTGCAAGGCATTTTTGGGTTTTCGGGCTTTCGGTATTTGTCGGTTGCATTATCGGGTTTGTTATCGGGCGTCTTTACCTACCGACGTTTTACCAAAAGCAAGCGCCGAACCTGCAATCGTTGAGTCCTGAATTTCATCCGCTGCTCGCGTTTGCCTTGGTCGGCGTGCCGACGGTCGTTTATTCCGCAATATCTGTATTGTTTGCCTGCATCAAGCTGAAAAGTCCCGTGCTTGATTTGCTCCGCGAAAAGCAGAATGTCAAAGCCAAAACCGGCGTGAGCGGGAAAGAGAATACGCCTTTTTTGAAGGACTTGCGCAGAGTAACGCTCAGAAGCAGAAAGTCGCTTGTATTTTTCGTAGCGTTTTCGGCGTTCTGCTTTTCGGCAATGGTGCAGATGTCGTTTTCTATGAACGAGCTTGCGAGCGAAACGTTTGCTTTGATGATTCTGTCGATCGGGCTGATTTTAGCCTTTGTCACCTTGCTTCTCTCTCTTTCAAGCGTCGTAAAAGGGAACACAAAGACAATCGCTATGATGCGGGTGTTCGGCTATGACGATACAACTTGCAGCCGTTATATACTGTGTGCTTACCGCCCGATTTCATATATCGGCTTTGTGCTCGGTACGGCATATCAATACGGACTGCTTAAGCTGATGGTATCAGTAGTGTTTGCGGATATCGGAAATATGCCGGAATACAGTTTCGATTTCAAAGCACTCATTGTCACACTGATACTGTTTGTGCTTGTCTACGAACTTGTGATGTATCTGTATTCCCGCAGTATAAAAAGGCTTTCCGTCAAGAGCGTTATGATGGAGTAAGGCGGTTTACGGGGGAGAAATCATTTTCTCAAAACCTATTGACAAACGAACGGTAGGTAGCTATAATACAAGTAAACGATATTCAATGAAATTTTGAAGAACAATATTGCGGAGGCTACCGAAATTCTCTTACGCCACGGAGACTATGCCGGCTCGGATAAGGAACGCAGCGGCGTTTGCCCGAGAGAATATTTTGCGCTTTCCGAATTTATCAAAGGAGTTGCGAAATGAATTATATAAGAATTACCAAAGACAATATTGATAAGGAGCATATCTGTTGCGCGATGTCCGGCAGTCAGAGCGTTGCAAAAAAAGAATGGATGAAACAGCGTTTTGCTGAAGGGCTTGTATTTTATCGCAGCGAGGAGCGTGGCAAATGCTTTATCGAATATATTCCGGCGGAAAATGCGTGGGTACCGATAGTAGCTGACGGGTATATTTATATCAACTGCTTGTGGATCGCCGGCGCTCTCAAGGGACACGGATATTCAAACGACCTGCTTTCGGAATGTATACGCGACGCAAAGTCGCAGGGGAAAAAGGGCGTCTGTATTCTTTCCTCCGAGGGCAGAAAAAGAGAATTCCTTTCCGACCCGAAATATATGGCATACAAAGGTTTTTCCGTTGTGGATGTTTCGGATTGCGGGATAAATCTTATGTATCTTCCGCTTGCAGAGGACGCAGAACCGCCGAAATTCAAGGACTGCGCGAAGAGTCCGAGAGATGACGGCGAGGGTTTTGTCCTTTACTATACCGACCAGTGCCCGTTTACATACTACTGGGTTCCGAGGGTACAAGAGGTGGCAAATGAACACGGTATTCCGCTTAAAGTCATTCATATAACAAGCAAAGAGGCGGCGCAAAGCGTCCCCGCCCCTGTCACGACTTACGCCCTGTTCCGGGACGGGAAATTCATAACGCAGGCGATACAGTCTGATAAGAAATTTCTTGCGCTTGCGGGCGTTAAATGAAAGTCGGAAAAAGAGAAATTTAAATTATGCAGGGAAGAGCCTGCGAAGAAGGTTGCGGAGTATGGAAATAAGGTCGCTTGACAAGAAAATATTCGGGGGAAAGAAATTCAGCGCCGTGTATATAACAAATGGTTATTATGATATTTACTCGTCCGATGAAGGCTTTTGTATGCATTATGTACCTTTTGAGGTGCCTGTCGAAAAATCGTTTGATGACGTGTTTTTCGGGGAGTGGCTTGAAAAGCCTGTTGCGTTCGGCGCATTTGAGGGCGAAGAGCTTATAGGATATGTTGAAGGCTCTCCGGAAAGCTGGAACAATCGCTTTCGGATCAGCAATATCTGCATATTTGAGCGCTCGAGACGCAACGGTGGAATCGGAACGGAGCTTATGAAAGTTATAACGGAAGCGGCCGAGAACTATGGCGCGCGGATGATCGTTCTTGAAACGCAGTCCTGCAACGAAGCCGCAATCTCCTTCTATAAAAAGAACGGATTTGAAATTATCGGCTTTGACCTGTATGCTTACTCAAACGAAGATCCCGCGCGGCACGAGGTCAGATTTGAAATGGGGAAGAAGTTGCAGCACAACGGGCTTCGATGCAGAAAGAACGGATAATCGGGCGGCGCGCAAGAGAAGAAAGTTATATTCAGACAAAGGAGAAAACATAATGAAAACACTTCAGAAGATTCAGAAAACATTTAATGTATTCAAGACGCTTGCAAAGGTTGCAGAGATACTTTGCATCGTCGGCGCGGCTATGCTCGGCGTCGGTGTGCTGTGTGCTGTTGTACAGTATAACGGCGGACATATATTCAGCGTTCTCGGCGAGCCGATGAAGCTCTTTGCCGACGGGACAGACCTTGTTCAAAAGTATGTTGAGCTTTTGTCCGGGGCTTTTATGCTGACCGCAGAAGCAATTCTCTTCGGGCTTGCACACAGCTATCTCAAATCAGAACAGGCGGACGGCACCCCGTTTACGGAAAAAGGCGCCGACAATCTCAGAGCGCTCGGCATAAATTTTATATGGATACCGATCGTTGCGATTGCTGCCTCGGAGGCGGTTGCTCTCTGGCAGGATGTTGAGAGCAGCGGCGTGACAGACAATTTCGGAAGCGTGATGACGGGTATCGTCCTTATCATCGCTTCTCTGATCTTCCGTTACGGCGCAGAGCTGGAAAAAGGAAAAGGCTCCTCCGATACGGAAAAAGAATGATCCGGCAGGGAAAAGTCTCATAGAATACAGAAAAAAAGCACGCTCCGGCGTGCTTTTTGTTTTGGATTATATTATAATCCGGAAGAACCAAGCCATAAAGAAAAAATTTCCGAAATGTGCGAAAATTGCGGAAAAATGTTGACAAAATGGGGGGGGTATAATGGAATTGCTACATATATTTACAAATAAATTTTGCGTAAAAGACGGGTTGCCCGCTTTCGTACCGTGCATATGTTCTTTTGCGCAAACACTTACCATCATTTTGAGGAGGAGAATTATGGACGTTAAAGAATTGGTTCAAAGTCTGTATGATTTAAGTAGCAAGGTTTTATATTACGAAGGCTTGGAAAGCAAGATTGAAACAAAGAAAAAGCTGCGGGCCGAGGAGATCGGCAGCGTTATAAAAAAGCCGCAGAAGGTTCTTATGAGATCAACGCTGAGCCCGAAGAGCGTCCCGCCGACGGCCAAAAATCTTTTCAGATATGACAACACGCATATGCCGAAGAATGTGGAGTCGCGACAGAGCTGGACGATTTTTCTGACTGTTCTTTTGTCGGTGATATTGGTCGTTGTAGCGGCGCGTTTTCAGTCGGTGCTGCTTTTGTTCGCGTCTCTGATTGCGGCAGGTGTAATAATATTTGTGGTTATATTTGAAAAACCTTATGAAAAATATGCTGCCCGTCACAAAAATAAGCGCGACAAAGCGTATCAGCGCGATTTGGAGGCGGAGCAAAAGGCTTATGAAGTACAATTTGAAAAGTATAAAAAAGACGTCGAAGAGAAAAACGAGTTTTTGAAATCACTTGATGCGGAAATTGAGGACGCAGAGCGCGAGTTGGCTGGGCTTAAGCCCCAAATCGATGCGGACGAAAGCATTCCGTATGTATATAAACATTTTGAGGCGCTCGTATCAATAATCGGATATCTGGAAAACAAACGTGCGGATTCTCTCAAAGAGGCGATAAACCTTTATGAGAGCGAAACCCGTGAAAAGCTTCACAACGCCAAAATGGAACAATATGCAAAAACGCAGGCTCAAGAAGCCCAGCTTCAGAGAGAAGCTGCGGAGCGGACGGAACGCTCGGCTTATTTGCAAAGACTGGCTGCGGAGCGTGCGGCGAGCGAGGCGGCACGTCAAAGACAGGTTGCCGAAAATGCTGCGGAACAGCAGAGAAGAGCATCCGAAAGAATGGAAGCCGAAGCTCGTCAGCAGAGAAAGGCTATAGAGAAAGCGGCGACAGACATCACCAAAAAGCTTGATGAATAATAAAATAACAAAAAGCACGCTCCGGCGTGCTTTTTGTTTTGGATTATATTATTGCGTATTTGCGGGCTTCAGCTTCTTTATCAGAAGCGCAGAGACAAGCCCGACGAGCACGCCGGAGACGACGGCGGCGACGGAGAGGAAGATCAGATAATAGCCTATTTCCGCTGTGCCGAGTATGATGACAGCGCATAGAACCTGCCCGACATTATGCATAACCGCGCCCGCGACGCTGACTCCGACTGCCGAAAACAGCGCAGATTTTTTCAGAAGTATCATAACGGCAAGACTTAAAACCGCACCCGAAAAACTGTATATAAACGACATAACCGAGCCGAAGAGCAGAGCTGAAAGAGCAACTCTTACCAAAGATATGAGTGCTGCGCTTTTCGGGTCAACAGAATAAAGCGCAAATATGACGGCGATGTTTGCAAGTCCGAGCTTTATTCCCGGAACGGCGGAGTATACCGGCGGGAGGAGAGCTTCTATGTATGAAAGCATCATCGCCACAGCCGCCATAACCCCGATGAGGGCGAGTTTTTTAGTATTTATTTTCACGATACCGCGTCAACCCCCTCGCCGGAAACGATCTTTATAACGGTTTTGTTCGGCAGGCAGGTTATCGCTTCGCCCGCAAAGCGGATTTTCCTGTGTCGGACGCAGATCTTATCCGGGCACGAGGCGTCCGAAACGAAAACATACCCGTTTTCAATGACAAGGACGTTCGTTCCGCCGTTTTCAAGGGTGACCGTCAGATTTTCCGAAAGGGAATACCGCGCGGTCTCTTTGCCGTTCTGCACGACGGAGACATATGCCCCCTCTTTGCGCAGAGCAAAGAAGAGCAGAGCAAATATTGCTGCCGCAAGAAGTACGGCGGCTATAAGGATAATATCGTTTCTTAATTTTTTGTTTTTCATAGCTAAGATTTTGCCCGCACGGTGTGCGGGCATTTTTTATTTTTTGTTTATTCCGAGAAACGACCCGCTTCTGATACATCCGACAGGGCAATTATCTGCGCACACGCCGCACCCGGTGCATTTTTCCGCATCAACGGAGGCAAGATTGTCACGCACGGTTATCGCCTGTTCGGGGCAGAGCTTTTCGCACTTTTTGCAACCGATACAACCGGCGAGGCACTCCTTGCGTACAAGCGCGCCCTTTTCTTTATTTGAACAGAGGACGACGGTCTTTGCGACGTCAGGAACGAGCGAAATTATATGCTTCGGGCAGGCACGGACGCACAGTCCGCAGCCCATACAGAGCGCGGTATTGATATGCGCAATGCCGTTTTCAATGCAGATTGCGTCATTTGCGCAGACAGAGGCGCAGTCGCCGTAGCCGAGACAGCCGAAGGCGCATTTTCCGGTTCCGCCGTATAGCTGGTTTGCCGCAGCACAGCTTTCAATGCCCTCGTATATCTCTTTCTTTTCGGTTGCGTTGCAGTCGCCGCCGCAATATACTATCGCAACCTGCTCGGCGACGTCCTCGTACGCGACCCCAAGCACCTCTGACAGCTTTTTTGCAACGGCATCCGCGCCAGGAATGCAGAGGTTGACCTCTGCTTTGCCGTTTGCCAACGCCTCTGCGTAACCGTCGCAGCCTGTGTATCCGCAGGCGCCGCAGTTGACGCCCGGCAGGCACGCGCGGACAGCTTCTTTCTTTTCATCGACCTTGACAGCCATAAAATGAGAGGCGAGCGCAAGAACGATTCCGCATACAAGCCCGATTCCCGAAACAACGGCAACGGCTATGAGAATGTTATATATCATTTGCGCCTCCTTTCAGGCAAAGAGATTTTCAACTATCCCCGCAAACCCGAAGAATGAAAGGGAAACGATCGAAGCGGCGATAAGAGTTGCGGGCAAGCCCTTGAAGCATTCGGGAGCGTCGCAGTTTTCGATGCGTGAACGAACGCCGGAGAAGAGCACCATTGCAAGAAGAAATCCGAGCCCGCAGCCAAGAGAACTTACCATTGACTCAACGAAATTATATCCGTCCGAGATGTTCTGAATCGTAACGCCGAGGACGGCGCAGTTTGTCGTTATGAGCGGGAGATATATTCCGAGACTTCTATGAAGCGAGGGAATAAACTTTTTCAGCACGATCTCTATGAACTGAACGAGCGCCGCAATGACGAGAATAAAAACTATTGTTTGCAAATATCCGAGACCGAAACGGTCGAGAACGAACTTTTGTATCGGATAAGTGACGGCTGTCGAAACAAGCATAACAAAGATGACGGAAAGCCCCATACCTGTTGCCTGATCGAGCTTTTTCGAAACGCCGAGAAACGGACATATGCCGAGGAATTTCGAGAGGACGTAGTTATTGACAAGTACACTTGACATAAGAATGACGATGAGTGTCTTAAACATTGTTCTCCTCCTTTCCTGAGCAAGAAGAATGCCCGCAAACTCCGGCGGAAGGGCAGCCCTCGCAGCCGAAATCCTTTTTCTTTATGGCTTTGCCTTTTGTGATTTTGTTGACAACGGCAATGAGAATTCCGAAAACGAGGAAGCCTCCGGGAGCCATTGTCAGTATCGGGATCGAATAATCGGATATGACGGGTATTTTTATTCCTGCCCAGGTTCCCGAGCCGATTATCTCTCTTATCGATGACATAACAAGCAGGGCGAGGGTAAATCCGAGCCCCATCCCGGCGCCGTCCAGCGCCGATTCGCCGACTGTGTGCTCTCTTGCAAACATTTCCGCCCTGCCGAGAATAATGCAGTTTACGACTATGAGCGCAAGGTATATTCCGAGCAGGTCATAAAGCTCCGGCAGAAATGCGTTCATCAGCATTGAAACAACCGTAACAAAAGCGGCGATTATAACGATATAGCAAGGAATTCTGACCTTGTCCGGAATGATCTTTCTCATCGCCGAGATAGCCATATTGGAGCAGATGAGAACAGCCGTTGCGGCAAGGCCCATACTGACAGCACCGATTACGCTTTTGGTTGTTGCGAGGGTCGGGCAGGTGCCGAGCACGAGCACAAACACCGGGTTTTCGCGGAGAAGTCCGGCAAGAAAAATCGAGAGTTTGTTCTTTTTCATTTTGCCGCTCCTTTCAGGATGTCGAACGCGGAGAGCGCGTCCTTCAGCGCCTTTTTATAGTTTGCCGTTGTCTTTGTTGCTCCGGAAACGGAATCGACTGAATCGACAGTGCTTCTGTCCGCGCCGAGGAAAAGCTCTCCGTATGTTTTTTCGTTTCCGAGCGTTTCACCGCTTGAGACGCACGTTGCGCCCGTGATTTTTCCGTTTGAATCAATTCCGCACATTATCGTGAGTCCTGCGGAATAGCCCGTTGTGACGAGCTTGAAAACATAACCGCCGCCGCTCTCCGAATAAATTTCTTTGATTGTGTCCGCAATGCCGTCCGGCATAGTTTCGAGCTTTCCAAAGTCTTTTCCGTCCGGCATTACGACGAGCAGCGATTTTTCAACCTTTTCGTTTTCGCTCTTTTCGATGAGCGGTGCCGTAAATGAGTTGACAGCCGCAAGAATTGCGGAGGCAACGAGGCATATGGCAAGCAATACGATTACGCTCTTTAAGGAGTCTTTCATACCTTTTCACCTCCCAAGGGCTTTTTTCTTGTCAGCTTTTCGATATAAGGGGTGAGAATGTTCATAAGGAGAATTGCATATGAAACGCCCTCGGGAAGGGAACCCCATATGCGTATGACGGACGTTATAAAGCCCGCACCTATGCCGAACACGACTTTACCGAGGGTGTTTGTCGGAGTTGTCGAATAGTCTGTTGCCATAAAGATTGCGCCGATGAAAAGTCCGCCGAGGAGGGTATGATAAAGAGCGGTCTTGGGGTCGCCTGTGAAAATGAGTATAAATACGAACGTTGATGCGACGAAAGCAACCGGCGTATGCCAGCTGATGACCCGTCTTATCATAAGATAAATCCCGCCGATGACGAGCGCAATCACACACGTTTCGCCGATGGCGCCTGCCCTTTTGCCGATGAGCATATCGAGAATCGAGGGAAGCTCTCCCTCCGCCGTTCCTTCAAGAATTACGAGCGGAGTTGCAGAGGAAACGGCGTCAACGCCTTTCGGCACCGCCGTCGCTGCGACGGTCTTTGAAAAGGCGATTATCATAAATACTCTCGCCGTTACGGCGGGGTTGGCAAAGTTCTGCCCGATACCGCCGAATATGCATTTGACGATGATTATCGCAAATACCGCACCGACTGCAACCTGCCATAACGGCATTGTCACAGGGAGGCTGAGCGCAAGGATAAGTCCGGATACGACGGCGCTGAGATCGTAAATTGTAATCTCCCGTTTGCAGACAAGGCAGAACAGAAGCTCGGCAATGACAGCCGCCGCAACGCTCGTCAGCATAACGAAAAGCGATCTTATTCCGAATATGATACAGCCTGCAACCGCCGCCGGCACAAGCGCGATTATCACGTCCAACATTATCTTTTGCGTTGTTACGCGGCTGTGAATATGGGGCGAAACGGATACTTTCAGCTTATTCATTTTCCGCTTTCCTCCTTTGCTTTTGCCTGTTTCTTTGCAATGTAGTCACGCAAGGTCGCCTTTGCAAGCTTGTTTGTCTGAACGAGGGGGCGTTTTGCGGGGCAGATATATGAGCAACAGCCGCATTCCATACAGAGGTTGACCTGCAATTTTTCGAGCAGTTCTCCGTTTTTTGCTTTATAAGCTTTTTCGATCTCCGTCGGTACGAGACCGAGCGGACAATGATTTACGCATCTGCCGCAATGAATACAAGCCGTTGTCCTCGGAGCGGTTGCGTCTGCTTTGCCGAAGGCAAGAATTGCGTTTGTGTTTTTCAGGACGGGCGAGTCCGGAGATGGAACGGAAATTCCCATCATCGGTCCGCCGTAAAGGATTTTTTCCGGCTCTTCCGAAAAGCCGCCGCAGAATTCAAAAACGTCCGCAAGGGAAGTGCCGATCGGAACGACGACATTTTGCGGGCTTTTTACGGCTCCGCCGTCAACTGTTACGCATTTTTTGACAAGCGGCATACCTGTTTTTATATAATCCGCAATCTCCGCTGCCGTTGTGCAGTTGCAGACGATGCACCCGACATCCGCCGGCAGCTTGCCCGCAGGGACGACCTTCCCGGTCGTATTGTATATCAGAACCTTCTCTGCGCCCTGCGGATATGAGGAGGGCAGAGCTTTTACCGTTATACTGTCGTCGTCTGCCGCCAGATTTTTCATATTCAGAATTGCTTCTTTTTTATTCTTCTCAATGCCGATGATGACCTTTCTTATGCCGATGAATTTTTTCATCAGCCCGATGGCTTCAATAATTTCCTCGCCCCTTGAGAGCAGGGTGACGCTGTCACTCGTGATATAAGGCTCGCATTCCGCTCCGTTTATGATAAGTGTATCGATGCCTTCCTTTGCATCGAGCTTGACGTAAGTCGGAAAGCCGGCGCCGCCGAGGCCGACGATACCGCTTGCGCGGACAGCCGAGATAAAGTCTTCTCTTGTGTTTATGACGGGCGGTGTGACACTTTCGTGTCTTTCCATAAGCTCGTCCGATTCTATTGTTATTGCCGGAACATATGCTCCGGACGATGTAAGAATGTCTTCGATTTTTTTGACGGTTCCCGATACGCTTGCGTGTACGGGGGAGGAGATGAATCCGCTTTGCTCGGCAACGAGCTGACCGACCAGAACCCTGTCGCCGACCTTGACAACGGGTACGGCTGGCTTGCCTATATGCATAGAGCAGAGGAGAGTTACGCTTTTCGGAGGCGGCATTTCCGCAGGCGAGGAGAGATATGTGTTCTTCCTGTGCGGAACGCGGATGCCTTTGAGCATTTTCAACATTTTGTCACCTCGTGTTTGATGAATATTTGTATTATATTCATTATAACCTATCGGAAAATAAAAGTCAATCCGAAAAATGAGTTATGAGCCGGCAAAACAGTTACCTTGTACTTGTATTTTTTATCGCATTATGCTAATATGAACAAAAAGATATTATTTTGATTGGAGAGTTTTGAAAATGGATATAAAGGCGGCGAGATTGAAGGCGAAGGAGCTTGTCGGAAATATGACGGTCGAAGAAAAGGCATCGCAGCTTTTATATAACTCTCCTGCGATAGAGAGGCTCGGAATTCACGAATACAACTGGTGGAACGAAAGCTCGCACGGTGTTGCAAGATGCGGTACGGCGACCGTTTTTCCCCATTCGATAGGTCTTGCGGCAACGTTTGATCCGGAACTTATATTTGAGGTCGCAGACGTTATATCAACAGAGGCGAGAGTCAAATTCAATCAGCACGAAAAGCGCGGAGATTATGATATATATAAGGGTCTTACCTTCTGGGCGCCGAATATCAACATATTCCGGGATCCGAGGTGGGGCAGAGGACAGGAAACTATGGGTGAGGATCCGTTTCTGACGGCAACCCTTGCATCCGAATACATCAAAGGACTGCAAGGAAACGGGGAATTTCTCAAAGCGATAGCTTGCTCAAAGCATTTCGCAGCGCATTCGGGCCCCGAAGGGCTTCGCCACGGGTTCAACGCCGAAGTAAGCGAGCACGATCTTTGGGAGACGTACCTCCCCGCTTTCGAAAGGACGGTCAGGAGCGGGGTTCTGGGCGTTATGGGTGCATATAACAGATTGAACGGAGAGCCGTGCTGCGCAAGCCATACTTTGCTTACAGATATACTGCGCAATAAATGGCATTTTAACGGCTATGTCACCTCCGACTGCGGTGCTCTGAAAGATATGATTACCGGGCATAAATGCGCCGGCACGTCTGCGGAGGCGGCAGCTATGGCACTCAAGGCGGGGTGTGACCTGAATTGCGGAGACGTGTATTCTGCGCTTATCGACGCATACGAGGAGGACTTTATAACAGAAGATGATATAACCCTGGCGGCAGAGCGACTTTTTACAATCCGCTATCTTCTCGGCGAATTCGAAACGCCTCATCCTTGGAGCGATCTGCCGTATGACCTGCTTGACTGCAAGGCTCACAAGGCGCTGAACCTCAGGACGGCGGAGGAGAGCATCGTTCTTGTTGAGAATAAGGACCGCTTTTTACCGCTTGATAAAAACGTAAAGAAAATAGCCGTTGTCGGGCCGAATTCTATGTCGGTTTCGGCGCTTGAGGGCAGTTACAACGGCTATGCCTCGGAATATATAACGGTTGCAGACGGGATCAGGAGAGAATTTCCCGATGCGGATATAAAGGTTGAACGCGGCTGCAGGCTCATTTCCGAAAAACTCTGCGACTGGAACGGCTTTTCGAATATGTACAGCGACGGTATCGCCGCCGCGGAAAGCGCGGATGTAACCGTGCTTTGTCTGGGCCTCGATTGCTCTGTCGAGGGGGAGGAAATACCCGGCGCCACAGGGGATTACCTTGACAGAGGAGACAGGAAGTCGCTCCGCTTGCCGAAACCTCAGCAGAAGCTGGCGGATGCCGTTTGCGACGTATGCGAAAATGTTGTCGTTGTGCTTCTCTGCGGAGGGTCGATCGATGTCGGAGAAAAAGTCAGAAAGCACGCAAAGGCAATTCTTTACGGCTGGTATCCGGGCGCTGTCGGCGGGTTGGCGATTGCAAGAATACTCTCCGGAAAAGCAAATCCTTGTGGGAAATTGCCGATAACAATATACAAGGGAGACGATGTTCTTCCGGACTTTTCGGATTATTCGATGAAGGGGAGAACGTATAGATACCTGACTTCCGAGCCGCTTTATCCGTTTGGTTACGGGCTTTCATATACCGAGTTTGTATATGAGACAACCGAGATTGCTTCGGAGAATGACAGGGAAATTTCGGTTAGGCTCAAAATAAAAAATGCCGGAAAACGCGACGGGACGGAAAAAGTGCAGGTTTACGCACGCTTTACAGACAGCAGAACGTATACTCCGAATTGTCAGCTTTGCGCTGTTAAGGCGGTGACGCTTGCGGCGGGAGAAAATGCCGAATTTGAGCTTTGCATAGATCGTTACTGGCTGAAGGCTGTGCTACAAAACGGCGAAAGAGTCGATCCGGACGGAGAGATAGGGCTTTACATCGGAGGAGACAAAAACGCTTTTGGAATTCTGAAAAAATAATCTGAAAAAAAGAAGCAACCTTGCGGTTGCTTTCTCGTTTTATTTTTATTTTTCCGACCTATGCGCCGACCTGATCTCGCGGTTTATATCGGAGATGCGGTCATAAACTATTGAGCTTTGCGGGATCGGAGTATGGAGGAGGGTGTTTCCGCTCCTGTCTTTTATTTCAAGCGTATGATACTTGACAAGAACTCCGCCGTTTTCTTCAAGCGCCTTGTCTTCTATCGCAAGCGGAGCAATATCTGAAAATTCGAATACGGAGGAGCCTTCGGATTCTTTTTCTTCAACTATCGAAAATGCCTTCTTCTCAACGACGAGCTTCCTTCCGCTCATAAACATACAAGTCGTCATTGCGTTCTTCGGGCGGAACTTTCCGTCTGTGCCCTTGCGCATAGAAAGGGCGTTTTCGCCTTCGAAAACGTAGTCTGTAAACGTTATGACGGTATCACTTGCGCGGGTTATATTGTATGCGGCGACGATTTTTTCTTCAAATTCCTTTGCTGTCTTTTCGACCTCGGAATCGACCTCCTCTCCTTTGACCAGACCCTCTCTGTGTATGAAGATGCAGGCAGCCCCGATGGCGATTATCCCCGCGCCGAATATCCACCACCAGAAGATCGCAAAAAACAGCCCTACTGCGGCAATTCCGATGCCTATATACATAAGCGTGTTTCCCTGAGTAAAGTATTTGTTTGTTGTTTTGTAATTCATTTGTCCCTCCGATTTTTTCTCTTGCCAACATTATATCTTTTGTGAGCCCGAAAGTCAATCAACTGGTAGTTTTAATCTTATCGAGTGTTAATTGAGATCGCGCCCGGCAGTTGCTTTTCATATATATAGTGTCTGAAAGTTGCTTTCGGTTTGATACTTTTTATAATTTTTTGCTTTTCCGCGCAACCTTTTTATGCTTTCGGCTTCAATGAGAATTTTCAATGCGCCAAGGTCTGAAAAACACTTGACAATATTCGGCTCCGATGCTATAATTTTTTTGCGGTTTGTATGGGCCTGTAGCTCAGCTGGGAGAGCGCTGCGTTCGCAACGCAGAGGTCAAGGGTTCGAACCCCTCCAGGTCCACCAGCGGCAAGTTGCCGCTCCGGCGGGTAGACTTTATTGGGTACTTTATTTAAGAAAGGGCGGCAAATCGAATGGCAAAAGAAATCAATGGTTTCGAGAACGGGCAAACGACATCGGCAGGGGAAACCGGCATTGATTATTCGGAAAAGACTGTTCGGGAGCTGTTGACTGTGCTTGATGAGAAGATTGCGGTGCTGGGCGAAGGCGATGTTGCTGTGGCTTTTAATGAAATCGTGTCAATAAAATCCGCTATTGAAGAGAAGATAAACAAGGCGGCTCTCCCGGAGAGGGCGAGCTTGAACGGGCCTATGGCTTATCTTGATTTGTATATAAATGCTATAAGTCTGCAGCTCGGTATGGCTTTTGTCGATGTCAGACAGTTTCTCGGCTTTTATATTTCGCAGATGCGTGCAGCTGTTTCGCAGATGGCTGCAATTGTCAGCTGACTTCAAAAAACGAATACATTATAGAAAAACCGCCCTCGGGCGGTTTTTCGTTATGGGAAAATCAAATATAGATTTTAAGCGTTTTTTCTATCCAATAAGCAAATTCGGCGTCGGGGAGACGTTTTTCTGCTTTTTTAAGCCGTTTATAAGCGGGAACGCCATCGATTGGATCGTGCCAGATGTCGGCAAAGACGAAATCATATCCGGAGCTTTCATTCAGACTCTCCGCAAACTCAAAAGCGTCGGCGCGGACTATATTTATCTTATCCGACCGAGAAATCTGCGGCAGAACGACTTCTTCAAAAAGGGAAATGACGCTATCGTCCCGCTCGACGACCGTAACCGACGCAACATTCTCCTTTTCCGCCGCCATATACGCAAAATATCCAAGTCCGAGTCCGTACGTCAGGACGTTTCCGTGTGCCCTTTCGATCGGCGCGCGCATTGTGTTTATCTCGTTCGGAGTTATCAGCATCCATTCCGTTCCGCCTTCAAGCACGGCGGGATATTCAAATTCTTCATCAAAAAAGCCTATCCGGGGAATGATTCTTCCGTCGCGCAGGACGAGAGGGTCGTCAAAGACGAACGCCTGATAAGGGGCGTATTTTTTATGGCAAAGCTCCCATTTTCCGAGCTTTTTATCGGGGATTTTTATGTTTCTGAAATACGGATCGACAGTATAGTCCGATGTGCTCAGAAGGTGAACCATACGGGGAAAGTATTCTTCAAAAATTTCGGCATCTCGCGGACTGTTCTCTGTATCAAGATCGATTGCCGCTGCGAGGGTGAAGCAATAGGCTTCTTCCTTTGAAACGTCACAGTTGCGGCAGAGGCTCTCTATAAATTCCGGGCGGATAAAATCGGCTTCGTGATTTATAAAAACGCTGAGCTTTTTGAAAAGTATGCCGTTATATTGCGCGAATTTTTCTCTCTCCGTCATTTTCGGGTCCTCCATTAAAAACTTCTGATTATATTATAACGGGCTGCCTGCGTTTCTGCAATACAAATGCGAAAAATTAAAGAGCAAAAGCCGATCGGCTTTTGCTCTTTTTGTTTACTTGTTTTCTTCCGCTTCTTTTTCGAGAACGGTATATGCAACCTTGCCGACAAGTGTTTTCGGAAGCTCCTCGCGGAATTCGATCTGATATGGAAGGGCGTATTTTGCAACATTCTTCTTGCAGTATTCGTGCAGTTCCTGACGAATATCCTCGGAGGGCTTTATGCCGTCCTTGAGAACGATAAACGCTTTCACCTTCTGCATTTTGTAAGGATCTTTTACGCCGATGACGCAGCTCATCTGAACCTTCGGGTGAGCGTCGAGAATGTTTTCAATCTGCGAGGGATAAACGTTATATCCGCTTGTGATTATCATTCTCTTTATGCGTTGCTTGAAATAGATGAAGCCGTCCTCATCCATTTTTCCGAGGTCGCCCGTGTGCAGCCAGACATTTCCGTCCGCGTGTGTGCGGAGGGTGTTTGCCGTCTCTGCCTCGTTATTCATATATCCGACCATTACAGAGGGACCGCAGAGGCATATTTCACCGTCCTCGCCGTAAGGAACTTCGTCGCAGGTGCCGACGGCACATATCTGATAATACGTATCGGGATAGGGAAGTCCTATGCTGGCTTCGCGCTCCTCGCAATACGGGGTGAGACAGCTTGCCGTGACACATTCTGTTGTTCCGTAGCCCTCGCGGACGTGAACGGGGGAGCCGTGGTCATCGAGGAATTTATCGAATTTCTTTTTGAGCTCAACTGAAAGCGAGTCGCCGCCGGAGAAGACGCCGCGGAGAAAGTCGAGAGACACACCGTCGAGATACGGGTTTCTTGTGATAGCTTCAAAGAGCGTGGGTACGCCGGCGATGAAATTCGGCTTTTCAGTCTTTATGAGATTTGCATAAGCTTTGACGTTGAAGCGGGGAACGAGGATTGAAAGTCCGCCGGCAACCATCATTGTGTGTATGCACACGCCGAGACCGAACCCGTGGAAAACGGGCATCGCGGCGAGCATTTTCATTGCGTGAATATCATAGTGCGACATTGCCGCTGTCTGGAGAGCAAGCGCATTGAAATTGAGGTTTGAGAGCATAATGCCCTTTGTTGTTCCCGTTGTACCGCCGGAAAAGAGAATAACGGCAACGTCCTTATCGCATTTTTCAATCTTCGGCTCGTCTCCCTTGAACTTCTTGCCGAGGGCAAAAAATTCGTTCCATTTCATAACTGTGTCGTTTTTCGGGAGCTTTGGCGTTTTGCCGAGATTCATAAGCGAAAAGGCAACCTTTTTGACGGCGCCGAGCTCGCTTCCCGCGCTTGCGATTATCAACTTTTCAAGAGGATATTTTTTCATAACCTCTTCAAACTTGGGATAGAACTGGTCAAGTGTTATGGCGCATTTCGAGCCTGCTGTGCGGAGATAGAATTCAATCTCGCTCTCTGCCGAGAGAGGATGAATCATACTTGCAATTGCGCCGATGTAGTTCAGAGCGTAGAGGCAATAGATAGCCTGCGGAACGTTCGGCAGGCAGACGGTGACCTTGTCGCCTTCCTTTATGCCGATCGAAGCAAATGCCCTTGCTGTGATTTTTATGTTCTTTTCGAGGAGAGAATAAGGAATTATTCTTCCCATATACGAGAGAGCGGGGAGAGTCGGATATTTTTCTGCTGTTGCCAAAACAACTCCGCTCATTGAGTCCTTCGGGTATTCGAGATGGAACGGTACGTCGCCGTAATGAGAGATCCAGGGTGTTTTCGGTTGCATTTTATTTTCCTCCGATTTATTATTCAAATTCTATTTCCGTTTGCAGCGGCAGCTCAAGCAACTCCGGATTCTGAAGGAGCTTGCGGAGCAGCTTTATACTTTTTGCAAAATATACGCCGTCTGCGATGCGTTCGTCGATTGTCAGCCCCAGCTCGAGCGCATTTTTCATTGTGACATTGCCGTTTTCATCATAAAACGGATGCAGGTGCTTCTCGCCGACGAGAATGAAGAACGAATTCGTTCCCCAGTTTGTCAGGTGATGATACTGTGCAGAAAGCTTTATGCTTCCCGTATTCGATATGAAAACGCTTGAATGATACGGGTCGAATTCGACAAGGTCGCGCGGGAGCCAGTCGCGGTTTTCAAGGAAATTGAGCACACTGATTATGAATTTCATAATCGGGCGCGGAGACTTGACGAGAACCGAAATAATATCTGTCGTCCCGTCTGTCTTGTTTTCGCTACGGACGTGCGTGACGAACTTTTTGACCTTGCCGTATATCTGCTCGAGCGGGGAAGTGTCGCTCTCCTTATCCAGCTTTATTATTGCGAGCGCCTCGCTTGACGAGTCGACGAACTGTCTCTTTACAACGAATGAAAACGAGATTTCGTTGCGCTCATAGAGCCTGTTTCCCGCATAGAAATAGTTCATCTTCGGGCGGTCGTAAAGCACCTTTGCAACAGCCGCGCAGATGACGTGAAACATTGTGTATTTAAAGTCCGGCGAGTCAGAATTCTTCATTTTGACGAACTCTTCAACGGCTGTCATATCGATAAGCTCGCTCATAACAGCCTCGTTATCGCACCTGTTCGGCAGGAGAAAGCCTGCGAATTTATGCATCGAATCCGCTTCGCGGACGAGCCTGCCGTCTCTGCGGTCGCCGCGTTTTTTCTTCGCCTTTTTGACCTTTTCCTTCGGCTCCGAGACGGTTGCCGCTTTTTCTTTTTTCTTTTTATCTTTTGCCATTATGCTGACCTCTTATTTACTGCAAATTTCGATAAGCGTGTTTCCGAGACCGAAAATCTCGTCAAGCTCATTCTGGCTCTTTCCCGCAAGAAGTACCTGAAATGCCGTTCCGTAAAGCGAGCCGAGGATGACTTTTGATACAGCCTCTGCGCCGTATTTCCCGAGAACGGGGCTGTCCTCCGAGGGCTTCTTTGAGAGAACGTCGTCACGGATGAGCTCTGCGAGCTTATTGAAAAGATATGTGACCTGAAACCTAAACGACCTGTTCCACATCGCCTGAATGGAGAAATCAAGGAAGATCTTCATAACATCCGGACGTTCTACGAGAATTTTTTTGAAATATTCGGAGAGAAGATGCATTCTTTCTTCTTCGTCCTTGCCGCGCTCCATTTCGCGGACGACATCATCAAAGCAGGTTGAGACGAGCTTTGAGGCAAGCGCCGTGAAAAGGTTTTCCTTTGTGCGGAAATGATACGTCAGAAGTCCGAGGGCAACCTGCGCCTCCGCCGCTATATCGCGCATGGAAACGTTCGCATAGCCCTTTTTTGAGAGCAGCCTGAATGCGGCATCGAGAATTTTATCGCGTGAATTTTCTCTTTGAGTATTCATTGTTCACCTCAGCGAGTTTTTGTACGAATGTACAGCTGATATTATATCATACGATATGTGATTTGTCAATGATTTCTTAACATTCCGTTAAAAAATAGAGCAAAGAAAAAATCCCAAGCCGGAGCTTGGGATTTTGGTCTTATTCTGATTATTCTGCGTCTGTTGTTTCGGCTACTTCTTCCGTAGCTTCCTCTGTGGGTTCTTCTTTAGCAAGAAGAGCGCGGACAGAAAGGCTGACTTTGTGCTTCTCATCGTCGATTTCTGTGATCTTTGCATCAACGACCTGTCCCTTTTCGAGAACATCGGAAGGGTGAGTGAGCTTCTTGTCTGCTATCTGGGAGATGTGGATAAGTCCGTCAACGCCTGGAATGATCTGAGCAAACGCTCCGAAGGGCATAAGAGACGCAACCTTTACGGATACGACATCGCCTACATTGTGCTCTGCTCTGAAGAGTGTCCAGGGGTTTGTTTCCTCTGTCTTGTGACCGAGGGAAATTCTGCCCTTTTCGCGGTCGAAGCTCTTGACGAATACGTCAAGAGTATCGCCGACAGAAACAACATCCTTCGGGTTTGAGATATGGAGCCAGGTAAGCTCGGAGCTGTGAACCATTCCGTCCACTCCGCCAAGGTCAACGAATACTCCGTATGAAGTCATACTCTTGACTGTGCCCGTGTAGTGCTTGCCGACTTCGATCTCGTTCCAGAAAGCGTCCTCGCGAGCCTTGCGTTCTTCTCTTGCGACAACGCGGATCGAGCCGAGAACTCTGCGGCGGGAAGCGTCGAGGTCGATTATCTTGAATTTCTGTGTTGTTCCGACGAGTGTCGAAAGGTCGCCGTCACGCGGAACGCCCGTCTGCGATGCGGGGATGAATATACGCTGGGAAAGAGCGCGGATAACTACGCCGCCCTTGACCGCTTCCGTAACCTTACCTTCAAGAACCGTTCCGTTCTCAAAAGCATCCTGTACACGTTTCCAGTCATTTGCGGCGGTAATCTTCTTGGTGGAGAGGTAAGCAATGCCGTCGATGTCGCTGACTCTGTATGCAACAGCCTCTATCTTATCTCCTACCTTAAAAAGATTTTCGAGCTTAGCCTGAGGATCGTCTGTGACGTTGTCAAGCGTGAGCACGCCTGTGCATTTCGAGCCGATGTCAACACGGACTTCGGTGCCGGAAACGGACATGACGTATCCCACGACGGTATCTCCTGTACTGATATTTTTGAACGATTCGTCAAGAAGCTCCGCGAAATTTTCATGTTCGCTCATAATTGTTTGTACCTCCTCGATTATGTAGCCCGGAGTTGAAGCTCCGGCTGCGATGCCTGCTTTGCAGTGCATCTTTTTTATGTTATCGGGAATTTCGGACGCGCTTTCGATGAAAAACGTGCGCTTGCAGTTTCGCTTTGCAATCTCGAAGAGCTTGCGTGAGTTTGCGCTCTCGCTGTCTCCGACGACGAGCATAACGTCGCAGCCTTGCGCCAGCCTTTCCGTTTCAAGCTGTCTTTCTTCCGTAACACAACATATTGTATCAAAAAATAAAGCGTTTGTATATAGTTTTTGAATAATTTTTTTACTTTTTTCGTAGTCAAAATGGTTCAGAGTCGTCTGGCTTGCAACAATTATTCGCTTCTTTGCCAATTTATCCCTCGAAATTCCATTCAAGGCGCTTTCAAGCTCTGCACTTCCGGATATTACGGCATAATCTCCGTGGACATAGCTGACTATTCCCCTGACCTCCGGGTGGTTCTTATCGCCGAAGATGATGGCAAAGGTCTCGCCCGAGGTGTTCTTGTCCATTATCTTATGGATTTTCGAAACGAAGGGGCAGGTGCAGTCGCAGATGCGCAGCGTTCCGTCGCAATTTTCGGCGTCGCGGAGCGTCTGCATAAGACTGCGGGAGATTCCGTGTGCACGGATGATGACCGTTGCATTCGCCGGCGGGGAAGAGAGAAGCCGCGAAAGCTCGTCTTCGTCTATGGAGCGCACACCCTTTTTTTCGAGATATTCTGTATATTTTCTGTTGTGAATGAGGTGGCCGAGGGTGTATATTTTCCCGCCCGTGCCGGCGAGGGACTCGGCTGTCTCCGTCGCACGCTTTACGCCGAAGCAAAAGCCTGAATGCTTTGCGAGTATAACACTCATTGCTTTTCCTCCGCTGTTTTCGATATGTCTGCTCCGAGCTCGCATATTCTGTCGAAGATAAGCTCGCTTGCGCGTCTGTATTCCTCCGCTCCGCCGTTTTCAAAGCCGAGCTCGTCAAAGGCGATCGGTTTGCCGAAGCGAACCTCCGTTTTTCTGAACGGACGGACTTTCATTCCCTTCGCGCCGATGAAAACGGGAAGAACAGTCGCCTTTGAATGATAGGCGATGAGCCCGATGCCGCTCTTTATTTTTGTCTCGGCGGGATCTTTTCCGGGAATTCTCGTCCCCTGCGGGAAAATGCCGACAGGCTCTCCCTTTTCAAGCGACGAAATGACCTCGTTTACCGATTCGATTCCGGCGGCTTTTCTGTTTATCGGGATAGCTCCCGCGCCGCGGAAAATGAATCTGCCGAAGGGATTTCTGAAAAGCTCCGCCTTTGCGAGAAACCTTATCGAACGTTTTGAAAACGTTGAAATAAAGAACATATCGAAGGCGTGCAGGTGGTTCGCCGCTATAATAACCGGACCCTCTTTCGGGATGTTTTCCTTGCCCTTCTGCCTTGCGCCGAACAGCAGTCGCACAATCGGAAAGAGGAAAAAGTCCGCTATTTTGAAGAAAACGTTCATTTTATTTTATTCTGCTTTCTATTATTTCTATGGCACGGTTCAGCGTGTTCTCAAAGCTGCCGGAGTTATCAAGCATTATTGCGTCCTCTGCGGGAATTGCAGGGGCGATGTCTCTCGTTCTGTCCTGTTCGTCTCTTGCGGAGAGCGCCTTTTTAACCTCTTCAACGGTCATCTTTTCGCCCTTTTCTTCAAGCTCTGCCTGTCTGCGGACGGCTCTTGCGTCGTCGGACGCCGTCATAAAGAATTTGACATCCGCATCGGGAAGGATGACCGTGCCGATGTCGCGCCCGTCCATAATGACGTTGTTTTTCTTTGCCATATCGCGCTGAACATCGAGAAGAAACGCTCTGACCGCGCCCATTTTTGAGGTCGCGGAGGCGTAATCCGCGACTTCGCTCGTGCGGATGAGTCCTGTTACATCCTCCCCGCAGAGGAACATATGCTGAACGCCGCCGGAAAATTCAATGTCCATTTTTATTTCCGAAAGGCGAGCCTTGACAGCCTCCTCGTCGTGCGGGTCGGTGCCTGTGCGAAGGATGTACAGCCCGATGGTTCTGTACATTGCGCCGGTGTCTACGTAGCTGAAGCCGAATTTTTTTGCAAGCGCTTTTGCAAGAGTGCTTTTTCCGGAGCCGGAGGGCCCGTCGATTGCTATGTTTACCATAATGATTTACTTCCTTTTTATATTTTAGCTGCGTCCGTTGCCGCCGCGACAGCGGTTGCGAACGCCGATTGCAGGTTGAAGCCGCCGGTGTATGCGTCAACATCGATCATTTCTCCGGCGAAATACAGATTTTTTATCAGTTTTGATTTCATCGTCTGCGGGGATATTTCTGAAACGGAAACGCCGCCGCCCGTGACGATCGCTTCGCTTATCGGGCGGAAGCCTGTGACCGTCAGTTTTATCGCTTTGAGAGAAGCGACTATGTTCTTCCGCTCCGCCTTTGTTATCGAGTTTGCCGTTCTGTCCCCGCGCACGCCGCAGATGTCGCAGAACGGAATTATCATTTTTGAGGGGAGGAGAGATCCCAGAACGGACGAAAAGTGCTTGTTTTTGTTCTTATCGAATTCGGAGAGCAGACGCTTGTCAAGCGTTTCCTCGTCCAGAGCGGGCTTTTCGTCGATTATCACTTCATATTTTCCGCTTGTCATCGGTCGCATATGTGCGGAGGCAGACAAGATTACGGGTCCGCTTACGCCGAAGTGCGTAAAGAGCAGCTCGCCGAAGTCCTCGTAGATAACCGAGCCCTTTTCCTTATCAACTACTTTTATCGCAATATTTTTCAGCGTCAGTCCCTGCATACGCATACATAAGTCGCCCGCGCAGGTCAGCCCGACGAGGGAAGGGATGAGCTCCGTTACCGTGTGCCCGAGAGACTTTGCCATTTCAAGCCCGTCTCCGGTTGAGCCCGTTACGGGGTACGAAACGCCGCCCGTGCATAAAATTATGCTGTCAAAATCCGTATATCTGTGCTTTTCGGTGACGAGTGCGGTTATGCTTCCGTCCGTACTTTCAAGGCGTTTAACCCGCTCGTGAACAATTCTGCAACCGAGATCGAGCACGTGCTTTTTCAGCGCGAGAACGATGTCTGTCGCCTTGTCCGAAACGGGGAAAACACGGTTGCCCCTTTCAACCTTCAGCGGCACGCCGAGAGCTTCGAAATAGTCGATTGTGTCCTGCGGGGTGAAACGGTGAATCGCCGAAAAGAGAAATTTTCCGTTCTGTGTGACGTTTCGGATAAACTCTTCGGGTGAGCAGGAATTTGTCAGGTTGCACCTGCCTTTTCCCGTTATTCCGAGCTTCATTCCGAGCAGGTCGTTTCTTTCAAAGAGGGTGACTTTCGCGCCGAGCTCAGCCGCCCTGCAGGACGCCATCAGCCCTGCGGCTCCGCCGCCGACTATGAAAACCCTTTTTTCTGTCGTCATACGGTTCCTCCCAGCTCGGCAAGCGCCTTTTCCGCCGAATCGATGTCGTCATAGAGCGAGTCGAGGAGCTTGTCTATCTCGTCCGTTCTCGCATAAATCTCGGAAAGGCGGACGTAGTTTCCGGAGGCTTCGCCCTCCGCCTCCTTTTCAAGGTGCGATTTTTCTTCTTCGAGTTTTTCGATTTCCGCTTCGCAACGTTCGATCTTTGACTTGTTTTTTCTTATGTCGGAGGCGGTTTTCTTTGCGTCGAGATAGCTCTGTTTGCTTTCCGCGATCGGCTTTTCGCCTGCGGCGTCGACTGCCTTCTCCGTCTCCTTTTCCTTCTCTTTTTTCTCGCAGTATTCATCGTAATTTCCGATGAAGATGCGCAGTCCGCCCGTCATATCGAATATCTTTGACGACAGCTTGCGGACGAAGTATCTGTCGTGAGAAACGGCGATTATCGTTCCGGAAAACTGCATAAGCGCATCTTCCAGAGCCTCGCGCGAGCCGATGTCCAGATGGTTTGTCGGCTCGTCCAGAATAAGGAGATTTATCTGCGAAAGTATCATTTTGCAGAGCATAAGTCTTGCTCTCTCGCCGCCGGAAAGCACGGCGACCTTTTTGTCCATATCCTCCGCAAAGAAGAGGAAGGACGCAAGCGCGGAGCGAACCTGCGGCATTGTCAGCTTGTCGTGCGCACGGCAGACCTCCTCAAGGACTGTGCTGTCGTTGTCGAGCGTCTGCTGCTCCTGATCGTAATATCCGGGGATGACGTTGTATCCGAAACGGAGAATTCCGTCGTAATCCTCGTCAAGTCCGCCGAGAATACGCACGAGGGTACTCTTTCCGCACCCGTTCGGTCCGACGATCATTATCCTGTCCCGCTTTTTGACCTCAAAGCTGATATTGTCAAGGATTTTTCTCTCTCCGTACGACTTTGAAATGTTTTCCGCAAAGAGAACGTCGTTTCCGCTCTCCCTTGCCTCCGAAAAGCGCAGGGAAATGTTCTTCGGATCCTTTTTCGGCGCATCTACGCTGTCCTTTTTCAGATGTTCTATCTGCTTTTGCTTGCTTTTTATGGTTATGAAGTTGCGCTCCTGCCCCCAGCGACGCTGCTGCTCGATTATCGCCTCAATGCGGGAGATTTCTTTCTGCTGAAGTTCGTGCTTTTTTGCAAGCGCCTTGCGCTGTTCCGCCTTCTGGGCGGCATAGGCGCTGTAATTTCCGGGGTATATCGTTGCTTCTGTGTGTTCGATGTCAAGTATCTTGTTTGCCGCGCGGTCGAGAAAATATCTGTCGTGCGATATAAGAATGAGCGTCTTTTTGTACGATCGCAGGTGCTCTTCGAGCCAGGCGAGCGTATCCATATCGAGATGGTTTGTCGGCTCGTCCAGAATGAGAAGATCCGGCTCGCGGAGCAGGAGCTTGACAAGGGCAAGACGTGTTCTCTCGCCGCCGGAAAGGGTGTTTATCGTTTTATCGAAAAATTCCTCTCCGAAACCGAAGCGGGCGAGAGTCGATTTTATCCTTGAGCGATATTCGTAGCCGCCCATTTTGCGGAATTCTTCCGTCAGAAGGGCGTATTTTTCGATTGCCGCTTCGCCTCCGATGTGATTTTCAATATTTTCTGAAAGCTCTGAAAGGCGTTTTTCCGTCGCAACGACTTCGGGAAAAGCGTCCGACATTTCGGAGAGAACGGTATTGTCGCTTTCAAGCATTGCATTCTGCGCAAGCATTGAGATTGTTTTGTCTTTCGCTATATAAACGCTGCCCGCCGACGGAGAAAAAGTCCCCGCGATTATCTTTGCAAGGGTGCTCTTTCCTGCGCCGTTTACGCCGACAATGCCGAGCCTGTCGCCCTCGTTTATCGAAAAATTTATATTATTTAATACGACGTCCGTCCCATATTCGACGGTCACGCCGCTGACGCTTAAAAGTACCATTTTGAGAGTTCCTGCCTCAATATAATATTCTCTTTATTATACAACATATAATGCCGCTCTGTCAACCGTTCGCAATTAAAAACAGGTGTTTGGAAAGCGACACCGGCGAGGAGGACGCACGTTTTTCGGCAAGGAAACCTCCGCCCTTCTTTTTTGCGACAGAAATCACCAAAATTGCTCCGTCGCATAAAATATAGCAGGAGGGAAAACTTGTTCCCTCTGCCCGAATAATTATTTTGGAGGATATTATTTAATATGGCTGATAACAGAAATATGTCGCTCCCCTGCGCGGGACGTGACACGGTTTATATAGACACAAACAGAATCCTTGACAGCTGCAGAGACAAAGACTGCTTTGAAGACGTAGTTGTTTATCTTACGGACTGCGGCAGAGACGCGGTTGAGCGAGGAGGCAATGTCAGAACAAAGAGCGCGCACGTCATCGCCGCGGATATGAGCGTCGATCCGGTTCCGTTCAACAGAGGCTTTTATCAGGTCAATGTCAAAATGTATGTAAAGCTCGTTTGCGAGGTGTGTGTCGGGCTCGGACGCTCACAGGAAGCAGAGGGACTTGCAATAGCGGAAAAGAAGGTCATCCTCTACGGCAGCGAAGGCAACGTCAGCATTTTCAAGAGTGCGGCAGACAGCTCGGGCTTCTGCGGCGGCGGAAGCGAATGCAATGCAACGAGCAACCTCCCGACGGCTGTGCTTGAAGTTGTCGATCCGATAGTACTTAACACGAAGATCGTTGAGGCTTGCCGTTGCCAGAACTTCCGCAACTGCCTCTGCGACAGCGACCTGCCAGAAGCGGTTCGCGCCGTTTTCGAGGGAAGGCTCTGCGCCGATCCCGCAGGAAAATACCTGCTTGTTTCGCTCGGTTTCTTCTCTGTCATAAGAATCGAAAGACCCGCGCAGTATCTTATGAACGGCACGGAATACACGGTTCCCGAAAAAGAATGTCTCTCTCCCGAAACGGATGATCCGTGCAGTATGTTCAAGCATATGGCATTCCCCGTTGACGAGTTTTATCCGCCCGCTCTCTCCGATATAGACAGGGGCGAAAGACCCGATGGCGGCGGCTGCGGCTGCGGAAGAAGATAAATCCCGTAAATAAAAAAATCCCGCGCGAGCGGGATTTTTGTTTTGTATCAAACAGAGAAGAGCAGTTTTGCGTAGTCCGGTATAGGCCAGTATTCGGAGGAGGTTATTGATTCTGCCTCGTCCGTAAGAGCGCGGAGCGAGGTCATATCCTTGCAGATCACTGCGCGGAAATACGCAGCTTTTTCTGCCTCTCCAGAGGGCTGCTTTGTTGCCATATCGGACGCCAGCTTTTCGCAGGAGGAGCAGATGCCCGCAAGCAGGGAGGAGAGCTTTTTGCAAAGCGAGGTTTCCGTCGTTACGTCGATTACGCAGGAGCCGATGCTTGATTTGAGCTTGAGCGACTCTGCAATCTCCTTCGAAAACGCAATAACCGCAGGGATTATCTGCTTTCTTGTCATTTCTATCATAGTCAGCGCTTCAATGCCGACTGTTTTGCAATAATTTTCAAGGATAATCTCGTGGCGCGAGCGGACTTCGGTTTCCGTCAGCACGCCGTATTTTGTGAACAGCGAGATGTTTTCCGAAGCGACGAGCCTTTCAACGGCTTCGGGCGTTGAGGGAAGGTTGTAAAGTCCGCGCGCCTCCGCCTCCTTGACCCATTCCGCAGAATAGTTGTTGCCGTTGAAGATGATGCGCTTATGCTCCTTTATAGTGTCTCTTATGAGAGAATGAAGCTCTGCGTCAAAGTCGGTTGCCGCTTCAAGCCTGCTTGCGAATTCATCGAGCGTTTCGGCAACGATCGTGTTTATAACGGTGTTCGTATCGGCTATCGACTGGCTTGACCCCGGCGAGCGGAATTCGAATTTATTCCCCGTAAAAGCGAAGGGGGAGGTACGGTTCCTGTCCGTTGTGTCGCGGGGGAATTTCGGCAGAGTGTGAACGCCTATGCGCATAAGAGTGCGCTCTTTTTTGCTTGAGACGCTGTCATTTTCGATAGCGGAAAGCACCTCTTCAAGCTCTTCTCCGACGAACATCGAGATGATTGCGGGGGGGGCTTCGTCCGCGCCGAGACGATGGTCATTGCCCGCCGATGCGACGGAAATGCGGAGCAGATCCTGATGGCGATCGACCGCGGCGATTACGGCTGCGAGGAAAAGCAGAAACTGAGCGTTTTCGGCGGGAGTATCGCCCGGCTCGAGAAGGTTTGCGCCGGTGTCCGTCGCCATTGACCAGTTATTATGCTTGCCGGAACCGTTTACACCGGCAAAGGGCTTTTCGTGCAGCAGGCACGCCAGTCCGTGACGCGCGGCAACATTTTTCATTATCTCCATCATAAGCTGGTTGTTATCGGTTGCCGTGTTTGAGGTTGTATAAAGAACGGCGACCTCGTGCTGCGAGGGAGCGACTTCGTTGTGCTCCGTCTTCGCGGGAATGCCGAGCTTCCAGAGCTCCTCATTCAGCTCGCTCATAAATGCCTTGACACGAGGTTTTATCGAGCCGTAGTAATGGTCATCGAGCTCCTGTCCCTTCGGAGGCTTTGCGCCGAAAAGTGTTCTTCCCGTAAAAACGAGATCCTCGCGACGATCAAAGAGCTTTTTATCTATGAGAAAATATTCCTGCTCCGCGCCGACCGTTGTCACAACCTTTTTGACGCCGTCGTTTCCGAAGAGCTTCATTATTCTCATCGCCTGACGGTTTATCAGCTCCATAGAGCGGAGAAGGGGAGTTTTCTTATCAAGAGCTTCGCCCCCGTAAGAGCAGAAGGCTGTCGGAATGCAGAGGGTTCCTTCCTTTATAAAGGCATAAGAGGTTGCGTCCCAGGCGGTATAGCCTCTCGCTTCAAAAGTTGCGCGCAGCCCGCCGGAGGGAAAAGAGGATGCGTCAGATTCGCCTTTTATGAGGGCTTTTCCGGAAAACTCGTCAATTACGCCGCCGTCGCGACCGAACGAAATGAAGCTGTCGTGCTTTTCCGCCGTTACGCCTGTCATCGGCTGGAACCAATGCGTGTAATGCGTTGCGCCGAGCGACTCCGCCCATTTTCTCATTCCTTCGGCAACGTCGTCCGCAATTTCCGGAGCGAGACTTTTGCCGTCTGTTATGGTCTTTTTCAGGCGCAGATATACATTTTCGGGAAGATATTTTTTCATTGCGGCATCTCCGAAAACCATCGAACCGTAGTAATCAGTTATTTTCATAAAGCACCTCTTTTTTAAAAAAATAATGGAACGATTATATATCAAACTTTTTCATTTGTCAAGAAAAAATTTCAAATAAAAAAACAAAAACCGAAATTTTTGTCTTTTTAAGTCCTTTTTCATTTAATTTCTGCGATGTAACCCGTCGCGGATGACAGCGCAAAGAAAGCAATCCCAATCTCACATATTTCAAGCACGTTTATGACCGTCAGCGAGGGCTCCCAGAAGGCATAGAGGATAAGCGTCGGCACAACGTATACTATGATGAGCATAACCGTCAGCAGCGAGAAAAAGAAATAAAGAATGTTCATCGGTCTTTTTATCGCAAGTCTTGCCTCTAAAAGCATAAGAATCATACAGGCGACGGCTGCCATATTTGCGAGAACCCTGTTGTAATCCGAATAGATATAATCCGGATCAAAATATGATACGCAGACGAAAAATATTCCCCAGAGCGGCAAGAGCAAAGCCATATTGTTCTTTGAACGTCTCTTATTTAACGCAACCGATGCGGAAAAGAGAAAATACACTCCCGCAAACAGCATAAGTACTACACAGAGCAACATTGCGGCTCCGTAAAGAGGGGATGCCGTCTTATCTGATTTTATGACGCGGTAAAAGAGAGAAAAAACGTCTCTCTTATAATACATAACAGCAATTATGGGGGCAATTATGAACGACGCTCCGCAAAGGGCGCAACAGAAAACAGAGAAAAGGTTTCCCGTTGTCTCTCCGCGCTTTTCAGGACCCTTTTCGCGAAGGAAAAATGACGCGACAAGTACTGCGATCACAGAGGCGAAAAGCACCCATCCGAAAATATTTATATCCTTTTTTGCCGCAAGATCGTATTCGAGCGAGTAAGGATTGAAATATTTTTTCATAAATATCACTCTGTATATCATAAGCGACAGGGACGCCAAAACGGCGAACGCCGATATACCGATTGCAAGACGCTTTTCTTTAATCAAAACGTGCCTCCACAGAAAGAATATGAGATAATTATAACTTATGAATGTTAATAAACTGTAATCAAAAAATAAATTTTATTTATCGTTTTCCTTATCTGTCGGCTCGGTTTTTATTTCGATAAATTCGCCCTCGATCGTCTTTTTGCCAAAGGATTTTTTCAGCGAACGGAACTTGCCGGAAACAACAGCCGTTGCGCAGAGATTTTCGATTGCCTCGATAATCAGCGAAACGCCGATTATTCTGACGACGAGATCCGCTGCCGCTCCGGCGTTGAAAACAATCAGAAATCCGAAAACCAACCCGATGACGGAGAGCACAAAAACTCCGAGCCAGCCGTATTCCGTCGCTTTCTTTATTTCAAACGAGGTGACCAGCTTCGAAGCGCTGTCCGCAATCATCGCAATGCCGATTATGACGGGGAAAATGCTCTTTACAAAGCTCGGATTTGCGATAAGGATTATTCCGCAGACAAGGCTGAATATTCCGAAAACGAGTCCCGCTGCCGGCATAAGAGACGCAGCGCCGCGGAAAAAGGATTTGATTATGATGCAGGCTCCGCAGATGATCGCCGTCGCGCCGATTATATAGCAGACTACATCTATCGTCTGCGAAGGGTAGATAAGAAGAATTACTCCGAGGATTATATAAATAACGGAAAGGAGAATATATCCCCATTTTGCTTTTTTGATAAATTCCATAACAGCCTCCGTGAAATTTTTTTAATATTATATCACCTGTGTCGGCACTTGTCAAATAAAATCGGATATGTTATAATTCAAGCGGGAATTGAATCTTGAAAAAACGACGTTTTCAAGCGCTGCTTGCTGTTGTTTTTCTGTGTTTTGGCGTAAAATGGGCGTAGACCGAAAGGAAAAAACAAAAGCAGGAGGAAAACAAAATGTTGTTTTCAAAACGGAAAGAAACCAAAACGGAGGACGAAAAAATGTTTGATATGAGAAAGATAGGGAAGCGCATAGCGGAGCTGAGAAAATCAAAGAACATAACTCAGATGGCGCTTGCCGATATGATGGGAATCAGCTTTCAGGCAGTATCAAACTGGGAACGCGGCGAGAGTATGCCCGATATTTCGAAGCTTGGGGAGCTTTCGGAGATATTCGGGGTGTCAATTGACGACATCCTCTGCAACAAACGCGCGGCGGAAATTGTTGAAGAAATATCGGCGGGAGAGAAGCCTTCCGATATAACGCCCGAGGAGCTTACGGAAACAGTCCCGCTTATGGCGCCCAAGCAGGCAGAGGAGAGTATTAAGGAAAATAAGAATAAAATGACGATTTCTCAGCTTGCCGCACTTGCACCTTATATGAATGGAGACGACCTGGGCGAAATCGCCGTTGGGCTGGCGAAAAACGGTGGCTCGCTTGAAGATGTTGCCGCACTTGCGCCTTATATGGATGAAGACGATGTGGGCAAGGTTGTCAAAGAGCTGACGAAGAATGGCGGTTCGCTTGAAGATGTTGCCTCGCTTGTGTATTTTATGAATGAAGACGATGTGGGTGAAGTCGTCAGAGAACTGGCGAAAAACGGCGGCTCGCTTAAAGACGTTGCCGCACTTGCTCCTTATATGAATGAATCCGATCTTGGTGAAGCCGCCGGGGAGCTGGCGAAAAGCGGCGGCTCGCTTGAAGACGTTGCCGCACTTGCGCCTTATATGAATGAAGATGATATCGGTGAGATTGCAAAAGAAAAGCTGAAGAACGGCGGAACACTTGAGGATATAGTGGCGCTTGCACCGTTTATGGATGATGACGATATAAAAGAGCTCGCAAAAGAAAAGCTGAAAAGCAGCGGCAAGATTGAGGATATCGCAGCATTTGCTCCTTTTATGGATGAGGACGACATCGGCGAGATTATAAAACATATGATTTCAAAATGACGAAATAAACGAATAAAAACAGCGGAATTTTGCGGAAAAAGCTAAATTTTTCTGAAAAAACCGCCGTTTTGCTTAAAAAGTATTGACAAAATGTTTTTTACCGCATATAATAAAGCATTATTATTTGTTTCCGAGGTGAAAACTATGTCAAAATACGATCCTTATCAGAATATGCTGAAGGTGCTTGACAGCGCAGCAGGCAAAATGGAAATAACGGCAGACGACTATGCATTTCTGCGTTATCCCGAAAGAACAATAACTGTACACGTTCCGGTCAAAATGGATGACGGTCATACGAAAGTTTTTGAGGGCTACCGTGTTCAGTATTCAAGCGTGAGAGGACCGTATAAAGGCGGTATCCGTTATCACAGAGATACCGACCTCGGAGAGGTTACTGCGCTTGCAGCCTGGATGAGCCTTAAGTGTGCCGTCGCGGGAATTCCTTATGGCGGCGGTAAGGGAGGGATAACGGTCGATCCGAGGGCTCTTTCTGTCGGCGAGCTCGAACGTCTCACAAGGGGTTATACAAAGGCGATCGCTCCGGTTATCGGACCCGATATGGATATACCCGCGCCGGACGTCAACACAAATTCGCAGACGATGGCCTGGATACTTGATACATTCAATCTTCTCAGCGGCGGAAAGTCGCTTCCCGGCGTTGTAACAGGTAAACCAACGGAGCTCGGCGGCTCGCTCGGAAGAAATGAATCGACGGGGCGCGGCGTGCTTTTCGTTATGCGTGAGACGCTTAAAAAGTTCGGCAAAAGTCTTGCGGGCACAAAGGTTGCCGTTCAGGGAGCGGGAAATGTCGGCGGAATTGCCGCACAACTGCTTTATGAAGCGGGTTGCACGATAGTCGCAATCTCCGATTCCACAGGGTCTATATACGCCGAAAAGGGAATCGATATGAATAAATTTACGGCATACAAAGGAGCATCTGCAAAGAATAAAGTGGCAAATTATGAGGAAGAGGGAATAGTTCATCTGCCTTGCGAAGGCGTGCTGAAGGTCCCTGCCGATGTACTTGTTCCAGCCGCGCTTGAAAATTCAATAACGGAAGAAATCGCAAAGGACGTTAAGGCAAAGATAATCGTCGAAGGCGCAAACGGTCCGACAACAGCCGAAGCTGACGCCGTTCTTGAAGAAAAGGGAATAACGGTCGTCCCGGACATTCTTGCAAACTCCGGCGGTGTTATAGTCTCGTATTTTGAATGGGTGCAGAATTTGCAGAATTATTACTGGAGCGAAGAAGAGGTTAATTCACGCCTTGAAACAACTATCGTCTCCGCTTTTGAGACGGTCTGGAAGTGCGCTGAAAAATATAAAACATCGCTCCGCCTCGGCGCATATATCACCGCCGTTGACCGCATTGTCACAACGAAAAAACTCAAGGGCTCCGCAATTTAATCATTGACAAACAGAACTGCTTCCGCTATAATATTATGGCGGAAGCAGTTTCGCTTCTGATATTCGGGATGTAGGGTAACGGTTACCCGCTTGCTTTGGGAGCAAGTTCAAGCAGGTTCGACTCCTGTCATCCCGACCAAAAATCAGCCGAAAATGAGGTTTTTTGCCCCACTTTCGGCTGGTTTTCTGCTTATAATTGATATTTTGCCGCCACTTTGGCAAATTTGCCTGACGGCAGAAAAACGGCTTGTGTCGCATTTACAGCACAAGCCGCTTTATTTTTTCGAAAAACCTTTTCTTTGCCTACTGCACCACAAATTTTAATGGCTGACCGCCACGAATTATATAAACAGAGTAATACCGTAAGTCACGGTACAGTATATTGTTTTTCTTTGAAATTTTGCTATAATAATATCAGAAACAGGCGCCGGTTTCAATACAACTCAAACGGAGGAACATAATGAATAGTTTTGGACAACGACTGAAAGCACTTCGTAAAGAAGCCGGAGTATCGCAATCCTTTGTTGCCGACCACATCGGCGTATCTACGCAGTCCGTATCTAATTGGGAATGTGATAATACCATGCCCGATATTTCGCAAATCGTTCCGTTAGCGGCTCTTTTGTCTGTATCCACAGACTACTTGCTCGGAGTCGGAACAAATGAATATGCGGACAAGGGAGAGCTCGAAAACAAAGTCAAAGAAGTCTGGGCAACTTATTCCGTAAACTCGACCGAAAACAACGCAGATTTGCTTGTGTACGAACTGTATAAAAAATATTTGAACAAATACCCGCTTGACTATGCTGTAAAGGTCAAATGTGCTTTTGCCATTCAGGATTATTTGCATGTAGTGCGTGTCAGAAAAAAATTTGATATTCCCGAAGAACGGTTTGACGAGCTTTGGCTTGAATGCGACAGAATGTTGCGTTCCGTTTGTGACAACTGCACGCTTCCCGAAATACAAATTGACGCTAAAAATTCTCTGATCGATCTTTTGCTTCTTAAAGAGATGTTTGAAGAAGCAGGGACTGTTGCGATGAAATTACCGGATTTGTGCGGCATCAGAGATAGGGCGCTTTGTAAAATCGCGCAATCAAAGGGAGACTCTGTGACTGCCTGCGAGAAAGCGGAATCAGCCTGCAAGTACCTTATGTTTGACTATACAATGTCTTTATTTCAGCGTGCGAAAATACTTTCGGAAAATCCGGAGATAAAAAAAGAGCAGGTATTGCAGGCTTGGGACGACATGACAAGCGCATCAAAGGATCTGATACACTTGTATGCCGAGCCGTCCGAGCTTGTCGTAAACGGATTTGAGAGAAACCCTTATTGTTATTTGATCACTTCATATACATCAAAGTGCAATTTTCTCATTCGTCAAGGAAGCATATCGGAAGCCCTGCTCTGTGCCAAAAATGCGATGAATACTGCCATCGAAATGCATGTATGGGCAAAAGCTGTTTGCAAAGACCCGCTTGTTATGTCGGATATTCTGTTTTTTGTACAACACACGCCCGGGTGGTGTTATAAATGGGCAGGAACGGAACAGATCAAAGAATTGTTAGGCGACAGCGATTTTTCAGAAACCGCTGGAAAGATCAGTTGTCTTTCTGTATAAAGCCTCTGCATGCCTCCTCCAAAAGCATCCGAGATATTTTTGCCTACTGCACCGCAATTTTTAAGTGCTGACCTCGGTCAGCCCCTTTTCGTTGCCTTCTCTCCCGCCTTGATTTCCGCAATCTCCTTTTTCATCTCCGCAATCAGCACCTTGAGCTTTTCCTCGCACTCCTCCCGTGTGGTAGCGTAGATATTCTTGGCGATTCGTTTCCCGTTTACGCATGGGTAAAACCTGCCCTCATAGAGATGGTCGTTTATCATCGTCACGCAACCCGTTCCGGGCTTGCGTATCTTGCCCTTATACGGCTCAAATTTCGGCTCTGTCGGCTGATCGGTTGCTTCACTGTCACTTGCCTTGTCCGTTGCAGTCGGCTCGGGAATAGGCGTGTCAGCCCCCGCAATCTCGTGGTCAATTCTTGCTGCCGCCTGCCGCTGTATCGTGTCGGTGATATGGTTATAAATATTGAGCGTGGTTTCCGCGCTGATATGTCCTATTATGGCGGACAGCGTTCTGATGTCCATACCGTTTTCCAGTGCCATAGGTGGCGAAGGTATGGCGGAGATCGTGAAACCGCATCAGCGGCAGTTCCGCGTTTTTAAGAACCGTGTGTAGTTTTTGGTATGCCGCTGCCGGATTCATCGGCAGGTTGGGATTGCACGGATTGTAGAACACCCACTCATTCAGCGCATTTTCCTTGCGTTTGGCAAGCAGTGCCGCAAGTGTCGGCAGCAGGACAATTGTCCGTTTGCCCGCACCCGTTTTGGTTTCGCCGATTTGTATTTTGCCGTTTGTGACGGCGGAAAGCGACCG
>DLLG01000004.1:439080-685150 GCA_002479075.1 Clostridiales bacterium UBA7568
TTCCGTGTAGAAAAAATCCCGCCAATCGGGGTAGGCTTCGATCATGCCGAGAAATTTCTCAAGCTGACCGTCGTCCAGCACCTGTTTGTCGGGATAATTGTTTTTCGGTACGGTTGTGCCGTTTGTGGGATTGCGCACGATGAGCCGTTCCTTTACAGCTGCGTCGAGTGCCTCGTGAAGCATCATATGGATGCCGCGAACTATGCTGTCGGCAAGCGTTTTGCCTTTGATGGGATTTTCGTGAATGCGTCCCTCTTTTTTGAGTTTGTTATACAATTTCTGAATATCCGCCGTCGTCAGCGACGCCAGCGGTTTGCCGCCGAGATAGGGCTTGATATAGTGGTGCACCATCATATGGTAGCTCTGCATGGTGCTCTCCCGCAGGGTAAAGATCATCGTTTCGTCAAGCCACTTGTCGAGCCACTCGCCGAGCATCATGCGACTATCCTCACAGAGATCAACATCTCGGTAAGTTTCAATCGCGCGGTGCAATTTGTCAAGCGTTTCTTTCTGTGTTTTGCCGAACACCGATTTGTGCATCGGTGTTCCATCGTTTTTGTGACCGACCACAATGCGCGCTTCCCATCGTCCGTCCGAACGTTTGCGCACTATGCCGTCGCCTTGCGGTCTTCGTTTTGCCATTGTTATTTATCCTTTCGTAAGTTTTTTCGCCGACTGCAAAGATACCACAGGTTCGAGTGAATATCTTAAGCGCGCACACGCCAAAACACTTGCGGGAGCAGGTGGCGGGCATCGCCTCTATGGACAGGTTTGTCCACGCAATATGCATTCCTGCCGCGATACTGATAGATCGGCATATTTTGAATACCTCATAACATCCACTTGAAATGCCTACTACATTTGTTGTGCCCGGCAAGCAAAGGGCTTACCCGCATATTGGGCGCTGTCGATTCCGATATTTTTCGAAAAAATCAATTGCAACTTGTAAAAATCTCAAATAGCGAGAGGTGGACAAATAAAATTTACGTGCTATAATAAAGGTACAGTCCGGCCGGCTGAATTTTTTGGAGGTATACTACTATGACTTTCGGTCAGATTATCAAGAAACTGCGCCGCGACGCAGATATGACACAAGAGCGACTTGCTGAGGTTCTTTCTGTATCCGCACAGGCTGTCAGCCGTTGGGAAACGGACACCGGCATGCCCGACGTCTCGCTTCTGCCGCCCCTTGCCAATCTTTTCGGCGTTACGACCGATTATCTGCTCGGCGTTGATATCACCAAGAAGGACGAAAACATCACCGCTATCCGTGAAAAGGCAAACGCCTATTCCGGGCGGGGCTATTTTGCCGAAGCACGTGAAATTCTGGAACAGGGACTGAAACAGTACCCGAACAACTATCGGATGATGCAAGACCTCATGTACGTTTCCAATTATCAGTACCGCGCCGCATCGGATGCAAAAGACACAGAGCTTGCCGAAAAATACAAGAGCGAGGCGATCGACCTCGGAGAAGCCATTCTTGCGGGCTCTACCGAGGACAACGCGCGCCACAGCGCCGTTCAGATACTCTGTTTTCTGTACAAAGACAGTGAAAACGCCAAAAGAGCCGTAGAGCTTGCGGAATCCATGCCTTTCATGGCGATTTCGCGCGACTTTCTCCTTCCCGTCGTCACCGACGGCGACAGATGCTATGAGAAAACGCAGAGAAAGGTATTCAATCTGGTGCAGTTTCTGGAGGTTGCGATCGGCAGCATGAATGTGAAGCTTGATTCGGGAGAATATGCTTACACGAGCGAGATGCGGGCGGCTTTGCGCGACAAGCAGATTGCGTTTCTTCATCTCATGTTTGAAAATGGCGATTTCGGCTTTTTCGACACACATCTGCACTATATTCACAAAAATCAGGCAATGTACTATGCCAAGGTGGGCGACAACGAAAAGGCGATTGAGCACCTGCGGCACGCGGCAGAGCATGCGCTTCGGTTTATAAAGCACATGTGCAAAGAGACGCATACGTCGCTGTTGTTCCGGAATATGCCGGCAGGTAGCTTTGCCACCACTGGGACCGACAACGATGCGGCGGAACTGCTTAACTCTATGAGGCAGCCTGTTTTTGACAAAATTCGGGACACGGAAGCTTTCAAGTCCATTCGGGATGAGCTGTCTGCTTATGCCGGGAAGTGGGATGTCTGATTGTTTTATAATGGATTGAGGGATGGCGGGAGGAGCGTTGCAGCTTCCTTGCAGGTTTCTCTGCATAAACTCTTTCTCCTCATCCCCTCCCCACCCCACCATAGCTAAGCCGTTTGCTTCACTGCAAAAAGTAAATTCCTGCAAACTTTTAGCTTGACCAACTTGCTTTAATCTTCAGTGGGAGCCAAAGAGTGGGCCACGGGGAAAAAAGGACTTCGGCGTCTGAACTGGTCCTCTCCGGCGGAAAAATTGGATTATGCAGGCAAACCAACTGTAAGTTTCTACGCGCAGAGCATTATTCTTTTAATCCAGTGGTTTGTGGGTTATAGAATAATAAAAGGCAGCTTGTATGGCAAAATAAATTCCATATTAAAAAGCCCTTAACTGTGGGTAATAACTCATAGCTAAGGGCTTCTTGTGTTTATCTATTTGCCGGTTTTTGAATTGCTTAATTAATGCAGGTGAAGTTTTTTGTGTCATTAAGAATTATGCTCGTAATGTGAAAATCTCAAACTGTTTATAGATTTCATTGATATTCAAGTTGGCTATCTCAACAAGTGAATATTGTTGCTTTAAATATTTGATGAACTCGCAGCCTAAATAGTAACCAACATCACTATGATTATTATAATTACACCAATCTCCGAAAAAATCTTGTGTGCTTTTATTAGCTTTAATGCGTTTTAAAAATTCGTACTTTATTTCGGATTTATTGGTTACACACCAAGCAAGCCAACCGTTTCTATCTTGATGGTAATGATTATCGTCTTGACATAAAATCTGCTCGCATACCATTGCAATTCCTTCCTGATACAATTGCACCAATGATTTTTCGCCATTTGAATGAGTGTGTGGATGTAAATTTCCATAAGTCTTGTGCCAAATATGACCAATCTCGTGAAATATCAACGATTGCATATCATCTTTATTTTGCCAGTTTAATTCAATTATTTTTTCAATACCAAGCAAAATAGCATCTCTGCCGTCAAGTGTTGTTGCCCAGCCTGCACCGTTACATAGTCCTAAATATAGAATAATATCCAGCTCTATGTCAGACTCAAAGAGTTGGCTTATATTTCGCTTAAGCTGTTTAGTTACGGTAACAAAGGAGGCATTTGTTAACGCTGCTGCTTCTTTATTTAGTATGACATTGCTAACAACAGGTGTTATCTCTTTATCAAAATCATAATCTTTTGAATCTTGCTCACATTTTTTGCTTAATTCAAAGGAAAACTCTTTCGTGTATTTTCGCCAAGCCTCTATATCAAATATGTTGTTCGGAAAACAATCCTCTATTTTATGAAATGTGTTAATCAGCCGCATCCTTCAGTCCTTCTAATGTGCTTATATTTTTTATTTGCTATACTTATCCACAAACGCTTCGACCATTGCATCGTTCAATTCCTGCGAAGGCACTTTCGTCCAGAACTGCGTGATATCGTTATCAAAGAACCAATTCTGCAGAAAGCGTAGGTCTTGAAGAAACTGTTGCGCAGAAGCATCATACCGTGCATGCCGTATCCGTTCGCGTTGAATATCTCGACATCCAGCAGAGCCTCGCCGTCCCAAATCACGTTTTCAATTTCGGTTTCCTCTTCCTCTGCCCGCAGGTCGTGCGCATCGGTTTCCTTAACGCATATCACGTTCTCGGTAAAGCGGCTGACTCTGTCGCGAATGATGAGGATGGATTTCTTGGGAAGCTTGATTGTGCTCTCGATACTGCTGAGCGTGAGTGCGATATACGCCTGCCAGGAAGCCTGATCGGAGGCAGTGTCGGCGGAAAGGTCGCAAGAACTCCACGCCATCATGTCCGCATACAGCGGTTCTGCGATAAAAAGGCAACGACCGTCGCGGCTTGCTCCCGCACTGCGTTTGTAGCGCACATAATGCACGCCGTCGATGTCGAAGCCCTCGGTATAGAGCTTCTCACGTATCGCCTTGCAGGTGACGGCAGAAGGAATCGCCTCTTTGCTTCTGCGATATGCCTTTGCCTCACTGTCGTACATAAAATATTTGCCGAGCAGTGCCTCAGAAATCGGATTCTGCACCGACGCATATTGCGTGTCTTTCTGATACGGCACCTCAATGGCGATCAACTCGCCATTACGTATGCATACATAGTCGGTCATCTCATCATCCGTCACTATGCATCCGTGCCGCACAAACCTGCGCCCGTACTGTTCAAACTGCTTGATGGCGTATGCAAAGGAAACATTGACCACGGCGCGGCAAAACTGCTTGTCTTCCAGATACGGAAACGGTAGCTCTGTCTTGTGCCGTTTGAAGATTTCTTTCATTTTCAGCGTGTCAAGGCTCTCGTCCAGCACGCCGCGGGGAAGGCGTCGGGATAAAGTTTTCCGTCTTTGCGCGTCGTGATGCCGTGCTTCAGAATGTCACTTCCGTCAATCGCGATAATTCACGTCATCTCCGGCTCTTTCTTTGCACCTTTTTTCACCGTAGCACCTCCTTTTCCTTGTTCTTTTTTCTGCATTGACTTTGCAACATTTTTTTGTGAATCATGGTTACACCTCCGTTCCATCGGTTGATTCCTACCATATATCCGAACGGACGGCATATCACAAAACAGCGCAAAATGCACGCTATATCAGCGTTTTCGAGCATTTTGGCGTAAACCCCAAAACGGGCAACTGTAAAATTCGGCATAAAAAACGCCCTTATATGCAGACTTTTTGCTTTTAAGAAAGGCTTCGCACCGGCTCTGTGCGAAGCCTTGAAAATCATTTTCCACCGCCGGGGCTTTTTCTTTGCCTACAGCGAGGGGGATATTGGGGGATGAAATTGATAGAACATTGAATTTAATCACAAGTGATATCATGCATAGCATCATATCCTTCAACTTCATCCATGTGGTCAAGCTTCAGTTCATTCAGCAATTTCTTGGTTTCTCTCCAATATGGCATGTACTGATCCATAATCGCGATAAAATCCTTGCCGTGGTTGCGTACTTTCAAATGAGCCAATTCATGCAGAATGACATACTCCAAACATTCCATCGGCTTTTTTGCAAGTTGCAGGTTCAACCATATTTTTCGGGTGTTTGTATTACAGGTTCCCCAGCGCGTGGTCATATACTTTGTTTGCCAAGAGTCGCAATAGAGTCCGGTAATCTTCTCCCACTTCGGAAGATATATTTCTATCTTCTCCTTCAGCAAAGAACGGTACCACTCATTCACAAACGCTTCCCGTTGCTTTGCCGTACTCTCTTTTCTGACAGTAAGTACAGCCTCATTCCCGTTCAAAACAACTGAATTGCCTTTATAGCTATACTCAACACGCAAAAAATACTGTTTTCCGAAGACATACAGCGTTTCTCCCGAAACATATTCACGCTCTGATTGCCGAGGCTGATTTTGAAACTCTTCCTGCTGTTTTCTTATCCAGACGAGTTTGGTTCGAACAAACATACTGATACTCTCATCGGATAAGTGCATCGGTGCAGAGACTCGCACATTTCCATCCGGAGGCGCAACAACAAGATGCAAATTCTTTATATTCTTCTTCTGCAATTCTATTTTGATACCCGAAATCTCTATTTGCATCAGTATTCCTCTTGTTCAACCACAATTTTATATAACCGCTCTACCATATCGTCATCTTTCAGGATTTGATATAGCGCTCTCTTGATTCTGTTCTCTTTTGTTGGATTGTTTCTGAAACCATCCATTTTGGACATCATCACCGCCTTATGCAGACGAATTGCCAACGCTTCGTTTTCGCCGCAATTGTCGTAAAACGCCCTCATGGCACCGCTTTTGCGGATAGATTCGGGGTAGCGATCATTTTCTTCTGGAGTGCTTACATTTTTAGCGAGTTCCAAATACCTTGCAAGCAACTGTTTATATGCTACAACGCCACGCTTGCGATCAAGAATCAGTTGCTCGAGGACCTCTGACATCTTGCTGTAATATGCGGGATTGATAACAATTTTTTGAACAACTTTTTTGCGAATATTGTTTTCAATTGCCTCTGCAGCACTTTCCTGTTCTTTGTCATCGCCGTCTTTACTCAGCTTATCTTCCTGTGCCAGAATAAAATCGAGCAAAGTGAAATCATCAAACATTGCCACCTTCTCGGCATCGTCCGCAACGATATAATTATCAATCAAATATCTCATTCCAGGTTCAAACCGTTTGAAATCTAGGAAATCTCCACTGGCACGTCCGATCACTTCCCGGAGTTTAAGATACAGATTGACGTGTTCCTCATACTTTGCCTGATCTGCCGCCGAAAAGCCCGCGTCATCCATCCGCGGCTTGAATTCGGCAAAAGCGCGAATCAAGCGGGACACCAGCTTATATAACTTCTCCCGGCTACGTGCAAATGCTTCGTCGCTGTCAACATCAATCCAGTTTTCCCCGCAGAAATAGTGAATATAATCAATTTCCGCACGGGGCATAGAAACACCTCCGCACAACTCGTCCAGCGCGTCCAAAGTCTCAAGAAAGTACTTTTTCGCTTCATCCGTCCGATCTTTTAGAAGACCGGCAACATCCTCCTCATCATAATCTTCAAATGCGCCGGATGTATAGGTGTTAATTGCATCTGCGAGTTCTCCGAATAATTGTTTGTAATCAACAATGTATCCGAAATCCTTGCTGTCTCCGTCAAGGCGGTTCACACGGCAAATGGCTTGGAACAAGCCGTGGTCATACATTGCCTTGTCAATATAGAGATAGGTGCATGGCGGCGCATCAAATCCGGTCAATAGCTTGTCCACCACGATCAGCAACTTCATATTTGCCGGTTCATCGATGAATTTACGTTTCGCCTCTTTTTCAAAGTCTTCTACGCTCTGACCGTCGAGCATTTTCTGATAAATTTCGTATTTTTCAAACGTCTCCGTCTCCTCGTCATCGCTTACTGTATCGGTGCGAAGGTCACCGACCTGCGGCTCATAGGAGGTAATGATTGCACACTTTTTAAAGCCGATCTGCTGAAAAATCTCATAATACTTACACGCAGAATAAACAGAACCCGCCACCAACATCGCATTTCCGTTTCCGTCCATCAGGCGGGGCTTTGTTTCAAAGTCGAACTGAATATCCAGCGCGATTTTTTCCAGACGTGAGCGGGAGGAGAAAACCTTCTGCATGGTCACCCACATGGATTTCAGCTTTGCTTTTGCGCGAGGAGTCAGCCCTTTGGTTTTGATTTCAAACCATGTGTCAATTTTATCCTGCGACTTGATCTCCTGCGGGACATCACGGTATTCGTAGCGAAGATCCAATACAACGCCATCTCGTACCGCTTCGTCGAATTTGTAGGTGTGTATATATCCGCCGAAGGTTTCAAGGCTCGTCTTTTTGTCCTTTTTCAGCAGAGGCGTGCCTGTGAAGCCGACAAAAATTCCTTTCGGAATAATGGTTTTCATAGCGGTGTGCAGTTTGCCGGACTGTGTTCGGTGACACTCGTCCACAAATACGACAAAATCACCCTTAGCAGAATAATCCGATGGCAGGGCTTTTTGAATTTCTTCAATGTACTTGTCGATATCCTTGTCGGTTGTCTCTCCGCCTTTTTTACCGAATTTATGAATCAACGAACAGAGCAAACGGTCATCATAAGCATTCAGCCGTCTAACCAGGTCGTCTCCGCTTTTTGTACGGACGATCCGCTCATCAACGCCTTTGTATGCCTTTTCAATCTGATCGTCAAGCTCCTCGCGATCCGTGACAATCAGCACACGGGCATTCGGATGATTCGCAAGAATCCACTTGGAAAGCCATATCATGGTCAGCGTTTTGCCGCTCCCCTGCGTGTGCCATATAATTCCGCCGCGCTTTTCCTCTGTCAAACGGCGCTGCGCCCGCTTTATTGCATAATACTGATTGTAACGGCAAACCTTCTTAATCCCCTTATCAAAAATGATAAAGTTATGGATCAGATCAAGGAATCGTTTCTTATAGAACATGGCAAAAAGCTGCTTATCCAAAAGATTCTCGATATCCTTGCTTTTTTCCTCAATCAGCACATCCGTTTCACAGCGTTCCTGCGGGAACTCGGTAAAGCCATCGTTCTGCCATTCATAGTAGTGCTTTTCTGGCGTGAGAAGTGTGCCATAACGTAAGCCCTCGCTATCGTTGCCCGCTATACAGAATTGTATGGTTGTAAAGAACTTCTCAATGAAATAAGCCTTTTGGTTGGTCAGGTTCTGACGAATGCCTTCGGAAACGGAAATGCTGCTGCGCTTCAGTTCAATGACCGCAAGTGCAATGCCGTTGACATAGATGACAAGATCAGGACGCTTGGTGTTTTCCCCAACAACCGTTACTTCCTCGGCAATTGCGAAATCGTTTTGCGCGGGATCGGAGAAGTTGATGAAAAATACCGTCCTGGGAGCTTCGCCGGCTTCTTCCACTGTCTTAGCACCGTATTTCAGCAGTCGGTAAACCTCCTTGTTGGCATCATACAGACCGTGCTGGAGGTTGCCCGCCGCGCGAATCAGCTCATCCATCGCCCGCCGAGCCAGCTTGTCCGAATATCCACCCTTTTTCGTCAAATAGGCGTAGAGATGCTCCTGCATAATATTGCTGTTTTCGCTGTCATGCAGGTCGCCGAGGTATGTATAATGGAGCTTGCCGACAAAGAATTTGACAACGCGGGATTGGGTTGTTTTTTCTGCACTTCCTATTTTGGGCACAAAACGTCACCTCACATTTTAGTTATTTTTATAATGAAAAAGTTATACCCAAAAAATTTCGTATTACGAGTTGACAAATCGAACATTTTAGGATATAATACTATTAGCTCATCTACCAGTTGTAGAAGGAGTTCCTGAATGCGTCTTGATTGTTCAAGGCGCGTTTTGTTTTATATACGCATAATACTTTGCGAGCAATTTTCGTAATGAGTGATCGTAATCGAGATAATATGCAGTTATAAGCATGCAGTATGTATTTCTTCGTTCGATAATTACAATGTAACGTTCTTCTTCTAACAGCAAGTATATTCTTTGGTTGCTTTTATAATTTTCTTCCCATGTTTTGATTCCATCACAAGTATTGCAACCATCAAAGCAAAAGTCATTTTCAATAAATTTTCTAACCCAAGCAATTCTTTCACATCTTCGGGGATCGGGATACCGCTCCCCATTTTCCTTGTAATCCTTACTTGTTATGTGAAAGAATGTTTGTTCTCTACTATCCACCAACGGTTGTCGTCTGATTAAAACTTTTTTGCTTTCGAAAACAGGGCTTGAATCGATAAAATCTCGCTTGAATATTTGGTAAAGAATATCGTCGTATTTCTTGAATTCCGCCCAATTGTCACATATAAGAAGTTCTGGAAGTTCTTCACAACTCATTTTTTGTTGCCTCCCAAATGAAAATATTGAATTTATCCTCCCGTAACAATGTGGTCTTTTTCAACGAATAGCCGCTTCTTTTTTTAATCAATTCAATTAGGTCTTTTTTTGTTTCGCTTCTGAGCTCGGACTCATTGAATTTGCGATTCGCATATACAAGTGCTCCCAACAATACATCGACCAACTGCATTGTTTGAACCTCATTGGAGCGGATCGGTTGAATGTTGCGTATAACGCTATGAGAGAAATCATACAAGCTGTTACAGCAAACGTCCGTTAGTTTTCTCGTTCTTTCCACAGAATGGGTATCCTTGATATCAACATATACGCTATACTTCAATGTTGGGGAAAATACCATTTTAAGCATTTCAAAATACATTTTGTAATAAAAATCTTCATGCGTTTGATTATACTTTTCGTGATTTAAAATTGACTTATCTGGAACTATTAACCCTCTGAAATGTAGATCGTCATTATCAAAAAAATAATCTATTAAATCCACATACAATTGTTTTTTTACTGGTGAAACCTTCGTCCATTTCACCTCTGCGTTTGGTTTAACCCCATTTCTAATTTTGATATCTCTTATTCTCTGATTTATCTCTCGCACTTTATGTTTACTACACCAGAGTCCTCCAAGTCCCATTACGTTTATACCGTCATTTTCCAAATGGCAACTTTCGTCACAATAGATATTAATATCATTATCCATAACTATTCTCCTTTACACAAGTCTAATTTTTCCGGTCAATAATTGTTGCATCATGCCCTGTTTGATCTTCTGTACTTTTTCCAACTTACGCTGGTGAAAGGTGATAAGGTTGTCGAGTTGCTGAAAATAAGCTCCTATCAAGATTTGCTCTGACTTTTTGGGCATAACAACCGGGAAATCAACAAGGATATTTTGATTGAGATGCTTAATCGTGCCCCCGGTTGCTTTTTTGCTTACATAATCCATTAAGTAAGGAGCTTTCAGATATTGAAAAAGGTACTTCTCATCAACAATATTTGCGTCTTTAATTTGGACATTGAATACCCCTGCATTAAGTGTTGCAGGCATTGATAACCCCTGAACATACGCCACTTTTCCGAGTGTTCCATCTTTTGTGATGAGGATGCTGCCGTTATGAATTTGAATGTCTCTATCTTGTTCATAACGCGCTCGTTCAACATAGTGACAAGTCGAGAAGTTAATGGCTCCATCATTGAAATCGGTTCCTGTTATAAGCATATAGTCGCCGCTATCTAAAAACTCCGAGGTTCTGAGATTCTGCCATCCAATGCGAGCGTGTATAGCGGCAAGTTCAGACAGCTTACGCTGTTCCCAAGCGCCCGTAAATCCAGGCAAGCGCATACGCGGGACCGTTTCTCCATTTTGCGGGAACATCTGTTGCAGACAAGCTGTTTTGATGGACTTATACTTTGCAATCAGTTTTTCAAGTGAAGAAATCATTCCGTCCACATCCGAAAGTGCTTCGGCAATGCGTTGCTGCTCCGGAAGTGGGGGACAAATAACCATAAGGCTTGAAACCTTATCTTTATTAAGATTTTTAACGCTACTGCCTGCTGCCATCCCGATATACTGCTTGTAAATAATTTTGGATGATAGTAAGTAGTAAAGGTATTCGGTCGAAAAAGCGTGACCGTACTCTTGTATTGTGAGCCAACCATCATGGATGCAGCCGTTTGTTCGAAGGATATATGGCCTTCCGAAACTCATACTGTTCGATAAAATAAAATCTCCAATGTGTACTTCTCTTGACATTGCAATGCCATCGGGGCTTATTTTTTCTTGGGTAGAATAAATGTACTTGTCGTTTTCTCTTACATCGCCAATCTTTATCCAGTTCACCCCATTTGGTGAATTCGTTATATAGCTTTGAATCGGTCGAGGCGATCCACCTCGATATACTTTCGCAGCCTTCCCAAGTAAGAGGAGTTCCCAATCCTCCGGAATCACACCAACCTCGGTCTGTTTATAGCCCTTATTTACCATACAAACCCCATCCTTTCAAGCTGCGCCTTTACTTTGGCTTCGTATGACTCAAGTTCCGATTCAAGCTCGGGCAGGGTATTTTCGTAACGCTCGGCAAGCGCGGTAATGCGTCCGGCGATCTCATGGGAGGTGGAGGTATACAGGGCTTTGATACCGGCAAAAATGGTGTAATACCACTTGCGGTTGACAAGCAGTTCCTTGATTGCATCCATGGACAGAAGATGGTATTTTTCTTTGCAGGCTTCATCAAGTGCGGCGTTCAGTTCTTTGACGATCTTTGCATACTGCTTTACTTTATCGCACAGCTTCGTATATTCGCAAAGTATTCTGTATTCTTCACTGTCGGGCGCAGACTTCTTCAATTCTTTGATCCGGTCATTCACCTTTTTTGCATCTACGGCATTATTATCATTTAGACAATCAAAAAGAACGCCATCCTCTGCGGTCTGTTCTTCGACCATTTCATCCAACTTGCTTTGTGTCTCGTCAACAACAGCCTGCGCTTCGTCAATCTTCGCGCGCTCTGCCGCAAAATACTGCGCCTCGATCAAAGATTTCGGAATGAGCTTGCCGTCCCAACCTTTATATTTTCTTTTTTCCTTTTTCGTCTTTTTGTCTTCCGTGACCTCATAGACATCTTCGGTTTCACGTCCTGCCTCGTATCCGTCCTGCACAAGCACAAATACATCATCCGCCATTGTTTCCTGCCAATAGGACAGCAGCACCTGATAGACATCGTATTGATCCACAAGGTCGATGTCCTCAAACTTTGATATGAGAAGCGCCGAAAGCTCGATAATATATTTTTTGCTATCAACAAATTCGTTTATCGTGCGCAGTCCGGCATCGACCTCCTGCCGCCATGAATCAAACGCCGCATCAATCTGTTCGGCATATATGGAAAATTCCTCATCAGCATATACGGTACTGCGAACCTCGTTTTTGTCGATATTCAGCTTATAATATCCGTCGCGTAAGGGAGAAAATAACTTTTTCTTGAGGTTTGGGAAATGCGCCCAATACTTTTCCATAGAGTCCACATCCGCCGCCGGAATTCCACCGTGAAGATGTGCTTCGAGATCCTGCAAATCTTCCGGTTCGGAACTGTCAATATAACGCGGAATATTCAGATTGTACGCATTTTTAATTTTAATTTCTTCATTGGGTACAAAACGGGCATACTTCGGGTCTGTTGTAATCTGCTCGTTGAAGGTAGTTACGATTTTGTAAATATCCCGCTCGCGCAAACGATTCTTATTGCCGTCTTTGATATAGTCACGGCTTGCATCGATCATGAAAATGCCCTGACGATCATCGGCATCGGATTTGTCAATGACGATAATGCAGGCAGGAATCCCTGTACCGTAAAAGAGGTTGGCAGGTAAGCCGATAATCCCCTTGATATAGCCCTTGTCAATAATATGCTGGCGAATGGTTGCCTCGGCATTCCCGCGGAAGAGCACACCGTGAGGCAAAATAACCGCCGCTTTGCCCGTGGATTTCAAGGATTTAAGAATGTGCAGAAGCCATGCATAATCCCCGTTCTTTTCGGGCGGCATATCCCCATAACCTGTAAAACGCCCATAATCCTTAACGCCGTCCGTCCAGTTTTTGAGTGAAAACGGAGGATTAACCACGGCGAAATCGAAACGACGGAGCACGGAATCGTCCTTGTCATCCTTATAATGCGGATCGGAAAACGTATTGCCCGCATAGATTTCACCCGTTGCTTTGTTGTGCAGGACGAGATTCATCTTGGCAAGGCCGGCTGTTGTGATTTCCTTTTCCTGTCCGTAAATCGCAACATCAATCGGCGCTTCATCCGCCGCACGGATAAGCAATGAGCCCGAACCGCACGCAGGATCATAGACCGATGTATCGGGGTCGGTCACTTTGTCAATTCCGATGACCTTTGCAAGGATGCGTGAAACTTCGGCAGGCGTGTAGAACTGCCCTTTGCTTTTGCCGCTCTCTGTTGCGAAATTACGCATAAGATACTCATACGCATCACCGAGAATATCATCACCGCCGGCTTTGTTGCTTCTGAAGTCAAATTCGGGACGCTGAAAGATGGAAACAAGTCCGGTGAGCTTATCCACCATTTCATCGCCTTTGCCAAGCTTAGACTCGTCATTAAAATGAGCGTTATCTATAACGCCGCGAAGCTGATTGTTTCCCGCATCGGCAAGCTTGGCAATGACCTTGTCCATTTTCTCGCCGATATTTTTATCTCCTTTAATCGCAACAAGATCATCAAAGCTTCCGCCTTCGGGAATTGTAATATCCGCATATTTTACGCCTTTGAACTTGTCGGTTACATATTTGACGAACAAAAGCGTCAAAATGTAATCCTTGTACTGAGAAGCATCCATGCCTCCACGAAGTTTATCACAACTTGCCCACAAGGAGCTGTATAATTCATTCTTTTTGATTGCCATAATTTTATCCCTATCCTACTGATTATTCCGCCGTGATCTGAACTTTTTTTCCACTGAAGGCAACGCCGTATTTGAGAATGTTTCGGACGCCTTTTACAGTGAGTTCCGTCTCGTATTTCCGGTTGTCGATCTGTGCCAGTGCTTTTTCGGACAGCTCTTTCAGCTCGTCCTCCGGGCAATCTTTGGCGGCTTTGAGTTCGATCAGAATACCGGGCAGTTTGCCGTCCTTGGGGCAGAGGCAGATGTCATACCGTCCCTCGCCGGACTCACGGTTTGAGGTGATATAAAAGCGGTTATCAAGAGTCGCGCAAAGTCCGAGGACAAGCCCGTGATAGAAATTTTCGCCGACAGTGTCGTAGCTGCTGACCGACTGCATCAGAAGCGTGCCGAGATTTTTTTGCAGGGCGGCGGTATCTCCCGAATAAATGGCTTCCTGAATTGAGATCGCCGTTGCCTGTGGCACAATGGTGTTCAGTTTTTGGAGAATTTCTTTGTTATATACGAATGCGATTTCCTTGTTCGGCAAGGCAACCTCGCACATGAAATCCCCGCTGAAGGAAGGCTCGGAGCGGATCACCTTCAGGTAGCCTGCGACAAGCAGAAAACTATACACCGAGGACGGATTGTTTCTGACCTGCGGATAGATGACACCGGTGTCGATATAGGTGAGGAATGACTCCCCCTGCAACAATGCATTGAGTTTTTCGTAAATCGTTTCATCCGCTCCGCTGAGAATTTCGCCGATAATGTCGTTGCTACCCGTGGATTGCCAATAAGCGCGCGGCTGACAGCCGTTGCGGAAATAGTTGATCACCGACCACGGGTTGAAAATTTCGGTATTGCCGAATTTATATCCGTCATACCATTCGCAGATTTCGTCGTACTTATCTTCTGTATGATAGTAGCGCGCGACTTCCTTGACTTCATCAGCCGTGAAGCCGAAGTATTCGCTGTATTTCGTGTCCAGAATAGAATTGATGGCAAGGTTGTTCAGTCCGCTGAAAATGCTTTCTTTTGCTACGCGGAGAATGCCTGTAAGAAAACCGTAAGTCAAGTGTTTGTTATCTTTCAATCCGCCGGAAAACAGGTTACGCATAAACCCGATAATTTCGTCGTAAAAACCCTTGATATGTCCCTGTTGGATCGGCGTATCGTATTCGTCGATGATAATGATCGGCGCAACTCTATGATACTCATGGAGCATCATAGAGAGATTTGCCAAAGCCACCGACAGTTCAACCGGGGTTACCGTGCCGGAGAGAATTTTTTCAATATATGTTTTTTCATATTCGTTGAACACTTCGCCGTTTTTTAATTCACTGTGACGGGACACTTCCTTGGAAATCAGATCCTTAATGGAGGTAAATGTTTCTTCCCAGGTATCGCACTTCACATCTTTGAAACTAAGAAATATTACGGGATATTTGCCCTGATAACTGCGGTATTTTTCACCGCAAGCCCAAATCTTCTTGTTTTTGAAGTATACAGAGGTATCTTCGTCTGTTTTTTCAAAGAAGGTACGAATCATATCTATGTTCAGCGTTTTGCCGAAACGACGCGGGCGCGTGAAAAGCGAGACCATCGGACGCTCATCAAGAAAATCCTTGATCATCATGGTCTTGTCAATGTAATAGTATTCGGTTGATGCCAAGCGATAATCGGAAATACCGATAGGCAGAGGCAGATTGGGCTGTCGGATATATGATACGGGTTTGATTCTTCCATCCGTTGGCTTTTCCGTCCCGACAGGAATTGTCCACACGCGTCCCTTTTTGACCGCGCCTTTTATTTTACCTTCTCCGCAGAGCTTGCTGACCTGTCTGTCGCTGATATTCCAGAGACTTGCCGCCTCTTTTGTACTCATCATTTTTTGCATAACGATCCCCCAAGTACATTTTTACAGGTACAGTATATCATATTATCGGAACAATGTCAAGAACTTTGTTCGGAACAATAGTCGGAACTATATATTTCTGCTCTCGTGTATTGTTCCGATAGAAAAGGGGCAGGCGATTTTGCCTGTCCCTTGGGTGCATCATCTGATAAAAAGGTGTAAATACGAATTTTTGCCGCATGCTATGTCGGCCTCGAAAGGTTTCTGCTTAGTTTCTCGCTGTGCCGACGGAATTTGAAAATCGTTTTCTTTGCCTATCGCGCATCAGCCTTTGCACTGTGAAACGAGTTGACTTCCAACCGATTTTATGCTATACTGAAGGCAGAAAAAGCATTTTGATCGGAGGGAACAAATGACTAAAGATATTATAAAATCCGTCGTTGATAAAGCCGATCCGATTGGGTTGCTCGGAATGTGTTGCCCGGCAGATGAATATGACTCCGAAGTCGAGATGATATTTGCACGCATCCGAAAAGGTATGTCCGTAGACGAAATCGCTAATATCATTTATGCCGTGTTTTTTGAAATGTTCAGCGAATCCGTTGACATTAAGCTCTGTGATACTATGGCATATGAAATGCTCTCACTTGATTGCTGACCACATCTTTGACCACTTACGGCTTCGGACTACCCGGATTCAGTGCCGCGAAGAGCACACGAAAGCAGTCAATCCGGACGCAAAAGCCCCGAAAAGCCCATAAAATCACGTAAAAAATCGGGTTTTTAGCGTTTGGGAGCAAGTTCAAGCAGGTTCGACTCCTGTCATCCCGACCAAGTGCGAATAATCCGAACACTTTCCGAATAGGAAAAGTGTTCGGATTTTTTGTTTTATTTGAATACTCTGATTTTAATAGCAAAAAACGAAAAAAATCAATACAAACTCAGTATTTTTATGGTATAATGAAGCAGTAATTTCACTTTTACAAAAGGGAATAACATTAATTTAAGGCGTGTTTGAGCACGTTTTGGGGAAGCTGTGAGGTAACTGATGAATATCGCAGATAGCATTATCAAAAACAAATTAAAAAACGTATACTTTATTTGGGGCAGCGGAAAAACAACCATAGCAAATCGCTTGAATGAAAAATACGGCTTTTACGTTTACAGTACTGACGAAAGCCGAAACCGTCAAATGAAATTAGCCAATCCTGTTGACCAACCTTATATGTGTCGTGACTTTGAAAAAGAATACGGTGTCAAAAGCTTTTGGGAGCTGCCAAAAGAGATAATTGCGGAGCGCGAAACGCACTTCGTTGCAGAAATGACGCCGATGATGGTTGCCGAACTCATTCAGCTTTCTTCCTTACATAAGATTATCATTTGTGAAGGGGATATTGATTATTATGCCATTGCTCCGGTTGCAACCAATATGGTCCATCTTTGCAACCAGAGTACGTCTTTTGATTGGTTTGACCGCCCCGATCACGAAAACATACGCGATACTGTTGCCAAGCGGACGGATTTGAGCGATGAAGAAAAACAACGGGTTATAGAGAAAGCTTATGAATGCGTTACCCCTGCCGAATTGAGCGCACCCGGTTGGGTCACGGAGCTTGGTATCAAAAATATTATTTGGAACGACCACACAAGCATAGACACTACTGCGGCCGAGGTTGCCGAATATTTTGGATTTACCGAGAAATGAAATCAGCCGAAAATGAGGTTGTTTGCCTCATTTTCGGCTGATTTTCTGCTTATAAGTGATATTTTACCGTCACTTCGGAAAATTTCCCCTGGCGGCAGAAACGCGGCTTGTGCCATAGTTACAGCACAAGCCGCTTTATTTTTTCGGAAAACCTTTTCTTTGCCTATTGCACGGCAAAATTTACTCTGCGTTTTGTTCCAGCATTACGATGAGTTTTCTGAAGGCATCTTCCTCTCTGATAAAATCAAATCGTCTGTTCTCCAATGCTTTTAATCTGAGATTGCAGGCGTTCCCTTTGTAATTCTTGGTCGTATTTGCTTTTTTGTACTTCAATCTATTCACCATAGGTGCTGTATAATCCATATCTTTCAGATTCGCTTCAATAACCGCATAGCGGCAGCTCTCCGACAAAGTGTCAAGCGTTTTTTGCGAATCGTGCATTTGTGCGTACTCAAAAGCTATCATAGAGTAAAAATGCGACAGGTCAAACGCATAAAATCCCACGTTTCCGTCTGCATACAAACGTTCCATAATGTCAATGGCAAACTGAAATGCCTCGATTTTTTCCTCATGTGAAAAAGAAATTTTTGATGTCATACGCAAAGCAGTCATTGTTGCCGTGTGGATCAGAGAGTCTATATAGCTTTGGCACGACTTAACCCCGTCTTCGCCGTCTAAAATAATCGCCCGGAGTTCCTCCCTTGTCACATAAAAACTGCCGCACATATCTGCATAATAAAGAGCTTTTTCCTTGTCAATGCCATCATAAGTGTAACAAAGGCACTGAAGTGCGTTTTCTCTTTGCCTTGCGTCCGTGGTTTTCTGTAAAAGCTTCTCTCCAAGTGAAATAATACGTTCTGCTTTGTCCTTTGGACACGGATAGACCGCATCTCTGTTTATTGCAAACATCAATCCTTCGATCACACGGCAATCGTTCGGAAATTCCGCATATGCCTGTTCCCATAATTCAAGATTCTTTTCGTTCTCACCGTTATTTTGGTAGATGGCGGCTTGCCGTTCATATTCAGCAATTGCTTCTTCAACTCTTACCTGATCCACGCACAAAAGCTCATCTACCGTTATATCAAAATAAAATGCAATGCGCGGCAAGAGCGTAATATCGGGAAAACCTTCGCCACGCTCCCATTTTCCGACCGATTGCGGAGTAATTCCGAGATGATTGGCAAGTGCTTCCTGCGTGATATTTTTCTGCAGGCGCAATGAACGCAGTTTGTCTTTCAAATTTATTTGCATATTGTGTTCCACCTTTATTCAGATTGATAAACGCTTATCTTGGTTACATTATACAATGCTTCACCATTGCTATCAAGAACCGCAATGTTTATTTTCCGGCGTAATATACAACCACCAGTTGTTTCTGCCGATTTTCTTGCAGCATATCGCTGCCAGATGAGTATCCGGTTGCTGCTTTTAATGTATTACTGCTGAATTTATAGTTTGTCAAAGATGTCGGCGCTCAACTTTTTCGGAGAAGGAAGTGCTGGTTGCGCAATGAGGCAGAATGGATTGTTTATGTGTTTGAAAAAGAAAAGAGATCTGGGCGGAAACCGCCAAGGTCTCTTTTTCGAGAAAAATCTATTTGTTTGATATTTGACCGGAAGCTGCTTTTGCGAAAATCATTTTTGCCTGCTGACGATCTTATAATTATTATTGCTTAAAAGCCAATAGGCGTCATCCAGCAACTGATAATCATATTTGATAACATCGGCTGCGATCTCATCTACCCCATCGCGTTGAGCCACAATTTTCCTGAACTCTTCTAATCCCTCAAAGGTTGTCAAGTTTCCGTGTCTCCTCAATTGATAATTTTTCCCGTTTTTATTTTTGTCATCTAAAATTTCTTTTTTACTGGACGGGACAAACCCCTTGCTCAGCATAAACGAATTCCAACGGAAATGCTCCTGTATTGCCATAGTTGTTCTTCGAGAGTTTTTGAAAGACAGATCGTATTTTACAATTTTCTTTCCGTCTGCGGAAATATCATCGTAGTAATTAACCTTATCTCCCTCGGCATAGCAATTTAGGTAAGCCTCTTGACCTATCGAAACGATTTTCTCCTTACCGTCGTCGGGAACATAATCCATTCCCATCAGGTGAAGTTTTGAACGCAAACTGAGACATCCGTAAAGATTCGATTCTCTTTCAAACTGTGTTTTTTTAATGTACCAATCGCAATCTGATTTTGCGTAGATCTCGGGAATGGGTTCCACAAGCGCCTTGTTAGGCTTGGATGTAATCTCAAATTCTAACGAATAAATCCTGTTTCTCATTTTTGCCATATGCGTAATGGTATCATTATCAATTCGTTTAATATTATATACGACTTGTTTCTCGTCTCCTATCATAAAGCAATCATCTCGCTTGAATATCTCATATGCGTCGTCGCCGCTTCTGATTTTAACGAAAATATAGGTGTCTTCCAAACCCCACTCTTGCTTCTTTTGAAGCACTTTTTGAGCCATATCAATATTTTCAAGGTCAGTTCCGAATCCGATAATAATATAATTGAAGTTTCCTTTTCCGGAAAGAGCCGTTCTGATTTTTCTATAAAAATCAGAATCATTGATATCAAGTTTATCGTAATGTTCTTCTGCAGGAAATGCAGGGAAGGGTAGGTATGGCTGGTTGCCACCACTTTTTGCTTGCTCTATTATTTCATCTTCAAATTCATTTTTGAAGCGATAGTAGCTATGATTTAAGTTCTTATTGTTTTCTGTGTGATGTTTGTCAAAAATATAATATTTGACTTGCTTGAGAACCTTTTTGCCGTTTTCTTCGACTAAAAATTGATTGTTGGCAACGGACGTAAGAAAAATTTGCTGATTTGTTTTGCCGAATCCAATCATTGCCACATTGACATTTACACCGTTTCGCAGTAGCGAAGTCTTATAATCGATCTGTTTTCCAGTCATAAATTGCGTAAGAGGGTATCGATCGATAAAGTCAATAGCGATTTGACGATATTTGTTTATGTAGCGGATGCAGCCATTTGATGCTTCGGCGAGACTGTTGTAAATGGCCTCGTGGTCAGGCATTCCAAAAACATATACTCTTATACGAGTTAAATTGTCGGAGATAACAGAGGAGGCTTTATCTTTGAAAAACTTATTTGTGCAGGCGATAATTTTGTGACAAAGCGAAATATTTCTTCTGTCATCTTTTGTATTGATAACGATAACACAAGACTTTTTGGAAGATGACAAACAATTTAACAATAGTTTGCAACAATACTTTTCTATATCGTTGGCGATATCGGTTGCCTTGTTTTGACTCTCTTTTATGTCATCTATACCGCCATTTTTGGAAATAAAACTTACTCTTTTTGAGTACAATTTTGTTTTTTCTTGATCGGAGATGTCATCGATAAGCATAGTGAGCCGGCTTTTTTCCGAAGCATATATTTTAAGATTTTCTTCGTTGTTTCCTACAATCAAAAGCTTTTCCTTCTGACTCCGACGCCAACGTGCGCTTTGGTGCTGTTCCCAAAATTTTTGATGCAAAAATGAAAGAGCAAATAACATTGCGTTGATTGTGACGAGAATAAAGCAGAAATACACCGCAAAAGCGTATATTTTATTATCTTTCATCAATTGGGAAATGCTCGATGAGTCATAACGTAAAACAATCAAAACCATCGTCTTGTTGATTGCGGAAAATAATGCGGGAAGAATCTTTTGCCCTGCATATATATGCCCTATAAAATAGAGCGGGATGGTTGCTATATATACAATGGCGCAGTTTCCTTTTTTGAATTTGCGAATAAATTCGATTCGCTTGCCTCGTTCTTTTGTAAAGATTGCGAATATGCATCCAAGCGATATTATCAATAGTATAGCAATACAAATAACAGAAAAAAGAGAATACATTTTTCCTCCAATTATTAATAAATTTTTTAACCTTTCCGACAAACATACAACTAATGCAATTACATACGCAGAAAGCTGATGGGTTTAATCTTTGAAGATCACTTGTCAAAGCACTATGTCTTTCATTCAAAAACGGTCTACCAATCAAACAAATATGGAGCTTCATTATATTTACGCTGGTAATAATCATATAACTGCCTTGATTTCTTCGATAATACCCTGAATTGGGGAGGAATCATTGTTACCTCATATAGAGACGATTCGTGATTGCTCCCATCCAGTTTGGTCATACCGAACAGCCTGCAAAACTTTTCGCCGTTTTTTGTGACTGCGTCCGCAATCATTCTGCGAATGAACACCTCGTGCTCACCCAATGCAATAAACTTATCAACTATCGCATTAAACAGTTCCATAAAGACTTCTGTGTTCTGATAGTCCGGATGGATGACGATTGATGAAAAATACACGCTGTACGGGAATGGCATATCATAGCTCAATATCATATCTGCCGTAATACCTGTGTCAATAAAATCTCCTCGTTTGATACAATCATAGCACTCATCGGTTACAGGGGAAATATTGACGTACGCAATAATTTTGTTTGACTTATTATCTTTTGCCATCACATATATATCCGGATTGACGGCAAACCATTCCTCGCACCGCGTCGCATTTACCTGATATATGTCCTCATACACCAATGAATCAAGGCAAACCGCCTGGGCAATGTCTTCAAGCGTCACCTGCTTACCCGTGATAATTGAAATCGGCTTTTCATTATAATCTGAAAAATTAACGGTGGTCTTAAAATCCTCATGCTTTGGAATCGCATTTTGTACATAATCACAAATGTGAGATATTCCATCTTTGTAATCAAAATTTTGAACATTTCTTAATGTTCGTGGCAATTTATGAATATTGACATTTGTAGTAAGAGTAAATAGATTTGCTTCTTTGCGGACGCCGGAGAGGTAATCATTGTAGAAACTGTCCCATTCATACTGAACCCAATGCGATGAAGCATATTCCTCTTTGGAAAGCACAACAATCATAACCTTGGCAGAATCCAGAGCTGTGTCGATATCTGCTTTATATCGCGAGCTTCCCATTAGCTCCAATGTGTTGGACGAGAAAAATGTGCTGTATCCTCTGTCTGTCAAAGCGGCATATAACTCTTGGGCAATAGCAACGTCGGGAGTCTTATTTCCTTGATCGTCAGAATACTTGTATGAGATAAAAACTTCGTAATTCATTTATGTAAGCTCCTTCAAGTTAAGATTTGGTTGTGCGCTTCTTTTTAATAATTGTTTATACCAGACTTTTATTTTTTCTTGATTATAATCTTAATTTTGCAATACAACACCTATATTGTAACAGATTTCCGGTTTAAAGTCAACAAGACTTGACAAAAAATTCAATAACAATCCGGAAAAAACGACAAAATTGTTTCTTTTAAGCTACTTACAAAGGTTTTTCTTTGTCCGTTGTACTGCAATTTATAAAGGGCTGACCGAAGTCAGCCCTTTATAAATTCTCCTAAAAACCTTGCGGCGGGATTGAAGCTTCATATTTCGCCCTTTTGCTCCGCGAAATAGTGCTTTTGAGCGTGAAGAAAATGCTCGTCAAACTTTGCTCCTGCGATTTTGCTTACACGGCGGAACGGAGTGAGCATATCGAAGGCGTGGTACAGTCCGGGATATATATCGATCTCTGCCGGAATGCTTGCTTTTTTGAGATTTTCAATATATGTCACCGTTTCCGAATAGAACGGCTCGGCAGTTGATACAAATGTATATGCCGGCGGCAATCCGGAGTAGTCTTTTCGCCTTGCCGCAGAAGCATAGCACGGAATATCGCCGGAGAGACTGGCAAGATATTTTCTCCAGCCGTAGTGATTGCGCCTTGTGTTCCAGACGAGAGAACGGTTGTTCTTTGACGTTTCCGTATCTTCGCAGTCGATCATAGGGTAAAGCGGCATCTGAAAAGCGATATTTACGCCGCCCGTATCTTTTTCATACATACATAGCGCCGCCGCAAGCCCTCCGCCGGCACTCTCTCCGCCGACCATAATCTGGTCCGTGCGAATACCGAGCTCTTTCGAGTGTTCTTTCAGATACGTAAGCGCTGTATGACAATCTTCGAGCGCAGCGGGGTAGGGAGCTTTTCCGGCGAGACGATAATCGGGGGAGATTACGACCGCACCGTACTTTTTCACAATGTTTTTGGCACGCGACATATGCACCATACCCGCCATACCTGTAACATATCCGCCGCCGTGTATCCAGAGAAGCCCTGTTCGATCTGTGCGCCGATTTTTCGGGGAAAGAATCAGGAGCTTCAATTTTCTTTCGCCTGCGGGAATATAAATTTTCTCGGTTGTGTATTTCATAAGGTATATTTGTTGCTTTACGCCGATTAAAATCTCAATTCGGATGTGCAAATTGACAATAACATCTTCGCAAACTTCGAAAAAGATATTTTCATTCGGGCAAGCACACTTTCTTCAAAATTACGCACTTATTATATCATAAACGAGCTGCATTTTCAAGGCATATCAGGGGCTGACCTCGGTCAGCCTTTTATTTTTTATAAAGCAACAACCGTTCGGCTTTTTGTGGTATAATAGCAGAAAGGGGCGGCTGCCTTTGTCGAAGCACAGGCAGCCCGAAAAAATAATTTTGAAAAATTTCAAAAACCCTATTGACTCTCCCCCCGACTGTAATGATAGACTCGGATTGCAAGGAAGAAATAGCGCTGTTTCTGCCTTTGCAAAATCGAAAGAAGGGAAGAAGCTATGTATAAGATCGGTGAATTATCAAAGCTGTGCAACATATCGGTCAAAACCCTGCGCTATTACGACTCCGAGGGATTGCTTGTGCCGGACAGAATCGATAAGTTTACAGGGTATCGGTATTATTCCGCTTCAAAGCTGGCGGATTGCTATCGTATCATTGCTTTGAAGGAGCTTGGCTTTTCTCTTGACGAGATACGTCGGCAACTGACCGTCGGCGATAATGAAAAAATTATCGGGATATTGAATGACAAGCTCGCCGAATTGAATTCGCTCATCGAAAACACGCAGAACCGCTTGAGAAAAATCGAATCGATCAAAAACGGTCTTATGGAAGGAGAGACAAAAATGTTTAATGTTATTATCAGAGAAACGGATGAGATCCGTGTCGCTTTTGTGCGCAAATATTATAAATCAAAGTCGGACGCACTGCTCAAAGCGTCCGAAATTGCGGAAAAACTGCCGAAAAGCATTGTCGGCAAACGCCGGATAATTATAAACTATGAAACGGAATATAAGGAATCCGATTTCGATCTTGCCGCTTGTGCGGAGATTACGGGTAGCTTGCCGAAGAGAAGTGATTATGCCGAAAAGGTCATCACTTTCGGGGGCGACGTTGCATCGCTTTGCTGCAAGGAGAGCGAGCTTGGCGAAGCTTATAAAGCTATCACAAAGCACCTTGACAGCTCAAATTATAAGGTTTGCGGCGCATATTATGAAATTTATCACGGCGACGGAACCGTCGAGCTCAAGGTTCCCGTAAGCGGAATGTCAAAAGCACCTTTGTATGTAAATGTTGACGCAAAAGCGCCTTTTACAGACGATCCCGAGGTTTGCGGGAAGTGGAAAGTTGTTGACATTGTGCCGACGCGCGAGCAGTTTATCTACGGAAAGCCGAAATGCGGTCACCTGGCTTGGCTCCACGAGCTGTATTTTATCGACGGCGGAAAGGGCTACTGGGCAGTAAACGGCTGGACGAAAGGGACTATGTTTACGGGCGGGCCGAAGCCGGATACACTGTATGCAAATCATTATACAATTGAAAACGTCGACGGACACAGACTTCTTTTCCTTGAGATGACCGATTGCGGCGACAGCGGTATCGGATTCGGCGTTCCGGAGATATGGGTATATGAGAAGGCAGACGACAGACACTATTCCTCGCCTGAAGAGTTCAGAAAATGCGATAATATCGACTATCCGTTTGTAAGCGACGAAAATGTTATCGGCAAATGGAAAGTGCGTGATTTTGTCATTCGCAAAGAGGACTTTGACGCAGGTAAGCAGAATATGAAACAGGAGGACCTGTTTACACTTTCGGCAGAGTTCAGAGAAAACGGAGTGTATGTATCAACTACCCAAAACGGAACAAACAGTATCACCTCCGTATGGACAAAGGGGCTTGTTCTGAACAGGCGGGAAAAGACCGCATCGGCATACGAAATAAAGACGATCGACGGCAGGGAATATCTTTTCAAAGAATGGAAATGCGGTGATTATTCGTTTGGCGGCGGCAGAGTTTATTTTTATGTGTTTACCCGCGAATAATTGAAAAGTCGGTTTCGTCAGCCGAAATAAGGGCGGTCGTTTTGCGACCGCCCTTTGCGATTGGGAGAGAAATATGGACTTGGGTATATAGCGCAGTACAGATGATATGCAAGTTGACTTCCGCCTGGTTTTGTGCTATGATGAAATGACTTGAAGATGCCACAAAAAATGCTTCAAAACCGTTTCAAACGGATCATTGATTCGAAAAAGACAAAATGCGTGGAGGGAATATGGAGCGTATCATTGATAAAAATACCTGGTGCAGGAGGGAGATCTTTGAATTTTTCAGCGGAATATCGAATCCGTTTTATGCGGTCACGTTTCGTCAGGACGTGACGAAGCTGAAGTGCTTCTGCAAGGAAAATCGGATTTCGTTTTATTATGCGCTGATCTATCTCTGCTGTAAGGCGCTGTCTGATGTTCCCGAATTTTCTCTTCGGATCCGCGGAGACGACGTAGTTGAGCTTGAAAAGCAAATTCCCAGCTTCACCGATATGAAAAAGGGAAAAGAGGTTTTTCATATCGTGACGATACCCTGCGAAGGTTCTATTATCGAGTTCTGTGAAAATGCCGGAAGAATAAGCAATGCGCAGAATTTCTTTATTGATAAGGCTATGCAGGGAGACGCTTTGGTCTATTTTTCGTGCCTACCCTGGATTGAGACAACGGCTGTTACAAATGAGCGGGATCTGGCTTCTCCTTTGGCAAAGGACGATTCGATCCCCAGAATCTGCTGGGGAAAATACGTTCTTGAAAATGATCGCATATATCTTGGCATTTCCGTTGAAGTCAATCACCGCCTTATCGACGGGATTCACATCGGGCGATTTGCGGAAGCTCTGACGCAAAGAATCTGCGGGCTGAAATAAAAGATTGCGGCGGGCTCGCGCTGTTATGTGGTTATCAATGAGATTGAAACGGCTGACTTCGGTCGGTCGTTTTCGTTTCGACTATGTATTTCTCACACGTAATAAAAATATGCGGTTTTCATAGACAAAGCGCAAATGTTGTGATATAATACCTCCGTTGCTTTCCGGAAAGAGCGGGGAGCAAAGACTATTGTATTTCGGAGATTTTCATAATGGTGTTATCTAAAAAGCACGGCTCGCTTCTGATCTTTGTGAGCTGTCTTACATATTCGATCGCTTATCTCGGGCGACTTTCATATGCCGCAAATCTGACGGCTGTCGCAGATGCGTATTCTGTCAGCAAGGAGTCGCTCGGAATGGTCAGTTCAATGCTGTTCTTTGCTTACGGCGGCGGGCAAATACTTCATTTCTTCCTTGCAAAATATTATCCTCCGCGTATAACGGTTCTTTTTGGAATGCTTATGACGGCGGCTTGCAACGTTCTTCTTGCGCTTGCGCCCGATGTTGCTTCAATGCGGGTTATCTGGTTTATAAACGGCTTTGTTCAGAGCTTTTTCTGGTGCAACATATGCAATACGATTGCAAAATATCTTGCTTCCTCGCAACTGCGGACCTGGATAATGTTCGGCGGATTTTCGTATTGCTTTGGCACGTTTGCCGTTTACGGGCTTTCCGCCTTGTTTGTTTCGGTAAATTATAAGATAACGTTTTATATCATTGCGGCACTTTCCGTTTTCGCGGGAATACTCTGGTTTGTCTCGCTCGGCTTTTTCGAAAAAGCGCCGAAGTTCGAAGAGCCGGAGCAGGAGACGAAAAAAGCGACAGCGACAAAAGGATTTTATCGCGGCAGCGTCCTTGTCATAATCGGTTTTGTTGCATTTTCCGCTGTCTGCAATTCTTTCATACGCGATGGCGTTCTGACCTGGCTTCCGACGATACTCAAAACGGATTTCGGCTTCGGGGATTCCTCTGCTGTATTGATAACTATGGGACTTTCGCTCCTTTCGTGTGCGGGGGTGTATGCGGCAAGAGTTCTTTCGCGTACGATCAAGAGCAGGCTTGCTTCAATATCGATTGTGTTTGCTGTGCTTGCGATTTTCCTCGGCTGCGGGATTATTTCGTATAAATCATCGGCTGTTGTGCCGTTTATCCTGTGCTTTGTCTTCATTATCTGCTCGATTTATTGCAACGGCAACTTTATCACAAGTGTGATTCCGTTCGGAATAAGAAAATTCGGCAATGTCGGCGGGCTTTCCGCATTGCTTGACGCATTTTGTTATGTCGGCGCTACCGCCGCAACGACGGTTTTCGGCGCGGTGGCGGATAAAAGCGGCTGGAGCGCAGTACTCGCGCTTATCACAGTCGTTGCCGCTGTGGCAGCCGCAGTCTGCCTTGTCGGCTCACTCATATCGCGGCACGGAGAAATTACAAGACAAATATTCTGAAAACAAACACGGCTGACCCGAGGTCAGCCGTGTTTTGTTTCAGTGATTATTCAAACCAAATTCAAGGATTGCAGAGCATTGTGAGGAGCGGAACTATATGCATATACTGTCCGTTTATGCGACAGAGAAGCTCTTCCTTGTCTTTTTGAACAGATAAGTATTCGGCGAGATTGCTTTCAAGACATTTCAAAACCGTGTCTTCCGATAGGCTTGCACATTCTGCAATCTTTTTTGCGCTTACATATGCGTTTTTGTTATTTACAGTAAGCGTATAAAGTGCAATGAATGTCTTCATTGCGTCTATATCATAAAAATTGTCGAGGTGACCGCACAGTTCCGATATTTTGTCGTTTTTCAAACTCCGGATGTTGTTGTCTGAAAAGAATACAGAACCGTAACGCATACAGGCGGTTATTTCCGAACTTGCTATGTATGAGCTGCCCCATTCCGCCGTTCCCGCATGTTCAAAAGCATCTTCGGAATTCCATTTGCATCTTTTTAAGAACAACGCGGCATTGATTGTGTATACCAGCTTCAACGCAAGCTTTGAATCCTCGCCTTGTGACAATTCGTTGATTGCGGAGCGGGCTTGCAGGATGAGATTGTTTGCTCCGGCAACATCTTTATGTCCGATAAGCTCATCGACCGAAATGCCGAAATAGTCGGCTATGGCAGGCAGAAGCTGAATGTCGGGGCAACACTGTGCCGATTCCCATTTGCTGACTGACTGATTTGTTACGCCGAGCGATTGAGCCATTTCTTCCTGTGTGACGTTTTTTGCTTTTCTCAAAAAAGCAATCTGTTCATTGAGATTGAATTTCCCCATTATGGAACCTCCAAGATAGATTTTTGTAGCTACAATCATAGTATAAGTTAGTTTCCCGGCGAAAACAATGCCGCATCGGTTTGATTTAAGGCGCATTTGTCCAACCGATGGTTGGATAAATGCTAAATCAATATTCCGCTCAGGTGATCTATCTCGTGCTGGATGATCTGGGCGGTGAAATCCGTGTAGGTCTTTATGCGACTTTTGAACTCTGTCGTCTGATAGCGCACCTTTATTATCTTATATCTTCTGCATTTTCTCGGGCCGCCGAGGAGGGAAAGACAGCTCTCCTCCGTTTCGTATGCGTCGTCCTTCTTTATGATTTCCGGATTCAGCATAACAGTATAAACGGGAGCCTTGCCGCTTTCGTCAAGAAAGGCAATTATGCGCTTCTTTTCTCCGATCATATTTGCCGCCATACCTACGCAGGTATCCTTATGCGCTGTCAGCGTGTCAAGCAGATTCTGCGCTATGGGCAGGTCTTCTTGTGTCGCGATTTCCGATTTTCCGGCAAGGAATATCGGATCGTGGACGAGAGGTTTTATCATAAGCTCGGGTACATCCTTTCGAAAAGATAAAATTCGGGCTGTGCTTATAAAATAAACGCACTTTGCTACGGTAGCTCGGTGCGTTTTTGCATTTAATGCAGTTTCAGCTTTTCTGCGTATTTTTTCATAAAGAACACGAGGACTTCGCCGAGAATTCCGCAGCAGACGATCTCTCCCAGACCGACCGTAAGAATAAATACGGGAACCGTCGCTCCGCCATAGACCTTTGCGAGGACGGGGGGGAGTATCAATGTGTTTGCGAGTATCGGCGGGATTGGCGCAAGCCATTTGTTTTTGCGCAGGGCAAACGTTCCGAGCGCTCCGAGAAGGGTTGCGAGCGTTCCGAAAACTATATCCCAGAGGGCGCTGCCTGTCAGTATGTTTGTCAGCAGGCAACCGATCGCAAGCCCGGGGATTGCTGCGGGCATAAAGGCGGGCAGGACAGTCAGCATTTCGGAAAGCCTCATCTGGACGACGGCATTTCCCGAAAGTCCGAATGAATAGGCGACGAAGCTGAACGCCACATATAAAGCGGCGATAAGCGCGCTCTGTGTCATAAAAAGGATTTTGCTGTTTTTCATAAATTTTCATCTCCGTAGTTTTGTTTTAAGTGAGGATGGTTACGAACTCACCGCGGATATGTTATCACAAAAACTCCGCTCTGTCAACATTTATATTGACAAAGCCGATGAGATGATATATTATTTACCTGTATATTTTACCACGGAGGTAAAAATGAAAAGAATACTCACAATCCAGGATATATCGTGCGTCGGCAAATGCTCGCTGACAGTTGCCCTTCCGATAATTTCCGCGATGGGCGTTGAAGCCGCGGTTATGCCGACGGCAGTCCTTTCGACTCATACGCAGTTCAAAGGCTTTACGTTCCGCGATCTTACGGACGATATGCTCCCGATAGCGGAGCATTGGAAAAAGGAAAACATCGGTTTTGACGCAATTTATACGGGCTATCTCGGCTCGTTCCGTCAGCTTGAGATCGTCGGCAGGATATTTGATGACTTCGGCACGACGGAAAACAAGATAATCGTCGATCCGGTTATGGCGGACGGCGGCAAGCTCTATCCGGGCTTTACGGAGGAATTCACCCGCAGTATGGCGTCGCTCTGCGCAAAGGCGGACGTCATCCTGCCGAACCTGACGGAGGCTTCGTTTATGCTCGGCGTGCCTTATGTCGGAGATGACTATGACGAAGCTTATATAAAAGATATGCTGAAAAAGCTCTGCGCTCTCGGAGCGAAAACTGCCGCAATAACCGGCGTTTCGCTTGAAAAGGGAAGGCTCGGCGTTATGTCGCTGAATTCCGAAACGGGCGACTATTTCTATTATGACCGCGAGCATCTGCCTGTTGCATATCACGGCACGGGCGACATATTCGCCTCCGCTTTCACAGGCGCCGTTGCCCTCGGAAAGGGCACGGAGGAGGCGCTGAAAATCGCCGCGGACTATACCGTCGAATGTATCGCGCTTACTCTCAAGGACGAAAACCGCAGGACGTACGGAGTCAACTTCGAAGAGGCGATGCCGTATCTCATAAACAGAATAAAATGAAAGAAAAGCGACCCTCTCGGGTCGCTTTTTAATGTTATTTTGTCAGAATTCTGGGCGATGTCATAATTCCGAAACGCTTTGTCACATATTCGGGACACCAGAATCTGCCGCCGGGGAGCCACGCGGGTGCGCTGCAATACGGAACGTCCTCGTCCGCATTATGCAGAGTGCCGAAGGTGTTTGCCCGGTTGCCGTAGATAGTTAGCTCAAGGCTGTGCTTTCCCTTGGAAACGTTTCCGAGACAGAGACGGGCGGGCGGATAGATCATTGCGCCGAGCTCCTTTCCGTCAAGGCGGACGGTTATGAGAGAGCCGCAATAGCGGGTGATCTCAAGCGTTTTCTCGCCGCCGTCGGAATCGAATTCGGTTTTATAGGTCATATTGCCGCCGTAGAAGGGCATACCCTGGCAGACAACGTCCGCATAGCGGAGCTTTTCGGGCATAGCCGTTATTTTTGCCGTCGCGCCGTCGAGCGCAACGCCGAAATTGCCGAGAATAAACACGCTTTCAAGCTGGGTTGCGTCGCCGAAACGATAATTTATTTCAAGCGTATTTTTGCCCTTTCTTATCGCGGGAAGGGCGATTTTTGTAAGTGCGTCTTCGTCGACATAATATCCGACGGGCGTCTTTTCGACCTTTTCTCCGTTGAAGATGATGTCGTCTGTAAATTCAAGACATTCGAGCGCAAGCTCGGCGCCGGAATAGCAGATCTCGCTTTCAAACTCATAATAAAGGGCGAGCTTTTCTTTCGGATTATTGTCGATCGGGTCTGCCCAGGGCTGTTTCATCTTGCCGCCGCGCCTGCGGATGCTGAGCTCGTCTCTTACGGCGATGTCTGTATAAAGAATGTCTCTTTCCTGCTTGATTTCTCCATCGCTTAAGCTGTATGAAGGCTTGTCGAGGAGGAGAACGTTCGGCTCTTCAAGGGAGAAACGGGCTTCTCCGGAGAGAAATTCCTCTTTTGAATACGTCTCCTCGCTTGTTTCGCCCTCTTCGCCTCTGCCGGCGGTAAGCTCCAGAAGAAGCGATGTGCACGCCCCTCCGATCCATTTTATTACGGTGTTCCCGTCTTTATATTTTGCGGGGAGGGGGGAGATCTTGCCTGTTTCCGTATTCATTTCTCTGACAGCCCATTCACCGGCAATCGTTACGATTGCGGTATCGACAGAAGAAATGTTATAGTCGCGGGGCTTGAACACGTGCGAAATGAAGAGGTATTTCTTTTCTCCGTCCGAGCGGAGCTGATATGCTGCGTTTGAATACGGCTCGCCGTTACGGTTTGTTATGCGGATTGTTCTGAAATCTTCAAGGCTTTTCAGAAGCTCGTCAGGGAAGGGATTTATTTTCTTGCAGTAGGCGGCAAATTCCTTTGCGTCATCGCTCTTTTCCGCATCGACGTATTCGGGAATACTGCCCATAAATATGACCTCACCGCCCGATTTTCTGAAGTTTTTCAGCGCGTCGAGCGTTGTTTTGCGGATGGTTGTAAGGCTCGGAACGACAACGGCGTCATATTTCATCTCGCCTATGGCAAACCCGCCTTCCGTCTTTTTGTATTGCGACGGAAGCAGCGCTTCGCAGATGAAGTCAAAATCAATGCCGCCGCAGATGAGTGTCCTTGCGGTGTCGCAGAAGAGGTTATCTTTTTCGCGCAGGGTCATTGCAGAGCGATCGTTAGGACCGTAATAGAGCCAGAAGCTCTCAATCGGGTGTATGACCGCGACTCTTACGTCCGCTTTGCCGCGCGTCATTGCGGTATTGACCCTTGCAAAGTGGTTTTCTATATATTTATATTGCTTATACCAAGGCGACTGATGACCGATCGAGGCGGGGTAATCCCTCTTTGCCTGACCTTTCATAGAAGCCCAATAGAGGTGCGGGACGCGGACGGTTACTCCGAGTGCCGCCTGCCAGTCGCCCTGCATTTTGTGACCGCGGAAATCAAAATCCCATCTTGTGACGCCGTAAAGCTCGGAGAGCACGCCGGGCGCTCCCATCTGACGGCTGACGCTCTGCGCCTGCTTTGCCGTTGTCAGCTCGCGCTTGTCGCAGAGCATATCGATTCCCGGCAGACCGAACCCGCGATACTGGCGCATACAGTCGCCGACGGCTCCCGTCTGTGTACGGAGGAGCCATTCGTCCATAACGTGTCCGGACATAAGGATGTTGTTTTCCCGGCACCATTTGCCGATATTGTCCGAATAAGCCGAGGCAAAACGTTCGGCGACGTGGTCAAAAAACAGGTATCTGATTTTTGAAAGTCTGCCGCCCGAAAGATTCCAGATAACCTCCGGAATATTATCGATTATGCTGACGCCGTAAGCCTTTTTGAAGGTTTCTTCAAAATCGTTTGTGAAGGGGAGCGACGCTCCGCCGTTTTCCTGCTTTGCAAAGCCGAGCGGAGTTGCGTGGCTGAACTGCGGCTCGTCCGTAAAGATTGCCGGAATGGCTTTTCCGAATTCATCGCCTACGCAAGCCTTGTATTTTTCGTGCGTTACCTCAATGAACTTGTCTATTGCTTCTTTTTTGAGAACGTCAACATATGCCTGCCCGTTAAAGCCGGGGTCATCCGGGTCATATTCGAGATAGGCAAAATATTTTCTGCCTTCGGCTCTGTCGCCTATTTCTATGCGACTGTGCGAAACGAGGTCGCCTTCTTCGTCAAGGATAACGTCATAAGCGGCGACGAAAACATATTTTCCCTTCGGCAGAGCTGCCGTTGCTTTTTTCTTGTCCTCATCAAGCGTAAGAGAGCCGTCGTCATACGGAATGGGTGTGACAAACAGCTTCTTGCGACGCATTTCAACATCGCTTGTGACAAACCCGCCCGCATAGCCCGAGGGCCATTTGTCCTCGTCATAAATCCAGGAAAACATCCCGTTTTCCTTGCCTTTTTCCGTGCAGAAGCGGACGATGTCCATAAATTCATCGGAAAGGTACGGCGTTTCAAGCCCGACGCGCGGGTGCATATTATAGCCGCCGAAACCCATTTCCTTCATATGATCGATCTCTTTTCCGAGCAGATCTTTTCGTAATTTGCAGTTCCAGGACCAGAACGGAACGCCTCTGTATTCGCTCGTCGGCTTTTCAAAAAGCTCCTCGGAAAAATTCTCTTTGTTTTTTGGATACAGCATAAAATCTCCTTGATACCTTACAAAACTCCGCCGATCGGCGGAGTTTTTGTTCGCTTTTATCTTACGATCCCGTAGACTTCGGGGTCCTTTTTTGCCGAATCGCCGTATGAGATTGCGGAGAGATACATTCTTTCCGCCTCCGGCAGTTTTTCTTTTCTGTTTGTATGAAGAATTGCGATGACATCGCCTTTTCTGACGCTGTCACCCGTCTTTTTCAGAACTTCAAGTCCTGCGGCAAAGTCGATTGCGTCGCCCTTCTTTTCGCGTCCGGCGCCTAGAATAACGCTGGCCGTGCCGATTTCCGCCGTCTGCATTTTTGTGATGAAGCCGTCTTCTTCGGCTCTGACCTCCGCAGAATATGCGGCTTTCGGGAATTTATCAGTATTTTCGATATAGGAAACGTCGCCGCCCTGCGCCCTGACCATATCAAGAAATTTTGCATAAGCGGAGCCGTCGTCAAGCGCTTTTTCGCAAAGCGCGTGGCAGTCGTCTGCGTCCCTGCCGGAGAACAGCGCAACCATTTCGCCCGCAAGCGCAACGCAGACCTCCCGCAGATCGGCGGGACCTTTGCTGCGGAGAATTTCAACGGCCTCGATGACTTCGAGAGAGTTGCCGACGTTCTTTCCGAGCGGAGCGTTCATATTCGTCATAACGGCGGCTATGTTTCTGCCTGCCGCCTTGCCGATCGAGACCATCTTTTCGGCAAGAATTTTCGCTTCGGCCGGGTCGGAAATGAAGGCTCCGGAGCCGACTGTAACGTCGAGAACGATATTATGCGCTCCGGCAGCGAGCTTTTTGCTCATAATGCTGGAGGTTATAAGCGGAATGGATTTGACCGTCGCCGTTACGTCGCGCAGGGCATAGAGCTTTTTGTCTGCCGGGTTGAAATCGCCGGACTGACCGATAACGCAGATGCCGTATTTCTTTGCGTTTTCCATAAAGACTTCCGGTTCGAGCTCCGTGCAAAATCCGGGAATCGATTCGAGCTTATCGACCGTGCCTCCTGTGTGTCCGAGTCCTCTGCCGGACATTTTTGCAACCGTGCCGCCGAGGGCTGCCGCAATCGGCGCTACTATGAGCGTTGCCTTGTCTCCGACGCCGCCGGTGCTGTGTTTGTCAACTGTGTTTTTGAGGGAAGAGAGATCAAGCGTATCGCCCGATGTTGCCATTGCCTGTGTGAGATCGAGAATCTCACGGTCTGTCATACCGTTGCAACAGATTGCCATAAGTAAAGCGGATGCCTGATAATCCGGTATTTCACCCTTTGCAAAGCCTGAAAGGAAAAAACGTATCTCTTCCTTTGTAAGCTCGCCTTTCTCGCGTTTTTTGTCGATTATATCATACATTCTCATATGCAGATCACTCCGTCAGATAAGATTTTGTTCCTTTACGATTTTAACTATTCTGCTCGTTCCGAGTCTTGTTGCGCCGAGTTCGATCATCGCTTCCGCGTCTTCGATCGTCTTGATGCCGCCTGCGGCTTTGATCTTTACGTTTTTGCCGACGTGCTTTGCAAAGAGAGCGATATCCTCTCTCGTTGCGCCGCCTGTCGAAAAGCCTGTGCTTGTCTTGATGAAGTCGGCACCGGACTCTGTAACTATCTCGCACATTTTGATCTTTTCATCGTCTGTAAGAAGGCAAGTTTCGATTATGACCTTGAGAATTCTGCCGCCGCATACGGCTTTGAGAGCTTTCAGCTCGTCGAGTATCTCGCCGTATTTTCTGTCCTTGAGCCAGCCGATGTTTATAACCGTGTCGATCTCATCTGCGCCGTGAACAAGGGCTTCGCCCGCTTCAAAGCATTTTGCGGCTGTTGTCGAATAGCCGTTCGGAAAGCCGACAACTGTGCATATGGCAAGTCTGTCGCCGACGTATTCTTTAGCCTGCTTTACATAGCTTGCGGGAATACAGACGGACGCCGTGTGATATTTCATTCCGTCATCGCAAACGGCTTTTATCTGCTCCCAGGTAGCTGTCTGGGCAAGAAGGGTATGATCGCAATAACCGAGTATTTTTGAAATTTCCATAAGCAAATTCTCTTTTCTGTATATTATTTGATGGGTATCTGCCGTAATTATATATCATATTTCACAAAAAGTCAATCAATTATATGGATTATCTCTGCGCCGTAAAAAAAGAAAGAAAACATTTAAAAAACTTCTTGACAAAAGCCGATATTGATGATAAAATAGTTAGGCGCTGAAACAAACGGGCCTTTAGCTCAGTTGGTTAGAGCAACCGGCTCATAACCGGTTGGTCTGGGGTTCGAGTCCCTAAAGGCCCACCAGAAAAAGCGAAACCTCAGGGCTTCGCTTTTGTATAGGGGCATAGCTCAGCTGGTAGAGCAGCGGTCTCCAAAACCGCGTGTCGTGAGTTCGATTCTTACTACCCCTGCCATGTTGTGTGGTCAAAATCGATCCGCACGAGAAAACAAGAGAAAACGGGAGATTTCGAGAGATATCTCCCGTTTTTTCGTCCCTGCTTTTTTTCGGAAAAATACCGATCCATTTTGCGATTTTTTCCGACCGCAAGGATCTGAACCCGCGAAAACGGGATTTTCTAAAAAAAGCGAAACCGAATTGAACAGCCGAAAGGACTTGAACCCACGATACGGTTCCAACCCTTTCGGCTTTTTTGTTGCCTTCACGGATTGTTTACAAATCAGCGACTACAAAATAAATCCCTCGGAGTTGGGAGAAGATTTGAACCCGCGATTCACCCAAAAGCAAAAACTACAAAACAACTCCATTTCTCCTCCGGTAGGATTCGAACCCGCGAAAGTGCTACAAATGATTGTTATCAGTTTGTTTTCTGGACTTTCCGCTTTTGGTGTGGTATTGTGTGTGGTTACAGGAGGCGATGAAAATGAAAAAGATGATCGACGAAATATGGGACGGAGAGATCAGCCCACAGGATAATCTGATTTCAGATAATCAGGAATACCTTGAACTGCAACATAGGCAATCCCAAAACAAAGCCGAATTGCTCGAAGCCCTTTCGGATGAGCAGAAAGAACTGCTTGAAAAGTTCTGTGCCACAGAAATCGAGCTGAATGGCATCTCCGAACGCGAAGCCTTTACAGCCGGATTCAAAATCGCCATGCGGTTGGCTGCAGAAGCCTTCTACACAGCAGACAACGAGTAAATGAATGACCGCCGAGATAACCCCTTCGCTCGGCGGTGTTCCTTTCAAAGTTTATTGCGCGATTGAGATTGAAAAACGGGAAAATTTATGGTATAATAAGACATCGACAAATCGGTATTTGAGGAGGTAAAAATGAGCGATTTAGAATATTTAGAGTATTCAGCAAAAGAGCCAATGGCGTTGCTCAGAAAAAAGTTCAACAACGGTGCAGATATATTTAAAACTTCCCCAACAACGCTAACGGCAGAAGATGCATCAGCGGATGTTAAGTACCTTAAATATGTTTTTGAAAATGCCTATAGCGGATTTTCCTATTACGATAAGCCCCTTTTTGATACTGCTTTTGCGTCAATTGTTAAATCATTGAAGAACTCCGCGCAAATAACTCCAGATCAGCTGATAGATGTGATTTGCTCGAATCTGTCTTTTATTTCGGATGGTCACCTGGCATTAACAACTGCGGATTATGGGAACGGCTTCTATAAGGAGCTGCAAACCTATGTTTCCGATATGCTGGTTTATAAAGTCAGGGATGCTTATTATGATGCAAAAACAAAAAAGCAGGTGCTTTTTGATGATACAGTGCGTGCTTTTCCAACGCTTAATAACAGCATTGCAGATAGCTATCTGATTGGCATTCGTTCTAAGAATCCGACAGAAAAAATATCTGTAAAATTAGACGGCAAGGACGAGATTCTCCCACTACACAGAATCATGAGCAAAGAGCAAACTGAAGAATCGTTGGTGGAAGAACGCTACGAAGAAAACATAGCAATTATCACTTGTTCCAGTTTCGTCGGCGATTCCGAAGAAGCCATGAAAAAGCTATATGAGGTCGGAAAAAATGCAGAAAATATCGCCATGTGGTTTGGGATCTATCCAATAATCTCGGCGGAAATTCAGAATTTCCAAAACACTTTTTGAAAGGTTTGTATGGCGATGTTGCCGATACAGTAAAAGTACTTGAATTACAATCGTCACTTGTTTACGCAAAGGAAACGGGAGAAATAAAAGATATCCCATATCATTTTGAAGAATCCCCGCACACGCCGACTAAGAATGGGGATTTGTTTACAGGAGAACTCCATATTATCATCAATGATATGGTCGCCTCATCCACAGAGTTAGCCATCCGCTGGGCTACTTCGTACCCCCGAGTAACATTCTATGGATGCAATTCGCTCGGTATCGGTCACTTTGGTGACCTGTGTATCTACTACTTGCCAAATTCTCAAATTGTATTGTGGTGTCCGCAAAAGGTATTTGATGCAGAAATTCAAGAGACTGTCGGATTCGAGCCGGATTTTTGGATTGACAGTCACGATGTTGTTTCCACAGTTTTGAATCATATATCTACTAAATAGTTCATGCACCGCCACCCGATCGCAAAAAGTCGGGTGGCTTTTGTTATCAAAAAGTTTTCTGGACTTGTCGCCTCTTGCATGGTATTGTGTGGCTACACCTCGGAGGAAGTCCTATAGGATACCGATCAGGGCATGGGCGGGATGTAAGCGAAGCGGTTGAAAAACGGGAAGATTTATGGTATAATAAGACATCGACAAATCGGAATTTGAAGAGGTAGTTAAGATGAAAGACGGAAAACACCCAAATCCCAATACAATCCATCCAATTGCAGGGTATGATAAAGAAATATATGTGAAGCCGACGATTACAAATCCGAATATTATTGTCGGGGACTTTACTTATATTGCCGATTCGGATTTTGAAAGTCATGTTTCACATTTGTACGAATGGAATAATGACAAACTCATCATCGGAAAGTTCTGTCAAATCGCCGCCGGCGTTGAGTTTGTGATGAACGGTGCAAACCATCAGATGAATGCTGTCTCCACATTCCCGTTCTATACCTTGGAGGGGTGGGAAATGCTACCGCCTGCAAAGGCGGATATGCCATTAAAAGGAGATACCTTCATCGGAAATGATGTTTGGATCGGGCAAAATGCGGTGATTCTCCCTGGCGTTCACATTGGAGACGGAGCAATCATTGGTGCAAACAGCGTTGTGGGAAGTGATGTTGCACCATATACAAAGGTCGTTGGAAATCCCGCAAGGGCGATTCAAAAGCGCTTTGACGATGAACTGATTGAATTGCTGCTGAGATTCAAGTGGTGGGATAGGAACATTGACGAAATCAACCGGCTGATTCCAATCTTGACTTGTAGTGATTTGGATAAAGTGAAAGCTGAAATCAAAAAGCAATTAGGCTGATAAATCCCCGTTTGTCCAACCGATCGCTGCTTGCGATAGCAAATTCGCTGTTTGTGGGGAAGAATTTTTGCAAAAATCGTGCTATACTTTCCTACGGAGGTGACTGAAATGGATCAAATCAAAATAGGAAAATTTATAGCTGCCCTGAGAAAAGAGAAGTGCTTGACGCAGGAGCAGCTCGGGGAAAAGCTCGGCGTTACAAACAAAACAATTTCGCGCTGGGAAAACGGAAACTATATGCCCGATGTTGAAATGCTGTCGCTGCTGTCAAAAGAATTCGGTGTAAGCATAAACGAGCTTATAAGCGGCGAGAAGCTTTTGGCAGAGGACTTCAAGAAAGCCGCCGACGATAATCTTGTTACGGCACTGAACAACAGCACCTTCACGCTGAAAGAAAAGATAGCATTTTTTAAGAAAAAGTGGCTGCGCGAGCACATTGCAACAATCGTTCTGTGCGCCGTGGCGTGGATAGGTCTTGTAATGTGGACAGCGCTAAAATTACGAGGAAGCGACGCGTTCCTGCTTTTGGGGGTAGTAGGCGAGTTGGCTGCTGTGCTTTTCTATGTTGTAATATATAACCGTATGATGGCATATGTAGAGAAACACGCCTATCGGAATCCCGATAGCGAAACGACAGATAAACAGTAAATTCCCGCTTATGTAACCGAAAAAAACGAATTTTGGGAGAGCAATCGTTATGATCAGAGAGTTGCAGAGAAAAGATGTAGACAGAGTAGCCGATATATGGCTGGAGACCAATCTGAAAGCGCATTGTTTTATTCCCGCGCAGTATTGGAAAAGTAATTTTAAAGCGGTAAAGGAAATGTTATCACAGGCCGAAGTCTATGTGTATGAGACCGATAAAAAAATACAGGGCTTTATAGGGATAAACGGCGAATACATTGAAGGCATTTTTGTTTGCAGCGAAATGCAGTCACAAGGCATAGGCAAACGTTTGCTGGAGCATATAAAGAACAAAAGGCCCGAATTGCTGCTGAATGTGTATCGGAAAAACACACGGGCAATAGATTTCTACAAAAGAGAGGGATTTGAAATTCAGCGCGAAGGTATCGACGAGACTACCGGCGAAGAAGATTATGTATTGATATGGCGACAGAAATAAAAATACGTTTATTTGACCAAACACACTATAAGCCAAACGCTACTCAGCCAAGCGTTTGGCTTGTTTTGATAAAAAATGACCGTCGAGATCGGTTCTCGCTCGGCGGTGTTCCTTTCAAAGTTTATTGTGTGATCGAGATTGAAAAATGGGATTGGTTCTGGTATAATAGGGTACAGACGGCCGGAATATACGGAGAAAAGCGAATATGAGCCGCGGCAATATCGGGTGTTTTGTTTCTTGCCTTCTGCTTGTTTTGGCAATAATATCGGTTTGCTCTTGCTCGCATAACAGCGCTGGCAAATCGTATGACAAGGACTGGATTATCGGCAAGACGTCTTCGGAAGTTGAAGAAAGATACGGTAAGTTCGATATTTGTCTTGACAAAACAAAAACGGGAGACAATTATGTCGAAACGGGGTGCGGATACCTAACCGGGCAAAAGGTTTTTTCGGAACATCGACGGATGAGTTTTTAATGATCTTTTTTGACGCCGACGGTTTTGCATACTGCATAGAAGAGGATTATCCGCGACCGGGCGGATAAATTTCAAACAATATTGTAATAAGAAGCCCCCGCTTGCGATGCAAGCGGGGGCTTCTCACTTATGTTCGGCTTTGCCGGGTACAGAGAGCGGCATCGCCTTACTTTATGTATTTTTAATATTTTACAAATCCGAAATTAGGATGCAGAATATCAAATATCAATACGAACAGGATAAACAGCATAATGCCCGCCAGGCACCAAAACAGCCTTGAAATCCAGACGTCTTTTTTCCGTATCTCGTTTTGATACAGCCCGATCATATCTTCATAAATTTTTTCGCGTGAGGAGTCCTTCGAGGGCAGAGATTCCTGCGCCGGAAGCTCGGTTACGTTCAGCTCAGGATCGGCGGGGCTGTTATTATCCGGAACGGGCAAAGCCTCTTCGCTGATGACGGTTGCCGGTTTTCCGTTGCATCCCGGATTCATACATTTAGAGCAGTTCGCTGAATGTTCCTTTGCCGCTTTTTCATCTTCTTCGCTCAGGAGATCGGTGGGGGATCCTCCCATTGCCTTCGCCATAGCTACGACGGTTGCAATTGTCGGATTTGGCGTTTTGCCGGAGAAAATTCTTGCAACCGTGCTTTCCGGAATGTTGCTCTTTTCGGCTATCTGCTGATTTGTCATATGGGATTTTTTCTTTAATTGTCTCAACTTTTCTATCATTCTTATATCCACCTTCCTAAAATTCGTGTTCATAAGCGCGAATTTGTATCCAGACGCTTAAAACTCCGGTTTTCAGGCTCCGACTTGATAAAAAATGACGATAAAAAGCAAATTCGGTTGAGGAAAAGTTAAAAATGATATGCTTTGCAGGAGTTTGTTTTATGCATACTTGGTTTCTCAAATGCAAACTTGAGTACCTGTCTTGCAAACTTGCGCATTGAATTTTTATAGGTCGTGTGCTATTATGAAATTGCCGGAGGCGAGAGCAGAGGATAAAATCCGGAGCTTGAATCAAAAGAAAATTGAAATAAAATGCACATTATATTTTACACCTGACAAAACCATTTGTCAATATAATTGGCGCAATTAGGATAAAATTGTCGATATGAAACTTGCGCATAGGCGTAGATAAAACGATTGGATAAATTTTTGTAAAAACAGTCGCAAGACTTAATAATACATAAAAAGGACGGAAAAATCAAAATGGTATGTACTTATCGCGTGAGAAAAGACACAATTTGGGATGAGGAAAGAAAGGCGCATACAGTTTACGGAATAGAAGCTGTCGGCTCAGGGGGAGAAATACTTTCGAGCTTTTCGGATGTGTTCTTTGACGGTCCGGAAGCAGAGCATTTTGCAGATTTATGCAACGAATGCGGTCTGTCGCCGATGCACCTCCCGTACGCAATAGAGGATGTTTTGTCCGAATAGAGGGTATATAGGTAGAGTTGCAGATATAAGGTTCCGGAGGCTCATTTCTATCCGGTGTAATTTTTGATAGTACCCGGCAGGGGCACTGCCGGTTTTCTGCGCAGAACATAAAAACCACTTGCGAAAAGCAAGTGGTTTTTTGTCGTATGAGAGAGCGAAGGGAAGAGCCGCTTTGCGGTTTGAAATCGCCTGCGCCGCGGTCCGCCCTGCGTCAATGCCGGTCTTTCTTTTTCTTAGTGAAGACAAGTGCTGCACCGATCGCTATAACGCCTGCCAGCGAAGCGCCCGCGCCGACAAATGATCCGCAGCCCTTGCCTCCGCCGGACGACGTTGTTTCCGCCTGTTTTTCTGTGGTTGAGGCGGTGGAGGTCGTTGTTTCAGGGGCTTTTACGGCAGCTCCGCAGACCTTGCATTTTCCGTCTTCGGGAGTATGCTCCGCTTTATCTTCTTTAAAATGACATTTTGAGCATTCGTTCCAGTGGTACGAGTCGTCATAGAGACATTCGAAGGTATGCGCTTCCTTTGTCAGCTCTTTTTCGCAGCCTGTGCACACGGGGATGTGTCCTTCGGCGTCGCTTATATATTTTTCTCCGTAGCTATGGATGTGCGGCTCTTTTATTTCTGTCTTGAAATATTTTGCAAGCGCTCTGCATCTTTTGTTTATGAAATCCTGCAAATCGCTTATGGAGGAGTCGGTCTTTCCGTTTTTATAATATTTATACTGTTTGAAGATGTTTCCCCTCGGCGAATTGTATATCATTCGGTCACACATAGCGCTGATGTATATTTCGTCCGAGAGCTCGTCTGCGTAGCTTACGCCTATATCAAGCAATTCATTTATGGCGGTCTGCATTATATTGCGCAACGTGTCGTTCAGTTCTGCGTGAGAGGTCAGGTAATATCCGAAGTCGCATTTATACCAGTCGCACGTGCCGTTTGCCCAGAGGGACTCATAGTCCTTGCCGAAATCCCAAGAGCCTCCTGCGCGATTCAGGTTCGCATAAGCGTTGTCATAATCCCAGACGGGGCCTCCGTAAATGAGAGAGGTTTTTCCGTCCGTATCCTTGTCCTTATAGAAGAACGTACTGCCGGTGTATGAGTCCCAGTTCTTTGTTAGCTCGTTTACGACATAAACCTTGAGCATAGATTCCGCATCACAGTATTCGGAATAGTGCTTTCCGAGATAGTTGCGACCCGTATCGGAATATATTGCGTCCTCCATATCGCCCATCAGCTTTGCGATGTACTCAACCTGCTCCTTCGAAGCGTTTTCGGGCGACTTTACAACGTATGTGTTTCCGTGTTTCGTTGCGAATTTGCAACGCTCTTTGTTGGCATAAAGGCAGTCGAGCTCAACGAGATAGCCGCCTGTTATATCTTCCGGATTTTTCATCCCTGCGACATACGAATACCAGGCGACTGCGGAATTTTTTATGAAATCGCCGCCGGAAACGGTTACGACCCTGCCTTCAGCCGAATTCGGATTCAGCTCGTCCGTTGCGTCCTCAAGATTCGTTATATCAATTCTTTCCTTGTTTATCTGAACCTTTTCCGTAAGGCAGTATAAGCCCATATACTGACCGTTTATATAAAGATTGACCTGCTTTGTCTCCGGAGTGAAGTCGAAGCCGAGTCTGCCGGCGAGCTCATATGTAACTGAATTTCTTATAAAAGAGGAGTCTATATAGTTTGCCAGCAGAATCCAGGTCTTTGCCTTGCCCATACCGAAGAGGTCCGTCTTTTTTCCGAGCTTTATCTGATAAGGCTTTTTTTCATATCCCGCCGTTGCGTTGCCTCTTATTTTTATCTCGGAAACGGTATCGTTCTCGCTGTCGCTGTATACGCTCTCGCCCGCAGCGTCGCATATCTTTATAAGCGAGTTTTTGTCTCTGTTTTCTTTGCTCTGATGAATATACGAGAGATCTTCCGAGGTTGTGACATAGACGGAGGGAAGCTGCGAGAGGATGTAGATACGATAGCTCTGCAAGCCCGAAGAAGTCTTGAAATTGAGAGAGTAATATTTCAGCCCGCTTGAGTCTGTTTTTTCCGCTCCGGAAATATCGTATGTGCTGCCGCTGTCAAAATCGAGGGATTTTTCCCCGATGACGATCTTCGAAGCCTCGATATTGAACTGAACCTTCGTTATGTCCGTGCTTCCGGGAAGATACAGGATGTTTTTTGCGTTTTCGTTTACGGTATCGCCCGTATTGACGGACAGGGCATAGATGCCGCCTTCCGCGCAGGCAAGAAAGAAAAGTGCCGCTGCGAGAAGGACGAGTCCCGCTTTTTTGATTTTTTTCATTTTTTGATATGTTCTCCTATTGTGATTTTATACTATTGTACGCCGCTTTCGGATTTTTTTCAAGTGAAAATCGACAATTGTCGCAAAATATTACAAAAAGTATTGACAAACAGAACGCTTTGTGATAACATTACATCATCACTTTATCAAATTAAAGTGATAAAACGATGAAATCAAAGGAGCACGAAAATGAAAAAAACAATTCTGAAGATAACGGCGCTCGTATTTGCCGCCGCAATAATATGTATCGCGCTTGTCTCCTGCGGAGGGAAGAAGTCGTTTGTTGTCGGTTTTGACGCGGACTTCCCGCCCTACGGATATATTGACGAAAACGGCGAATATACGGGCTTTGATATAGAGCTTGCAAGGGAAGTTGCAAAGAGAAACGGCTGGGATATAAAGCTCAAGCCGATCGATTGGAACGCAAAGGATTCGCTCCTTTCTTCCGGCACGATAGACTGCATCTGGAACGGATTTACGATGAACGGCAGGGAAGACAAATACACCTGGACGAAGGCTTACGTTGACAACAGCCAGGTTGTTGTTGTAAAGAGCGACAGCGGCATAAGCTCTCTTTCCGACCTTGCCGGAAAGACGGTTGCCGTTCAGTCTGATTCGTCCGCGCTTTCAATACTTACAGACAAGGAAAATGCTGAAATGGTTGCTCTTGCCGCCACTTTCGCAAAGCTCAAGGAATACGGTGATTACAACGCTGCGTTCCTTGCTCTCGAAAGCGGCGCGGTTGACGCCATCGCAATGGATATAGGCGTTGCGAAATATCAGATTTCTTCAAGAGGCGAGGGCTATAAACAGCTCGATACAATTCTTGCTTCCGAGCAATACGGAATAGGCTTTGCGCTCGGAAATACGGAGCTTTGCGACGCCGTTTCAAAGACGCTTTCCGAAATTATGTCGGACGGAACATACGATAAGCTTGCCGGGAAGTTTGGAATAGACGGCGCAATCAAATGGAACTGAAAATCAGAAAAACATTATAAAATCCTGAAGTGTCGGAGCCGATGCGTGCGGCTCCTTCACTTGTGTTTGCGGAGAAACGATTATGAACGTATTTACGATGCTCAAGCTCCTTCTCTCCGGTATGGGAATGACGGCGATAATATTCTTTGCAACGCTTATCCTTTCGCTTCCGCTCGGAATGGGGATTGCGTTTTGCAGAATGTCCAAAAATCCCGTTTTGCGGGGAATAACAAAGGTCTATATATCGATTATGCGCGGCACGCCGCTGATGCTTCAGTTGCTTGTTGTCAGGTACGGACCGTATTTTATTTTCAGAGCGAAGCTGAGCGACGCTTATGACATTTACGCCGTTCTCATCGCTTTCGTAATAAACTATGCGGCATATTTTGCGGAGATATACCGCAGCGGTATCGAGTCGATCCCGCAGGGGCAATACGAGGCGGCAAGGCTGCTCGGCTTTGGCAAAGGGAAGACCTTTTCAATGATTATTCTTCCGCAGGTGATAAAAAGAGTGCTCCCGTCTATCACAAACGAAACGATCACCCTTGTCAAGGATACGTCGCTTGCGTTCACGATCGGCGTGATTGAAATGTTCACGCGCGCAAAGCAGATCGCAGCGGCGGAAACGTCGATGCTGCCTTATATCTTTGCGGGAATACTGTATTACATTTTCAACTATGCGGTTGCTTTCGGTATGGAGAAGGCGGAGAAGGCCTTCGGGTATTACGAGGTGAAATAAGATGGACGAAATACTTGAAATAAAGAATCTGAAAAAAGATTTCGATGGGCTTGGAGTGCTCTCCGGCGTGTCGCTTTCCGTGAAAAAGGGCGAAGTTGTTTCGATCATCGGTTCATCCGGAAGCGGAAAATCAACCCTGCTCCGTTGTGCAACGATGCTTGAAAAAATCTCCTCCGGATCAATCTCTTACAAAGGGCAAAAAATGGCTTGGACAGACGAGGCGGGGAAGGTTATATATGCGCCGAAGGCAGAGCTTGCGCAGATACGCTCTTATTTCGGGCTGGTTTTTCAGAACTTCAACCTTTTTCCGCATATGACCGTTCTCAAAAATATAACAGCCGCGCCGATAGCCGTAATGAAAATGCCGAAGGCGCAAGCGGAAGAAGAGGCGATGGCGCTTCTTTCGAAGATGGGGCTTGCGGACAAAGCCGACGAATACCCCTGCCGGCTCTCCGGCGGACAGCAGCAGCGCGTATCTATTGCGCGGGCGCTGATATGCAAGCCTGAAATACTTTTCTTTGACGAGCCGACCTCCGCTCTCGATCCTGAGCTTACGTCAGGCATACTGAAGGTGATAAAGGACCTTGCCTCGGAGAAGATGACGATGGTTATAGTTACGCACGAGATGAATTTCGCAAGGGACGTTTCGGACAGGATAATATTCGTAAGCGACGGGCTCATATCCGCAGAGGGAACGCCGGACGAACTGTTCTCGAATACGGAAAACGAGCGTCTCAAACGCTTTCTCGCTTCGTTTTACGGCGGAGGAGAAAGCCAACTGATCGGGAAATAAAAAAACGCGCCGTGCGGCGCGTTTTTTGCGTTGTTCAGTCTTTTTTGTCCTTGACCGGCGAGATGCCTATCACCTTATCGACGGGGATCGAAAATGCAATGCCCTGACCATCCGTATCAAGACCGACTTTCTGATATACTGCGTGCATAATGCTGTCCCTTATTTCGTTTCTGACAAGAATGACGACGATCTCCTTTTCCGGTTGAATTGTGATTCCGAAGAGCTTTTCAGCCTCGGAATTTGCCGTTCCTCTTGCGTGAATGACCGTGCCGCCTCTCGCTCCGAACTCCTTTGCCGCATCCATTACGGCGTCGCCGAAGCCTGCGTTTACAACGCACATTATTGCCTGACAGTTTGTAAGTACATCCATTTCACATTCTCCCTTCGTTATAGTTGCCGAGGAAGCGATAGACCGCAACCCCGATAACGCTTGACATTGACACCGTAAACGCTATGCCTTTGCCGTTCTTTATCGTATGAAATTTTTCGTCAAGAAAGCGCAGAAGCATATCCTCCGTGTCCTCTCTGATCACGCTGACGATAAGCGACTTGTTCTTATCCGAAAGCCCGAGCATCTGCATTATTTCGCGGCTTGCCGTTCCTCTTGCGGCTGTTGAAAGCTGCATATTGACGTTGAAGCCTTGAATGAGTGCTGTGTAAAGCTCTGTTTTTTCGCGGTTCACTATTGTGAAAAGGAGCTTCAGCTTAGGAGGGGCGAGCTGTTTTTTCTTTGAGTTTTCTTTTGCGTCCATTGTAAAAGCCTCCTTACATAAAGTTGATGATTTGCTCATCGTCCGCTTCAAGAATACGCTTCATTGCAATCTTCTGTTTAACTTTTCTTGTTACGACCGCTTTGAAGCCGAGGAGCTGAATCGTTATGAGGGGGGTCATTGCAACCATAGCAACAACGCCGAAGGCGTTTGCCATTATCTTTTCTTCTCCGCCGAGCGCAAAGCAAATTCCAACGGCAAACGGAAGGATGAAGCTGGAGGTGAGAGGACCGCTGGCAACGCCGCCGGAGTCAAATGCGATTGCCGTATAAAGTCCGGGGACGAAGAACGAAAGTCCGAGCGAGATGAAATAGCCGGGGATGAGATAATAAAGAATGCTGAAATCAAAAATTATTCTGAGCATCGAAAGGGCTATCGATATTCCGACGCCGACAGAAAGAGCGATCATCATCGACGTTTTGCTGACGGTTCCTCCCGTGACCTCTTCAACCTGTTTGTTGAGGACGTGGACTGCAGGCTCTGCAAGAACGACGACCGTTCCGAGGATAAACCCAAAAACAACTATGATCCAAGGCGCATTTTCCGCAAGCTCTGTGCCCATTTTGTAGCCTATTGGCATAAATCCGACGTTCACCGCCGTCAAAAAGACAACAAGCCCGATGACCGTATACGCTATGCCTACGAGGATCTGGAAGAGCTTTCTTTTCGGCAGCTTGAGGAATATGATCTGAAGAATAAAGAAAAATGCCGAGATCAGCCCGATCGCTATCAATACTTCTTTTGCAACGGAGCCGAGCGCCGGAAGGAAATTCTTTCCGAGATGAGACTCTATCGAATAATCGGGGAGCTTGTATGAAACATCGCCCTTTGCGAATATTCCGAGCGCCGTTACGGCAAGCACGGGTCCGACGGAACACATAGCAATCAGACCGAAGCTGTTTTCTTCAACGTTTCTGCCGCCGAGCGTAAGCGCAATGCCGACGCCGAGCGCCATTATGAACGGGACTGTTATGGGACCGGTTGTTACGCCGCCGGAGTCAAAGGCGAGCGAGAGAAAATCCGCTTTGCCGTTTATGACGACGAGCGATGCGAGCGCAAACAGCACCATATAGAAGAACATCAGAAGAGATGACAGTTGCTTGCGGAACACTATTTTCAGCACAGAGATCAGCAGAAATATTCCGACGCCGACTCCGACAGAGACCGTCAGCACAGTCGGGTTGATTATATCCTTTACCTGGGACGCGAGAACCGTCAGGTCTGGTTCCGCGATTGTTATAAGTACGCCCATCGCAAAGCAAACGATGAGGAGCAGAGAGAGCTTCTTTGTTTTTGTCAGACCTATGCCGATATGCTCTCCCATAGGGGTCATCGCAAGATCCGCGCCGAGGTTGAAAAGCGCAATTCCGAGTATGAGCAGCAGCGATGACACGAGGAACACGATCAGTTCCTTTTTCGAGAACTCGACAAGCGGCGTCAGGTTGAGAATGAATACAATGGCTGTTACGGGGAGAACAGAGGTCAACGCTTCGCCGAGCTTTTTTCTGAGAGCTTTTATCAAAAAATCGCCTCCTTTTTTCTGTATATCATATTTATAATACCATAATCAAAATGCTTAGTCAATAAAAAATTCGTTGCCGGAAAGAAAAACGCCCGACGGAAGTCGGGCATTTTTGCGGAAATTTTCATATAAAGAATTTTTTCTCGAGCTTTTCGCAGAGAGCTTTGTTCTTGCCGATGAGGAACATTGCGATTGCAAGAAGAACAAAGGTTACTGCGGGATAGAATGACCAGGCGAGGTTTGTACGGACCTTGAAAGTTATGTTTATGAGAAACTCAACGAGAAGACAGAAAAGCCCTGCAAATATCATTGATATAGAAACGGAGGTGAGCGGGGAAATTTTCTTTTCCTTTCCGAGTAACGTCATTATCGCGATGAAAACGGCGATCACGGTTACTATCGGAAGAGCGAAGGACAAAAACCAAGTGCCGTTTGTCTTACGCTCTATAAACAGAAGAAAGCCAAGAATGTCCGCCGCCATAAGAACGGTGCAGGTGGCACTGTGCTTGCTGAAAAGTATCGGAAAGACGATAAAAAGATATACGCAAAGGAGCGACGCCATTACATACGCCGACCAGGTGATCGAATGGTTTATCGAATAGTCGCAGAGAGTTGTCAGAAAGTCCGGCAAGAGCAGGATCAGCGTTATCAGCGAGACAACCGTGCTCTTCTTTATCTTTGCCTTCGGCGTCGGCGAATAAACGGGGTATGAATGAATGCGCTCCTCGTTTATTTCATTCGGATTTATTACTTCGGTGCCGCAGAGGGGACATTTTTTCGCCCCTTTTTCAAGCTCAACACCGCAATTTACGCAGTACGACATCAGTCTTCCGCCTCCTCTTTTTCGGTATTTTCTATTTTGATATGGACCCCGCTTTTTACGAGCGAGGTGAAAAATCTTCTTTCAAGCTCTTTATCGCAGATGTTGCTTGTAAATGTAAAGCGGAGCTTGCCTTTGTACGATATGACGGAGCAGTTATAAGCCGTGTCTGCAAGTATTCCGAGGACAAATTCAAGACTTTCGACATATTCCGAAAGAACCTCCGGAAGCTCCTGATTGCCGAGGTTTGAAATGTTCATACACGAAAATTTTTCGCCGACGCTGTTATAGACGGCTTTCAGAACGAGGTTCTTTATAGTCAGAGGAACTATCTTCAGAAATATTGATTTCTCGGGCTTGACGTTCGCCGTAAACACAGCCTGAAGCTCTTTCTTCGTTATTTTCAAGCCCATCTGATGACGGATAGCCTCAACGGTTTCTTTCATCGTGTATTCGCCCATTCTCGGGTCTATACCGACATTTACATACATTGCAAAGTTGCGCAGAGTTTTTGAAGGGAAGTGCTTGCGCAGGTTTACCGGCACGAGAACCTTTACAGGCTTCTGCTTCGCCGGATTTTTTGTTTCTTCCCTCTGAATATCGGCAACGCACATAACCATAAGCGCGGCAAGATAGTTTGTCAGGGTTGCGTTGTAGCGCTTTGCCTGAGCCATAACCTGATCGACGTCCGCTATGCCGGTTGTTATATTCAGATAGCCGTCCGGCTCCTTTTCACCCTTGAGATGATATGCCGGCTCTTCCTTTCTGGAAGCTACGAAATTTCCCTCGTAGCGGAGGAAGCTATCCTCAATCTCTTCCGGGGATGGGTCCTCTTTCCTTGAAAGAATTCCGCATTCGGGCGGAACGGTTATCCCGTAGCGCTGCTCGGCATATTCCGCAACGAGCGTCTTGAGAAAGATCATAGCGCCGGATCCGTCCGTAAGTGCGTGAAAGAATTCGACGGCGATGCGGTTTTTATAATAGAGCACGCGGAAGGCGCAGGTGCGTGCCTCCTTCGGCATCATTCTGCGACAGGGAAAGGGCGTATCCCGCATAACGGCGGGAACGTTGTCAATCTCTTCGAGATAGTACCAGAAGAAGCCCCTCCGCAGCCTTACGGCTACGGACGGGAAACGCGCAGCGGTTACTTCAAGCGCAGAGGACAATATCTTCGGATCGACCTCGTCTTTCATAGTTGCCGCAACTCTGAAAACATTGCTCCAGTTTCTTCTGCGGGCTGCGGGATATATCTTTCCCGCATTGTCAAGACGGAGCCAGTTCGGCTTACTGTACGCCACGGGTGACCTCCGAAATAAAGCCGCAGGCCTCGCGCAGGTCCGCTTCGGCTTCTTTTACACCGAAAAGCATATATGCGTGCCACATATCCTCTCTTATCACAAGGGAGGACGAACAGCCGCTCTCTATGAGTTTGTTATACATATTGACCGAATCATCGAGCAGAATCTCATCCGAGCCGACGTATATCTTTGACGGAGCAAGCCCCGAAAGGTCTGCAAAGAGGGGAGAGACATATGGGTCGGTACAGTCGGAAGAGTACATATCCGCCTGCTCGCGGAGACGGGCGGTTGTAAGCGAGGGATCGTTTTCGGCATTCGACGCATGCGATGCGCCGGAGAGCGTCAGGTCTGTCCAGGGCGAGATTGCAACTATGCCCCCCGGTTGGCTTTTTCCGAGCTCGCGGAGCTTTACGGCAAGCGAAAAACAAAGTCCGCCGCCGGCAGACTCGCCGCAGAAAGCGATCTTATCCGGTGTATAGCCGAGGGAAAGCAGGTATTCGTACGCCCGCAGAGCGTCGTCAAGGGCTGCGGGATAAGGATACTCCGGCGCAAGCCTGTATGCGACGCAGAGAACGGGAACCCCCGTTTTTGCAGCGACAACAGAGCCGAAGCCTTTGCAGTATTTCAGCCCTCCTGTCACGTATCCGCCGCCGTGCAGATACAGCACGATTCCGTCGGCTTTTGAGCCGTTCGGCGTTATGAGCATCGATTTGAAATCCCCGAAATCGATTTCCTTTTCCGTTACCTCTCCGTCATAGGGGCGGAGCATAAGCTCGCCCATTTTATCCTGCGCGGCGCGCGTTATACCGACGGGGCAGGAATTTGTTATCGGGCGGAGAAGGCGTATTTGCTTTTTAAGTAATGTTGTTGCAAGTTCCATATCAGATGTAAGAACCAGCGATTGTCAGCAGGATTCCTCCGACTACTGCGGAGGCGACGTTCGCCGTCACTGCATAGACAATGCGTTTCCATAGCCTTTCTTTTTTCATTATTACGAGGTAAGCCGCAACTTCTATAAGCATAACCACCAGCTCAAGCATTACAAAGAAGAAGATAAAGCCGCTGTACAGAATGCCCGGGTTGCAGGCGAGGACCGATGTCAAAAACAGCTGCGTTGCAAGGTTTACCGCAATTATCGCCCACCAATATTTTTTCGGAGAGAGCCCGAATGCAAAGAGAAGCAAAAATTCGATTATAAGAGTCGGGACAAAGGTTGAGGCGAACTGAATGAGATAGCTCTTTGCGGCGCTTTGGCTCGTTTTGACGGTCATATCCGCAAAATCAAGCGAGAAAACCTGCTGATACACGCTTTTTTCGACGACATCCGAAACCTTGACAGTTCCGCTCTCCGTTACGATTATGACCTTGAACCTGTCCGGAGTGCCGAAATAACTGAAACGGCTTGTTCCATCATCCTCCGGAACGACCGTTCCGAAAAGCGGGGCGGGGGTACCGTGCGCGATTGCGGGATACCATCCTTCATCCGTATATTCGCTGAGCGTTTTGAACATCTCCGGATCGAGCTCGGCAATTTCCGCGTCCTTCAGGTTCGGGTATCCGTTGTCACATTCTATGAGAAGGTCAAGATAATACTTCTCTCCGACGGTGCCGTTTGTTTTGATTGTTATCGAGGGCTTGGGTCCCGTGTCCGCCGAAACGCAGACAGCGGCTGCGACAAGGGTGAAAACGATCATAGCCGCAAGGGCAAATGCTTTGAAACGTTTTTTCATAAAATCATCCTCCGTAGTTATTTGTTGCGGACGGGTTTTATTTCAGAACAGTTTTTCCGCAAGAGCGGCGACTGCTTCGCCTGTAAATTCGGGCGACGCTACGTTGTCAACAAGTGTCCACCTTTCCGTATGCACGATTTTTTCCCCTCCTCCGATTGTCATAAGCGGGGAGAGGGTTTCCGCCTCGCTAAACGACGGGCAGGTGTATATTTCCGTTGACGCTCCGAAATCTGGATATGCGGCGGAGTCGTCAGCATCGTATTCTTTTATGAGCGCCTGACCGTGATTTATATATGCGATTTTTCCTGTTGCCTGTCCTATGCCGATTTTCAGCGGATTCCGTTTCGATGAGTCCTGGCGGACGGCAACTGCGTCCTTCCCGAAGAGAAGGCGGTCGTCTGTCATATCCGTGTAATCCCAGAGAACTATATTCCGGGAGGGGAGGAGTCCCGTTTGCTTTTTTGAAAGAGGGACTATTGCAATTCCGCCCGCATCGAGAACGGAAAGCGCCCAGGCGGAGCCTGTGAGACGGGCTTTTCCGGCGTTTGTGATCGTATGAGTAACGGAGAGCTTTGGTTCGTTATCATCCATTTCGACGGAAACGGAGAGCTGAAGTCCGGTTTCATCCTGCTGTTTGGGGATGAATTCCGCGCCGTGAGAGTTTGTCGTATAAACGACCTTTTCGTTGTCCGGATAGTATGTTGCGGGGAACGTCTCCGGGCTGAACCAGAGCCTGTGTCCCCCATAGATATTCCAGGTCTTTCCCTCGCCGTAGAGGGAGGAAACGTCGTGTGTCAGGGTTCTTCCGATGTCCTCGAACATAAGGTTTTCTTTTCCCATATGCGAGCATCTGATTATTCTCGGCCCGACATCAACCGTTATGAGCATTTCGATCAGACCGTTTGAAATCGAAAGGCATTTCCCGTAGTTCTTGTATGATGCTTCTTCTCTTATGCTTACCATATCCGTGATATCTCCTTGTATCATTGCTGATTTTGTCCGCGAAGCTGTTCAAGCTCACGCATAAACGTGTCAAGATCCTTGAATTCCCGATATACGGAAGCGAATCTGACGTATGCAACGGGATCGAGACTTTTCAGCTTATCCATTACGAGAACGCCGATGCTCTGGCTTGAGATCTCTCTTGAAAGAGAGTTCTGAAGCTCCGCTTCGATCTCGGTTGCAACCTCTTCCATCTGCTCCATCGTGACCGGACGCTTATGACACGCTTTTATTATACCTGAAAGGAGCTTGTTTTTATCGAATAACTCTCGCGTTTTGTCCTTCTTGACAACGAGAAGCGGGAGAGTTTCGATCTTTTCATACGTTGTAAAACGATTCTGGCAGGAAAGGCATTCTCTGCGCCTGCGTATGCTTGACCCCTCCTCGGACGGGCGGGAATCTATCACTTTACTTTCCGTGTAACCGCAAATAGGGCATTTCAAAACGAAACACACCTCCAAAATATGATGATATGCATATTATATCACATAAAAACGCAAATGTAAATCATTTCTTGAAAAGTAAATGTGGTAAGCATAAAGGAAAAAGCGAAAAAATCAGATCGCGCCGAGTGCGGTCGGGGCGGAATCTTCTCCGAGAAGGTCGGAAAGAATCTCCTCTACGTGCAAAGCGCTTACCGTCTCACCGGCGAGATACTCGCAGATGCGGGCGGCTGTTTCTTCTTTTGTCGATACGGAAAATACAAAGCATTCGTCATATTCGTTGCCTGTCTCGGTTGAAACGAAAAGGGAATAATGGCTGCCTTTTTCGCAAGGCGTTTTTATAACCCTGTAACGATATTCCGAGCCCTCCGATAAAAGAAATTTTGACAAAATGATGTTTTCGCAAAAATTTTTCATAAATGCCTCCTTGAAAAATTTGTCGGCGACATTATAGCACGCAATAAATAACTTTCAAAGAAGAAAGTTTCCTGTTCTCTCGTATCTATTCGACATAATACGACAAAAAACGCAAACTCACCCCAATCCTCACGCGGCAATTATGGGCTTGTTTGTCGAGACGTGTCGAAAAAATTATAATAATGCAAAGTTATGAATAAAATTGCTCCGGAGGAATATCAAAGAAAATGCGGTAAAAATCGATTGATGACTTTTCGGATCGCTTGTGATACTATATTATCGGATAGGATACGGGGGAGGATCGTATTATGGATAAGTCGCTTGGAACTTCGGCGAAGATGGGTAAAACGACGAGGAGATTATTGCTTTTTGCGGGGCTGCCGGTCATATTGTACGGACTTTACATACTAGCTTGCGTCGTACTTAAAAAATACGGGATAACAGAGCTGGGCGCTTACGAACTCGGCGTTATGCTTGAAAGCGAGGCGATGGGGCTTGCGATTTCTGTCGGCGGGGTTCTGCTTATGGATGCCGAAGAAAGAAACGGAGAGAAGAAATGAATCTTCTCTCCGTTTTTCTATATGCTTTCAAATGTTTCCAGAAGCAGCCGCGCGGCTTCCGAATGCATCTGCGGGCAGGGATGATTTATGAAGTTTGAGAGCAGGACGGTTGTGTCTCTGCCTTGCAAATATAAATTTTTCCAGTATAAATATGCATTACAGACCGAAAAACCGTACTTTTTGGCGAGTGAAATCGATACGTTACATATCGATTCGAGAGTGCCGTCCGTCTGGGCTCTTACGGCGGAGGCGGCAACCTTTGCCGCTTCCGGCAGGATTTCCGGATGAATATACGTGCAGAGCATATTCGGCGTTATGACGATTGCCTCGGCTCCGGACGAAGAAATTTTACGGAGAATTTCTTCGTAATTTCTTTCAAATTCCGCAGGACGGAAAATGTCGTTCAGACCGAAGGCGACCGTCACGATGTCGGGCTTCTGAGAAAGCACATCGGCTTCAATACGCGCAAGCCCCTTTTTTGCGTTGTCGCCGCTTTTCCCGGCATTTATTGCGATGACATTGTTTCCGTATTTTCTTTTGAGAGCCTCTGTCACGAGGGAAGGATACGCCTTTTCCGGACGGCGGACGGTATCGAAACCGTAGCTTGCGGGGTAAAGCTCAAAGCAGCCCTCCGTAACGCTGTCGCCGAAGAACACTATCTTTTTCGGTGTTTCAAAATTCATATCAGTCCTCCGAAAGCCTGTAATCCCGCTCAAAAAGCTCGGAACATATTTCGTTCCGAAGCGTGTCATCATCGATTTTTTTGACAAGCTCGCCGGCGCGGAAGCTTTTTGATTTTCCCATATAGACTCGGCATCCTCTGCGCTTTGCTATTGAGGTTATCTCGCTGTTCCAGAGCTTGAGCAGTTGATTTTTTCTTTTCATCTTCGGGTTTTTCTCCGCTTGGCGGACGGTCTCGACGAGAAAGCCTTCTTCCTCGTCCGTTATGCAGATTATGCCCCAGTACGGGGGAATCTTTTTTGCGACGTGTGCGCGATGCGTCTTGCCTACGACTACATAATTTTCGTCAAAGAAGGCGTCGTAATCCTGTATCTGGCGGGCGAGACGCTCGTATGAATCGGCATCGCTTTTTATCTCGTAGCCCGTGAGCCTGTCCGTGACGGCGAAGAAGTCGCAACGGGAATTTCTGATCGGGCTTTCCTCAAATATTCTGATTTTGCCGTAATTTTCTTCGAGATAATCGAAGATTACGCGGCGGATCGAGCTGTCCTTCATATCAGCCGAGAAGCGAGCGGAGAAGAGCTTTTATCTCCTCTGCCGATTCGGCAAGGTTGACGGCGTTTCTTATTCTCGGCGCGCCGTAAAGTCCCTTTGTGTATTTATCCATATGTGCCCGGCTTTCCGGAACGGCTCTTGCCTCGCCTTTGAGCTTTATGAGCAGGTCGAGATGATCGATCGCGCCCTGAATTTTCTGCGTCGGCGACACGGGGGAAAAGACTTTTCCTCCGAGGATGGCGTTTGTTTCTTCGAATATCCAGGGGTTGCCCATTGCGCCCCTTGCGATCGCAACCGCATCACAGCCGGTTGCGTCAATCATACGCTTTGCGTCTGCGCCCGAAAAAACGTCTCCGTTGCCGATGACGGGTATCGAAACGGCCTCCTTGACCTTTTTTATGTAGCTCCAATCGGCTGAAGGGGCGTACATCTGAGAGCGGGTCCGCGCGTGAACGCAGATCGCTGCCGCGCCCTTATCCTCAGCGAGTTTTGCAAGGTCGGTTACGCAAATGCTGCTCATATCCCAGCCGAGCCTCATCTTTACCGTCACCGGAACGTCGCCTGCGCTCTTTACAACGGCTCCGATTATTTCTCCCGCGAGGGGAAGATTGCGCATAAGCGCGCTGCCTTCGCCGTTTTTGACTATCTTCGGAACCGGGCAGCCCATATTTATGTCTATTGCGACGGGCATAACGTCGCCTTTCGAATATTCTTCGAGGAGCATTCCGCAAGCCTTTGCCATAACGTCCGGCTCGTGACCGAATATCTGGCAGGCTGTCGGCGCTTCTTCTTTTGTTATCGTCGCAAGCTGCGATGTTTTTTTGTCTCCGTATGTTACGGCTTTGGCAGATATCATCTCCGTTACAGCATAGCCGCAACCGTGGCGCGCGCAGATCATTCTGAACGCCGTGTCCGCCGCTCCCGCCATAGGCGCAAGCATAACGCGACCGATCTCGGTGTTTCCGATTTTCAAGGTTTTTTCCTCCGCTTTTGGTTTACAAGACAATAATACCGCAAAAAGTCGGAAATGTAAACAAAAATGTTGCGGAGGGGAGAAAAAAGTTTAGAATTCAATTTGCAATATGTTCTTGTATTGTTAATAATATTGTGCTATAATTATTTAGTAAAATAGGCAGGTGTGGCATTTTGCCGCGGCGGAAGGGAGAAAACGGTATGAAAGATACGGCAAAGGAACGCGGAATACTTTCGGGTTGCATTGAAAATAACACCTGCGCCGTGCTCCTTTCGGCGGAAAAGCGTATGGCGAGAATATCCGAGCTTGCGCATTTTGTTTGCAGGGAGATGCTCGCTTTCTTCGGAGATGACGTTATGACGGCTGTCTGCTCCTCAGACGAGGCGAGGGAGATATATGAAGGCGGAAAGCGCGTGCTTGCCGGCAGAGTTTCTCTCGGGGAGGCAAATGCGGATGAAGAGAAAATCGTATCGGACGTGATTTCCGCTTGTGACAGGTTCTATTTCTGCAAGGCGATCTCCCGCTTTGACGGAAGAAAATATACGGAGGACGACGCTTTGCGCTGGCTTTCCGACGGAGAGCAGACCGCGCCGCCTGCGGCAGGTGAAAAAAAGATTGCGTTTATGCGGAGCAGACAGGCAAACGAAGCGTTTTCCAGATTTGCAAAATATATTCCCGGAGGCGTTATGCCCTTCGGGGAGGAGAGCTTTGCGGACGTTTGCCGTTCCGTTTATTCGGGCGCGACGGAATACGGGCTCATCCCTGTTGAAAACTCGTCGGACGGCAGACTTGCCGGGCTTTACGGAACTTTTGAAAGATACGGGCTTTATATAGTTATGCTTTGCGACGTTGCCTCGCCGGACGGAGAGGGATATACGAAATTTGCGCTTTGTTCAAGGTCGCTGGGAAGCATAAAGGCGAAGGGCGAGAAAATTCTTCATATCCGGTTGACGCTTGACAGCCCGGACGGGCTTTCCGATCTTCTTTTCTGCGGGAAATATTTCGGAGCTTTCCTCCGTCGCGCCGATCTCATTCCGGTTTCGGCGGCGGGCAGGGAAAACTCGTTTGATATTTCGCTCTGCATTGACAACTGCGACCTTGCGGGGCTGATATGCGCTCTGAAACTCGAATATCCGCAGTTTTCGGCTGTCGGGATTTATACGGAAATAAAGGCGGAGGAGATATGACGATACTCGGAATTGACCCGGGGATAGCAACTGTCGGCTACGGGGTCATACAATACGAAAACGGCAGATTCCGCACGGTTGCGACCGGCGCGATAGAAACTCCGGCGGGAATTGACGTTGAAAACCGGCTTGAAATTGTATATGACGACCTCTGCGAGCTGATAAAGATGTATTCGCCGACGGAAATGTCGATAGAGGAGCTGTTCTTCAATACAAACCAGAAAACGGCGATTGCCGTCGCCGAGGCGAGAGGGGTTATCCTTCTTGCGGCGAGAAAAAACAACTTAAACATTGCCGAATACACGCCGATACAGGTCAAAATGGCTGTGACGGGCTACGGCAGAGCGGAGAAGAAGCAGGTGCAGGAGATGGTCAAGATAATCCTCGGACTTCCGAAGATACCAAAGCCGGACGACGCTGCGGACGCGCTCGCACTTGCCATATGTCACGCGCATTGCGGCGGCTCGAAGATACAGCAGTTTTATAACGGCAAAAAGAAAAAACTCGTTTGAAAAAGGGGATAGATTATGTTTTATTACGTCAAGGGCGAGCTCGTTATGACCGACCCGCAGAGCGCAGTCGTCGATTGCGGCGGCGTCGGATACAAGCTGACCGTCAGTATGAATACGCTTTCTCATCTGACGCAGACGGGAAAAACCGTTTGCCTGTATACGCATTTTTCCGTCAGGGAAGATGCCGTTGAGCTTTTCGGCTTTTACGATACGGAGGAGCTCTCGGCTTTCAGGCTTCTGATATCCGTTTCCGGCGTCGGGCCGAAGGCGGCGATGGCGATACTTTCGCTCCTTTCGCCTGAGAAATTTGCCGTTGCCGTAAGCTCCGGAGATACAAAGACGCTTGCAAAGGCGCAGGGAATCGGGGCAAAGACGGCGGCGAGGATCGTTCTTGAACTCAAGGATAAGGTCAGCGCGGCGGTGACGGCTGACGGAGGCGAAGAAGACGTCGGCGTGACGGATCTCGGCGGAATAAGAGACGACGCTCTCGAAGCGCTTATGGTGCTCGGGTATCAGCGTCAGGCGGCGCAGAAGGCGCTTGCCGGTTGCAAGGGCGACACGCTTGAAGAACTTATGCGTGCGGCGCTGAAGAAAATCGGCTCAAAAATGTAATTCGGAGGGGATAACAACGTGGCTATAAACAAATTCGATATAGGAAATACAGCCGAGGACGATTTCGGGCTCGATACGAGAATAGTCAATGCCGGCTATGCCGACGAGGACGGGGATATTGAGGTCGGGCTGAGACCGAAAACTCTTGAAGATTATGTCGGTCAGGAGAGGGCAAAGGAAAACCTGAAAATATATATAGAGGCGGCAAAGCAGAGGGGCGAATCTCTTGACCACGTTCTGCTTTACGGCCCGCCCGGACTCGGCAAGACGACGCTTGCAAACATCATCGCAAACGAGATGGGCGTAAACATAAGAATAACATCCGGTCCCGCAATCGAAAAGCAGGGCGACCTTGCGGCGCTGCTGACAAACTTAAACGACGGCGACGTGCTTTTTATAGACGAGATACACCGTTTGCCGAGAAACGTTGAAGAAATTCTTTATCCCGCTATGGAGGATTACGCTCTCGACTTTATTATCGGCAAAGGGCCTGCGGCGAGAAGCCTGCGTATGGCGCTGAACAGATTCACCCTCATCGGCGCAACGACGAGAGCCGGTCAGCTTTCGACCCCTCTCCGCGACCGTTTCGGCGTCCTTCTGCGCCTTGAGCTTTATTCGCACGAGGAACTGGCGGACATCATCAGAAGAAGCGCGGGGATACTCGGAGTTTCCATATCAGATGACGGCGCAAGAGAGCTTGCAAAGCGATCGAGAGGAACGCCCCGTATAGCGAACAGACTGCTCCGCCGCGTGCGCGATTTTGCGCAGATAAAGGGTGACGGAACGGTTACAAAGGAAATGACTGATCTCGCGCTGAAAATGCTTGACATAGACGAGCTGGGCCTTGACAATACGGACAGAAGAATGCTTGAAGCAATCATCAAGTTTTATGACGGCGGCCCCGTCGGGCTTGATACGCTCTCCGTAACGATAGGCGAGGAAGCGATAACGCTTGAGGACGTTTACGAACCTTATCTGATACAGATCGGTTTTATAAACAGAACGCCGAGGGGAAGATGCGTCACAAGGCTCGCATACGAGCACCTTGGAATACCGATGATAAAATCCGTCGGAGCGCAGACAAAACTTGATATTGATGAGTGAGGAACGTAATGTTTATATCTGACAAATGGAAAGAATACGAGCTTATCGACGCTTCGGACGGCGAGCGGCTTGAACGCTGGGGAAAATACATCCTCCGTCGCCCCGATCCGCAGATAATCTGGAAAAATGCGAAAAAGAGCAACCTCTGGAGCAAGGCGGACGCCGTTTACAGCCGGAAAGGCGGCGGCGGGGAATGGACAAAGCGCAACGTTCCGGAGAGCTGGAACATATCATATGGGGATATGACCTTCAAGGTAAAGCCGATGGGCTTCAAGCATACGGGGCTTTTCCCGGAGCAGGCGGCAAACTGGGACTATTGCTCAGGTCTTATAAAAAATGCCGGTAGACCGATAAAGGTTCTGAATCTCTTCGCTTATACGGGCGCGGCGACTGTTTCCGCAGCTATGGCCGGAGCGTCCGTCTGTCACGTTGACGCGGCGAAGGGGATGGTTGCGCAGGCGAAAGAAAATGCGGCGCTCTCCGGTCTTGCGGAAGCTCCGATAAGATATATAGTCGATGATTGCAGGAAATTCATCGAGAGGGAAATCCGTCGCGGAAACAGGTATGACGGGATCATTATGGATCCTCCGTCGTATGGCAGAGGACCTTCGGGCGAGGTATGGAAGCTGGAGGACTGCATTGACGATTTTATCAGGCTGACGGCAAATCTCCTTTCGGAGGACCCGCTGTTTGTGCTTGTGAATTCTTACACAACCGGGCTTTCTTCGTCTGCGATAGGTTATATTATGAAACAGGTCTTGCCGGAGGGCGAGCTTGAATGCGGCGAGCTTATGCTTCCCGTCAAAGCCTCCGGCGGACTTCTTCCTTGCGGTTCGAGCGCAAGATATACATTCAAAAAATAAGTTACTTGGGAAAGAAAAATGGCAGAAACAGTTATCAGAACCGAAAAGCTCGGCTTTTCATATGAGGAGGACGGGAAGAAAGTCCCTGTCCTGCACGATGTCGATCTTGAAATAGAGCAGGGCAGCTTTACCTGTATTCTTGGACACAACGGCTCTGGAAAGAGCACGCTTGCAAAGCTGCTCAGCCTTGTGCTTTCTCCGTCGTCGGGGAAGGTTGTGCTTTTCGGAAAAAATACGGACGGAATAACGGAGGACGAGGCTTATGAGCTTCGTCGCAGAGTCGGAATGGTGTTTCAGAACCCCGATAACCAGCTTGTTGCAACGGTTGTTGAGGAGGATGTCGCATTCGGACCCGAAAACCTCGGCGTCGAACCGTCCGAAATAAGAAAAAGAGTTGACGATGCGCTTGAACTCGTCGGTATGAGCGAATACAAAAAGCACTCTCCGCACAAGCTCTCCGGCGGACAGAAGCAGAGAGTCGCAATAGCGGGAATAATCGCACTTGATCCGGACGTCATCATTTTTGACGAATCGACCGCTATGCTCGATCCGATCGGCAGGGCGGAGGTTATGGAAACGATAAAAAAGCTCGCCGCAAGGGGAACGACGGTCATTCTGATCACTCATTATATGGAGGAAGCCGCCGAAGCGGACAGAGTTATCGTTCTGGACGACGGTCGCATTACGGCGGACGGCAAGCCGGAGGACGTTTTCTCTATGACGGGTACGATCGAAAAGGCGGGGCTTGAAATCCCGCAGGTGACAAGGCTCCTGAAAGCCCTTAAAGCAGACGGAATAAAGGTCGATACCCGCGCTTTGACTCCGCAAAGCGCGGCGGAGGCGATAAAATGCGCTTTGGGAGGCAGAAAATGACGGCAGCCGAACTTAAAAACGTATCTTATACTTACAGCAAGGGCACGCCGTTTGAATCGGCGGCGGTTACTGACGTTTCAGCCGTGTTTGAAAGCGGTATGATAACGGGAATAATAGGGCATACGGGATCGGGAAAATCGACGGTTGCCCAGCTGATAAACGGGCTTCTGCCCGTATCCTCGGGGGAAGTATTCGTCTGCGGGAAGAACATCTGGGAAGAGCCGAAGAAAATGCGGCAGGTACGCTTTACGGCGGGACTTGTGTTCCAGTATCCCGAGTATCAGCTCTTTGATGAAACAATTTATAAAGATATATCATTCGGACCGAAGAATATGGGACTTTCCGAAAAGGAAATCGACGAAAGAGTCAGAGACGCGGCGCGCGATGTCGGTCTTGACGAGGCTCTTCTCGAAAAATCGCCGTTTGAGCTTTCCGGCGGGCAGAAGCGCCGTGCGGCAATCGCCGGCGTACTTGCTATGCGTCCGAAGGTTCTGATACTCGATGAGCCTGCCGCGGGTCTTGACCCGAGGGGCAGGAGGGAGATTCTCGGCAATATCGCAGCATACAGGGACAAAACCGGTGCGGCGATAATTATGATAAGCCACAGTATGGAGGACATTGCGGAATACTGCGATAAAATCGTTGTTATGAGCGATTCAAAGGTGCTTCTTTCCGGCACGCCGGAGGAGGTATTCTCCCATTCGGATGAGCTTATGAAAACGGGGCTGACGGTTCCGCAGGTGACGAAGGTTCTATGCGAGCTGAAGGCGATGGGATATGACGTCGATACCTCGGCATATACCGTTGACAAAGCGGAAAAAGAAATTCTCCGCCTTTTAGGAGGTGAGGGAAAATGCTGAAGGACGTAACGCTCGGGCAGTACTTTCCCGGAAACTCGATTTTTCACAAGACCGACCCGAGAATAAAAATACTTCTGACTATCGCATATATAGTTGCGATATTTCTTGCAAAGAGCGGAGCGGCATATGCGCTTCTGCTCCTTGTTTCGATCATTATGACGGCTATGTCCGGCATAAGGCTCTCCGTCATACTCAAAGGGATAAAGCCGCTGATATTCGTAGTTATAATCACGGCTGTCATCAATGTTTTTTGGTATTCACCGCCGGAAGGTACTGAGCCGCTTTTCAGCTTCTGGAAGATAAACGTTTACCTCGGAGGCTTGCTTACAGCGCTCTATATGGCGATAAGGATTCTCTGTCTCCTCCTCGGCACGGGCGTCGTTCTGACTTATACGACCTCGCCCATAGCGCTGACGGATGCGATTGAAAGCCTGCTTTCGCCTCTGAAGCTGATAAAGCTGCCGGTTCACGAATTTTCTATGATGATGACGATCGCTCTGCGCTTCATTCCGACGCTGATCGAAGAGACGGATAAGATAATGTCGGCGCAGAAGGCACGCGGCGCAGACTTTTCAAGCGGCGGACTTATAAAGAGGGCAAAGGCGCTTCTGCCTGTGCTCGTTCCGCTTTTCATCTCGGCTTTCCGCCGGGCAGACGAGCTTGCGGTTGCGATGGAATGTCGTTGTTACAGAGGCGGAAACGGCAGAACAAAAATGACCCGCCGCACTCTCCGCCTGTACGACTTTATCCTCGTTATATTCTTCGGAGCGTTTATTGCGGGAGTTGTGCTTATAAACAAATACGTCCCGTTTTACACGGTGTGAGGTGATATGAAGTACCTTCTGAAATTATCGTATCTCGGAACGGCGTATTCGGGCTTTCAGGTTCAACCGAACGGTGACACCGTTCAGGGAAGGCTTTGCGACGCCGGAAAGACGCTTTTCGGAGTTGACTGCGCCGTTACCGGTTGCAGCCGGACAGACAGCGGCGTTCACGCAAAAGAATATTACGCAACGCTTGAAAAGCACGGCGGCGCAGATATTCCCGCTGAAAAGCTCCCCCGCGCGATAAACACATACCTGCCGAAGGATATTTCCGTTATGGCGGCGGAGACTGTCGATGACGGATATTCCGTTCGCCGGCACGTTACGGGAAAGGAATATGAATATCTTATTCTGAATTCTCCCGTCGGCGATCCGTTTCTCCTCGGAAGAGCATATCATTATCCGCATCCGCTGGACGTTTCGAAAATGAACGAGGCGGCGAAGCATTTTGTCGGCAGACACGATTTTGCCGCGTTTATGGCTTCCGGCAGCAGCATTGCGGACACGGTGCGCACGGTCACCGGGTGCCGCGTCGAAAGAGACGGAGACAGGGTAAAAATATATATGTCGGCGGACGGTTTTCTTTACAATATGGTGAGGATAACCGTCGGAACGCTGATTGAGGTGTCGGAGGGGAAAATCGCCCCTTGCGATATTGAAAGAATTATAAACTCAAAGGACAGAACCCTTGCGGGCAGAACGGCTCCCGCCGAGGGACTTTACCTCGGAAAGGTCTTTATAAAATAACCGAAAAAGGAGGGCGACGGTTTTGAACGGCGATGAAAAAAGGCTGCCGCAGGGCGGGAAAGCGTCCGCAGGCAGCTATTGGGCAGCTCTTGCCGCAAAATATCATATCGCAAAATATGCGGTCATCGTCGTCCTCGCGGTGATGATACTCTTTACGGCGATATTCGGCAGCGGGGAGCTGAAAGCGGAAAACTTCAGATATTTTTTCAAATATTTTCAGGTGAACCCCTTTTCATATGCTTCGTCTTACAGCGATATCTCGTTTACAGGAAACCCCGATATGAAATTTTCAATGTACAAAGGGGATCTTGTCTCCCTTTGCGACGGAAAGCTGACTGTCTATTCCTTGTCCGGAAAGACGCTTCTCTCCGCCGACGCGCTCGGCGCGGATACCGTTGAGAGCGACGGGAAATATCTCGCTCTTTACAAAAGGGGAGGAAACACCGCAACTTTATACAATTCCTTCTCCGCCGTACACACGATAAATTTCGACTACCCCATAAATGACATCGACGTAAGCTCTGACGGAGGATTTGCGCTTGCAACTTCAGAAAAAAACGTCCGCTCCTCAGTGCTTGTTTACAGCAAGGCGTTTTCCCTTATTTATACCTGGAAATCGACGGACAAATACGTTTCGTCCGTCAGGCTTTCGGAAAACGGGAAGAACATTGGTATTTTCGCAAGCGGAACCGAAGGCGGCATTCCTTATTGCGAGCTTATCGTCAAAAATACGGGCAACGATATGATGGTCGTTTCGGAAAAATACAGAGGGGAAACGCCTTATTACATTTTTTTCTCCTCGGACGGGGGCATAATATCCGTAACCGACAGGGCGGCGAGATTTTATTCCCGCTCGGGCGAGAAAAGGGGCGAGGAGCTCTTTTCAAGGGCGATAACAGATGCCTGCTTTGAGGCGGGAAAGCTGGTGATTGCCGGAGGCGAGGTCGGTTTTTCGGGAACGAACGTAACAGTTATTTCCGAGGACGGCAGAAATAAGGACACTTTCTCAACGGACGAAAAAATCTGCTCGATATGCGCAGATGAGGATCGCATTTACCTTCTCGGCTACGGAAAGCTCTATATAAAGGGCGGAGACGAAAGCGAGCTTGAGATAGAGAGCGGGGCAATCAATATGTTTTCCGTTGGCAGAAACGATATTGTTCTGTGCTATACATACGGCACAAGGCTTGCCGATGTCGGCGCAGAAAAGGAGGGTAAAAAATGATTGACTGGATCATTGCTTCGGTGATGGTGCTTATAATTGCGATATCCGCATTCATCGGAATGAAAAAAGGATTTATACGGATGGTCGCCGGTTTTGTCGAATATGTTATATCGTTTCTTCTGGCATATGTTTTTTGTTCAAAGTTCGCTGTATATATAAAGAAGATTCCTTTCATTGCAAAAATGGTCAGCGATGCGGAGATGCCTTCTCTTGAGGGAATGACGCTGGGAGAAAAAATCAGGTTCGTTGTTGATTATATAGTCAGCAACGCTTTCGAAAAAGGAACGGATGCGGCGACGGCGGAAGCTACCGCGATTGTCAAAAACTATATAGCTTCCATAATCTCAACGACGATAGCCTTCATCATCATATTCGTCGTAACGCTTCTTTTGCAGAAGCTGATAGTGCTCCTGCTGGACCTTGTCGCAAAGGCGCCCGTGCTCAAACAGCTGAACGGCGGGCTCGGATTTCTGTTCGGACTTATGTGCGGGTCGTTCTGGACGTGGCTTCTGGCAAATATATTCGCCCGCGCCGCGCTCCCGCTCCTGTGCGCAAAGTTTCCGGAAACATTTTCCGAAACGCTTGCAAAGGGCGCTGTGATGACATTTTTCTTAAAGATAAATCCCGTTTCCCTCGTATTGAATGTTCTTACCTGGATAGCGGATAAATTTACTATATAATAAATAAAAAAATCAAATGCGTCGGCGGCGCATAATCCGCCGAGAACGGAACGGTTACTATGCAATTATGTTCAAGATGCCATAAGAGAATGGCTGTGGTATTCGTCACCAGAATGGAAAACGGCGAAACAAAAAACGAGGGTCTTTGCCTCAAATGCGCAAAGGAGCTCGGCATACCTCAGGTAAACGATATACTCGAAAAAATGGGCATATCGGACGACGACCTTGAGAATATGGAAAACGAGATCGGATCGATGTTCCCGTCGGGCGACGACGGCGATCCCGACGATCCTGCGTCACGCGCACCGGCTGTCGATTTTGAAAAGCTTTTTGGTTCAATGCCGGGATTTCCCGCGCCGAAGCCGTCCGGCGAAAAGAAGGGCGAGGGACAGTCGCAGCAGAAGGGGAGCGGCGAGAAGAGAAAACTGCAGAAAAAATTCCTTTCGATGTACTGTCGCGACCTTACGGCGGACGCAAGGGAAGGAAAGCTTGATAAGGTGATCGGCAGGGAGAAGGAAGTGACTAGGATGCTCCAGATTCTCACCCGTCGTCAGAAGAACAACCCGTGTCTGATAGGCGAGGCGGGCGTCGGTAAAACGGCGATTGCGGAGGCGCTTGCGCAGAGAATTGCGGCGGGAACAGTCCCGTATAAGCTCCGCGACAAAGAGGTTCACCTCCTCGATCTTACGTCGCTCGTCGCCGGAACGCAGTTCCGCGGGCAGTTTGAAAGCCGTATCAAGGGGCTGATTGAAGAGGTCAAGGAGCTCGGAAACGTTATTCTCGTTATCGACGAGGTGCATAGCATTGTCGGTGTCGGCGATTCGGAGGGCAGTATGAACGCAGCGAATATTCTGAAACCCGCGCTTTCGAGGGGCGAGGTTCAGATAATCGGCGCAACGACGCTTGCCGAATACAGAAAGTATATCGAAAAGGACACTGCGCTTGAAAGACGTTTCCAGCCGATAATGGTTGAGGAGCCTTCGATAGAAGATGCAAAGAAGATACTCTCCGGAATAAAGAATTATTACGAAACGTATCACAAAATTCATATTTCGGACGAGATAGTCGGCAAGGCTGTCGAGCTTTCCGAAAGATATATAACGGACAGATTCCTGCCGGATAAGGCGATCGACCTTCTGGACGAGGCGGCGTCGCACGTCGCGATGAATTCGCCCGTCGTTGAAAGAGTTGCCGAGGTTGAAAAGCAGCTTGCGGAGCTGAAAGTCGAGGCGGAGGCGCTTGAAAACAATCCTCCCGCAGCCGATGCGGACGAAAAGACCCTCTCCGAGCATTACGAAAAGGCGGCAAAGATAAAGTCGAAGCGTATGCAGGACGAGGAGGAATACGAAACGCTCAAAAATCAGCTCGCAACGGTTGAGCTGGACGTCGGTGCGCTTGCGGACGTTATCGAAACCTGGACGGGAGTTCCCGCAGGGTCGATAACGGCAAACGAATTCGAACGTCTTGCGGGACTTTCCGATAGAATGAAATCGAGAATTATCGGGCAGGATGCGGCGGTTGACGCCGTTTGCCGCGCGATAAAGAGGAGCAGAGCGGGCGTTGTTTACAAGAGAAAGCCTGCGTCGTTCATCTTTGCAGGCCCGACTGGCGTCGGCAAGACGGAGCTTGTCAAGGTTCTTGCGGCAGACCTGTTTTCAACGCCCGACGCGCTGATAAGGCTTGATATGTCAGAATATATGGAAAAGCACACCGTCTCAAGGCTCATCGGTTCGCCTCCCGGCTATGTCGGCTATGACGACGCAGGTCAGCTGACAGAGAAGATACGTCGCAAGCCGTATTCCGTAGTTCTTTTCGACGAAATAGAAAAGGCGCACCCGGATGTCCTGAACATTCTTCTTCAGATTCTTGACGACGGAAGAATAACGGACGCGCACGGAAAGGAAGTCAAGTTTGACAACTGCATAATCGTTATGACGACGAATGCCGGCAGCTCAACCGGCAAAAACAACGCAGGCTTCGGATCAACAACGCAGGAGATTTCCGAGGCGCGGACGGAAAAGGCGCTCTCAGAGTTTCTCCGTCCGGAGTTTATAAACCGCGTCGACGAGATAATCACCTTCCGCTCGCTTTCGGAGGAGGATTTCGTTAAGATAGCGGCGATAATGCTCGGAGATCTCAAAAAGGCGGTTGCGGAACACGGGCTTGAGCTTTCCTGGACGGAGGCGGCGCTCGAATATATCGCAAAGAAATCATATTCCGTCAAATTCGGTGCGAGAAATATGCGCAGATTCATAACAAAGAACGTTGAGGATCCGGCGGCGGAAAAGCTGATAGAAGGCTACGCAAACGGATACAAGGAAATCAAGGTCGATTCCGACGGAGAGACGCTCTCTGTCGATGTTAAATAATAAAAAGGTAGGGAAAAGAAATGAACGCAGTCATTATAGTCACAGGCAAGGACACGAAGGGAATAGTTGCGAAGGTATCGGCAAAGTGCGTTGAGCTCGGCGCGAATATAGCCGATATATCGCAGACGGTTATGAGCGGGTATTTCGCAATGATACTTCTCGTTGAAACGGATGGGATTTCCGTTCCGTTCCCGGAATTTGTCGACAAAATGGAAACCCTTGGCGGAGAAAACGGTCTCGTCATAAAAGTTATGCACGAGGACATTTTCAACTCGATGCATCGCATATAAATCAGACGGAGGTTTTCTGAAATGATTGAAAGAAACGATATTGCGGAAACGCTGAAAATGATAGAGCACGACCATCTCGACATACGCACGGTTACCATCGGCGTTTCGCTTCTCGGTTGCGCCTCGTCGGACGGAAAAATATTTGCAGACAAGATTTACGATAAGATAACGAAAACGGCGGAAAGACTCGTTCCCGTTTGCAACGAGATCGAAAAGACATACGGAATTCCGATTATAAATAAGCGTGTTTCCGTAACTCCGATAGCCATAGCCGGCGCTTCGCTCACAAAGAGCGAGGATTTCGTCCTTGCGGCAAAGGCGATGGACAGGGCGGCGCACGCCGTCGGCATAAACTTCATCGGCGGTTACAGCGCGCTCGTCCAGAAGGGCACAACAGACGGCGACAAGCGTTTCCTCCGTTCGATTCCCGACGCTCTTACTGAGACCGAAATCGTCTGCTCGTCTGTCAACGTCGGCTCGACGAAGGCGGGAATAAATATGGACGCTATCCGTATGATGGGCGGAATTGTCAAGGAAGCCGCCGAGAAAACGGCAGACAACAGTTGTATGGCTTGCGCAAAGCTCGTCATTTTCTGCAACGCACCGGATGACAACCCCTTTATGGCAGGCGCTTTTCACGGTGTCGGCGAAGGGGAATCCGTCATAAATGTCGGCGTTTCGGGTCCGGGAGTTGTCTGTTCTGCGATAAAGGCTATGCCGAACGCCTCGATCACCGAAATTTCGGAGACGGTCAAACGCTCGGCATTCAAGATAACGAGAGTCGGGCAGCTTGTTGCAAAGGAAGCGAGCCGCAGGCTCGGAATTCCTTTCGGAATTGTCGACCTTTCTCTTGCGCCGACACCGGCAATCGGCGATTCCGTTGCGAGAACGCTTGAAGCTATGGGACTTGAAACCTGCGGCTGCTGCGGCACGACTGCGGCGCTTGCGCTCCTCAACGACGCTGTGAAAAAGGGCGGCGTTATGGCATCGTCCTCCGTCGGCGGGCTTTCCGGCGCATTTATTCCCGTTTCAGAGGATGAGGGAATGATCGCTGCTGCAAAGAGCGGTTGCCTGACGATTGAAAAGCTGGAAGCAATGACGGCGGTCTGCTCTGTCGGGCTTGATATGATAGCCGTTCCGGGAGACACAAGCGCGGCGGTCATCTCCGCAATGATAGCAGACGAGGCGGCAATCGGTATGATAAACGGAAAGACGACGGCTGTCCGCGTCATTCCGGCGATAGGAAAGAAGGTTGGAGATATGGTTTCCTTCGGCGGGCTTCTCGGCGACGCGCCGATAATGAAGGTGAATACCGCAAGCCCGGAAAAGTTTATTTCCAGAGGCGGAAAGATCCCTGCGCCGATACATTCGCTGAAAAACTGACGGCTTTTTTGTGAAAAACTACATATGAAGCCGCAAAAATCTATTCATTATTGCTCTTGATTGCATCATTTGTATAGTGTATAATAGACAATGACAAGCTATTGACCGTTTTACGGCAATATAATTAAAACATATTTCGGAGGAACAAAACAATGAAGAAAATCTTTGCGCTTGTACTTGTATGTGCTTTCGCGATCGCTTTCGTAGCTTGCGGAAACACAAATCAGACGACAACAGAGGCTCCCTCGACGACAACAGAGGCTCCTGCAACAACAACCCCCGCTGCAACAACGACTCCTGCGGCAACGACAACGGTTCCCGCAACAACGACTCCCGCAGCGACAACAACGACACGCGGCGCTGTCGTAGTGCCGACAGAAACAACAGCTCCCGCTACGACAACAGAGGCTCAGCCCGAGGTTCCCTCGCTCAAGTCTCTTATCAGCGTTGCATTTGCAGACGGAAAAATGGTTGACGCTGCCGGCAATATGACATTCAAGCTCGAAAAGGGCGCGACTGTTGAGAAAACAAAGGTTAAACACGCAGGCAAGGAATACACCGTTGACGCTCTCAACGTCAAGGCTGAAGGACAGGGCGCAGTCGGTTCTCTCAACGACGGAAACACAATCGCATCAGGTCAGAAATTCTTTAACAGAGACTTCTCATACGAAGCGTTCTATGTAAACTATGAATACGGCAAAGCAGCGGCTGCTGTTATATGCGCAACAGAGAACACAGCAGGTAAGCGCGGCGGTGCAGGCATTGCAGACGACAACGGCAACCCGTATTTCTGCATAGGCGTTGGCGGTTCTTACCCGAGAGTCGATTCTCAAATTCCGGCGTCTCAGACAGAGCTTACGCACGTTATCGGCGTTTATGACAAGACAGCAAAGGAACTCAGAATTTATGTAAACGGCAAGCTCGCCGGCACAACTTCCATCAAGGAAGAACTTGTTGCAATTCAGGATAACAAGCTCGCAAATCAGCTCGGTTTCGGTCTTGACGTATCTATGAAGAGCGCACCCGATTTCCCCGCAAAATCATACGTTCTCGTCAGCGCAAATATGTATGACGCAGCCGTTACAAACGAACAGGCAGCAACTCTTTACGCAGACGCAGTTGCAAACCTCTCCAAATAATTTAAGTTTCAGGTTTTAAGGAATTTACATAATGAACAAATTTTTTCGCATAGTTTGCTGTGCATTGACGCTTATTCTTGCGTTTACGTGCATCGCTCCGTCGGCATTTGCCGCCGATGAAAAAGAGAGTACCTCTATTAAAGAAGTACCTCTGCTTGTTATCATTGCGAGCTTTGACGCAAACGGAAACGGCATAGATGACTATGACCCCTCAAACCCTACAAAGCTCTTCTCTGATAAGACAAAGGATTATTACGGAGAGCAATGGGCTCAGACAACTCCAGCGGATCATTGGGACAAATACTTCGGCGAAAGCAATTCCGTCGCTGCCTATTACAAAGAAATGACAATGGGCAAGATGACGTTCGTTCCCGCCAAGTTCACAAAGACCGTTCCGAATCAGGAGATTCAGAACGGTGTCATCGCCGTAACGATAAACAAAATGCATCCTTGCGCAAGCGGCGACGCTTTCAGAACGATTGTTTCGATTCTTGAGGCGGCGGGCGAGTACGTAGACTATTCCGCGTACGACGCAAACGGAGACAAGGTCTGCTCGCAGGATGAGCTTGCGATTCTTATTCTGAACGCAGGCCCCGACCGTTCGAGCACGGGGAAATACGAGCATCCCTCAACGCCGAGATCATACTTCGCCGTTCACGGAACGTCGCTTGGTGTAGATACGGTAATCAACGGCATATGGATCAAATCGAACAACGGCGGCGGACGTGTCAGCAATCTTGGCGAATACAATAAGCCCGGAAACATTATGCCGATCGGCGTCCCGACGCACGAGCTTGCGCATAACTTCGGCGCAGAAGACCTCTATCACAGAGGCGGCGGCTCGGATGATTCCTGGCCCCAGCCCTACAATTTCTCGCTTCAGTGCAGCGGAAACCATTCCGGCGGCGGTGCAACCCCGACCTATCTTGACCCTTATCAGAGAGTTCTTCTCGGCTGGGCGGAGGAAGAGGTCGTTACAGACGGAACATATACGCTCTATTCAACGCTTTCGGGAAAATACAAGGTTCTGCGAGTCAATACTCCTGATCCGAACGAGTATTTCCTTATCGAGCTCAGGCTCAAGGAAGGTTTTGAGAGAAACCTGACAAAGGGCGGCACGGGCGGAATTATGGTATGGCATATAGACGAAAGCATAAACAAGGAGTTCTTCGACAGCGGCTTGGCAGACTCCTGCACTCCCTCAAACGGCAAGTCTCACGACCCCGGCATTGTTCCTCTCTGGAGAGAGGGCTATGACGGGCTCGGAAGAAAAATGTCAACGAAGACCCCAAGCGACCCGTATTACTATCTCAGCGATAACCCTGATACCGCAGTATGTAACACGCTGAATTACATATCGGTTATGGGCAATTCGCCCTCGCTCAATTCTTATCCCGCAGACTGGACTGGCGCAAAGAACTTCAATATAAAGGTTGAGGTGCTTTCGGAGCCCGGAGAAGAGATGCAGGTCAGAATTACGACGGAAATGCACGGCAAGGCTGCGCCCGTTGTTTCAACGGTCACAGAAAGTCAGGCATTGGATAATGTTGTCCTGAAGAGCACAATCCTTGCGCTCAAGGGCGAAAAGCTGACAAAGTACGGCGTTATCTTCTCAAAGGACTCAAATCCGACCCTTGAAAACGGCAAATACGTCGAGGGTGTTCTCAGCGATGACGGAACATATTTTACAACAACTCTCCCCGATCTCGAACCGAGCACTCTTTACAACTATAAGGTTGTCTTCGCAAATGAAAACGTTGAAGGTCAGTCATATACCTCCTCTGTTTATTCTGCGAGCCCTGTTGTCGAGAAGAAATATTTTGAGCTGAAGCTTCACAAATATCTTACAAACAAGGACAAGGTGAACACGGTCAAAGTCGATTTCGGCAAGAAGGTTAGCGATGCGCTCGAAGGTACGTATATGGTCAAAACGGGCTATACGTTCTGCGGCTGGTATCTCGACGCAGGGTTTACAAAGCCCTATGATCCGGATTTCACAATGACGGAATACGGCGAGCTTGAACTCTTTGCAAAATGGGAGGACAGCGCCTCGGTTACAACAACCACCTCCGCTACCGCAGAGACAACAACGACCACAGGCTCTGCCGAAAGCAAGGGCTGCGGCTCGACGATCGGCGCAGGCGCTGCGATGGCAGTTGTCGCTGTCATCGGCGCGGGACTTGTTCTCGGAAAGAAGAAAACAAAATAATCTGTAAAAAGAAACGCGCTCCGCGAGATGATCGCGGGGCGCGGATTTTAATGAGGATAAAATGAAAAGAATACCCGATTTTGACGAAAACAATATAATTTTCTCGTTTGGAGCTATAAGCGACGTGCACATAACGGGCGGCGACGACGATTCGGAGATGAAATTCCGTCGGGCGCTTCGCCAGCTTCGCGCAAAGGCGAAAAACGGGCTTGACGCAATGCTTTTTGTCGGAGATCTGATAAACTCGCGCGACGAAAAGCAGCTTGTGAAATTCAAGGAGATATACGACAGCGAAATGCAGCCCGTAGTGCCGATAATGTATTGTCTCGGCAACTGGCACGACCTCTTTTGGGGAGACGAAAATCAGCTCAAAATGGAAAAATATTTTTATGACTGTCTCGGGGCGGAGCATTTTGCCTTTGATACCGATCTTGACGCGGCGCAGAGGGCAAATCGACACGCCGTCATAAAAGGGCAGCACATAATAGCTATGACGCCGATAAGCATTGCGCCGATAAGATACGGAGATGACGCAAAAAAATGGCTTTCGGACATTCTTGAAAAAATAACGGCGGAGGAGCCGGAGAAGAAGATATTCTTTATCACTCATCCGATGATACACAACACCTGCTACGGAAGCCTTCTCGGCGACGAATGGGACACGGCGGATCTGACGCCTGTCCTCTCAAAATATCCGAACGTAATAACGTTCGGCGGGCATTTGCATTACCCGATAAACGACGAGCGAAGCATTATGCAGAAGAAATTTACGTCAATCGGTTGCGGCGCGGTCAGATATATGGCGATCGAGCACGGGCCGGACGGGAACGGATATATGTATGAGCGCGGCTACGTTGTGCAGTACGGTTACCGTTTCTCGCAGGGGCTTCTTTGCGAGGTTGACGCAAATCAGCACGTGCGTGTGACGAGGATGGACTTTTACAACGACAAGATCATAAAAACGCCTTGGGTCATCGGTGACGGGCTCGACACCTATCGCGAGGACAGAAAAGACGAAGCGCGTGCCCCTTATTTTTCCGTCTCTGCGGAACTTTCTCTTGAAAAGGGCGAGGATGAAAGAGGGCAAAAAACGTATTTCCTCTGCTTTGACGCCGCCGGTGATGACGATATGGTTCATCATTACAGGATAACGGCCGATGTCGGCGGGGACAGGCTTATAAGCAAAACTCTGATAAGCGACTTTTTCCGTCACGGAGACCCTGCGGATATGGAGAAAAAATACAGAGTTGACCTTTGCGACCTGCCCGAGGGCGAGGTTAAGATTTCCGTCACGGCGGTCAACTCCTGGGACAAGGAAAGTCGGGCTCTTGAAAAAACATTTTCGATCTAACTGCGAAAGGAAATATTTATGGCAACTATAAAGGATCTTCTTGACGGGAAGTTTGCTCACGCAAGCGTTTTCGGGCTTCTCCGCGAAATAACACAGAAGGAAGCGAAAAACGGCTCGCTGTTTGTAATAATCACGATAAGCGACGGAAAAAGCGAGCTTGCCGCAAAAATGTGGAACACCAAGCGTTCCGAAATTCCTTATGACACAGGGACGGTTGTCTGTATGTCTGTCGATGCTGCCCCATTCAACGGCGTTCTGAGCTTCACGGCAAGCAAAATCCGCGCCGCAACGGAGGCAGACGGTGTTCGCGAGGAGGATTTTATCGCTTCGGCACCTGTACCCGCGCAGGAAATGTATGATTATATTATGCAGGTCGCGGATTCTTTTGAAAACGAGTCGCTACGGAACATCGTTACCGCGCTTTACGGGGAAAACAGGGAAAAGCTTCTCATCTGGCCCGCGGCGCAGAAAATGCATCATAACATCCGCGGCGGGCTGCTTTATCACGTATACAGAATGCTCATTTCTTCCGAATCTGCTTGCAGGGCATACGGCGGCGTTGATGCGGAAATGGTGAAGGCGGGAATAATTCTTCACGACATCGGCAAGCTCCGCGAGATGATTGCTGGCGAGCTCGGGGCGGGAGAATATACTGCGGAGGGCAACCTTTTCGGTCATCTCTATCTCGGAACAAAAATGGTTGAGGACTGCGGAGAGAGAATGGGTGCGGACAGACAGACGGTTATGCATCTTGCTCATATAATCGCTTCTCACCACGGCAAAAGGGAATTCGGAGCGATTGTCATCCCGCAGACGACCGAGGCATACATAGTCAGCGAGCTCGATATGCTCGACGCGCAGCTTTATGTCTATGAAAAAGCCGACGAAGAGCTTTCCTCGGGCGAGTTTACAAACGGGCATTATAAATTCTGAATAAAAAATCCGGCTCTGTTCAGAGCCGGATTTTTGCGTTAAAAGCGCGCATAATTATTTTTTCGATATAACGCAGAGGAGCTTTCCGGTGTGAACCGTCAGAACTGCCTCGTCTTCTGTTATTTCGTTGCTTACTCCGAGGGGAAAACTGCGGAGAATTGTGATATGGCCGCCGCTGTATTTTGCTCCTCTGATTGAAACCTCCGCGGCAGAGGTGACAGAAAAAAGCGAGAGATAAAAGCCCGGAGTCTTTGGTATATGCTCTTCGTCGCGGGCGATAAAAGCCGTATTTGCGGAGCCCTTGAGAATTGCCCTTACGCCGCATTCGTCCGCATAGAGAAGAGCCGAAATGTTTGCAAGAGTATGGTCAAGCCTGCCGCCGACCCCGCCGACGATGACGATCTCCGAAAAGCTGCGCTCAATTGCCGCTTTGAGACAGAGCATCGTATCTGTATCGTCCTTTTCGGAGGGATATTCGACTATCTCGCACGGCGCATTTTCCGGGCGCGAGCCGGAATCGAAATCGCCGATTATGAGATCGGGTGAAAGCCCGTGCGCTTCGGCTATGCCACACGAGGCGTCCGCACAGATGACAAAATCATCTTTTGAAACGGAAACTCCGGAGAGGGCAAGGTCGCTGTCAAAAGGGCAGATTATATAGCATTTGCCGAGCTTTTTCATAAGTTTAATCAACCTTTTTTGCTTTTATGAGGTGGTTTACCGCCATAAGCAGAGCGGAAATCACAAATCCCGATACCGTTACTGCGATAACGACGCCCCAGTTGACGGACGAAATTCCGGTTATATCAAAGCTTCCTGTTTCGGAATTCTGGAGCTTCGGGAATATGGTTGCAACGTCAAATATGACAGCCGCACAGGCGATAAGTCCCGCTCCGGCGCCGATCCAGGGAGAATATACGGCGGTGTTTTCGCGCTTGATTCTTTTCAGCTTTTCGCCGCGGAAATCGATAAGCGAGCCGATATATACAGCGGCTATCGCAAGAATGATACATTCGGGGAGCATATACGTTGCATTATATACAAAGGAATATGAGAGGGCTGCCTGAGTCGGAATTGAAAGTCCTGCCCAGACGGTTGCGCCGGAGATAACGTGGCACATATAGCGGAGGACAGAAATAAGAATACAGCCGAGAGTGAGCGATACTGCCTGATTTTTGACGGCTTTTCTGAACACTCCGGCAAAGCCGATGACGGTAAATGCGATTATGTAGTCAAGCAGGATGACCGCAAGAATGCTCTGCCACGTTGTAACGTATGAGAGCGGGTTCAGATCGAGAAGCTGCTGGACGACGCTGTAAACAAGGGCGGAAGCAACTCCCCAGCCGGTGCCTCTGCGGTAAGCGATTATCGCTATCGGAAGCATTGACGCGAGCGTTATCGAGCCGCCGTAGGGAAGCTTGGCGATTTTGAGAATGCTCAGTACCGTTGCGAGCGCGATCATAACCGCGCTTTCAACAAGGGCGAGCGTTTTTTTGTTTTGCATAAAAAGTACCTCTTGTAAAATAAAAATCCGCACGGAATAATCCGAGCGGTAATAAATTACAATCTCCCTACGCTGGCATTATCCATATCAGGTAAAGGGTTCGGGTTTCCCCGTCTCAGCCGATTGCTCAGCACCCCCGATTATTCAGTTGCGGTACGAGATATATTTTAATATAAAGGAAGAGATTTGTCAACAGGATTTGAAAAATATCGCATTTTGGCACGCGGAGACTTTGTGTGATGAAGTTAACAAAAAATTCATAAAAAAATATGCAAAACCTATTGACAAACAGGCAGAATAGGATTATATTATAATCGAAGTTTGGCACTTGAGATGTTAGAGTGCTAAAAAGGAGGGCGAAAGATAATGCACGAAGTTAAAAACGGAGAGAAAAAACTTTCCGAAAGAAAAAAGCAGATACTTCGTGCCGTTGTTGAGGCGCATATAGCAACGGGCGAGCCTGTCGGATCCAAATATCTGACGGACAACGCCGGCATCAACTTCTCTTCGGCAACGGTGAGAAGCGAAATGGCAGATCTTGAAGAGATGGGCTATCTCGAACAGCCTCACACCTCCTCCGGCAGAGTGCCGACGAAGCTCGGATATCATTTCTATATAGACTCGCTGATGAACGGTTACAAGCTCTCGGCGATGGAGACGATAGAGCTGAACAACACGCTGAAGGGAAAGATCGGCGAGCTTGATTCTCTTATGACGGGGGTTTCAAAGCTTGTCTCCTCTCTGACCAATTACACAACCGTTGCGTTGAAGGCGGAAAACAGAGAACAGACGGTCGATCGTTTTTCCTATATGATTCTCGACGCGCACAGCTTCCTCATAGTTATGAGAATGGCGGACAGCAGCGTTGTCACAAAGCAGATACAGACGCACGTTCTCGTTGACGACAGACTTCTGAAGCGTCTGACGCAGCTTTTGACAAAGTATCTCGCAAGAACCCCCGCGAAGGACATATCGTTTTCCGTTGTGATGACGATAGAACGGGAGATCGGGGTCGGCGGAGCGATAGTTGCGCCGTCTGTCAAAGCGGTATACGAAGCGATCGGCGGCAGCGCCGATGCGGATCTCCGCTTCGAAGGCGTCAACAGGTTGCTCGAATATCCGGAGTTTTCGGATATTGAAAAGATCCGCGGAATGCTTGAGATGATGGAAAACAAGCAGGAGATGATAAAAATTCTTTCCGAGGCGGACAGCGACAAGGTCAATGTTTACATCGGCGGCGGAGAGCAGGAGGGATTGGTTGACAATTCCGCTCTGATATTCAAAAAGCTCACGGTCGGCGGGAAGGTCGTCGGCGCGATCGGCGTCATTGGACCTTCGAGAATGGATTATTCAAAGGTTATCTCAACTATGGAATATCTTTCAAGACAGATATCGGTGCTTTTCGGAGGGGCGCTCCCTCCCGGAAAGACGGAGCTCTCGGAAGATAGCACCGGAAAGGACGAATAGTAAACAATGGATGAGAAAAAGATAGAAACAGAAGAAAAAAAGACTTCGGAGGGCTCCGGCGAGCATAAGCCGTCCGGAGACGGAAAAAAAGAGCTTTCAAAGCTGAAAGGCGAGGTCAAAAAGCTATCGGGCGAGCTTGAAGCGAAAGCCAAGGCTTATGACGAGCTGAACGACAAATACCTTCGTATGATGGCGGAATACGATAATTTCAGAAAGCGTTCTCAAAGGGAGCGCGACGGAATTTATGCTTCCGCATATGAGGAGGCTCTGAAGGAATTCCTTCCTATGTCCGACAATCTTCAGAGATCGCTTGCCTACGCAGGTACTGAAAACTTTGCAAAGGGCATAGAAATGATAGTAAATCAATTTTCCGATACGCTGAAAAAGCTCGGAATTGAGGAATACGGAAAAAGGGGAGACCCGTTCGACCCGAATATCCACAACGCCGTTATGAGAACGGATGACGATTCTCTCGGCGAGAACACGGTTGCCGAGGTGCTCCAGAAGGGCTACAGAAAAGGCGACAAGATACTTCGCTTTGCTATGGTCAAAGTAGCAAACTGAAATATAAAAACAAGAAAAAATTAACTTTGATCGGAGGATATATATTATGGGAAAAATTATCGGTATTGACCTTGGTACAACAAACTCTTGCGTGGCAGTTTACGAGGGCGGCGAGCCTGTCGTAATAACCAACCCGGAAGGCTCGAGAACAACTCCTTCCGTTGTTGCTTTCTCGAAGAACGATTCAAAAGAAAGAATTGTCGGTCAGACAGCAAAGAGACAGGCAATTCAGAACCCCGAAAGAACCGTTATGAGTATCAAGCGTAAAATGGGTACAAACGAAACGGTTGATATTGACGGCAAGAAATACACTCCTCAGGAAATTTCCGCAATGATTCTTCAGAAGCTGAAGGCTGACGCAGAAGCTTATCTCGGCACGAAGGTAACGCAGGCTGTTATCACAGTCCCCGCTTACTTCAACGATGCGCAGAGACAGGCAACAAAGGACGCTGGCAAGATTGCCGGCCTTGAAGTGCTCAGAATTATAAACGAGCCGACGGCAGCAGCGCTTGCATATGGCGTTGACAAAGAGGGTATGGATCAGAAGGTAATGATCTTCGACCTCGGCGGCGGTACGTTCGATGTTTCGATCCTTGAAATCTCGGACGGCGTGTTCGAAGTGCTTTCGACAAACGGTAACACAAGACTCGGCGGCGACGATTTCGACCAGAGAATTATAGATTGGCTTGCAGACTCCTTCCAGAAGGAGCACGGAATTGATCTCCGTAACGACAAGATGGCTCTTCAGAGATTGAAGGACGCAGCCGAAAAGGCAAAGATAGAGCTTTCGGGCACAATGAGCTCGAATATCAACCTCCCGTTTATCACGGCTGACCAGAACGGCCCCGTACATCTTGATATGACTCTCACAAGAGCCAAATTCAACGAGCTGACGGCTGACCTTGTTGCGGACACAATTACTCCCTGCAAGCAGGCTCTCAAGGACGCGGGACTTGATGTTTCAAAGATAGATAAGGTTCTTCTTGTCGGCGGTTCGACACGTATCCCCGCTGTTCAGGAAGCTGTCAAGAATTTCTGCGGCAAGGAACCCTTCAAGGGAATCAACCCTGATGAATGCGTTGCAATCGGCGCGGCTATCCAGGGCGGCGTTCTCGGCGGCGAGGTCAAGGATCTTCTCCTTCTCGATGTTACTCCGCTTTCCCTCGGTATTGAGACGCTCGGCGGCATCTGCACGAAGATAATCGACAGAAACACAACAATCCCCGTAAAGAAATCGCAGATATTCTCAACCGCGGCAGACGGTCAGACATCTGTTGAGATACACGTTCTCCAGGGCGAGCGTGAAAAAGCGTCCGCGAACACGACTCTCGGCAGATTCTCTCTTGACGGTATCCCCGCAGCGCCCAGAGGCGTTCCGCAGATCGAGGTTACTTTCGATATCGACGCAAACGGCATCGTAAACGTATCTGCAAAGGATATGGGCACGGGCAAGGAACAGCACATAACGATCACCTCCTCCTCCAATATGAGCAAGGAAGACATTGACCGTGCTGTCAAGGAAGCAGAAAAGTTTGCAGAGGAAGACAAGAAGCTCAAAGAGCTTGTTGAAGCAAAGAACAAGGCAGAGGCTTATGTCCTCCAGACCGAAAAGACGCTTGACGAGATCGGCGATAAGGTAAGCGAGAGCGAAAAGCAGGAAGTCCGCGACGGGCTTGAAAACCTCAAAAAGGCTGTTGCAACGGATGACGTTGACGCTATCAAGAACGCAACGGAAGCATTTGAGAAGAAGTTCTATGCGCTTTCCGAAAAGCTCTATAAGGCTCAGGGCGGTGCCGGCACGGACGGCGGTCAGCAGGGCGGCACGTCGCAGAATGACGACGGCAGCTACTCCGCAGACTTCACCGAGAAAAACTGACAGATAAACTTTGATATTCGCCGGAGGCACGGGTAACGTGTCTCCGGCAAATTCGGAAAAGGAAACATAATGAAGGATTATTATGATATTCTCGGCGTTTCAAAGACGGCGAGTGACGATGAAATAAAAAAAGCGTACAGAACGCTTGCTAAAAAATATCATCCCGATATGAATCCCGGAGACAAGAAAGCGGAGGAGATGTTCAAGGACGTCAATACCGCTTATGCTGTTTTATCCGACCCTGAAAAGAGAGCGAATTACGATCGCTTCGGAGAAGAGGGCGTAAACGGTCAGGGTGGCTTCGGCGGAGCCGGAGGATTTGGCGGTTTCGGCGGGGGATTTTCGGGCGACTTTGATATTTCCGACCTTTTCGGCGATATATTCGGCGGAGGTTCGCGCAGGAGAAACGGCCCCGTCCGCGGAGATGACCTGCTTTACAGGGTGACCGTAACCTTTGAGGAAGCGGCTTTCGGCTGTAAGAAGGAAATAAAATACAATAAGGTCGACAAATGCTCCGATTGCGGTGGCACCGGAGCGGCAAAAGGCTCAACGGCAAAGACCTGTCCGCGGTGCGGCGGCAGCGGAAGCATAAAAACGCAGCAGAGAACGCCGTTCGGTGTAATGCAATCGACGACGGTCTGTCCGGATTGCGGCGGCAAGGGAACGATCATTTCAAACCCCTGCAAGACCTGTCGCGGTACGGGCAACGTAAACGTTGCTAAAACGCTTGAAGTTTCGATACCCGCGGGCATTGCGGACGGAAACCGTATTTCGCTTCACGGAATGGGCAATGCGGGAAAGAACGGCGGCACGCCCGGCGACCTTTTCATTGAGGTCAGCGTTCGCCCGCACGCGATATTCCGTCGCGACGGAAATGACATAAAATGCGATATACCGATAACCTTTGCGGAGGCGGCTCTCGGTGCGACGATAAATGTTCCGACGCTTGAAGGCGACCCCGTTACTTTCGATATTCCGGAGGGGACGCAGAGCGGCACGTCGTTTACCGTAAAAGGCAGGGGCATACCGAACATAAGCGGCAGAGGCAGAGGAAACATTGTTTTCAGAGTAATGGTTGAAGTTCCGAAGAGCCTGACGGCAGAGCAGAAGGACGCTCTGCGCAAATTCTCGGATCTCTGCGGAAACAGCAACTATTCAAAGAGAAACTCGTTTTTCGATAAATTCAGAAAGGACAACCGCAAATGAAATGGACGCAGATAAGGGTCACCTGCAAGACAGAACATATTGACGAGGTTGCGGCTGTGCTGACCGTGCTCGACACGGGCGTTATGATAGAGGATTACAGCGACGTCCTTACCTCTCTGCGCACCGTTTACGGCGAGCTTATTGACGAAAAGATTCTCCGCGCGGACAAAACGATTGCCTCGGCAAGTATTTACGTCAGCGATAAAAAGACAGCCGAGGAGGATGTTGATTTCATTTCGTCACGCCTTGCCTCCCTCGGAATAAAGGCTGATATTGCGACGGCAGAACTCGACGAGGAGGACTGGTCGACCGCTTGGAGAAAATTCTATAAGCCGACGAAGATCGGCAGACATATTGTCATCGTGCCGAGCTGGGAGAAATACGAAAAGCAGGAGGGGGACATTATAATCGATATGGATCCCGGAATGGCTTTCGGAACCGGCACGCACGAGACGACGAGACTTTGCGCAACGCTTCTCGAAGAAAACGTAAAGCCCGGTGACTATATGCTTGACGTCGGGGCGGGGAGCGGAATTCTTGCAATCTGCGCGGCTAAGCTCGGCGCAGACTATTGCGCCGCTTGCGATATAGATCCCGTTGCAGTAAAGACAGAAAAAGAGAATGCCGAAAGAAACGGTTGCGATATTGACTGCTTTGTTTCGGATCTGCTTGCTTCCGTTAAAATAAAGGACGGAAAAAAATACGATATTGTTACGGCGAACATCGTTGCGGACATAATCATAAGAATGTCTCCGGACATCGGAGGGTACATCCGCGACGGAGGACTGCTTGTCGTTTCGGGGATTATTGACAAAAGGGAAGCCGAGGTGCGCTCTGCGCTCGAAAAAGGCGGCTTTGATTGCGAAAAATCGCTGCACGACAAGGGCTGGTGCGCGATGCTTTGTCGCAAAAAGTAATTTTTTTAAAAAAAGTCGGCAAATATTTCAAAATAGCTTTGACAAAATTCATTTTATAGTATATAATGTAGGTTAGTCTCGTGGGCGATCGCGTAGGCGGTCGCTTACGTGCGACTTAATTATTGCGAAAAATGAATTTTTTCTTTTAAGTCGCTTAAACTTGATATAAACGGTGCGTGCGGATCGGCGATAACCGCTTGCATAAAAATAAAAAAGATCGCCGGAAATGAGGCAACCAGATGACAAAAGACACAAATAACAAAACGAGACCTGCTCTTCCGAAGGAGGACGCTGCGCTTTATCGCCTTCTGGCGGTCATAGCATATGCCATAATCGGCTTTGCCATCATCATAGCCATAGGCAAAAACGAGGGCGCTCTGGGAGGAGTTTTTGTAAACGGATTTTATATTGCCGGAATGCTTGTCCTGTTTGCTGCTCTTGTGTTCGGGATTGTGTACGGTATGCTCAAAAATATAAAGGGGAGAGTTTTCTCTATTGCCGGCGTTTGCGCGGCAGTTGCTCCGCTTATCCTTTCCCTCGGACTTTATAACGAGATGACAAGAGCGAATATAAAGATAAAGGTCGCTTTTATCGCGCTCGTGTTCATCCTCTTTATCGCAAACCTTTGCCCCAAAATATACACATATGTTTCCGCTGTTACGGTTTTCTGTGCGGCTTCTGTGTATTATATTTCCGTTCCTATGGGAATGTTCACGGGAAGCTCGGTCAGAGTGCTTGACATATTTATGAAGATAATTTCGTATCCCATAGGGATTCTGCTTCCCATAGCGGCGGCTTATGCGGCAATAGTCGCAAACAAAAACGAGGGAAGATTCAGACTCGGCAAGCTCAGACTTCAGTTCTCAACGGACAAGGTTGTGTTCTTCGGCTTTGTTGTTCTTATGGCTGTGCTCTTTGCTTCTGCTGTGATTATGCTTGTATTTCCCGCGCTTTTGCTTCCTTGCGAAATAGCAATCGGCGCTGTACTCGCGCTGCTTGGTATAATATGCACCATCAAATTATTGTAATTTTAGATAAATTCACAAAAAAACTATTGAAATTCTACAAAAAGTGCGGTAAAATATAGATACAGATTTATATTTATTGGACTTTGCGGAAAATGGCACTGTCCAAAGGAGAGGAAGCAGGATAAATGTCAAGCAGGTTGTTTCAAGGCGTAATACACCAGATGAAGGACGCAATAGGGAGAACAATCGGCGTAATAGATGAAAACGGCGCAGTTGTCGCTTGCAGCGATTTGACGAAGATCGGAGAAACAAGAGCAGCCGTGCGTGAAGAGCTTTCATACGTTTCGGATTGTATCAAACACGGCGGAGTAACATACCGCCCGCTTGTTTCGGGGCCTCATTCTGAGTATATAGTATTCGTTGACGGAGAGGACGCGATGGCAGAGAAGATGTCTCTTGTTCTTGCCGTTGCGCTTTCAAGCATCAAGGGGTACCACGACGACAAGTATGACAAGGTATCTTTTATAAAGAACCTTCTGCTCGATAATATCCTTCCCGGCGATATATACGTCAAGAGCAGAGAGCTTCATCTCGCAACGGATGTTGAAAGAATTGTATTCCTCATAAGAATTCTTTCGAGCTCCGAGGCATCTCCTTATGATATAATCCTCAATCTCTTCCCGAATTCCGGCTCGGACTATGTTATCAGTACCGGCGAAAAGGAGATAGTTCTCGTTCGCGAGGTAAAGCCCGGAACGGATAAATCGGAATTCGAAAAAACAGCAACTATGATAGCGGACACGCTTGCCGCAGAATTCTATACAAAGGTATCGATTGGCATAGGCAGCGCTGTTGACAATATGAAGGACATTTCCCGCTCATACAGAGAGGCGCAGGCGGCGCTTGAGGTCGGAAGGGTGTTCGACACGGATAAGAGCATAGTCAGTTATGAAAACCTCGGTATCGGTCGTCTTATATACCAGCTTCCGACGACGCTCTGCGAAATGTTTTTGAACGAGGTGTTCCAGAAGGGTAGCATTGACCTGCTTGACAGGGAAACGCTTTCGACGATACAGTGCTTTTTCGATAACAACCTCAACGTTTCCGAAACATCGAGAAAGATGTTTGTTCACAGAAACACCCTTGTTTACAGACTTGACAAGATAAAAAAGATAACAGGTCTCGACCTGCGCGAGTTTGACAATGCAATAACGTTCAAGGTTGCGCTTATGGTCAGAAGCTATTTAAATTCAAAGTCTAACAGATATTGATATTGTCAGCGAGCGATCCCGATTCATCGGGCTCGCTCTCTTATATATTGAGAAATAATCGAAAAAGGAGCTTTTATGTTCAATTCAGACGAAGATATACGTCAAAACGACATAGAAAACGAGCCCGAAAGCAATGCCGCGGAAGAAAGCCGTGAGCCGGACGCTGCGGGCACCGACAGCCCCGCAACGCAGGAAAAAACGGAGAAGCCGAAGAGGCAGCCAAAGACGGTTACTGTCGGTAAGGCGGTGCTTATAGCGGCTCTGTCCGTTTTGATCGCCGTTACGATTTCCGTTCAGGCGACGTTCATTGCGCTTTACGGGCATTATAAGCAGAAAATAACCGAGGCGTACGGACGCGCAGCCGAATACGGGAACCTTATTGAAGTTGCCGATATATTTGACAGCAAATACATCTATACGGTTGACAAAACCGGCATAAGCGACGATCTTGCAAGAGCATATGTTGCTTTGAGCGGAGACAGATTTGCTTCGTATCATTCCGCGGAGGAATGGGAGAGCGAAATGGCGGAGGCGTCGGGAAACAGCGTTGGTATCGGGGTTTACGTCGTTGCTATGAATGACGGAGTTTATGTTACGCACGTTATGAAAAACGGTCCCGCGGAAAAAGCGGAGCTGAAAAAGGGCGATGTTATCATCGGCGTTGACGGGGAGGGTATCGTCGGAATGAATCTTTCCGATGTTGTTCTTCGCATTGCCGGCGAGAGCGGAACGGATGTTGCGCTGACGGTTCTGCGCGACGGCGCGGAAATGAATATATCCGTCACGAGGGGAACTTATGAGGCGGAGACTGTTCTTGCTTCGAAAGTGTCTGCCGGCGGAAAAACATACGGGTATATAAGAATAACGGAATTTTTGAGCACAGAGCTGACGGCAAAGCATTTTATTTCAGCAGTTGACAGCCTTCTCGCTGCCGGTTGCGAAGGGCTTATATTCGACGTCAGAGACAACGGCGGCGGCAGCCTTGACGCGGTTGTAACGATGATTGACTATCTCGTTCCGGAGGGACCGATCGTTCATCTTACGGACCTTGAAGGCAAGGAAAAATTCGATACGCCTATGTCCGATAAGCACGAGATAGATTGTCCGATGGTTGTGCTTGTAAACGGAAACACGGCGTCTGCCTCCGAGCTTTTTACTTCCGCTTTGAGAGACTACGGAAAAGTAAAGGTCGTTGGGACAAACACCTTCGGAAAGGGCTGCGGTCAGCAGGGATTTTCGCTTTCGAGCGGAGCCGTGCTCTATGTGACCACCTTCCTTTACAGCCCGCCGACCTCTCCGAACTTTGATAAAAAGGGAATAGTTCCCGATGTTGTGATCGACATTTCGGAAGAATACAAAAATACAAATCTTTTCCTTATCGAGCCGGAAAACGATGTACAGCTTCTCCGTGCTATTGAGGAAATACAAAAATAAAACCAACCACAAGGAGAAAATACAAAATGGCAAAGCAGCAGACAGTAACCGAAAGCGGATATAAAAAGATGAAGGAAGAGCTTGACTATCTTATAAACGTCAAGCGCAAGGAAGCGGCAGAGAACGTCGGTATTGCAAGAGGCTTCGGAGACCTTTCCGAAAACAGCGAATACGACGAAGCGAAGAACGAGCAGGCGAAGATCGAAGCAAAGATTGAGGAGCTTGAAGAAATCCTAGCTCACGCAAAGGTCATAAGCGACCACGAAATCCAGACGGATACTGTAAACGTCGGTATAACGGTCGTCCTTTACGATATGGAATACGATGAGGACGTTGAATATACGCTTGTCAGCTCCAGAGAAGTCAACCTTGCGCAGGGAAAAATCTCCGATCAGTCGCCGATAGGAAAGGCGCTTGTCGGAGCCAAGGTTGGCGATGTGGTATCTGTTGAAGTACCGGACGGTACGATGAAATACAAGGTAAAGTCGCTCAAGAGACAGGAAAACTGAAAAAATCACACCGAAGGAGATTATTATATGGCAGAGAATACTGTAAATCCAGCAGCCGAAGAGGAGCTTTCCGGCGAAAAGCTGAATGAAGTGCTGAAGATCAGAAGAGAAAAGCTCGACGCTCTCGTTGCGGCGGGAAAAGACCCGTTCACGATAACGAAGTACGATCGCACTCATCACAGCTCCGAGATAAAAGAGCATTTTGATGAGCTGGAGGGCAAAGAAGTTTCCGTTGCAGGCAGACTTATGTCCAAAAGAATTATGGGCAAGGCTTCCTTCTGTAATGTTCAGGATCTCAAGGGCAACATTCAGTGCTACGTTGCGCGGGACGCTGTCGGCGAGGAGGAATATGCTGCTTTCAAAAAGCTCGATATAGGGGATATTGTCGGCATTAAGGGCACCGTTTTCAGAACAAAAACGGGCGAGACATCCATCCACGCAACAGACCTCGTTCTCCTCTCGAAGAGCCTTCAGGTACTTCCCGAAAAGTTTCACGGACTTACAAATACAGACCTTCGCTACCGTCAGAGATACGTTGACCTTATAGTAAATCCTGAGGTGCGCGATACGTTTATCAAGCGTTCGAAGATAATCAGCACAATAAGACAGTATCTTGATTCTCTCGGCTTTATGGAGGTTGAAACGCCGATGCTCGTTGCAAATGCGGGCGGCGCAGCTGCAAGACCCTTTGAAACGCATTTCAACGCTCTGGACGAGGATCTCAAGCTCCGCATATCGCTTGAGCTTTACTTAAAGAGACTTATCGTTGGCGGGCTTGAAAAGGTCTATGAGATAGGCAGAGTCTTCCGCAACGAAGGGCTTGACACGCGTCACAACCCTGAATTCACTCTTATGGAGCTTTATCAGGCATACACCGATTATAACGGAATGATGGAGCTGACGGAGAATATGTACCGTTATGTTGCGCAGACCGTTCTCGGTACAACGAAAATAGTATATAACGGCATTGAGATGGATCTCGGCAAACCCTTTGAAAGAATAACGATGACGGAGGCTGTCAAGAAGTATTCCGGCGTTGATTTCAGCGAGATTCATTCGGACGAGGAAGCGAAAGCTGTTGCAAAGGCACACGGCATAGCATTTGAGGAACGCCATAAGAAAGGTGACATTCTCAACCTCTTCTTTGAGGAATATGCAGAGGAACACCTTATCCAGCCGACATTCGTCACAGAGCATCCTGTTGAAATTTCTCCGCTTACGAAGAAAAAGCCCGGTGATCCGGAGCACGTTGAGCGTTTTGAGTTCTTTATGAACGGCTGGGAAATGGCAAATGCATATTCCGAGCTGAACGACCCGATCGATCAGCGCGAGCGTTTCAAAGCGCAGGAGGAGCTTCTTGCAAAGGGAGACGAGGAAGCCAACCGCACAGACGAGGACTTTATGAATGCGCTTGAACTCGGTATGCCGCCGACAGGAGGCATTGGCTATGGTATCGACCGTATGTGTATGCTTCTGACGGATTCCGCCGCTATAAGAGACGTTCTCCTTTTCCCGACGATGAAGACTCTTGATGCCGAAAAGAAGGCGGACAAGCCCGCAGAGACGGCTCCCGTCGCGCCTGCTGTCGAGGAGAAGATAGACTTTTCGAAGGTAAAAATCGAGCCTTTGTTTGAGGATACGGTTGACTTTGAGACATTTGCAAAGTCGGATTTCCGCGCCGTTAAGGTAAAGGACTGCGTAGCCGTTCCGAAATCAAAGAAGCTGCTGAAGTTTACTCTTGACGACGGTACCGGCACAGACCGCACGATTCTCAGCGGTATTCACGCTTTCTATGAGCCGGAAGAACTTATCGGCAAGACCTGCATTGCAATCGTAAATCTTCCGCCAAGGGCGATGATGGGAATTGAGTCCTGCGGAATGCTCATCAGCGCGGTTCACGAGGAAGAGGGCGAGGAAAAGCTTCATCTGCTTATGGTCGATCCTCATATTCCGGCAGGAGCAAAGCTGTATTAAAGCTCTGCTTTACGGGAATAAATAAACAAGCAGTCGCAGTGCCCGACCGGAAAAGGTCGGGCACTACTGAAAAACGGAGGTCCCGAAATGAAATTTCTGAAATGGCTCGATAATTTCTGGTATCACAACAAATGGAAGACGATAATCTCGCTTTTCCTCGCCGTTGTGCTTTTCATATGTATTTTCCAGCTTGCGACAAAGAAGAACTACGACGCCTGCATTATGTATGTCGGGGCGAAGACCGGCGCGATACCGCAGAGCATCGAAACGGACGTTGCGACGCTTATAGGAGACGAGAAAAAATCCGTCAGCTTTGCAAGGACAACATACGATCCGGATAACAACCTTGCGGCAGAAGCAAATATGATGGCGCAGGAGCAGCTTGCAAATATGCTTGTCTCGCCTTATTATATCTATATTATGGATAAAGAAGTTTACGAGATATATAAAGATTCGCCCGTATTTACGAAGCTGGAAGCGATATACGGTGATGCAATTCCGGACTACGCCTATGACGATTCTGCCCTTATCTATTCAAAGACAGAATTTGCAAGAAACAGCGAAAGCGACGATGCCATTCCGGACGATGCCGTTATCGTTCTGAAGGTCAAGCCTTATATGTGGGGCAAGAGCGTTGCAAAAAGGGAAGAAAGAAATTTTCAATATCATAAAGAGCTTTTCAAAAAAATCGTCGGAGAGTAAACTTTTTCTCTAAAAAAATATTGACAAAACGACGTAATTGTGTTACTATATTTGAGCGGCTGAAAACAGAGCTGCTTTGCGGGTGTAGTTCAATGGTAGAACACCAGCCTTCCAAGCTGGTCACGTGGGTTCGATTCCCATCATCCGCTCCAATACGTGCCTTTAGCTCAGCAGGATAGAGCAACTGCCTTCTAAGCAGTAGGTCGAGGGTTCGAATCCCCCAAGGCACGCCATTTTCGATGGAGGCATAGCTCAGCTGGCTAGAGTGTCTGCTTGACGTGCAGAAGGTCGGGGGTTCGAACCCCTCTGCCCCCACCAAAATAGCTCTGTTTTCAGGCTTTTTAATGCCGAGATGGTGGATATAGCGCAGTTGGTTAGCGCGTCAGGTTGTGGCCCTGAAGGCCGTCGGTTCGAATCCGATTATCCACCCCACAAAGAAAAAAGCCTTGATTTCATCAGGGCTTTTATTTTTTATCACACGAGGGTCGAAAGGAGAAACGAATGAACATCTGGCACGATATCGGCGCAGAGCGCATAAAAGCAAACGACTTTATCGCCGTCATAGAGATCGGCAAGGGAAGCAAAAAGAAATATGAGCTCGATAAAGAGACGGGGCTCATCATTCTGGACAGAATTCTCTATACGTCTACGCATTATCCCGCAAATTACGGCTTCATCCCGCGCACGTTTGCGGACGACGGAGACCCGCTTGATGTGCTTGTGCTTATGAGTGAAGCTCTTGATCCGCTGACGCTTGTCCGTTGTTATCCGATAGGTGTTATAAATATGATAGACAACGGGAAAAACGACGAAAAAATCATTGCAATTCCGTATAGCGACCCGACTTATAATTCGTATAAGGACATAAGCGAGCTGCCGAAGCACATTTTTGACGAAATGCGTCACTTTTTCTCCGTTTATAAACAGCTTGAATGCAAGCAGACAGCTGTTGACGAGGTGAGAGGGGCAGAGGCGGCGCTTGAAATCGTTGCAAAATGTATCGCCGAGTATGACAGAAAATTTGTCCGCCGCGAGGGCTGAAAAATGGCAACATCAAAAGAATTCATTGAATACGTCTGCGACAGGGTTGCGCCGTTCGGAGCTGTGAACGCAAAGAAAATGTTCGGCGAATATATGGTCTATATCGACGCAAAGCCGATACTGCTCGTCTGCGATAACACGGTTTTTATAAAGAAGCTGCCTGAACTTTCGGAAATTATGAGCGGAGCCGATTGCGGCTTTCCTTATGACGGCGCAAAGGAGCACTATATTCTCGACACGGATGACGAAAACAGACTTTCAATGGCGCTTGACGCATTGCTGTTTCTGACGCCGGAAAAGAAAAAATAAGAAGAAAACTGCGGGAGCGTGAGCCTCCGCAGTTTTTGCGTGAGGGTGGGCTTTAGGAAGAATGAAACGCTTTTTCCGCTTGAAGATTTGGAAGCGGCGCGGAGCACCATTGCGGAACTTGCCGAGAGGAGGACGAACGAAGTGCGACGGAGATGGGTCATTCTTCGAGTGACGCGATTTGTCGGTTTTCGGAGGCACTCCTTCAGTCGCGACTCCGTCGCGCCAGCCCCCCGCTGAGGGAGCCTTGAAGATGAACGCAAATAAATTGCCGAAGTTTCTCTGCCTGCTTTTCTTCTCGGAAATGACAAAACAAAAAGCAGAGATGAGGATCATCTCTGCTTGCTATAAAGTTTGTGCAAATTCAATAACCAAAGCTTCTTTTGCCTACTTTTCTTCTCGAAGAAAAGTAGGTTAGCAGGATTTGACGATTTTTTTCATATCGTCCATATGAGCCATAATGTCGTCTGCGAGCTTAAGCTGCGCACGGGCACGGACGAGATTGTGTTCCGGATAGCCTGTTTTGAAATAAACGTCGCCGTTGAGATAGTCACCGAGGAAGCGGAGAACAAGCTCATATGTCAGAATAAATGCAGACATAGGGAGCAGATCCTTTTCGCCGGCCGTTATTCCGTCGCCGACGCCGCAAAGAAAGCCTTTTGTGTATTCCTCGAAAAGGTCAAGACGGAGATAAACGTTTGAAAGGTCAGGGTCGTCCTCTGCACCGTTGTTTGCGGCGAAGCGGATACTGTCGCCGAAGTCATAGAGGAGGGACCCCGGCATAACCGTGTCAAGGTCGATAACGCAAACGCCCTCATTGGTCTTGTCGTCCATCATTATATTGTTGAGCTTTGTGTCGTTATGGGTCACACGGAGGGGAATCGATCCGTCCGCAATGCCGTCAACGATTATATGCGCATACTTTTCATACGCCTTTATGCGCTCGATTTCGCCGAGACAATTTTTGACTCTGCCTGCCTTGTCGTCGCTTACAGCCTGCATAAAGTCTGCGTAGCGACTGACGGTATTATGGAAATTCGGAATCGTTTCGGAGAGCGTTTCTGCTGGGTAATCGGCGAGCTGACGCTGGAACGTTCCGAAGGCCTTTGCCGCATTATAGAGAAGGCCGGGAGCATCCGCCGACTGATGAGCGGTTGCGTTTTTGACAAAGTTGTACATTCTCCAGCAACCGTCATAAATGTGTCCGCCGTCACGGCAGGGAATGAGCGTAAGCACCTCGCGCTTTGTGTCTCCGCCTGCGGCTTCAATCTTCTTTTTGATATGCTCGCAAACGCCGAGAATGTTGTTTGTCAGCGCGGTTACGTTCTTGAAAACTACTGTGTTTATCTGCTGGAGGACAAATTCGTCCTCTGTGCCGTCTGCGTGTTTCCAGGAAACGGCGTATGTGTTGTTTATGTGACCGTCTTTCAGGGTCACGAAGTCTACGGCGCATCCGTCGATATCAAAGTGACTGCAAATTTCATTTATACGTTCTTCTGTCATCTTATAAAAACCTTTCGGAATATCTTATTTTTTATCATATGCAGCGCGAAGCATTTGGATCTCGCGCTTGTAGCCGTCAAAATCGTTCGGGGTTTCAAGGATAAACGGCAAATCGCAGAGCGCCGGATGGTTTATCACGCGCGAAAGTGCGTCAAGGCCGATGTAACCGTTGCCGATTGTCTCGTGGCGGTCTTTTCTTGCGCCAAGGGGATTTTTGCTGTCATTTAAGTGTATCGCGCGGAGCTTTCCGAGCCCGATTACCTTGTCAAACTCACCTATGACGCCGTCAAGATCGTTTACTATGTCATAGCCTGCGTCCCAGATATGGCAGGTGTCAAGGCAAACGCCGAGCTTGTCCTTTTTCTCGACTCTTGCGATTATCTCCGCAATTTCCTCAAATCTTCCGCCGACCTCGGACCCTTTGCCCGCCATCGTTTCAAGGAGGACGGTTGTTGTCTGCTCCTCGGTTATAACGGTATTCAGCAGGAAGGCGATTTCTTCAATGCCGACCTCGACCCCTTGTCCCGTGTGATTGCCGGGGTGAAAATTATACATATTTCCGGGCGTATACTCCATACGGAGCAGGTCATCCTTCATTGTGTCAAGGGCGAACTGCCTTGTGTGCTCGTTTGCGGAGCAGGGGTTGAGCGTGTAAGGCGAGTGCGCAACTAGCTGCGAAATGCCGTTTTCTGCGGCGAACGCAAGAAAAGCGTCAACATCAGCCCGATTTATTTCTTTTGCCGCTCCGCCGCGGGGATTTCTCGTGAAGAATGCAAAGGTGTCCGCTCCCATAGCCGCCGCCTCCTTGCCCATTGCAAGGTATCCGTCCGATGCGGAAAGATGACAGCCTATTTTCAGCTTATCTCTCATTATACGTTGAAACGTATCACGACGATGTCTCCGTCGCGGAATACGTAATCCTTTCCTTCGCTTCTGATGAGTCCTTTTTCCTTTGCAACAGCCATTGAGCCGCAGGCGACGAGATCGTCAAAGGCTATGACTTCCGCGCGGATGAATCCTCTTTCCATATCGGAATGTATCTTTCCTGCCGCCTGAGGCGCCTTTGTGCCGTTTACGATTGTCCAGGCACGGACTTCCTTCGGACCTGCCGTCAGGAAGCTGATATAGCCGAGGAGATGATAGCTTGCTCTTATGAGCGCGTCAAGACCGCTCTCCTCTATGCCGAGGTCGGCGAGGAACGCCTTCTTGTCATCGCCGTCAAGCTCGGCAAGCTCCGCCTCGATCTGGGCGCATATGCTGATGAGCTCCGCTCCCTCGCTCTTTGCGAGCTCGGAGAGCTTTTTGTATGTCTCGCTCTTTTCAAAGTCACCGCCGACCATATCCTCGCTGATGTTTGCGACGTAAATTATCGGCTTCATCGAAAGAAGCTCAACATCCTTTATCTTTTCTTTTTCTTCGTCCGTAAGCGGAATTGCGCGGGCGGAAATGCCGTTTTCAAGACCTTCTTTGAGCTTCATAAGAATATCAAGCTCGTCCTTTAAGGTTTTATCGCCCTTCATCGCCTTTTCCGTGCGCAGGATGCGCTTTTCAAGCACTTCAAGATCGGAAAATACAAGTTCAAGGTTTATCGTTTCAATGTCACGCAGGGGATCGACCTTGCCGTCAACGTGAATAATGTTTGAATCCTCAAAGCATCTGACAAGATGCACGATCGCATCGACCTCGCGGATATGGGAAAGGAATTTATTGCCGAGTCCTTCGCCCTTCGAAGCGCCGCGGACAAGCCCCGCAATGTCAACAAATTCTATGACGGCAGGGGTATATTTTTCGGGATGATACATCTCCGCAAGCACATCGAGACGCTTATCCGGAACAGTTACCATACCGACGTTCGGCTCTATTGTGCAGAACGGGTAATTTGCCGATGCTGCGCCTGCGTTTGTTATTGCGTTGAAAAGGGTGCTTTTGCCGACGTTCGGCAAACCTACTATACCGAGTTTCATAATTTTAAGTCCTTTTTTATTCGCCGCAAAAAGCGGTTATTATTTTAATACAACATATATACTATCATAACCGAGCCGTTAAGTCAACGATTTTGAACAGAAATAAAAAAATTGATAAACTTTATATTAAAAATCTTTACAATTAAAAATTGCAATGATATAATTACATCAGAAACAAATTCTCAGATCGGAAAGGACATAAAAATGAGCACGAAGATACTTGTCGTTGATGATGATGTCAACATTTGCGAGGCGATAAAGCTTTATCTTGTAAACGAAGGGTATGAAGTCAAGGTTGCAAACGACGGCGACGAGGGAATCAAGACCTTCAAGACGTTTGAGCCGGATCTTGTGCTTCTCGACATAATGATGCCTAAAAAGGACGGCAAGCAGACCTGTCGCGAGATAAGAGAAATATCAAATAAGCCCATTATTATGGTTACGGCGAAGGATGAAGTTTTCGATAAGGTGCTTCTTCTTGAGCTCGGTGCAGATGATTACCTCGTTAAGCCCTTTGATATGAAGGAGCTTTCTGTCAGGATAAAGGCGGTGCTTCGCCGCTATCAGAGCATAGATAACAAGACAGACAGCGAGACGGTTGCATTTGACAATATAGAGATTTCGCTCAGCAAATACGAGCTGAAAATCAAGGGAAAGGTTGAAGAGATCCCGCCGAAGGAGCTTCAACTGCTCTATTTCCTTGCTTCAAATTACAACAGAGTTTTCACGCGTGACCAGCTGCTTGATAAGGTCTGGGGTTTTGATTACCTCGGCGATTCGAGAACGGTTGACGTACACGTAAAACGTCTGCGCGAAAAGCTGGAGGGCGTAAGCGATAAATGGGCGCTCAAAACAGTCTGGGGCGTCGGATATAAATTCGAGGTGTATTGATCATAAAACTTGGCAGGGCATTTCGCTCTGCTTTAAGTTTATGGAAGATTGAAAGGTAAATCGTTATGGAAAAGAGCAGCGCGAAAAGCAGTATATTCACAAGATATATGTCCGCTTTCCTTATGATTATTTTTGTCAGTTTCACGATACTTACGGTCATCATTTCGTCGATGACGGTGCAGGCGGCAAGCGAGCAGAGAAAAGAGGATGCTCAACAGAATGTCGCGCTTCTCAAGACCTATGTTGACGATATGTGGGAAAATTCTTTTCCTCATTCATCGTTTGAGCAATTCATAAGAAAAAACAATACCGAAATCCTGACGATGATGAGTATACTCTCCCGCCGTTCGGACGAAACCAGCATATTTATTACAACGCCGGACGGGCGTATTCTCCTTTCAACGGACGGAAGCTACCTTGGCAAGCGCATAAGCGACGGAGAGGTTCTTTCGGCGCTGACATCGCAAAATTCGACGGTGTATTCGCAACTTTACAGCGATATGGGCGGGCTGCTTCCGAAAAAGTCCGGAATGTACGCTTCTGTTTTCAATTTCGGCGTCAGCTCATATGACGGTGCGCTTATCGTCTGTTATGGGGACGGGCGCCACGACGCACTTTCACAAAGTACGATAAAGACTGTCATTCTGGCGAGCCTCTGGGTTATGATTGCGTCGTTTGTGGCGGTATATTTCATAAGCGAGAAGATTGTTGCTCCCATAAGGCAGATGAGCGTTGCGACGAAGCGCTTTTCCGCGGGCGAATTCGATACGAAGATACCTGTTGAAGGGTCTGACGAGATTGCTGAACTCGCAACCGCATTCAACTCGATGGCGGATTCGCTTGCGAACCTAGAATATATGCGTTCGAGCTTTCTTGCAAACGTCGCGCACGACCTTCGGACCCCGATGACGAGTATCTCGGGATTTATTGACGGAATTCTCAGCGGAGCAATCCCGCAGGAGCAACAGAGCTATTATCTCGGTGTTATAGGGCAGGAGATACGACGTCTTTCGCGACTGGTTTCCAACCTTCTTGATATTTCAAGGATGGAGGCGGGAAACAGAAAGTTCGAGAAAACTCCGTTTGACATCTGCGAAACGGCGAGAATAATACTTCTGACGTTTGAGACGAAGATCGATGCCAAAAAGCTGAATGTTGAGTTTGACGCGCCGGAGGACAGGCTCTATGTCTATTCCGACAAGGACGCCGTTTACCAGGTGCTTTACAACCTTTGTGACAATGCCGTCAAGTTTTCGAGGGATGGTGGGCTGTATCGTATAACGATAAAAGAAGCCGGAGACAAGGTCAGCGTATCGGTATTTGACGAGGGAATCGGTATTTCAAAAGAAGATCTGCCAAATGTTTTTGATCGCTTTTATAAGAGCGATAAGAGCCGCGGACTTGACAGAACGGGCGTCGGGCTCGGACTTTATATAGTCAAAACGATTATGGACAACCTCGGCGAGCAGATAACCGTTGACAGCGTTCAGGGCGAATATTGCAATTTTACTCTGACGCTGACGAAATACACGGGCAAATTGCCTTCGGCGCAGGAACAGCGTATTGACAAAAAAGAATAAAAAGTATATTATAAATACGTCCACAATATCCTGCGGACGTATTTTGATTATTCAGCGGAGGAAACTTATTATGATAAAAATATCCCCTTCAATGCTTGCTGCCGATTTTTCAAGGCTCGGAGAGGAGCTTTCCAGAGTAGAAAAGGGCGGGGCAGACTGGCTGCACGTTGACGTTATGGACGGAATTTTCGTCCCGAACATATCATTTGGTATGCCGGTTATGTCGTCTATAAGAAAGACCTGCGGCTTGTTTTTTGATACGCATCTGATGATAACCGAGCCCGGAAGATATATAGACGATATTGCAAAAGCGGGCGCCGACGGGATAACGATACATTACGAAAGCTGCGAAAATCAGCTTGAAGTCATAAAGCATATAAAAGAGCTCGGGCTCCGCGCGGCGATGGCTATAAAACCGAAAACGTCCGCAGAGGTGCTGAAGCCTTATATTCCGTATCTCGATATGATACTTGTTATGACTGTCGAACCCGGCTTCGGCGGGCAGAAATTTATAGATTCAACGCTTGAAAACGTCAGAATTGCAAAGAAGCTTGTCGAGGAAAGCGGCAGGAAAATCGATATAGAGGTTGACGGCGGACTTAACCCTGTGACGACTGCTCTGTGCGCTGAGGCGGGCGCAAACGTTATCGTTGTCGGCAACGCAATCTTCAAAGCCGAAAATGCGGCGGATATGATTGAAACGCTTCGCCAATCGGCTGAAAACGCTGTCAAATAAGCTTTTGCGGAGACGGCAAAATATATATAAATCAGGAGAAACGATGAACAACAATTTGAAAGAAAATATATACAATTCCGTAAATGAGATGAATGATTTTTGCGCGGAGAGCGATATATTTTCAAACGGCAAAAAGACCAAATTGCCCTCGCGCGACGTTGTGACGGAGGTAATCAGGGAGCTTCGCAGGGTTATATTTCCCGGATATTTTGGCGAAGAAACGCTTGATGATTACCCGGATTTTGCAAGGCAGACTCTTGCCGATACCGTCGGAAAGCTATCATCACAGATAGCACTTGTACTGGACGGCGACGATGCAAAGGAGAAGGCGGACGGCGTCTGCACAAGGCTTGTTGCGGAGCTTCCGAAGATACAAAAGTTGCTCGAAAAAGACATATACGCTATGTATCAGGGAGACCCGGCGGCACACAACATAGGCGAGATAATTTCCTCGTATCCCGGCATACTTGCGATATTCGTTTATCGCCTCGCGCACGTTCTTTATCTTGAAAAAGTGCCGATGATACCGAGAATAATGACGGAATATGCCCATAGCAGAACGGGCATTGACATAAACGCCGGAGCGACTATCGGCGAATACTTTTTCATAGACCACGGGACGGGAATCGTCATCGGGGAGACAACGGTCATCGGAGACAGGGTCAAGCTCTATCAGGGTGTTACGCTTGGTGCTCTTTCAACGAGAAAAGGACAGGGACTCTCCGGAGTGAAGCGTCATCCGACGATCGGAAACGATGTTACCGTGTATTCCGGAGCGAGCATCCTCGGCGGAGAGACGGTCATCGGAGACGGAGCGATTATCGGCGGCAACGCTTTTATCACTTCCTCCGTTCCTCCGAGAACGAAGGTTATCGTCAAGGCGCCGGAACACATATTCAAAACAGACAAGCAGGAAGGCAACTGGGAAATATAAAAATATATACAAATCCGCGCGAATGAAAATTTCGCCGATTCTGCGGATATATGTTTTTTATGAAAACAGGATTTTCAAGATATGAAAACGGAAAAAACAAAGGCTGTCATTTTTGACCTGGACGGTACGCTTCTCGATACGCTTTGCGATCTTTGCGACAGTACAAACGATGCGCTTGACGCAATCGGTGCGCCGAGGAGAACGATTGATGAAGTTCGGAATTTTGTCGGGAACGGGATAAGGATGCTGATGATCCGCGCCGTGCCGGGAGGGGACAAAAACCCTCTTTTTGAAACGGCAATGGAGGCTTTTGTCTCAAGCTACAAGAAAAACTGCGCAAACAAGACGAAACCTTATGGCGGAATTCCGGAGCTGCTTTCCGAGCTCTCTGCAGACGGATATAAGCTCGCTGTTGTGTCAAACAAGGCGGACTTTGCCGTCAAAACGCTTGTTCGGGATTATTTCGGCGACGCAATACCGGTTGCGATCGGCGAGAAGGAGAGCGAAGGCGTAAAGAAAAAGCCTGCGCCGGACACCGTGTTTGCCGCACTCCGCGAGCTTGGATGCGAAAAGGGAGATGCAGTTTACGTCGGCGATTCGGAGGTTGACGTTTTAACCGCAAAAAATGCCGGTATGAGGTGCATTTCGGTTGGCTGGGGGTTCCGCTCGAGAAAGGAACTTGAAGCCGCCGGGGCGAGGGAGACCGTCGCTACGCCGAAGGCGCTTTACGAGGCGATAAAAGAATAAAATAAAGCCGACCCTGCCGCGATTTATGACGGATGAGGTCGGCTATAATTATTTTAGCTAAAATTTTCTTAAATGTATTTACAAAAACGGATTTTTCGGTTAATATATATGTATAACTTACGGCACGGCGGCTGTTGCCGCAATCTGATGAATATCGGGGTACTATATTATGGAAAAACCTGTTTACAAAAGGGTGCTCGTCAAGCTCTCCGGAGAGGCTCTTGCGGGAGACGACGGCATTCTTAATTTTGACTATCTCAAAGAGGTGTGCGCCGTTATAAAGCGCTGTGTTGACGCAGGAACGCAGGTGAGCATAGTTGTCGGCGCGGGAAACATATGGCGCGGCAGGCAGGGAGCCGATATGGATCGCACCCGCGCGGATCATATGGGTATGCTTGCAACGACGATAAACTGCCTTGCTCTGCAAGACGTTTTTGAGCATATGGGAGTTGACACAAGGGTTATGACTGCAATTGAGATGAAACAGTTTGCCGAGCCCTATATCAGAAACAAGGCGATCTCTCATCTGGAAAAGGGCAGAGTTGTCATTTTCGGTTGCGGGATAGGTTCTCCGTTCTTTTCGACGGACACGGCGGCGGTTCTCCGCGCGGCGGAAATAAATGCCGACATTGTTCTTCTCGCAAAGAACGTTGACGGAGTTTACACAGCCGACCCGAAAAAAGACCCTACGGCAACCAAACTCAGCAGCATTGACTACATTGACATTCTCAGTCGCGGACTTTCGGTCCTTGACTTCACGGCAACATCGTTTTCTATGGAAAACAAGATACCGATACTTCTTTTCGGACTTGATGACCCGGAAAATATTTACAGAGCCGTTATGGGCGAAAAAATCGGAACAATAGTTGGAGGAAAAGAAAAATGAAGCTTGACACAAAAGAATTCGAAACCAAAATGCAAAAGACCCTTGCCGCTCTCGGAACGGACTTTGAGTCGATAAGAGTCGGCAGAGCAAACCCTACGGTCCTAAACAGAATATCTGTTGACTACTGGGGCGTTCCCACACCCATAACCCAGATTGGCGAGGTCAAGGTCCCTGACGCGCGCACCCTTCTCATCACGCCCTGGGAATCAAACCTTCTCAAATCGATCGAGCGCGCGATAAACGAAAGCGACCTCGGCATAAATCCCCAGAACGACGGTAAATCAATAAGACTTTCCTTCCCGCAGCTTACGGAGGAACGCAGACGCGACCTCCAGAAGCAGGTTGCAAAGCTCGGCGAGGACGCAAAAGTTGCAATCAGAAACATACGCAGAGACGCAAATGAAATTGCGAAGAAGATGCAGAAAGCTTCCGAGATGACGGAGGACGAGCAGAAGGCTTCCGAAAAGGACATTCAGACCCTGACAGACAACTACATCAAAAAGGTTGACGAGGCGGTCGATAAGAAGAACAAAGATATAATGGAAATCTGAATAATTTTCTATGGACCGCTCCTACGGGAGCGGTCTGTTGAACTTGAAAGGAACGGATTTTTTAATGGCTGAAAACAGTATACGTCATATTGCATTTATAATGGACGGCAACGGCAGATGGGCAAAGGCAAAAGGAATGCCGAGGGAATACGGTCATTCCGAGGGAGCGAAGAAGTTCCGAGAGATAGTCCGTCATTGCGGCGATGCGGGGATAGACAATGTTACGGTCTATGCCTTTTCGACAGAAAACTGGAAGCGCCCGAAAAACGAAGTTGACGCCCTGATGAAGATAATGAAAAATTTTATTTCAGAGGCGAAAAAGACATATAAACGCGATAAAATGCGTATTGTTTTTATAGGGAACAGAACCGTCTTTGACGAAAAGACAATAGCGGAGCTTGACGATCTTGAAAAAAAGACAGCCTGCTACAAGAGAACCCTTTGTATTGCTCTTAACTACGGAGGCAGGGGAGAGATAGTTGATGCGGTCAATTCTCTCATTGCAGGCGGAAAGCAGAGCATAACGGAGGACGATATAACCGCCGCGATTTATTCCGGTGTCTGTCCGCCGCCAGATATGATTGTGCGGACGGGGGGAGAAAAGCGGCTTTCGAACTTTCTGCTTTGGCAATCGTCGTACGCGGAGCTGTTCTTTACGGACACGCTTTGGCCCGATTTCAAAACGGAGGAGCTTGACGCAATGCTTGAAGATTTTTCAAAAAGAAACAGAAGATACGGAGGAGTCTGATATGCTGAAAAGAATTATTACGGCGGTCGTTTGCCTTACGATATTTGCCCCTGTGCTTTATTTTTCCGGAACGCCTGCGGGAAAGATTGTTTTCATAACCCTTCTCACCGCGCTTGCGGTAATAGGAGTTTACGAGCTGGCGGGATGTATAGGCGTGCGGCGGAAATTGCTGCTCAGCATACCTTCATACATTTTTATCGTGCTTACGATGGTTTTCGTGCTTTTCCTGCCGGATAAGAGCTGGATGATAAAGACGGCTTTTGCAACCGCCTTCCTTTACATTTTTGTTACGTTCTCGGTCTCTATGCTTTCGAGCGGGAACATCCGGATGTCGCAAACGGCGGAGCTTGTTTCGGTTTCGACCTATATCGCCATAGGCTTCCTCTGCATAATACTCACAAGATACGCAACGGAATCGCATATCGACGGCGACGTCAGAAAAATAATGGGCAACTATCTCTATATGCTCATATTCCTCGGCGCGTGGTCAACGGATACGGGAGCATATTTTGTCGGCGTTACGATGGGAAAGCACAAGCTCATTCCTGGCGTCAGCCCGAAGAAAACGGTTGAAGGGGCGATCGGCGGAGTGTTTGGCTGCGCCGCAGGCTATGCGATATACGGAGCCGTGCTTGCGCTTGCGTTCGACGTAAAGGTCAACTGGCCGATGCTTATGGTGCTTGCGGTAATAATTGCCGTTGTCGATCAGCTCGGCGACCTTATCGCCTCATATATCAAGCGCGAACAGGGAATAAAGGATTTCGGAACGATATTCCCGGGACACGGCGGCGTGCTAGATCGTTTTGATTCGATAATCGCGATTGCTCCCGTGATATACATTTTCTCGATGCTCGCAAGGGTGAGCATATTCTCATAACGGAAATGAAAAAGAACATAGCAATTCTCGGGTCAACCGGCTCGATAGGCAGGCAGGCGATTGATGTCGCAAAGCGCAGAGGCTACGGAATAAATGCAATAGCCTTCGGGTCAAACTGCGGGCTCGGCAGAGAACAGATACTGTCTTTAAAACCGGAATACTGCGCCGTGTCGGACGTTGAGACCGCAAAAATGCTTTCAGACGACGCACGCTCCGTCGGCACGAAGCTCTTTTCCGGAGCAGGGTGCATCGAGGAGATGCTTTCCGAGGCGAAAAGCGACGTCTGCATAAACGGTATAGGCGGTTTTGGCGGGCTTCTGCCGACAATCTCCGCCATAAAACATTGCGGACTCATCGGTCTCGCAAACAAGGAGTCGCTCGTTGCGGCGGGGGACATCGTCAAATCTGCGGCGAAGGAATACGGAAAAAAGATTATTCCCGTTGACAGCGAACACAGCGCAATATTCAGGTGCATAGGCGACAATCGCCGTTCTGTCAGAAAGCTGATAATAACCTGCTCCGGCGGTGCTTTTTACGGCAAAACAAGAGCAGAGCTTGAAAATATAACAAGGGAAATGGCCGTTTCGCACCCGACCTGGAAAATGGGCGCGGTGATAACGGTCAACTGTGCGACCCTTATGAACAAGGGACTGGAGGTCATCGAAGCGGCGAGACTTTTTGATATTTCGGGAGACGATATAGACGTCGTTATTCACAGAGAGAGCATAATCCATTCTATGGTTGAATTCAGGGACGGCGCCGTGCTTGCGGAACTTTCCGCTCCGGATATGCGCGTGCCGATACAATACGCAATGGATTATCCGGACTGCTGTGAATCCCCTGCGGAGCCGATAGATTTTGTAAAGCTTGGCAGACTGACCTTTTCCGCTCCGGACACAAAGACTTTCCCGCTGCTTGACCTTGCGCGTTACGCGCTTTCAAGGGGCGGTGTCATCCCTTGCGTGATGAATGCGGCAAACGAGGTTGCCGTTGGTGCTTTTTTGCGGGGAGAAGCGAAGTTTACGGACATCGACCGCACGGTCATTTCCGCAACGGAGCATTTTGAAGACCTGCCTGCGGACTGTCTCGAAAACATAATCGCCGCGGACAGAGAGGCGCGCCTGCGTGCCGGAGAGATACTCAAATCAAAGTAAAATCGGAGATAAGATATGCTTTATGTTATTTTTGCGATCCTGCTTTTCGGAGCGCTGATCTTTATTCACGAGCTCGGGCACTATATTTTCGCCCGTATTTTCGGCGTGACGGTTTATGAATTCGCAATCGGTATGGGGCCGAAGCTGTTTTCCGTCAAATCGAAGAAGACCGGAATAGCGTATTCGCTCCGTCTTTTGCCGATCGGAGGCTTTGTCAGTATGGCGGGGGAGGACGAGGAGACGGATGACCCGAATTCAATCGGCAAAAAGCCGCTCTGGCAGAGAATAATCATAACGGCAGCGGGGTCGCTTTCAAATATACTTCTCGGAATAATCGTGATGGGAGTCATTGTCCTTTCGACCTCGCAGCTGTATTCGACGACCGTCGCCGGCTTTGCCGAAAAGGGCGCGGTATCAAATAATTACGGGCTCCGCGAGGGCGACAGAATAATCGCCATAGGACCGAGAAGTGTTCACGTGCCTTATGATCTTTCGTACGCGATAAGCCGCTACGGAGGGGAGCCTGTCGATGTCAAAATCATCCGCGACGGCGAAAAAATAACGCTTGAAAACGTCCATTTTCCGACGTATACCGAATCGGGAATAACGCTTGGTCAGAGGGATTTTTATCTTGAAAAAGCGGGGAAGACCTTCGGCAACGTCATAAAGCACACATTTTACGAATCCGGCGTTGCGGTACGAATGGTTTATGATTCGCTTTACGACCTTATAACGGGCAAATACGGCTTTAAGGATATGTCGGGTCCCGTCGGCGTGACGAAGGTGCTTGCAGATGCGGCGCAGACAAAGAATTATGGCTATATCGCATCGCTTTTTGTTGTGCTTGCGATGAACCTCGGCATTGTAAACCTGCTTCCTCTGCCCGCACTTGACGGCGGAAGAGTGTTCTTTATGCTTGTTGAGCTTGTGACGAGAAAGAAGATCAATCCGAAAACAGAGGGACTTATCCATTTTATCGGCATAATTCTTCTGCTGATACTGATGTTTGCGGTGACCTGCAAGGACATAATTTATCTGGTGAAAAAGTAAATGGATTACGAAAGCATAAGAAGAAAAACGAGAGCGGTCAGAATCGGCAATGTGACAATCGGCTCGGGACATCCGATAGCGGTGCAGTCGATGCTCAATACCGATACGGCGGACGCGGAAGCCTGTATAGCGCAGGCGAGGAGGCTGGAAGAAGCGGGCTGCGATATTATTCGCCTGACCGTTCCGTCCGCAGAATACGCCGAAACCATATATAAAATAAAAAATGCGGGGATAAAAGCCCCGCTTGTTGCAGATATCCATTTTGATTACAGAGCTGCGCTCGCGGCGGTCTCCGCAGGGGCGGACAAAATAAGAATAAATCCGGGAAACATCGGCTCGGAGGAAAAGGTCAAGGCTGTTGCAGACGAATGCCGACTGCACGGTGTGCCGATTAGAATCGGCGTAAACGGAGGGTCGCTTGAAAAGCATATCCTCGCAAAATACGGCGCTCCGACGGCGGATGCGCTCTGCGAGAGTGCGCTTTATCACGCTTCGCTTCTGCGAAAATTCGATTTTGACGATATTGTCATATCGATTAAGTCAAGCTCGCCCGTAACAATGGCGAGGGCGACGGAAAAGCTTGCCGCTGTCTGCGATTATCCGCTTCACATAGGCGTTACTGAGGCGGGAGAGGGCGATGACGCCCTGATAAAGTCTGCGGCGGGAATAGGCGCGCTGATCGCAAACGGTATAGGCGACACCGTCCGCGTTTCGCTGACGGATGATCCCGTAAAGGAGATCGGCGCGGCAAGGAAGATACTGCGCGCGCTCGGCGTTTCCGGAGGCGGGTATATAGAGGTTGTGTCGTGCCCGACGTGCGGTAGGACGAAGATTGACCTTATTCCCATATGCAAGGCTCTCAAAAAGGAATTTGAGGGTATGGATGCGGGGAAAAAGCATATAAAGGTTGCGGTTATGGGCTGCGTTGTAAACGGTCCCGGAGAGGCGGCGGAAGCCGATATCGGAATTGCAGGCGGCGACGGTTGCGCTATGCTCATTTCCCGCGGAAAAGTTGTCGGCAAAATAGATGAAAAAGATATTATCGGCACGCTCAGAGGAGAGGTCCTGCGGCTGATAACGGAAGGATAAGGAACTGTGGAAAAAACACTTTTGCAGCGATTCGATAAATATAATCCGGACGAGCGTTTCCGCAAGGTTATGACGGACGGAATCGTTATGTCAACAAGAGTCAGCGTCGAAGACAAGACGGTGCAGGTTGATGTGCGTTTTCCGTACATAGTGCCGAAAAGGGAGACGCTTTATCCGCTCGAAGCGGCAATAAAAAGAGCATATGAGCTGAAAAACGCCGTCATATTTCCGAAATATGCGGCGGAGCTTTTTGACGGGGATTATGTGCCGCAGGTAATGGCGGAGGCGTGCAGAAGAAAATTTATAACGGAGCTTTTTCTTCGCAGGAGCAAGCAAAGGCTTGAGGACGGAAGGCTGATAATCGAAACGCTTTACGGCGACGGCGGGCTTGCGCTTATGGAGGAAACGGGAACGGAGAAAAATATATCCGCAATCATATCCGAGGAGTTCGGAATAAATGTTCCCGTCGAGATAAGAGCGTATGCCGGCAGGGACGAGCAATATGAAAAATACATAAACGACGACGCTTACGGCAGAATTTCGAGATATTACGAGGAAACGGCGAAGAAAGTCGAGATTCAGAAGAAGGTTGCGACATCGACAGGGACATACCGCGAGGTCGAGACGGACGAGGATGGGTATATCCGCGCCGGATTTGCCGTTTTTGACGTAAGCGATCCGCAGCAGGTATCCGGAAAGCCGATAGAGATCGGAGATTTTACGGCTATCGGCGCCTGTACCGAGCCTAAAAAGAACATTGCCCTGATAGGCGAGGTTGCGTGCATAGTTGTAAACGAGACGCGCAGGGGAAACAAAAACGTTACCTTCTCGCTGACGGATTTCGAAGGCTCGGTCTCTGTAAAATGTATGGGCAAGACAGCCGCGGAATATGCCGCTCTTTCAAACGGAACAAGCGTTATTATGGAGGGCGAGCTTAAATACGATGATTACGACAGGGATCACGAGCTGACGTTCTATCCCTCGTCGGCTATGAAGATAAAGCGTGTGCTCAGGCAGGACAAGTATGAGGGGCAGAAGAGGGTTGAGCTTCATCTGCATACGAATATGTCTATGATGGATGCGACTATGGCTCCCTCGCTCGCCGTCGCAACGGCGCACAGATGGGGCCACGCCGCTGTCGCTATAACGGATCACGGAAATGTTCAGGGCTTTCCGGACGCTATGAAAATGTCCGAAAAGCTCGGAATGAAGGTCATATACGGAATGGAGGGGTACCTCGTTGACGACGCCGCAAGAGCGATATTCGGCGAGGACGACACGAGCTTTGAAGACGAATTCGTCGTTTTCGATATAGAAACGACGGGTCTTTCCGCTATGACCTGCAAAATCACGGAGATCGGCGCGGTGCTTGTCCGCAAGGGTGAAGTGCTGAAGGTTTTTTCAACGTTTGTCAACCCCGAAGGGCACATTCCGGAGGAAATAACCGAATTGACGGGAATTACGGACGATATGGTTTCGGACGCACCGTCGCAGGGCGACGCCGTCAAGGCTTTTATAGAATTTGTCGGCGGACGGACGGTCGTTGCGCACAACGCAAACTTTGATATGGGATTTATCCGTCGTGCGGCGGAAAATGCGGGAATACCCTTCAACCCGCCGTATCTTGACACGCTCTCAATGTCCAGATTTCTCAATCCCGAGCTGAAAAATCACAAGCTGGACACCCTCGTTGATTTTTATCGCCTCGGAGATTTCAATCATCACCGCGCCTGCGACGATGCGGAGGTGACGGCGAATATCTTCTGCAAGATGACGGAAAAGCTTGCAGGGGAGAGCATATATACGGTAAAACAGATGTCGGAGTCGATGGCGGAGAGGACGGACCCGCATAAGCTCCGCCCTTATCACATAATACTTCTCGTCAAAAATCCGACTGGACTGAAAAATCTTTATAAGATCGTTTCAAACGGTTATCTCAAATATTATTATCGTCACCCCAGAATTCCGAAAACGGAGCTTGCCGATCTGCGCGAGGGGATTATCCTCGGCTCTGCCTGCATTGAGGGCGAGCTTGCTTCTGCCGTTCTGGACGGCAAAACCTGGGACGAGCTTCTTTCCATTGCGGAATTCTATGATTATCTTGAAATTCAGCCGATATGCAACAACGAATTTCTGATTGGGTCAAAGGGCGTGACGCGCGAAACGCTGATTGAAATAAACAAAACGATAGTCAGGATAGGCGAGGCGCTCGGAAAGCCTGTTGTCGCAACTTGTGACGCGCACTATCTTGAAGATTATGACGGCATAAGCCGCAACGTTCTTCTCCGCGGGATGGGTATGAAGGACGGCGACAGAGATAGCCACCTCTTCTTCCGCACGACGGACGAAATGCTTGAAGAGTTTTCGTACCTCGGCGAGGAGAAGGCGAAGGAAGTCGTAATCGAGAATACAAACAAAATAGCAGATCTCATCGGCACGGATATCCGTCCGTTCCCGAACGGCACATATACGCCGAAAATGGAGGGCGCGGAGGAGGAACTGATTGACATTTGCTATACGACGGCAAAGGGACTTTACGGCGACCCGCTTCCGGATATAGTCGAAAAGAGACTGAAAAAGGAGCTTGATTCGATCATCAGTCACGGTTTTGCCGTGCTCTATATGATAGCGAGAAAGCTCGTCAAATACAGCGAAAGTCAGGGGTATCTCGTCGGTTCGAGAGGCTCCGTCGGCTCGTCATTCGTCGCGTCTATGGCGGGTATTTCGGAGGTCAACCCTCTGCCCCCGCATTACGTCTGCCCGAAATGCAAACATTCCGACTTTTCAAACGAAGAAGGAGCAGGCTCCGGCTTTGACCTCCCGCCGAAAAACTGCCCCGTCTGCGGTACAAAATACAATTCGGACGGGCACGACATCCCGTTTGAAACGTTCCTCGGCTTCTTTGGCGATAAGTCGCCCGATATAGACCTTAACTTCTCGGGAGAGGTGCAGGGCAAGGTACATAAATACACGGAAGAGCTCTTCGGCAAGGAAAACGTTTTCCGCGCGGGAACGATCGGTACTCTCGCCGAAAAAACGGCGTACGGCTTTGTTGCGGGCTATTTTGACGACAAAGGGATAAAGATAAACAAGGCGGAGATAAACCGTATTGTTTCAAAATGCGTCGGCGTAAAGCGCACGACGGGTCAGCACCCCGGAGGTATCGTTGTTGTGCCGAAGGAATATGAAATCTATGATTTCTGCCCCGTTCAGCACCCCGCCGATGACGCCTCGTCCGATATAATCACAACACATTTCACCTTCAACGATATGCACGACCTGCTCCTCAAGCTCGACGAGCTGGGTCACGATATTCCGACAAAATACAAGTATATTGAGATGTTCTCGCACACGAGCGTTCTGGATGTTCCCGTCGGCGATCCGGAGGTTTATAAGCTGTTCAACTCGACAGAACCTCTCGGAATAAAGCCGGAGGATATTATGGGAATTCAGGTCGGCACGCTCGGAATTCCCGAAAACGGCACGGACTTTGTTATCCCCGTGCTTGTCGAAGCGAAGCCGAAGACCTTCGCCGATTTGCTTCAGATTATGGGACTTACGCACGGAACGGACGTTTGGTCCGGAAATGCGCAGGTGCTCATCAAGAACGGAATATGCGAGCTGAAATCCGTTGTCGGAACGAGAGACAGCATTATGCTCCGCCTTATTCAGTACGGGCTGGACAACAAGGACGCATTTGACATTATGGAAAAGGTCCGTAAAAACAAGAAGGGCGATCCGCTCCCCGACTGGATGCTTGACAGGATGCACGAACACAATGTTGACGAATGGTATATAGAAAGCCTTAAAAAGATAAAATATATGTTCCCGAAGGCACACGCCGCGGCGTACGTTCTTTCGGCGATACGTATTGCCTGGTATAAGGTTCATATGCCGCTTGAATTCTATTGCGCATACTTTTCCGCCGCGCCGGACGGCTTTGACGGCGAGCTTGCCGTAAAGAGCAAAAAGACGATAGAAGCCGTTTTGAGAGACCTGAAGGAAAAGGGCAACGAGCAATCGCAGAAGGAAGCGGCGACGTATTCCGCAATGCAGCTCGCGCTTGAATTTGTTGCGAGAGGCTTCAAGTTCCTTCCGGTTGATCTTTACAAGTCCGATGCGAGACTGTTTTTGCCCGAAAACGGGTCCATACGACTTCCGTTCTCTTCGCTCTCCGGCGTCGGAGTTGCGGCGGCGCAGAACATTGTTGACGCAAGGGAAGCGGGCGGAGAGTTCCTTTCCGTTGAGGAATTGAAGCAAAGAGCGTCTGTTTCGAAATCCGTCGTTGAGATATTGGAAAAGAACGGCGTGCTCAAAAATCTTTCGGAAACGAACCAGATAACATTCGGCTTCGGGGATGAAGATTTCCGCGGAGCGGGAGACGTTTCTCCCGGTCGGGCAGCAAAAGCGGATTCCTCAAAAAAATCCGCCGCAAAGCCGGAGGATGACGAGGAAACGGCAAGCCAGCTCACGTTTTTCTGATATAATCGCCGCAAAATGCGAAAAAATGAGGAAAAATACACATTTTTATTGCAAAAAGTATTGCAAGCTCTGTATTTTATTGCTATAATAAATAAAGTCAGAACAATCGTCCGTAGGGACAGGAAAATAAAAAATTGAAAGGGATTTTATTATGAACAAATCACAGCTTATTGACGTAGTTGCAAAGAACGCAGGACTTAAAAAGAAGGATGCGGAAGCTGCTGTTGCCGCTTTTGTAGACGCTGTTGCAGATGCTCTTGTTGCAGGAGAAAAGGTTCAGGTATCCGGTCTCGGAACGTTTGAAGTAAAAACAAAGGAAGCAAGAACGGGCAGAAATCCTAAGACGCAGGAAGTTATCAATATTCCCGCTTCAAAGCGCCCCGCTTTCACAGCAGGCAAGGCTCTCAAGGAAGCTCTCAACAAGTAATTTCAGCTTTTCAATGCCGCCGCAAGGCGGCTTTGAATTTTTAAGGAGGAATTTTATGCGACTGGACAAATATCTCAAGGTTGCAAGAATAATCAAGCGCAGGACCGTTGCAAACAACGCCTGCGACGCAGAGCACGTCAAGGTCAACGGAAAAGACGCAAAGGCTTCATATCAGGTGAAAATCGGAGATGTGATCGAGCTTGCGATGGGAGACAGGACGGTCAAGGTTCGCGTTACGGACGTGCGCGAGTACACAAAAAAGGATGAAGCGGCGACGCTTTATGAGCTCATAACCGAATAAAACTGCGCCCTGCGGCATATTCATTTATAAAAACAACCACCATTCGGAGGTCAATTTATGAATGAAGTAACAGGGAAATCATCGCTTGCGCTGAAGGACCGCGCAGAGCTTACTATGGACGGGATCGGCGATGTTATCAGCTTTGACGAGACAGAGATATATCTTCAGACCGGAAGCGGCAAGCTGCTTATAGAGGGTGCCGGACTGCATATAACAACGCTTGACGTTGCATCCGGAAAAATGAAGGTCGAGGGACTTGTCACCGCGCTTACATACAACGATCGTGACAATTCCAAAAAGGGCGGGCTTTTCTCCCGCGGAAAATGAACGACTTTTTCTATGACTCTGCCATAAATGTATTTTCATTCGTCTGCCTCGGAGCCGTCCTCGGAGCTGTTTACGACGTTTTCCGCGTCCTTCGTCTTTCGAGAAAGGGCGGAGGAAACCTTTCGGGCGGGATATACGATAAGCTGAAGCCGAAAAAAGGCATAATGACTGTCAGAGCGCCGAAATTTCTGAAGCTGACAGACGGAACGCTGACGTTTATTGAGGATATTATTTTCTGGATTATAGTTTTTCTGGCGGAAGAAATTTATATTTATTATATAAATGCAGGCGAGCCGAGGGTTGACTTTTTTCTTTTGTCCGTGCTTGGCTTTGTGCTTTACAGGGTAAGCCTTGGCAGGCTTGTGATTTTTCTTTCGGAGCAGATCATTTTTTTCGCAAGATGCTTGCTTTCGAGATTGGTATACGTTATAATATATCCTGTAAGGATGCTATGGAAATTCATTTCAAAAATCGTTTCAAAGGCTTGGGGTGCCTCGAGAAAGGCGGCTCTGGGTGCGGAGAGAAGGGCTTATACAAGGCGGGAGAAAAAGCGCCTGCTTGACCTTTCCGCAAAAGGATTCAAAGAAAATTAACGGAGAAAAATATGAAACAAAAGCTCAATCTTTTTGTCAAAGTCGCGCTTGTGATATTTGTCGTGTTTTCCGTGATAACCGTTATGACGTTGCGCTCAAAGCTGGATGACCTGAGCAAGCAGAAAACGGAGCTTGAGGCGGAAGTCGAAAAATATGCCGAGGAGGTTGAAAAAATGAGATACGACCTCTCGCTTCCTGCCGAAGAATATATCGAAAAATACGCAAGGGAAGTGCTCGGTTATCACAAAAGCGGGGAGATAGTTTTCAGAAACGAGGGCGACAACTGATCCTTTGCCGCCGCGCAAAGCAAACTGCTTGACAAATTCCTGCTTTTGGCTTATAATATATACAATAAAAATTGAAAGGTCTGATAAAAATGAGCGAAAATAAAGCGCCGCTGGACGGAAAATATCTTATGTATAAGGGAAAGCCCCTTGTCAGAGAGAAGAATGTAATAGTTTATGGCGATATGAAGGATAAATTTTATCTTTTCCTTATGATATTGACAGAGAAAAAACTCGATGACGGCAAAACCGTTCCCGATTCAATCCTCATTCAGGTACTTGATACGGACGGGAAGATCGTAAAGCAGGGGCAGAAAAACGGGCTTTACGACGCTATGGACATAGGAACGATATGGCTTGAAAGAGCTATTGCGGATTCGAAAAAGTAATAATCAAAGCTATTTTGGGAGCGGCAGAAGGCAAAAGCCTTCCGCCGCTTTTCGTTTTTCCTGCGTATAACGGGTATATGCAGGACCGTCGCGAAAATAAATTTCCTGAAAACATTGCGTTTTTTCCTGATATATGGTATACTGGACAAAATACATATCAGAGGACACAAAATGAAGAAAAGACTTAGTTTAACCGAGACATTTGCCGTCGGCAGTATGCTTTTCGGGTTGTTTTTCGGCGCGGGAAACCTGATTTTTCCCGTATTTATGGGACAGAATGCAGGTGCAAACGTATGGAAGGCGATAATTGGCTTTTTGATAACCGGCGTCGGAATTCCGCTTCTCGGCGTTGCCTCACTCGGTATGAGCCGCAGCGACGGACTGCTTGAAATGAGCGGCAAGATCGGAAAAACTTACGGGAAGATATTCACCTGTGCCCTGTATCTTTCGATCGGACCGTTCTTTGCGATACCGCGCTGCGCTTCGACGTCGTTTTCCGTCGGTATAAAGCCGCTTGTAAGCGATGAAACGGCAAAATGGCTTATCTGGGCATTCTCGTTTGTTTTCTTTGCGGCTGTGCTTTGGTTCTCGCTCCGACCGGGAAAGATACTGACCTGGGTCGGGAAAATACTCACCCCGCTGTTCCTCATCAGCCTTGCGTTGCTTGCGGTCACGGCGCTTATAAAGCCTATGGGAGACATTTCGCTCATAAAGCCCGGTGGGGAATACATAAGCGGTCCGTTTTTCAAGGGCTTTCTTGAAGGCTACAACACAATGGACGCGCTTGCAAGCCTTGCGTTCGGAATAGTTGTTGTAAATGCGATAAAGGGACTCGGCGTAAAAGATCCTTCGGCGATTGCGGGAAATACCGTTGTGTCCGGCATTTTCGGTTGTGTGATTATGGCGCTGATATACGCCGCGCTTGCGGTTATAGGGGCGCAGAGTATGGCGATTCTGGAAAATGTCTCTGCCGACGGCGGCGAGGCACTTTACGTTATAGCAACACATTATTTCGGCAGCGTCGGCGGGATAATTCTTGCCGTTACGGTAACTCTTGCGTGCCTGAAAACGGCTGTCGGACTTATAACGAGCTGCGGGGAGACGTTCTGCGAAATGTTCCCGAAGGGACCAAAGTATAAATTCTGGGCGATCGGCTTCTGCGCCGTTTCGTTCCTTATTTCAACAGTCGGACTGAGCGCGATAATCGGCTGGTCATTGCCCGTGCTTATGCTTCTGTATCCGCTTGCGATGACGCTCATTCTGCTTGCGCTTTCCGGGAAGCTCTATTCAAATGACAGAGCAGTTTACGTTTCGGTTACGGCGTTTACATTTGTTGCCGCGCTGTTTGACTTTGTAAAGTCGCTGCCGCTCGGACTGCCGGAAACAAAGGTCTGTGCCGCAATAATCAAAGTCGGCGAGTTTTTGCCGTTTGCAAAGCTCGGTCTCGGTTGGGTTTGCCCTGCGGTTTTGGGACTTATTATCGGGCTGATAATTCATTTTGTAAAGAAAATAAAAAAGGGCGCCTCTGCGGCGTAAAACAAAAAGGGACTGAATTTCCAGTCCCTTTTAATTTATTCTCCTATCTTTTTGAGGAAACAAGCGCGTGTCTTATGATGAGTTTTTTCAAACCTGCTCCAGAGCGACTGTATCTCAAGATTTGTTGTCAGCATCGGCCCCGTCTCGGCATATTCAATGCCGTTTTCAAGACAACTTTTGTTTGATTCTTCGAGAATCAGCGCCGCAACGCCTTTTCTTCTGTAATCCGGATCGACGGAGATGAGAAGCATATCGAGCGATTTCGAGTGTTTGAGATCGTGCAGAAAGGGTATCCAGCCAAGCGGGAAAAGGTGACCGTTGCACTTTTTAAGGGCGTTGACAGGAGTCGGAATCATAAGTCCGTAGCCGACAAGCTCGCCTGCTTCGTTTTCAATGAGCTGGACGAAACGGATGTCGAGCAGGGGAACGTACTGTGCCGCAAGGTGCGTCATCTGATCTTTGTCTATCGGAACGTATTCATAAAGGTTTGCATAGCATTTGTTTGTCATTTCGAGAACCTTATAAATATAAGGCTTGAGCTGACTTTTGCGCGTCAGCTTGACAACTTTGAGATGATAAAGATTTCTTGCGTGCTCCGCAATTCTTGCGACGGTCGGGTCTATGACCTTCGGAGTCGGTATCTGATATTCCGTCCATACGGCGTCTTCAACGAATCCGAGCGCACGGAGATGATCGACGTAATACGGGTAGGTATAAAACGTTGCAAACATATTCTTGCGGTAAAAACCATATGTAAGCAAGCCTTCCTTGTCCTGATCGCTGTATCCGAGTGGGCCGCAGATCTCGTCCATACCGTTTTCCTTGCCGAATTCTTCAACAGCACCGATCAGAGCCCTTGTGACCTCTATATCGTCTATCATATCAATCCGGTTGAAGCGTACACGCTTCTGACCGTATTTTCTGTTTGCAAAATGGCTGATTATTGCGCATATCCTGCCGACAGGCTTGCCGTCCTTATATGCCATCATCAGTTTGAAGTCACAATATGATGAGGCGGGATTTTTGCCCGGCGTGAGATTTGCGAGCTCGTCTTCATAAATATATGGCGTGAAATACGGGCAGTCCTTATAAAGCGAAAGAGGAAAGTCTATAAACTTCCGAAGCGCTTTTTTTCCTACGACTTCTCTTATTTCTATCATCACTGTTTCTCCTTTCGGCTCTGCACCTACCTTGTCAGTATAACTCAAAAAAAGGAAATAGTCAAGGCTTTTGTTTCCAGGGGTAAAAAAGAGCCGCGCTCGGCGCGGCTGTTTGGGTTTACGTATTATATTTCCGTTTCAAACACTTTGTTCATCCAATATCCATTCTTTCGCAGGTTCGATGCCGTCAAAAAATCTGATTGCGAAGCCGTGTCCGTATAACAGCTTGTTCAGTTTCTTGCGGGAAGCTCCGTCTGCCCCGACAAATGCCGCACGCATAAACCGTTTGCCCGGAGAGATGAGGGTATCTGTTATCTCCGAGATAAGTGCTTCCGTTATAACTGTTTCGTCGAGGACAAATGTGATATATCCGGGTGAGGACGGGCGACGGAATGTCGGAGCATCCGCGCGCAGCTTTTTTATGGCAAGCTCTGTATATTGATATATTCCGTCAAGATGTTCAAACCATATTTCTCCGCCGGCAAAGGGAAGAATGAACGATTTTTTCTTTACGCCCGGCAATTCATCCGGGGCTTTATCGGCAGATGTGTATCTCGAAATATCCTTTTTTGTAAACATAGTTTATCTCCTGTATAGCAAATCGGATTTTGCCAATCTTCCGACGGCCATTATATCAAAAAACAAATCTGCTGTCAACAAAAGAAAAGCCCCGAAAAAAGAGAAATAGCCGTGCGATGACACAGCTATTCAATATAGAGACTTTATCTTTTTGCATCAAATTTCTTTTTCAAAGCGAGCTCGGTGGGAAAGCACGATACAATCAGGACGGCTAATTGTACTGCGCAGATAATGCCGCCGTAAGTGCCGACCGTTGAGGTGTCTCTGTTCAATGTCAATAGCATAACAACCATTAAGGCGTAAGACAAAAGCAGCATAATCAGTCCGATAACAAACCACAGCTTGCCGCAATGCTTATGGGCATACTGCCAGGTTTCCTGATTTCTCATTGATCTTTTTGTCCGGTACCCAAAGAACGAGTTAATTTCTTTCGGAGCATTTTTTCGGAAATATGCGCCGAATCCAACCATTAAAAGCGGAATTATTGAAGCAACAAACAACATATAAATCCAAAATCCCATCCTTGCGTCTCCGTTTCTCTGAGAAATTTGTTTTGTCAGGATATAACCTTGCACAAGTATTATATCAAAAAACAAAGCTCCTGTCAACAAAAGAAAAGCCCCGAAAAATCGGGGCTTTTGAATTTGCTCTGCAAGATAACTTGTTATCTCTTTGAGTTATGATAATCGCTTTATTTGCCGTTTTATATTGCTTCGCAGTCTCCTTTATTTTATCAATATGTAGTATGCTCTTTGAGTATTATTTATTTACAACCACAGGATATAGTGCAAAACAACTCTTATAATTTGTATGAGTGCGTTGTAGCTTATATTATTGTTTTGCAGCTTGGTCTATTGGGGATTTAATGGGGATTGGAAATTATTTATGGGAGTAAGCTATAAATGTACTCATAGAAGCTCTTATATGTTGTGTGAATGTGTTACTTCCGTTACCTTCATTCAATATACCAATATAATATACACTCAAATACACTATGAAACGATACAATAACTTTTCGAGTAACACTTTTTATTTTGAAACCGTTACCGAATCTGTTACTTGTGTTACTATCCTATCCAATATAACAGTTAGCACAAAATCACATCATCAAAAAGCAAACAATACTTTTCTCAGAAAACTTGCAGAAAGGGCTTTTTCGAGAAAGGGGCTAAAATCCCGCTCGGAAAAACTCGCTCGCTGCTTGGGATGAGTGCAAACGAAAAGTGAACGAAAAGAGACCCATTCGGGCGGCGGTGCTGCTCCGGGTGGGTCTCTCGGTCGTTTTTCGGGTGTGGCTCTGTGCGTCCTCTGCGGCTCTCTGTGGGGCGTTTGCGTGTCGGGTAGTATCTCTATACCCTCGCCGCCTTGCGTGGCTCTGCGGGCGTTCTGTGGGCTTCTGTGAGAGCATAAGGAAAGCCGCCCGGCATTATCTCCGGGCGGTTATGCGGTCAAATATGGATTTGTGCGGCTTCTGAGCTTCCCACCATTGCATCCGCTCGGCTATGGCTTCGGGCGGTGTCATGGGTATTTTGATAAGTTCGCAGCCCTTCGGCGTGAGGTAGTACCCGAAACCGTAGCGGGGCAGCGTTTCCGCTCCTTTGGTGTTTATGATGTTTCGGGAGTCCTGAGCGGTCGGACACCGTAGCGCAACCCGTGAATCAAGATTGACTTTGATTTGACCGTTGATGATGTCCCGTGTCGGTCGTTGGGTTGCAAGAATTAAATGCAGCTTTGCAGCTCTTCCGAGTTGTGCAAGGCGTATTATTTGCGGCATGGTTTCCCGCTTCTGCGTGGTCATGAGGTCGGCGAACTCGTCTACAATGATAAATATATCCGGCTCGGTACTTTTCTTCTGCCGGGCGGCTTGCATTCGCTTGTATCGCTCTTCCATGACCTCAACGGCGTACACCAAAGCGGCGGCGATGTCGGGCGGCTCGCTCGCATAAATGAGCGTATGCGGTAGTTCCTTATAGTCGATAAGCTCAACCCGTTTCGGGTCAATCAGGATGAAGCGGCAGCGGTGCGGGGCTTTGTAAAGTGCGGTGTAAATGAGCGTGTTCAAAAGTACGCTTTTACCGCTTCCCGTACTTCCTGCAATGAGTAAATGCGGCTGTTCGAGCATATCGAGACAGACCGCCGCCGCCGTTCCTCCGGGCGTTTTCCATTCCTTCGGCATTGTTTCACCTCCTACGAAATGAGCCGGGACGAACTGCCCCGGCTCGGTGTCTCTCGTTGTTATTTGCGGGTGATTGCGTAGGCGTTGAAGGTCTTACCGTTGCCGACCTGCCGCCACTCATAGCCGCAAGCCTCGAACACAGAGCGGAAGCAGGAAACCCCGCAACCACCATCAAAGGACGGCAGCCCGGCGAAAGTGTGGACGGAATACGGGAAATCCTCGCCGCTTTCGGCGTGGTCGTACAGAATCCGCATAACCTCGGGATTTTGATTCATAGCGGAAGCAATCGCCGCCGATTCCTTATCATAGCCGCAGCCGCTCGCCGTTCCGAAGGTGCGCCGCTGTTCTGTCGTGATGGTGGCGTGCGGAATGCTTCCCCATGTGCGGGAACGGGTGAACTCAACCGAAATGCTTACCGATTCGGGCAGCTTGCAGGACTCAGCGAGGGCAAGAGCTTCAAGGCGTTGCGCCGTGTTCTTGGCTTCCTCTCTTGCCTTCTTCGCTTTCATCTTGGCGAGGATGTCGGCGGCGGGCTTCTCTTCGGGTGCGGTGTTCTTGATGGCTTCAAGGGTTTTCGGGGTGGTGTATCGCTTCAAATACCAACTTGCGAGGATGTCGGCGGCGGTCTTGGTTTCAATCTCCTGATTGAACTTGTCGAGGGTTTCGGCTTCGTGGTCTCCTATCGCTTTTCTGATGTTCGGGTGCTGCTCGGTGTCGATGATGTCGAGGTTTAAGAAGTGCTTGACAAGCTCGCAAAAGCGAGTCCATGCGCTTTCCTTACTCTCTGCGCCCATGTTGGCGCAATATGCGAGGTGTTCGACCTCTTGCACCTGTTCGGCGGTCAGTGTTTCGGGGTTGATAAACTTCTCGAAGCGGTCGAGGGTGTCGCAAGTCAACATTGTTTTTTTCATGGTGTTTCCTCCTTGTAATTGTGCCGGGTTTGTGCTATAATGGAGGAGCAGCCGCCCGGCGTGGGTTGGTTTGTGTGGGTTGACCGTCTGAGCTTGTCAGGGCGTAGCGGTCAGCCCTCTTTTTTTTTTGTTAAAAGTGTTTGAATACTGTATGCGGCTTGATTTCTATTTCAAATATTGCACCCAACAGGGCAAACGGAAAAACAATCAAGCACCCTATTCCAATAACAGCCCCTTTTATCATCTGTACTATCAAACGCAGCCACAACAAAATTGCTGCCATGACAAAGGCACCGATTATTTTCAAAATAAACTTTACAAGTTTTATTACGAGTTTTAGAGTGACAATGAAAATAGTTAATAAACTGTTTTTGATTGCTGTTTTTAGTTCTGTTTCGGATTTTCGTTGATTGAATGTTTTGACTTTGTTCACTGTCTTTTTTCCCTCCTTGCTTGACTCTATTGTACACTAAAAAGTGTCGTTTGTCAATAGTTTTATCAAATATTTCTGATATTTTTTGTAGTTCGGCGTTTCAAGCTGCATTTTTCCCGCCGTCCGGCTCGGCGTTGCTCGCTGCTCAGGCGTTCCGGGGCGGCACACCCCCGGAGGGGGAAGCCGGGCGGGGCTTTTGGGGCGGGTGAGGGTCGTAACCACTCGCAAAAATAAAAAGGACTTCACAAAAACATAAACGAAAAATATTTCGCAAAAACAAAAAAAGTTCGGATTAACCGTTAATGGCGCATCCGAACTCAATATCAAGTATTCTTGATATGTTGTTGACATTATCAAATATATATGATATAATTATTAAAAACAGTTAGAAGGAGTGTTCGACATGAGAATAGGCAAGGCAATCAAATCTGTTATGAAATCAGATAAAGTTACTCAGTCAAAATTAGCTGAAATGGTTGGGGCAAAAAGCCAATCAGTTATAGCTGAACGACTCAAAATGGATAATATAAGTATCAATGCCGTGTTGGATATGCTTGAAGCTTTGGGCTATGAAATGGTTATTCAAAGCAAAGAATCCCCCGATGAAAAACAACGCATATACATTTCAAGAGATTGATAGAATGAAAACTGTTATAGATGCATTTTTAATCGTATTATTGTTCTTTATCTGCCTAAGCATGGCTGTTGGAATAATGGTCACTGAAAATCGTAAACATCGTTTACTGCTTGCTATTGTGTTTATTGCAGTGGTTTCATTTACAGTCATGGCAGTTAAGCATATACTCAATGTATCATCTTTGGGGAGGACATCGCTCGGTATTGCTATTGGGGTAATTTTTATTCCTTTGGGCATCGGAGCAAAATTCTTTTTCGGAAAGAAAAAGCCGAAGGTTTGGAAAACCCCCGGAGGAACGGCAAGCAGCATATACCTTAAAATGTTAAAGGAGCAAACCCTTGTTGCTGTCGGCAGTGAAAGCGATAGGAACAGATTTAGAGACGGTCTGTTATACACTCTTTTGTATTCATCTCCTGCTTCTGCTCAAATCGTTTTTCTAAGTTCAAAAATAGAGAGCTTCGCCCAATACAAGAAACTCCCACATATTAGAGCATATAGCACAGATAGAAAGCGGTCGTTTGAGATTCTGAACAGTCTGAATGGCATGGTGAGGTATCGATGCAAAAGCGCAAATCAGCTTTGCCCCATCTACATTATCATAGATGACTTTGCTGAGATGGTAAATGCGAACAATAATTTTATTTATCAGGTGAATCGGCTTGCACGATGTGAAGAAGCGGCAAATATAAAGTTGTGGTTGTTCTCGTCCTCTTTTAAGTTCAATGATTGTTTGCTCACCCCAAACATACACACAGGGACTGCATTACAGGGCGGTAAATGGGAACAAACTTCAAACAGACTCGCCTATCATACTGATGACCATTGGGGTGTATACGACATCGTGCCACTATCTGTTGAGGACTTGCACGAAAGAATCCTTTGGTGGTGCAAGCAGCATACAAGAAGCGGTTATGACCGCCTTTTCGACATCCATCCGGATAAAACACTTTATAGCTATCTTTATCGCCTTTCACCCGCTTCATCTGATTCTGTACGACTGAAAGTTGAAGAGATGTCCGGGTTAGAATATGAATCTTATGTAGCTGCAAAACTCCGAACAATGGGATATAAGAATGTTTCTGTTACACCCGGCAGTGGAGATTATGGCGCAGATGTTATAGGCTACGACAAAAACGGGGTTAAGACCTGTTTCCAGTGTAAAAAATATCAAGGGGCTGTGGGGGTTTCCGCTGTGCAGGAAATCATTGCAGCAAAAGCCTATTATGGTTGCGAAAAAGCGGTCGTTATAACAACGGCAATATTTACACCAAATGCTCGAAACCTTGCAGAAAAAGCCGGGGTAAAGCTGATTTCTAATTTTTACTGAGGAGGTGCGTTATGAAGTTGGTGATAAGGCTCATTGGAAAGATGCTCTATTTCATCATTTGTGGCACACTTTCCGTTGTGGCTCTTCTGCTTTACACTCCTATAGCGATTATCAAGGCTTGCAATGGAAAACATGCGTTCAAAAACAATCGAGTGAAAAGGAAAGCTACTGCAATCCAAAAAGAAACTGTTGCAGTTGAGGACTCAACGACATGGGTTGACCAAATTGAAGAAATAGATGCTTTGCTTGAGGATTGAATCAGTGCGTCATATACTATGCAATGATTTGCAAAAGTTTATAGAAACCTCTTGACAACGAGAAAATTCTCTGCTATACTATACGTGGACAATGAAAGTGTCCGGTCAACTAAATATTGCGATAACAAGCAGTGGTGTATATGCCGAATGCAGGCTGAAATCTTCTTGTCATATAGTCTAAAAGAAGTCTTATGATTTATCTGTATGACCGCCAATGTTTGATTTATAGTCGCACACAGCTGTAGTTTAATAATTGAAGGCGTTATGTAAGCGTACAGTCAATGTTCCGTATGGAATGTTGGCTGTGCGCTTTTTTGTTGTTCAAATAACAATAAAGGAGGTTACCCATGCCAATCACGGTTTATACCCTCGATGAGAAAATCGCCATTGAAACTGCGGCAAAACAAGAACTTCTCGATAGTTTGGAAGCAGAACGACAGGAGCGACTTGCTAAGAATCGTGCCTACAAGGCTGTGTGGCGAAGTAAAAACAAAGACAAGATTCGTGTGGCAAACAGGCGGTATTACGAAAAAAAGAAAGCTGCCAAAGCAGTGCGAGACAAACTGCAAATTAAATGAAATGCACGAGGAGGTGCGGAAAATGGAAAACACAATTCTTACAGAAACAAATCGGCAGTTTGTAACGGTTAGGCAAGCTGTCAAAATCACCGGGCTTTCCGAGCGTTTTATTCGCATGGGACTAAGCGATGGAAGAATCCCACACTTAAAGGTCGGAGTCAAGTATTTGATAAATCTGCCACAGTTTGAAAAATGGCTCGATTCTGAAAGTCAAAAGGTGATAGTCGATGGAAAATAACGCTTATATCGCTTCACGCTTAGAAGGAACAGACTATAGCGGAAACGATACGGCTCTTTTCCGAAATGAGGTTAAGAAAAAGCAGGATGAATCGTATGTTGTTAATACAAGACTCGCCAATGGTAGTATCGTAGGAGAATCACTTATCAAGCGAGATGATGGTGCTACGGTAGAGAGCAGAATTGTTCTCGGCGTATATGCAGTCGGAAGATATTTGGGGCAAATTGAAATCCCCCAACAAGATTTTGAAACTAAACTTATGCAGTATCTCCCATTGGAGTTTCGCCCCACCGTGGGTGGCAACTCTAAAGCCTATATCGCTGATTCCATTCGTGCTCAGGCTGACAAAATGAAACAGCTAACGATTTATCAGCATACAGGATGGCGAATTATTGACGGTACTGTTGCTTTTCTTCACAATGGTGGTGCAATCGGAAAAGAAGGGGTTACTGTAGAACTTGAAGGAAAGTCCTCGCAGTTTATGTTCACAACTGACTCCCATAATGACCGATGGGAAACTTTCAAAAAATATTTGAGTGTTGCCCCTCACGCCGTTACCTATCCGTTACTTGCAATAAGTGCGCTTTCCCCGCTCAATGAGTTTCTGAGAAAAGCTCGATGCGAGCCATCCTTCCTGCTGTTCCTACTTGGGCGTACCGGCTCAGGGAAAAGTACCCTTGCGGCATTAACCCTTTGCTTTTTCGGAGAGTTTGGAAACAAGGGATTACCCGCTTCCAGTAAAGACACTGTGAATGCTCTTGAAAAGATGGGATTTTTGACAAAGGACATTCTCACAGTGATTGACGATTTCCGTCCATCAACAAGCCAAAGCGAACGCTCACGATTAGCGTATACAACGCAGGAGCTTTGTCGGGCTTATGGAGACCGAACGGGAAAAAATCGAATGAACGCTGATGGCTCTATGAGGGCAAGCTACCCGCCCAGAGGGAACGCCATTCTAACCGGGGAAGATATTCCGGTCATCGGAGAAAGCGGTGAAGCAAGGTTTTTGACCGTTGAGGTTATAAAATCCGAAGTCAATATGCAACTTGTGCAGGATGTTGATAGCAAGCACATTCATTTGAACGAGTGTATGCGTGATTATATCACATGGCTTATCCCATTGTATGAAAGATTACCTGACACTTTGAACAAACGCTTTTTGGAGTTGCGCACGAAAGCTCAGTCAGGAGGACATGGAAGAATTGCAGAATCAATCGCTCATTTACAATTAGCAATCGAAGTGTGGTGTCTATTCATGCGCTCTGCTGACCTTATAAGCGAGACAGAAGCAACAGACATGAAAGAGGAAGCATGGGTAATTTTTCGAGATTTGGCTGACAAAAATAACAAAGCCCTAATTGCAGAAAAACCGAGTGTGCAATTTCTTTCAGCCCTGAGGGAACTGCTGCTTACGGGAAAAGTCAAGCTATTCCCTACAGATACTTCTTTGATGGGTAGCGAAGGTATTGGTTGGAAAGATGGCAATTATGCATACTTGAATTGGGGTACTGCGTATAACGCCGTGTGTAAATACTATCGAGAGCGAGATGGAGTTTTTCCGTTGGGAACAAATCAGTTGCTTAAACATTTAGCAGCGGAACACTATATTGTTTCTGATAAGGACAATAACTCTAAACTGAAAAAACTCGGTGGAAAAACTCGCCGTGTAGTTTGGCTTCATATTGATGCTCTTGATGAGAAAGATGAACAAAAGGAGGAAAAGTAATTGTACTGCTATTATCCCAAACCGTATACACCCCTCGTCCATTGGAACATGAGATTCTTTTTTTCGGCTCCGTACCGATACCGATTCTCCACCGATGCGGATGAACGAAGATTTACGGTCGTTAAAGAAATTTTATCAGAACTTGCGCCGGGTGAGTATGGCATTCTTAAAGCCATAATCGCCAACCCCACAGGCTTTCGAGACCTGCAAGATTCGTACATTCACGAACGCATGAAAGAGAGAGGTATGAGCGATGAGGATTCTTCTCGCTTTTACGAACTTCTCGACAAAGTTGACAGAAAAATTGCAGTCAACATGGGTTATATCGACAATAAAAACTAATTTTAATTTGGAGGTAACAGAAATGAACACTATTGATAAGTATCAGAAGTATTATGACAAGATTCAGGCAGTGGCGCAAGGTCAGGCAGCAGCTATTGATGAATCTATGGTGAAAGAAAGTTCTTCTTTCGCCGCTTTGCGAAAAAAGGGTGCTGCTCTGTATGCTGCGTGGGCGAAAGACTACGAGGATATGGAGAATGCAGTAAACGCCATTCTTGCCGAACGAAATTATAGCGACTTTTATAAAAACAACGAGGTTGCAAGGGTGCGAGCTGTCTATGAGGAATCAATGGGAAAACTCGTTAAAGAGTTCAAAGACCGTGTTGAATCCACTCTCGCCGTAAAAGAAGCAGCCCTTAATAAGATGTTTACAGGCGCACCTTCTCAGGAGCAGCTAAATCTTCTTCAAGCCTTGCAGCTTAGGGAAGATGAGTTGGACGAGGAAGAGGTGCTGCGAATCGCTTGCGAGTTGGCTTCCAACTACAACGCCATTAAGGCACTGCATAAAATTGCGAGCAAGGCAGGGTGCGGTTTTGTCCTCCCCGAGCTATATAATGTCGATGTGCTGATTGAACGCTTTGCATGGGTCAAGAACTATCTTAATGACAGGTGTCATGATATGGGTATGCTATGGAAGCAGATGAGCTTTGACGGCAGATGCTTTTTCGGCACAGAGTGGGAAGATGCAAATTATGAAAATAACGCAGTGGAGATTTTTGACAAACACAATGCTCTCAATCTACAGGGGGCTAAGGTACTGCCTGAATCCGAGAATAGCAATCATCTCACAGATGATGAAAGAGCCACCCTCAATGCCATGTTTGGGGGTATTAGAAGAAGTAGCGATTTGGAAGTTGCAGTCTTGCAAGTTGTAACCGAAAATCCGTCTCTTGCTAAAGCGATTGCAAAGCATGATGTATACAAGAACTTCCTTCCCAACAATCGCAAAGTTGAAAATAAATAATTCAGTGTCGAAATGCCCTGTCCGTCAGGACGGGGCATTTTTTAAGGGAGAGAGCTGCAAATGAAACAAAAAGCCTTTACGGAAGAAGAGCTATATGATTTATGGATTAAGTTCAAAGATGCAAACGATGCTTCAATCATCATCTCCGGCTTTATGAACGCAACAAAAGAGGAAGCTGAGGTGTTGATTGACAAGTTTGAGTTACGGTATCAATGCAGAGCATTAGACTATGACAGCCGTGGTAAGCCCGGACGGGTCAGAACACATATTTAGGAGGAAATACCATGAATGGTATGATAAAAAAGAATATCACAGCAAGACAATATATCAGAAAACCACATTCAATCGTTCTGTTAGAGCCAATAAATATTGCAGACATTGAACAGGTAAAAGAGCGCATGAATTGGTATTTGAAAGAGTGTCTTACGGTTGGCAAAACCCCAACTATTACTGGGTTTTGTAATATACTTGGAATCAATAGAAGAACTTTTTACAGGTGGGAAGCAGGTATTGATAGAGGACGAGAGCATCAGCAGCTCGCAACAAAATACAAAAGTCTTCTGTGTGCCATTTTAGAAGAGGAGATGCTTGATGGTAAAATAAATCCTATAGTTGGCATTTTTCTTCTAAAAAACAACTTTGGCTACAAGGATAAGCAGGAGTATTCGGTCTCACCCAACCACAACACGGATACCGTATGCGCAGAAAATATACAACAGCACTACATTGACGAAGTAGTGGCAGAAAATGAATGACAACAAAAGAGCGGCTGATTATACTCAACCGCTCTAATGTCAAATCGTTTCGTTAGTATCATTCATGGTAAACAGTGCGTTAAAGCTACACCCCAATGCCGTAGCTATATCACGAAGTTCTTTCTCACTAAAATTATTACGAGAGAACTTATTTGTTAGATTTTGGCGAGAAGTTCCGAGTTTTTCTGCTAAGTCAGAAATACTCATGTTCCTGCGCCCTAAGATAACTTTGATTTTTTCACTTGTAGTAAGATGCATCTTCTCACCTTCCTTTTGTACTATTGTACACTAAAAAATTGCAGTTGTCAAGGTGCGTTGAAAAAAGAAACGGAAAAATCGCATTACGGTATTGACAAACGAAACTAAACGGTGTACAATGTAATCAAACGATATGAAAGGAAGTGAAACACTATGGCGAGAAAACGAATAAACAAAGATGGCTCAGTTGTTTACGAAATTCGTGTCTCTCGCGGATATGACTCTAACGGCAAGCAAAAGACTCCATATCAAATGACATGGAAAGCTCCCGATGGATGGAGTCAACGCAGTATCGAAAGAGAGCTGCAAAGGGTCGAAAATGATTTTAAGCGTGATTGCCGAGAAGGCAAGGTTTTGACCCGGCAGGAGCAGCGTGAAAAAGAATTGATTGAAGCAGAGGAGCGCAAGCGACAAAAGGAAGAGGAAGATAGACAATATACCTTTCAAAAATATGTTGCCTACTTTCTACAAATCAAAAAGCCTGTATATTCGATAAACACTTATGTCAACTACAAATACGGGCTGGAAGAAGCCATAAAAGTGTTTGGTGCAATAAAAATGCAAGATATACGACCTGTTGATGTCAGGAAATACATTACGGATTTGCAAACACAACCCCGAAGCTCTGATAATGAAAAACCGCTTGCTCACAAAACTGTACTGAAAAGGTACATTATTCTTCACGCACTTTTCGAGTCAGCAGTTGATGATGAGATTATCGCCTATTCTCCTATGCAACGACTTAAACGCCCCAAACCCTGTAAAGACGAACAGAATACCCAAAAAGTCAAGTCCTATACTGCGGAAGAAGTTCAGCAGATTATTGACTGTTTAGATAAAGAGCCAATAAAATGGAAAGCGCTTGTGATGTTCATGATTGACTCAGGTTGCCGCAGAGGTGAAGCAGTCGGATTGAAATGGGAGTCCGTTGATTTTCGTAATGCAAAAGTGGAAATTAAACACAATGCCCAATATTGCGAAGGGACAGGTACATATATTACAACCCCAAAGAGTGGAAAAAGCAGAATCATTCCAATAAATCAACCCGTGTTAAATGTATTAGCAGAATGGAAAAGAGAGCAAGCAATCTTGCTATTCAGGCAAGGACTACCGAGGAGTGAGTTTGTATTCACTCACGAGGACGGGACTATGCTGCACCCTCAATCCCCTACTTCATACATGAGACGCTTAGGAAAAAAATGTGGAATAGAGTCATTACACCCTCATGCGCTGCGACACACAATGGCATCACTCTCCATAGCCAATGGTGCTGATATTGTTAGCGTATCACAAAAACTTGGTCATTCAGAAGTTTCAACAACCCTAAACATATACGCTCATGAAAATGAGGAAGCAAAAGAACGGGCAACTCAGGTATTGAGCGATGTGCTATATACAAAACAAGCATAACGGAGGTAACAAAATGAAAGAAAACTATATTGAATTGATTTTGAACAACAATGACAATGTTCTGTTGCGGACTATGTTCTCTCTTGTATGGCAACAGCGTGAAAACAACAGCGACCCTGAAGAAAAACATCCCGATTGGGAGACCGTTGGGGAAGCCTATAAGCGTTTGTGTGTCAACCCAGACGGCAGTGATAATCTTCAAAACTATGATGATTTGTGGGATGTATTGCGTTGCTTCTGCGAAACCTATTACCTCATTGGACTCAGGCAAGGCCTTTCTTCTACAAAACGCATTCTTCCATGCATCGACATTCTAAATAATCCATTTTCAACGGAAGGAGATGAGAGAGGGTAATGTATAGTCAAGAAGCCTGCCCTGCCGTAAAACTGCTCCCTGTAACAGCGAGGAGAGTAGCAATACTTGCATTAAAACACTGTCGAGAGTATCTACGAAGCCCCGCCCATCGCCGGGAGTTTGAAGAATGGTACTTCAAAAAGTACGGTGTGAAGTATCAATGGAAAACTGCCACCAATAGCCTACAAAAATAGTGAAAGGGCTACCGCACAAAACGGTAGCCCTTTTTATGTTCGGAAAGTAATCACTGATTGGGTACAATTACAATATCAAAATAAAGAGTTCCCTTATAATCACCACTCGGCAAACTCCTCCCTTGCACATCTGGAACTATTTTCAATGCCCCATACCTACTGCTATATGTGTCTCCATCCCTAAATGTGACAATCACATTGTTATCGCTTGTGACTGCTGTTTCTGCCCCAGAAGAACTATCACAAATAAATAGTTTACATGGCATTTGTTTTGCGATATTTGTCGTTAATGAGAGTATCATATTTTCATTGCTAAATGTAGATGTATTAACCGCTACCTGTAGTCCGAAACCATCCTGCAATGTAACACACGTTGCACGAATAAAACAGGTATCAGACATATTGAGGCTGAGTTCTGCCGGAATCTCCAACTCGTAATTATTTTCTTTCGAGTATGTGTAAAAAACTTTGGTTGATGCACTATTTTCATTGGCTGCATATGCTGTTGTAGGAATCATCTGCCCAATCAGCAACATTGCAACAAGCATGATAAAAAGCCGCTTTTTCATTTTGTTACCTCCAAATCAAATGTAATATTTGCGCCATTTAGCTGCGCCATATCTCCTATTGAGTAGCAGGAATAGCGGAGGGTTGCCCCCTCATATGTACCCGGCTCTAAGGCGTAGTTGAGCGTAATGCTGTCGATGTTTTTCCCCGGCGCAAGCAATCCCGAATGAAATAGTTCTTCTCCGCTCGGAAGAAGAAGGGTTATTTCAAAGTAACACTCATTTCGAGCGGGGTTGTAGAAATTGACCGTTTGTTCCTTTTGGCGAGCAACAAACTGCATTCGCTCAAAGCCGGGGACAGAAATAGTACTCGCTTGCTTCGCTACAACAATCTCATTTTCAGAAGAGGATGTTGTATCTTTAATCGGAGTTTTTGCCGGGGACTGAGAAACAATTTTGATAACGAGCAACCCGGCAGCTACGACAATTAAGACTACTAGAAAAGCAGTTGATATTCCATTCAGCACCTTTTTCACTCCCCCTCACCGTCCTTTACTTTGGTCTGTACCAATGTTACCATAGGTGAGTGGGAATCAACAGGCAAAACGGGTGGGTGTTTTTGCTTTTTCCATCGGAGTATTGTTGAATCGTCGGCGGGGCAAGTGGAGCTATCCCCGCTTAGAACGAGGTCTATAACCTCTCTATCATAGTGCTTATGCGGTAATAAGAAGTCAGGTATCTCTAAATGCAGAACGCCACAGAGCGGGCACCTGAGACGGCGTAAAAGGAGCGTTCGGCTTTGACCTGACCCATCTATGCTTTTCCTTTTCCTTGTGTCATAACCAATCATCGTAGCACCACATGTGGGGCATCGAGGAATGCTTCTGTTTATTATTCGTGAAGTACATTTATCATCATTCTCAACCAAAAAGTAATCGCAAACAGTTATCATAGGCAAAAATAAACGAGGTTATACCCGTTGCACGAACGGTACAACCTCACTTTGCCATAGTATTTGGCTTCTTATATCAAGTTAGGGCTTAATGAGGTCTCACGCACATTAACCATAGCCACATCCTTTCGAAATAATTATATCATATTTATCTGATAATTGAAAGACGGTTTTGAATACATCAATGCTTGCGTTTTCAACCACCGTCCCACAATAAAAAAGCGAAAAAAGCAAGTAACACTTTTCGAGGGCGGTAACAGGTTTGGTAACGCTTTTTTGAAGAGAAAATGTTACCCAAAACTATTGCACAATTTGTTATAGCGGATGATGTTGCGGTATATCGTTGTTTATCGCCTGTCGGTAACAGAAGTAACACCTACATATAAATATATAGGAGGGACACGGGGATAGAAAGACAATGGGGATAGCCACAGAAGCATAAGCCACAATGGGGATTTAATGGGGATTTTAGATGTGTCAAAGCAAAAGAAAACCCCATAACCCTCGCAAATACGGGGGATATGGGGTAATTCTGTATAGTAGGTTTTATCTCTTTGAGAACTGGGAAGCACGACGAGCGGCTTTGAGACCGTATTTCTTTCTTTCCTTCATTCTCGGGTCACGAGTGAGAAGGCCTTCCTTCTTGAGGAGAGTTCTGTAAGAATCGTCAGCGAGAAGGAGAGCTCTGGAAATACCGTGACGGATGGCACCTGCCTGACCGGAGATACCGCCGCCTGCTGCTGTGCAGACTACGTCAAACTTGCCCTGTGTGCCTGTAACAGCGAAGGGCTGGTTTACGATGAGCTTGAGTGTTTCAAGACCGAAGTAATCGTCTATGTCACGACCGTTGATCGTAACTGTGCCTGTGCCGGGGTAGAGACGGACACGTGCAACGGATTTCTTTCTTCTGCCTGTACCGTAGAAATAAGGTTTAGCACTTGTATACATTGTTATTTCTCCTTTCTCTCTCAGTCAACGATGAATTCTTTGGGCTGCTGAGCCTGATGATTGTGCTCTGCGCCTTTGAAAACCTTAAGACGTGTGAGAGCGGTAGCGCCGAGGGTATTCTTGGGAAGCATTCCCTTGACTGCGAGAGTCATAGCGAGCTCGGGCTTTGTTGCCATAAGGGTCTTATAGGAGACTTCCTTGAGTCCGCCGATGTAACCCGAATGGTGACGGTAGAACTTCTTTTCGAGTTTCTTACCTGTGAGAACTGCCTTCTCTGCGTTTACAACGATAACGAATTCGCCGCAATCGACGTTGGGTGTGAATTCGGGACGTGTTTTGCCTCTGAGAAGATTTGCAGCGGCAACGGCTGTTTTGCCAAGGGGCTTGCCTGCCGCATCAATTACATACCAACCGCGAGAAACGGTTTCTTTTTTTGCCATGTAAGTTGACATTGTTTTTCCTCCGTAATGAATTTAAGCGCGCAAAAATGCGTCGCTTTTTATGCAACGGTGAAATTATATCATTATGTTCTGGGCTTGTCAAGCGTTTTTTGAAAAATATTTCGGATTTTTTAATTTAGCACGGTCAAAACTCGCAAAATCTCTCAAAATCGCGCGTTTTCGGCCTCAAATCTCACCCGCAAAGTAACATTTTTGCGTCGACAAAATATCCTTGAATATCCTTGAATTTGTAATATATATGTAGTATAATAAATTGAGTCAGACTTCTGTACGGAGGAAAAAATGTTCGATAAGCTCGCCGAGATAGAAAATAAATATAAAGACATAGAAGCGTCGCTTGCGAGCGCCGAGGTCATTTCCGACCCTGCGCGACTGAAAGAGGCGATGAAGGAGCTGAAAAAGCTGGCGCCTGTTGTTGAAAAGTTCCGTGAATATAAGGAATGGAAAAACAGGCTCGCCGAGGCGGAGGAGCTGCTTTCGGAAAGCGACCCGGAAATCAAGAAGCTCGCTCAGGAGGAGCTTTCGGAAAGTAAGGACGCGTTGCGCCGTTGCGAGGAGGAGCTGACCGGGCTTCTGCTTTCAAAAGACCCGAACGACGATAAGAACGTCATAATCGAGATACGCGGCGGGGCGGGCGGCGAGGAAGCCGCGCTTTTTGCCGGCTCGCTTTACAGAATGTATTCGATGTACGCCGCGGCGCATAAATATAAGACGGAGATAATCTCCTCAAACCCGACGGAGCTCGGAGGCTTCAAGGAAATATCGTTTTCCGTCGAAGGGGCGGGCGCATATTCGCGTTTCAAATACGAATCGGGTGTACACCGCGTTCAGCGTGTGCCGGAGACGGAAGCACAGGGAAGAATTCATACATCGACAGTAACCGTTGCCGTTCTGACGGAAGCGGAGGACATTGAGATCGAGATAAACCCCGCCGACCTTCAGATCGAGACCTGCAAATCAAGCGGGGCAGGCGGTCAGCACATAAACAAGACCGAATCCGCAATAAGAATAATTCATAAGCCGTCCGGGCTTGTTGTCGAGTGTCAGGAGGAACGCAGTCAGCTCCAGAACAGGGAAAAGGCTATGAAGCTGCTCCGCGCAAGGCTTTACGACATTGAGCTTACAAAGCGGGATTCGGCGATAGCGAGCGAGCGACGGAGCCAGGTCGGCACGGGCGACCGCAGCGAAAGAATAAGAACATACAATTTTCCGCAGGGCAGAGTAACAGATCACAGAATAGGGCTGACGCTTTATTCGATAGACAGTATTATGGACGGCGGGCTTGACGGGTTGATTGATGCGCTTTCCGCCGCCGAGACAGCTGAAAGATTAAAAGGAAGTAACGAATAAATGACAACGAAAACAGTCAGAATCGATTTTTCAAAGCCGCTTGAAGATCAGCTTTCGGAGGCGGCGGAGACAATAAACCGCGGAGGGCTTGTCGCCTTTCCGACGGAGACCGTTTACGGTCTGGGCGCCTCCGCTCTTGACAGAGAGGCGGCCAAAAAGATATATGCGGCAAAGGGGCGGCCCTCGGATAATCCCCTCATAATTCATATAGCGGAGCCGGAGGATGCCGGAAAATACTGCTGTGTAAACGATTTTTATCGCAAGATAGCGGAGAATTTTATGCCGGGACCGATAACCGTCATAATGCCGAAAAAGGACATAATCCCGAAAGAGGTGACGGGCGGGCTTGACACGGTTGCGGTCAGATGCCCGCGGGACAGAGTGGCTCATACGCTGATAAAGCTGGCGGGCGTGCCGATTGCGGCGCCATCGGCGAACATATCCGGCAGACCGAGCCCGACCGAGGCGGGAACCGTAATCCGCGAGATGACGGGCAGAATCGATATGATTATCGACGGCGGCGAGAGCGACATAGGGCTTGAATCGACGATCGTCAAAGCCGACGGAGACGGCGTAAAGCTGCTTCGCCCGGGCGGGATAACGCTTGAAATGCTCGCAAAGGTCTGCGGGCACGTCACGGTTGACAAGGCAGTTACGGAAAAGCTATCCGACGGGGAAAAGCCGGAGGCTCCGGGGATGAAATACCGCCATTATGCGCCGCAGGCAAGTATGCACCTTATATGCGGCGAAGGCAAAGGCTTTTATGCAAGGGCAAAGGAATTTCTCCGCGAAAAGCTCGCAGAGGATGAGAACATCGGTGTGCTTTGTCCGGACGAAACGGCGGAAGGTCTGACGGGAAAATACATAGTCCGTCTCGGGCGTGAGACAGACACGGAGGAGCACGCAAGGCGGCTGTTTTCGGCTCTCCGTAGCTTTGACGATATGCCCGTCAAAACGATATATGCCGTTTCGGACGGCGAAAAAGGGATTGGACTTGCAATTTACAACCGTATGCTGAAGGCTGCGGGATACAGCGTTATAAACGTCTGAAAAGGAGGATGCGACGATGGTAATAGGTCTGACGGGGGCAATAGGCTCCGGAAAGAGCACGGTTTCGCGGCTTTTTTCCGAAGCGGGCTTTGCCATAGTCGATTGCGACGCAATATCCAGAGGACTTGACACAAGTCGGAAATATATAAATGCTGTCCGGGAAGCGTTCGGAGACGGCGTTATAGATATGACGGGCGGCGAGGCGAAGATTGACAGAAAAGCGCTTGCGGAGATCGTTTTTTCGTCGCCGGAAGCAAAAAAGAAGCTTGAAAACATAGCCCATCCGATGATTCTCGATACTGTTTACAGGAGAGTCGATGCGGCAAGGGAACAGAAGAAGGACATAGTCATTGATGCGCCGCTGCTTTTTGAAACGGGACTTGACAAAATCTGCGATGTTACCGTCGGCGTTGTTGCGGATGAGAAGATACGCTTTGAGCGGGCGATGAAGCGCGGCGGGATAACGGAGAAAAACCTGAGCAGGCGAATAATGCTTCAGCCGAAAAACGCGTTTTATGCTTCAAAATGCAATTACATAATAGAAAACAACGGAACCGCTGACGATTTGCGTGTTGCCTTTCGGTGGCTCCTTTCGTCTGTCGGCAGAGGAGGAATTAAATGACTGATAAACGGAGAAATCTGTTCTTGCTCATTTGCGAATTGCTTGCCCTTTTTCTTGTTTTTGTCTTTATAATGACCTGCGGCAGCTCCTCATATATGAAGGAATTCTTTGATAAGACCGAATATCCGAGAGACTATGTTGAATACGTGCGCAAATATTCTTATAAATACGGGGTTGACGAAAACCTGATATTTGCTATAATAAAAGCGGAAAGCGGATTTGATAAGAACGCCGAATCGAAGGCGGGCGCGATCGGGCTTATGCAGATAATGCCCGTTACTTACGAAGGCGATATGAAGGTGCCGCTCGGATTTGACAAAAGCGGAAAAGAGATTCATAAGGACGTATACACCGCCCTTCGCGACCCGCAGACGAACATAACCTGCGGAACATATTATTTTGCGCACTGGCTTGATTATTTCGGCGATACGGAAACCGCGCTTGCGGCATACAATGCGGGACCGGGGAACGTAAAAAAATGGCTTTCCGATCCGTTTTACACGACTGTCGACGGCAAGCTGAACCCGGATAAAATTCCTTATAAGGAAACGAGAAAATATGTCAGGCGGGTTCTTTCGTATTACGAGAGATATAAAGAAATCTACGGAGAAAACAAGGCGGGCGAGAGCGACAGTATCCCGAGGGAGCTGGCGCTTGAATACGCAAAGAAATACGGGGCGCAGTTCAAGGTTGACTATAACTTCATAATGGCTGTAATAGAAACCGAGTCGAGCTTCAGATATATGGTTGTTTCGTCATCCGGCGCGATGGGGCTTATGCAGATGAAAGCCGATACGTACAGGGTTGACGTTGCGGCAAACCTTGGGCTTTCGCAGGGAGCGGACGAGCTCTTTAACCCGGAAATTGCGATAATGAGCGGGACGTATTACCTGCATTGGCTGGATTACCGCGTCAAGGGGATAAACACGATCGCGGCGGCGTATCACGGCGGCATCGGCACCGTTCGCGGCTGGCTTGCGGACGAAAGCATTTCACCGGGCGGCGTTCTCGATCCAGAGAAAATACCCGATGCGGCTACAAAACGCTATGTTGAAAAGATACGGAGCTTTTATGAAAAATCGCTTGAGCTTGACGGTCCGGATGAAACATACAAATTTGATTTTTGAAAATAATTTTTGAAAGGATATATAATTATGTCAGAAGAAAAAACACAGGCACAGCAGCTCAAAGAAAAGCTGTTTTATTCGCAGAAGAACGCTTTTGAGACACTTCCCGAAAACGTCATAGCAGACGCATACGCTTATTGCGACGACTACAAGAAATTCCTTGACGGCGGAAAAACGGAGCGCGAATGCGTAAAAGAAGCTGTCGCAATGCTTGAAAAAGAGGGCTTTGTTCCTTACGAATTCGGCACAAAGGTTTCCGCGGGAGAGAAGTATTATTACAATAACCACGGCAAATCCCTTGCGGCATTTGTCATCGGCTCGGAATGTCTCTGCAAGGGCGTTCGTCTCTCCGCCGCTCACATCGACTCTCCGAGAGTTGACCTAAAGCAGCGCCCGCTTTACGAAGCCGACGGAATGGGCTTTCTCAAAACACATTACTACGGCGGAATAAAGAAATATCAATGGACGACGATCCCGCTTGCCCTTCACGGCACCGTTACAAAGGCTGACGGAACAACGGTTGATATTTGTATAGGCGAGGACGAAAACGATCCCGTATTCTATATCAACGACCTTCTCCCGCACCTTGCCGGCGACCAGATGAGAAAGTCGCTTGCCGAAGGCATAAGCGGCGAACAGCTCAATCTCCTCTCCGGCTCGCGCACGTTCGGAAAAGACGTTTCAGACGGCGTCAAGCTCAATATAATCAGCATACTGAACGAAAAATACGGCATTACAGAGGCGGACTTCCTCTCCGCAGAGCTTTGCGGCGTTCCCGCGTTCAAAGCAAGAGACATCGGTCTTGACCGCTCTATGATAGGCTCTTACGGTCACGATGACAGAGTTTGCGCTTATCCTTCGGTTACGGCTCTTATGGCTGTAAAGGCTCCGAAGCATACGATAATGACAGTCCTCGCAGACAAGGAAGAGATCGGAAGCGAGGGTAATACCGGTATGCAGTGTGCCGTTTATTTCGACATAATCGCAGATCTCGCAAAGACAGCAGGCGTAAGCGATGCTGTTGTCCGCAGAAATTCAATGTGTCTCTCGGCTGACGTCAACGCGGCGTTCGATCCGAACTTCCCCGAGGTCAACGAGAAGCGCAACGCCTGCTTCCTTAACCACGGCGTATGCCTTACAAAGTTTACGGGCGCAAGAGGCAAATCCGGCTCAAACGACGCAAGCGCGGAATATGTCGGCTATGTACGTAACCTCTTTGATGCAAACGGAGTCATTTGGCAGACAGCAGAGCTCGGCAAGGTTGACGGCGGCGGCGGCGGTACCGTTGCTAAATTCATCGCCCAGCACAATGTTGACACAGTTGACATCGGCGTTCCCGTCATCTCTATGCACGCTCCTTATGAGGTCGTTGCAAAGACGGACGTTTATATGACGCATAAGGCTGTTGAGGCTTTCTTCGCCGACTGAGAAAACGTAGCTCCCGACGCCCATTTTTCGGGCGTCGGGAAAAATAATTTTCCATCGCAGAGTAATTCAATATCATTTAACGAAAGGAAAAAACGATGAGAAAACTGACGATCAAAAGAAAAAAGAGCTTTGTTGCAAGTCTTGCAAAGCTCAAGGTTTATATAGAGGATCCGGCGGGTGAGCTTGACATAACGGGCATAAAATGTCGCCTGCTCGGAACTCTTGCAAACGGCGAGGAAAAGGCGTTTGATATAGATGAAAATGCGGCGAAGGTATTCGTTATTGCGGATAAGATGAGCCGCGACTACTGCTACGACTGTCGCAGTCTTCCCGCGGGGGATGAAGATATTTATCTTGAAGGAAAAAACGTTTTCAACCCCGCAGTCGGCAATGCGTACCGCTTTGACGGCGGCGCGGACGAGGAAGTCACAAAAAGACGCAAGGAAAGCAAGAAGATCGGGCTGGTTGTGCTGATAACTGCACTCGTCGTCGGACTGACAGCCGGATTTATAATCGGAAGAGCCGTTATCGGCGGAAAGAAAAGCTCCGCTCCGAAGGAGTTCTCGGTGGACGGAGGTTTCTCCATAACGCTGACAGAGGCTTTTAATGAAGAAACGATCGAAGGCAGAAAGGTATTTTCCTCAAAGACGGATGTTGTTGCATATTTGCGCGAGAAGCAGACGGGCATCATCGACCTTTCTGCGCTTACCATAGAAGAATACAGCGATCTTGTGAAGAAAAACAACGGGTTTATGAAGGACGCGGAGCTTTCCGAAACCGACGGAATATATCATATGGAATATGATAATGTCGGCGCGGACGGAAAAACCTATACATATCTGACAACGTTTTATAAAACCTCGGACTCTTTCTGGATAATTCAGTTTGCAACGAGAAAGTCTGATTATGAGGCGCGCAGATCGCAGTTTATCGAATGGTCAAAAACCGTCAGATTTAACGAGACTTAAACCGAGACAAAAGTCCCGCCCGAAGGCGGGATTTTGAGATTTTTGGGAAAAGTTATTGAAAATACGGTGCGGTTATGATAGTATTATTCGCAACGACCTTTTTCGGAGGAAAAAATGATTGATGTTTTGCTTGATACGCTGCTTGACGCAGCCAAGCTGATACCTTTTTTATATTTAACATATCTTCTGCTTGAATTCATAGAACACAGGGCAAAGGAACAGACAGAGGCTTTGATGAAAAAAGCCGGCAAATGGGGGCCGCTGCTCGGCGGTGCGCTCGGAGCTGTGCCGCAATGCGGGTTTTCCGCATCTATGTCAAATCTTTATGCGGAAAACATAATAACGACGGGAACGCTTGTTGCGGTTTTCCTTTCAACCTCGGACGAGATGTTGCCGATAATGGTTTCGGGAATATCGAGCGGGGAGATCCGCGTCTGGACCGTTGTCAAAATACTGCTGACAAAGATTCTCCTCGGTGTTGTTGTCGGGTTTATAGTTGACCTTGTTATAAAGCTTTGCGGGAAGAAGGATATAGATATAGAATCCCTCTGCCACGACGAGCATTGCGGCTGCGAAGAGGGGAACATATTTGTTTCCGCACTCATCCACACGCTGAAAATTCTCGTTTTCATACTGCTTGTCTCATTTGCGCTCAATGTCGCGATATATTATATAGGAGAGACCGCCCTTGGCGATTTCATCTCGTCTCTGCCCGTGGCTGTCGGACCGCTTGCTTCCGCTCTTGTCGGGCTGATACCGAACTGCGCTTCGTCGATCGTCATAACAGAGCTTTACCTCGGCGGGGTCATAAGCGCGGGATCGATGCTTGCTGGGCTTCTTTCCGGATCGGGAATAGGACTTCTGATACTTTTCAGAGTCAACAAAAATATGAAGGCGAACTTCGCCGTTCTCGGTACGGTTTACGGATCCGGCGCATTGATCGGAATACTTTTTGATCTGTTTAAGGTTACGTTCTGAAAGGAAAAGCAAAATGGCAATTGAAAAAGTCAGGGAATATCTCAAAAAGTTCGGCGCAGACGGAAGAATTATGGAATTTGACGTTTCCTCTGCAACGGTCGAGCTGGCGGCGGTCGCCGTCGGAACGGAGCCGAGACGCATAGCAAAGACGATGGCATTTGCCGTCGGCGAAAAGCATATTCTCATTGTCTGCGCCGGGGACGTCAAGATCGATAATCACAAATACAAGAGTTTTTTCGGCACGAAGGCGAAAATGCTGACGCCGGACGAAACGGCTGAGTATATCGGTCACGCCGTCGGCGGGGTCTGCCCGTTTGCCGTACCGGAGGAGATCGAAATTTATCTTGACGAATCTCTCCGTCGGTTTGAAACCGTGTTTCCTGCCTGCGGAAGCTCAAACAGCGCAATCGAGGTTACGCTTTCCGAGCTTGAGAAGTTCTCCGGATCGGACAGATGGATAGACGTTTGCAGGCTGAAAGAAGAAAATCCCGTATGAATTAAAATTCTCCGCTTTTGCGGAGATTTTTTGTTTTTTGCTTGATTTTTCCCGCCTTATCCGCTATACTGTTGCTCGGAAAAGCAAATATCGGAGGCTTATATGAAAATCAGAAGTGACTCGATAAGAGTAAACGATCTTATAAACCCGACGCTCGATACAGCGCCCTATTTTTCGTTCCTTATTGACTCAAAAGGTGAGACGGAACGTCAGAAAAGCTATGAAATAGCAGTTCGGGAGCATTTTTCGGGAAAGACTGTCTGGAAATCGGGCGAGGTTGAAACGGAAAAACGCTTCGGAATATATATGGACGAATCGCTCCTTGAGCCGAGAAAGAGATACGACGTTACCGTAACCGTTTGCGGCGAGGACGGCGAAAAAAGCTCGGCAGAGACATATTTCTGCACGGGCAAACGAGGGGAAAAGTGGTTCGGGAACTGGATAACGGGCGGCTTTTGCAAAAATCGTGATGAGACCATATATTCGCCCTATCTCCGCTATGATTTCTCTGCCGGCGGGGGTATACGTCGCGCAACGCTTTATATCTGCGGGCTCGGATATTTTGTCTGCACGCTGAACGGAAAAAGGGTAAACAACGATTTTCTTTCAACACCCTTTTCCGATTATGACAAGCACGTAATGTATCGCAGCTTCGATGTCACGGAGCTTCTTTCTGAGAAAAATGCGATAGGCGTTGTTCTCGGAAACGGCTTTTATAACTGTTTTACGGAAGACCCGTGGCAGTCGCGCTTTGCTCCTTGGAGAGATGTTCCGAAGATGATCTGCGAGCTTCATATCGAATATGAGAGCGGGGAAGAACAGATTGTAAAATCGAGCGGTGAATGGCAAAGCTCAAAGGGGCCGATAGTTTTCAACGGCATACGCCACGGCGAGCAATACGACGCGCGGCTTGAAATGCCCGACTGGGACACGTTCGGCTATAAGGGCGAGAGCTTCGGGGCGGTCAGAGTGGTGCGACCCGCAGGAGGGGAGCTGATCTCATTTGAGCTTGAACCGATAGTTGTAAGAAAGAAATATCCCGCCGTAAAAATGACAAAGCAGGGCGAAAAAACGCTCTTTGACATAGGACAAAATCAAGCAGGAGTCTGCCTTCTGACGCTTCGCGGAAAGCGCGGAGATCGGATAACGATACGCTACTGCGATATACTGAGCGACAAGGGCGAGCTTGATCAGTCTCCGCTTTCGTGCTTTATAAAAAATTACACATTCCAGACAGAGATATATACAAAAAAGAGCGACGAGCCGGAGGTCTGGCATTCGGAATTCACATATCACGGCTATCAGTACGTTGAGATTTCCGGAGGGGACGAGGAAAGGCAGCTTTCGGACGTTACGGCGCTTGCGCTCTGCAACGGAATTGCCGATAGAGGGCATTTCGAAACGAGCGACGAGACGGTAAATCAGGTGCAGCATTTGTGTCTTGCGGCAACAACCTCCTGCTGTATGAACACGCTTTCCAGCGACGCCGTGCGTGAGAAAACGTCGTGGACGGGCGACGCAGGCTTTACGAGCGAGCAGATTGTGATAAATTTTGCTGCCGAGGCGTTTATGCGTCGCTGGCTTTACGACCTGCGCGATTCGCAGACGCCCGCAGGAGCTGTTCCTTGCGTTATTCCGAGCGCCGGCTGGGGATATACATCGCTCAACGGCCCGGACTGGGCAAGCCCGATAGTCGACGCTCCGAAATATCTTTATCTTGCAAGCGGAAATATAAATTATATAAAGGACAACTACGATATGCTCCGCCGCCATTGCTCGCTGATGGAGAAAATGGCAACGGATAATATCGTTGATTACGGTCTCGGCGACTGGTGCGCGCCATTTGAGGGCCCTGCGCTCAGCATCAATATGGAGTCGTTCAAATGCCCTGTGACAGTTACCGATACGGCATATTATCACACGGCGGTGCGGACGCTTGCTCATTGGGCAGGACTTCTCGGCTATACCGACGACGAAAAATATTATACCGCTCTTGCGGATGCGATAAAGTCGGCTTTCAGAGAGAAATTCTTTAACAAGGCAGAGATGACTGTTATGGGCAACTGCCAGACATCGACCGCCGTTATGATATATCACGGGCTCTGCGAGCCGGATGAGGCAATGCCGCTTGTAAAAACGCTTCTGCGGCAGATAGACGAGCGCGACGGACACCTTGATTTTGGCGTTCTTGGGAACAAGGCGGTTATGAATGTTCTCGGAATGACGGGCAACGCAAATGTCGGTCTGAAAATGCTCTGTAATCCGACTTATCCTTCTGTAAAGCATTGGATTGATATGGGCGCAAACACGCTCTGGGAATGCTGGAACGGGCTTGGATCGCGGAATCATCATATGTTCTCTGATATATCGGCGTTTCTTTATAAATACATCGGAGGTATCGGCGCCGACATCGAAAAGCCCGCATATGAGCATATCGTTTTTCGCCCCGCAACGGATACGGCAATTGCAAGAATCTTCTGCTCTGTTGACACGCCTTACGGCACGGCGAGAGCGGAAACAAAAACAGCAGACGGAGTTGTTACCGTCTCCGTTACGGTTCCTTCCGGCGCGAGCGGGACGCTTTATCTGCCGGCGAGGGGAGAGCTTGCTTTGGGCGGCTTTTCCGATTGCGGCGACGGGCTTATGAAAAAGGAACTTTCCTGCGGGACGCATACTTTCTCCTTCCGCATATAAAAACCGAATTGCAAAAACGGCGGGCAACCGCCGTTTTTTATGTTGATTTTCGCTGTTTTCTTTATTTTTTCGACTTTCTATCTGATTGGTAAATATGCACATTGTCTGATGCTACTTCCTGCAAAGATGCACAAAAAGTAATATTTTGTATATTTTCCTGTTGACGAATATGGCAAATTATGCTATACTTGTATCGGACAGTAATATTCTGTTTGAACTATCGAATACGGAGGCGTCACTATGGAAAATATGTCGCAGGGTAATATAGCATTTGTCGTCAGCATAGTATTGCTGTCGGTTTTGGCTTGTGCGATTATCGCTTTGATAATATGCGCTATAAAATGCAAAAAAGGGAAGACGGTTTTTCTTGCGATCGCGGCGGCGCTTGTCGTTGTTCTGACGGCGACTTGCATTGCAATGCTGATTTCTTATAATCGGAGCAAACCGGCAAAGGAAACCAAGCTTCAGCCGCTAACGCCGGAAGTTCTCAGATATATGGATACATATTTTGATAACGCTTTTCTGAACGCAGACAAGAAGATAGCACAGAGCGAAGAAAATACAGGGATTTCACGCTTTGGCTTTACATATTGCGCCGATACGGGAGAATTCACTTTTGATTTTGATATGGTTTCGGTCTATGGAAAGTTGAAAAAAGACACGGTTTACAGTCAGCATATAGCATATGACAATAACGGTATGTCAAAAGAAAAGTGTATCAAAACGGATATTCCGGTTGTTGAATTTGACGGTATTCCGTCAATCAGGAATTTGGAGAAAGTCGGAGATTATCTCGGTATGGTGAGGCTGCCCGGCGCTGATATTCTCTCTTCGGAATATTCATCGGTATCAGTCAGTTATGACTTTTCGGATGAGACTTCTGATGTGAATAATGCAAGCGGATACTATATGCTTGACTATGGCGGGCTGCACGGTATTGATAATCCGGAGCTTTCCGAAATGGCAGGGTATATAAAAATTCTGTATAGGGTTGACAACGATGTTTATGTATTGTACACGTTGATAGCTTCGTCATAACATACGGTTAAACGAATTATATTTATTATCCCCGTTTCGGCGGGGATTTTTATGTTGATTTTCTCTCCCTTTTGTGGTACAATCTCCTTGAATAAGCGGAACGGAGGAATGTTTTATGAACATAAGCACCGCAAAAGTAATATCCGAAAAAAGAGAATATCCGGCGGGCGCTCTGCGCTATGTGTGCGAAGGGGCGACAAACGGCGAATGGAGCGTTTATGCTTCGTCCGTAAATTGCGGAAAAAAGCCCGAAAGCGCCGAGCTTTATATATTCGGCGCAGAATATTTCAGAATATATATCGGGGGAAAATTCTGCACGGAATATTCGATCCGCTCGTATATTTTCCGTCGTGCATATGAGGTGCTTGACGTTGCGGATTACCTCTCCGAGGGGGAAAACGATATAACCGTCATTGCGTGCGAAACGGGCGAGGAAAAACGCTCGGGCTTTTCGCTTGAGCTTTCGATCGATGGCGAATTTGCCCCGCTTTCGTGGCGCGCGAGAGCGTATAAAGCGGTAATCCCGCCGATGACATATACGCTTTCAAACTATATTGAACATTTTGATTTCTCTCTTGACGACGCCCTCTCTCCCGCTGCCGACGTAAGGTGGGGCGGCGTGAGGACGGCGGAGGCGGTTTCCGAGCCGTTTACAGAGCTGGTTCAAAGCAGGCAGAAGGCGCAGACGAGAACGGTTTACAGCCCGCACGCAGTTGTTGCGGCGGAAGCCTTTTCCGACGAAAAGGGCTATGAGACAGATCTCTGCGGCGACGGAAATTACTGCATCTTTGCGAGCAATATCTCCTGTACCGACGACTGTAACGTTACAATCCGCGAGATAGGGACGATGGGCATTTGCATAGACGGGGGCGAGATAAAATCGGACGAAGAAATTCTTCTCTCCGCCGGAACGCATTTTATAACCGTGCTCTCTCAATGGACGGTTTCCGTTCGCATATGCGGCGAGGGGTTTGATATTGCGTCGCCTATCGGAGGAAAATGGGCGGTTTGCAGAGTTGCAAAGGCAAAAAGCGGAATGGTCTATCCCTGGAACGAGCCGAAAAAGGAAAATGTCGTGCCCGATGAGGTGCTGAAAATACTTCATACGAAGGATTTTGAAAGTCTGCCGGAGACGAGAATAGTTGCAAATACGGCACCGTTTTCGCTTCTCAGCAGGATAAAAATGAGAAAATATATATCCGTTCCGGACGGCTTCTGCAATGAAAAGCTCGCTGCCGCATCTCCGAGAGAGGTTGCCTCGGAGCCGCGCGGAATTGTAAATCCGGACGGAGCACATTCGGGAGGAGCAACGGTCGTATCGCCTTCGCCCTTCGGCGCAGAGCTCATCCTTGACTACGGTACGGAAAAAGTCGGGCTTGTCGGCTTTGACGTGACCGCGCCGCAGGGAACAGAAATTGAATTTATGACGTTTGAAATGATAACGGAGAGCGGCATCCGCTATATGGGACCCGGTTCCTGCGGAAGTGTCAGGTGCGGGGAAGGCAGAACCCGTTTCCTTTCAAACAAAAAGAGGGGCTTTCGTTATCTCGCTCTCTATTTCCCGCCGTGCGACGGAGAGATAAAGCTGTATTCCGCGGATATGCTTGAAACACGTTATCCGGCGGAGGCGGCGGGAGACTTTGTCTCCGACGATAAGCGCCTCTGCGATATTTATAAAATTTCCGTCGATACGGCAAAAAGCTGTATGATGGATTCGTATGTTGACTGCCCAGGTTGCGAGCAGAATGTCTGGGTCGGAGACGCTGCGGTTACGGCGGAGGTCAATATGACGTGCTTTGGGGAACGTGAGTTCGACGAAAGATACCTTGATATGATAGGCGATTCGACGGACGACGGCGTTCGTCGTGTTTACAGGACGAACAACCCCCGCTTCCTTGCGAAGAAGAACATAGTCTGCGCGTGCTTTCCGACGTTCCCCGAGGGTGGAATACCGATATGGTCGCTCTCCTGGGCAGAGCAGGTGGTCAGCCATTTTATGCACTTCGGAGAGGGCGAGAATACAGAGAAAAACCTGCGCGACCTTGACGAATGCTTTAATCGTTTTTTCATTCAGACAAACGACAGAGGGCTTTTGTCGATAGACGGTGCCTGGAATCTGATAGAATGGGCGGACAACGACCTTATGCCTTGCGGCGAGGTTACGGCGAACAATATGATGCTTTCCGGCGTGCTTGCGTCGGCGGCGAATATGTATGAGCTTTGCGGTAATGTGGAAAAAGCGGAGTTTTACAGAGAAAAAAGCCGCGCTTACCGTGACGCTGTGAACGCTTACTGCTGGGACGAGAGCGAGCACGCTTACGTTGACACCGTTCGCGACGAATATGCGTACAAGGAGTACGTCCGTTTCTGCACTGAAAAAGGCAGAGAAATACTTTCTTTTGACGACTATATGTCGCTTTCGAGGGTCAGCGCACAGACAAACACCTTTGCTTTGCTTTATGATTGCGCAGACGGCGATCGCGCTGAATACTGTAAGGAGATACTGCTCGAGTCCGTAAAGGACGGAAACTACGTTTCCGGCTCTCCTTCAAGCGTCATTCCGAACCAACCGAAAAAGCGCGTCGGTATCGGCACGCCTTTCTTCCTTTACTATACTCTCCGCGCGCTTTATAAGCTCGGCTATTATGACGTTGCGCTCGGCGTTATCCGTCGCGATTGGGGAGCAATGATCGATGACGGGCTTAAAAACTGCGTTGAGGCATTCCGAATGAAAAACGGCGAATGGGGCAGAAGCGCAGCGCACGCCTGGAGCGCATCGCCCGCTGTGTTCATAACGGAGGAGGTGCTCGGGATAAAGCCCACAAAGCCTGGGTACACGGAGTTTACCGTTGCGCCGCACGCCTGCGGTATCACAAAGGCATACGGCTACGTTCCGACGCCATACGGCAATATTCAGATAAAATGGACTGTTGACGAAAGCGGAGAAACGGACATTGTATGTCACGCTCCTGCGGAATGTAAAAGGGTTGAAAAATAAAACAAAAAAGCTCTTCGGCATAGCGCCGAAGAGCTTTTTATTTCAATGAAATTCCGGTATTTTTCCGCTTATTCTGTCGTCAAAGTATCTGCCGACTTCATAAATGAGGTGCAGGGCGGGGATCATCAGTTCCTGCGGCTTGAAAAGCTCGACTACCATATTTGCCGTCTCAAAGCTGAGGGCGCCGTTGTAGCCACAGTCCTTTACGCCCTTTATAAATCTTTCCCAACCGACAACGCCGATATATGGGCAGACGTGCGAATCCTGCGTGCAGCTTACGTCGTGAATATGGAAAGTAACAAGCCTGTCTCCGAGCTGTTCCATAGCAAACGCCGGATCGAGACCGAGAAGGTTTAGATGACCTATGTCAAGGCAGAAGCCAAAAAGCTTTTCGCCTGCGATCTCGTTGAGCTTGTCGATATAAATGCAAGCTTCGGGGATGTCTGTGCAGATTGCGGAATAGATTTTTTTCGTTATCCAGTCCTGTCCCCACATATTTTCAAGGCAACAGGTGACGCCGTATTTTTTCAGGCTCGGTATGAGGGCTTCGTACATCTCCATTGACCACTCCCATTCCTCGCTGCGCTTTGAGGGGTATCTTGCGCTGCCGTTGAAGGCGGGGTGAACGACGAGTATTTTGCAACCGGCTCTTCCGCACATTTCAACAGATACCTTGAGTGCTTCAAGAATTGCCTTGTTTGCCTCAGGTTTGTCTTTTATATATGAGGGGAACGGCGCGTGGCATTGATGAATTTCGATTCCGTGCTTTTTGCTTGAAGCAATCATATCCTCGATAAACGCTTCCTTTTTGGCTTCGTCCGTGAAAATATCGGGAATTTTGCATTCGATCATATCATTATAGGAGCAGTAGCAATCGAAGTTGAAATCGACGCCGTCAAAGCCTGCCGCTTTGATTATTTCAAAGCCTTTGTCAATGCCGTATCTAGGCACCATAGGGTTTGTCTGAACACAGATTTTCATTTTTTCTCTCCTTATGACTTATTTTTTGATCGGAAAGAGCTTGTCGCAGACTTCGTCAAGCTCGCCGAGGTCCCAGAGAAGTCTTGAACCGATGTATTTGTCTCTTATATCCTTTGTGATGAGGAAGGCGTTTCTCTCTGCCTCTTTTGTTACGTTTATTTCTTCGACGGTTGTCGGCGCACCGGCAATCTTCAGCATCGCGGTTACGGCTTCGGAGGAGGGAAGCGTATCTATAACGGCGAGAATCTCATCCCATTTTTCAATTATAACGTCCAGACGCTTTGCGTGCGCTTCGACATCATATTTATGCTCCTTTGCCTCGTTTGCAACCATTGCGTCGGCACCCTTGCCGAGGTTTGCATAGAGGAATTTCTTCCATTCTTCATAATTGAAATTCTTTGCGTACGCAAGGGCTTTTTCCTTGTTCGGCTTGATTTTCTTTATCTCCTCGTAAACGCGGAGAGAGTTTATCGTGCCTATGCCGCACTGAATTCCGTGAAAATCAAACGGAGTGCCGAATTCAACGCCGCGCATATCCCAGACGTGAGAGAAGTAATGCTCCATTCCCGAAACGGGGCGTGAAACGAGCGCATAATTTGCGGCAATGCCTGAAAGAACCATACCCTCCATTATGGAGCTTATCGCTTCTTTATCGCGGCTCTGAACTCCGCCTATGTTCTTTACAACCCTGTCCAGCGCTTCGATTATGAGTCCTGCAATTTCGTCGCAATAATATTCGCCGTTGATTATATGAGAAATGCGCCATTCGCATATGCTTATATATTTTGCAATCATATCGCCTATGCCGGACTGGATCATTCTCATCGGCGCTTTGCAGAGCACGTCGAGATCGCCTATTACAACATCGGGGCAATGACTGTCAACTGAGACCTTCAGATTGTCTCTGATGACGGACGAGGTTCCTGAACCGTAGCCGTCCATAGAGGGCGCCGTGCCGACTATGATCGACGGGATGTGCGCCGTTTCGGCAATGATCTTGCCGATGTCGTTTATAACGCCGCTGCCTATGCAGACGAGAAGATTGCAGGAGGCATCGTAATGCAGGAGAACTGAGCCGACGGCGTGTTCATCCGGCTCTATGCGTTCTTTGCCCACAACATAAAGTGAATAGGGAAGTCCGCTCTTTTTTATTTCGGCGATGACCTGCTCGCCTGCTGCTTCATATGTGTTTCCGTCCGCAAGGACGAAAGCCTTTTTGCAGCCGTATTTTTCGAGCATTGCGGGAATGTTTGATATTGCGCCCGAAGAGATGAACACATCTTTTATTTTTGCATCGTGATGACGACCGCATTTGCAGTCAAAGCTGCCGCGCTCAAGAAGCTCTGTTATTCTTTGCTTTTCCATTTTCGTTTCCTCCGTGGATTTTATATTCGCCTTATTATATTACACCGGAAAGATTTTTTCAATATGTTTGTGTAAACAAATATAAAAAAGGCTCCCCAAAAGGGAGCCTTTCGTTTCGCTTGTGTGCTTAGTTGAGTTCTGCGAAATACTTGATTGTACGAACCATCTGGCTTGTATAGGAGTTTTCGTTGTCGTACCAAGAAACTACCTGAACCTGATATGTGTCGTCGTCAATCTTTGAAACCATTGTCTGAGTTGCATCGAAGAGAGAACCGAATCTCATACCGATAACGTCTGAAGAGACGATAGGATCTTCGTTGTAACCGAAGGAAGCGGAAGAAGCAGCCTTCATAGCGGCGTTGATGCCGTCCTTTGTTACGTCCTTGCCCTTGACAACGGCTGTGAGGATTGTTGTGGATCCTGTCGGAACGGGAACTCTCTGTGCAGAGCCGATGAGCTTGCCGTTGAGCTCGGGGATAACGAGACCGATAGCCTTAGCTGCGCCTGTGGAGTTAGGAACGATGTTTGCAGCGCCTGCTCTTGCTCTTCTGAGGTCGCCCTTTCTGTGAGGACCGTCAAGAATCATCTGGTCGCCCGTGTAAGCGTGGATAGTGCTCATAATGCCGCTCTGGATGGGAGCGTAATCGTTGAGAGCCTTAGCCATAGGAGCGAGGCAGTTTGTTGTGCAGGAAGCAGCGGAAATAATTGTGTCCTCTTTTGTAAGAGTGCCTTCGTTTACGCTGAATACGATTGTGGGAAGGTCGTTGCCCGCGGGAGCGGAGATAACGACTTTCTTTGCGCCTGCGTCGATGTGAGCCTGGGATTTAGCCTTGGAGCAATAGAAGCCCGTGCATTCGAGAACTACGTCAACGTCGAGAGCCTTCCAGGGAAGGTCCTGAGCCTTGGGCATAGCGTAGATTGTGATTTCCTTGCCGTCTACCGTGATGGAGCCGGGAGTAACAACTGTCTTGCCGTCTTCAGCAAGAACGGGTTCCTTTGAAGAAATTGTGTGTGTGTTTTCGCCGAGTCTGCCGCAGTATCCGCCCTGAGCTGTGTCATACTTGAGAAGATGAGCGAGCATTGCGGGGCTTGTGAGGTCGTTGATGGCTACTATTTCGTAACCCTCTGCACCGAACATCTGTCTGAATGCGAGACGACCGATTCTGCCGAAACCATTGATAGCAACTTTTACTGCCATAATAAAAATCCTCCGTGAAAATTTAGATTTTCTTGAAATTGCTGTGGAAATACCTTTCCATACACATCTATTTTAACTTAAAGCCGCGCGTTTTACAATAGAAAAAAGAAAAATTTTTCAGGATTTTTTAATCTTTACAAAGCGGACATACTTTCCGGACGCATTTTTGGCAATATTTTCGGCTGATCGGGCATATAATATACAAATGCAACATAGAAATTGATGAAAAATAACATCGGTTCGGGAGGGGAATATGGGTTGCAGTATAAACAGCCTGAGAGATAAAGAGGTCATAAACGTCTGCGACGGGCGGCGGCTCGGCTACGTTTTTGACGTTGAGATAAATATTGCGCAGGGAACCGTTATGGCGATAGTCGTCCTGTTCGACTGCCGCGTGTTCGGGTTCGGAAAGTGCGAGGAGCTTGTGATCCCCTGGGACAAGATACAGTGCTTCGGGGAGGACGCCGTGCTTGTCAGCGTCAGTCCAGAGCTCTACGAAAAATTCGCTTGCAGAAACAAAAAGAAGAAATAAATTTGTCTGCGAGGGTTAATAAACGCTGCGTATGCTGCCGTCGGGATTGTATTCGGTTTTCCTTATATAACTTTCGCCATAGTCTTTACCGGGGTATTCAAGCACGTAATCGAGCACACCGGCTTTGTAGTGACGCATAAATGTCTGAAATCCGTTTTCGTTGTATTCGTATTCGGAAGAGCTGCGTTCCGTGCCGGTTCCGTCATAATTTGTTTCTTTCGTTTTTTTGCCGTTTGAATTATATACGGACACGGTGTATGCGCTTACGTTTTTGCCGATATAGCTGTATGACACGGAAGATTTGATCTTTTCGCCGGAATACTCTGTTGTGCTCCAAAGGACGCCTTCCCAGCTGTATCTGCTTTCTTTTCTTCCGTCTTCTGTGTATTCGATTACGCAGTAATCTTTCAGCGTGCCGTCCGACAAAAGCTTGCTGCGGCGGATGACTCTGCCGCTTTCATCGTATTCATATATCAGGGAAGCGCCGGGAATCGCTATGTCCTTCAGCAGCTTGCCGTTTTCGTCGTATTCATATTTATGATGATATGTTTCCTCGCCGGTAAGCGCATCATAACGGATTTCTTCGGTAAGAGTCGAATTATCCTCAACGCCCGTGCCGAGATATGCTCTGTACCGGGCTTTTTTGCCGTCAGAATCATATAGCGTTTCGGAAATTATATGTCCGGCTTCGTTGTATTCGAAGACCTTTGCTATATTCCCGTTTGCGGAATAGGCTGTGAACTTCTTCGGCGACTCACCGGATTTTCTGCCGGCATACTCCGCAACGCCGCTGAGCGCTCCGTTTTTGTCGTAGCTACTGGCTTTCAAAAGGAATCCTTTCTTGCTGTATTCATATACCGAATATTCCTTCATTACGCCATCGGTATCATAAAACGTTTCCTTTGTTTTCCGCCCGTATTCGTTATACTCGTACTCAAAATTTACGCTTCCGTCCGGTCTGTAATAAACGACCCTTTTCGCATTGCCGTTTTCGTAGCGTTCTTTTATTACGTGATCCGCGAATACATCCTTATATGTGCTTGTCGAAGTGCCGTTTGTGTTGCTCCCGCAAGCGGAAACAAAAATCACAGAGCAAACTGCGAGCATCGCAAGAAAAACAGTCAATAATCTTTTCATATCGGTTCTCCTTTTCTTAAATGGTTTTGCCGTGTTTATTTTATCGTATTTTGCGGAAAAAGTCAATACGGAGCGCGGTTTCCTTTTCAGAACTGCGTTTTGCGGAAAAACAGGAAAAAATATGTCGCAAAAAATGCAAAAAACTCTTGCAATGGGCGAAAATATATGATATAATCAATTGGTTTTTGGAAAAATGACAGCCAAAAGCCGATCTCACACACGAACGGCAAGCGTCGGTTGCCCGAAAGGGTGCGCTTCTGACTGCTTTTCGTGGTGGAAAAAACCAAAATATAAAGGAGAAAGAAAAATGTCAGTAATCACACTCAAACAGCTGCTTGAAGCAGGCGTACACTTCGGTCACTTTACAAGAAGATGGAACCCCAAAATGGCTGAGTACATCTTCACGGAGAGAAACGGTATTTATATCATCGACCTCCAAAAGAGCGTTGCGAAGCTCGAAGAAGCTTACAACTTTGTAAAGGAAACATCCGCAAACGGCGGGACACTCCTCTTCGTTGGTACGAAGAAGCAGGCTGCTGATGCTATCAAAGAAGAAGCAGAGCGTTGCGGAATGTACTATGTAAACACACGTTGGCTCGGCGGTATGCTCACAAACTACAAGACAATCCAGAAGAGCATCGCTCGTCTCGCTGCTCTTGAAAAGATGCAGGAAGACGGAACCTTCGCTCTCCTTCCCAAGAAGGAAGTTGCAGCTCTCACAAAAGAGATGGAAGATCTCGAAAGAAACATCGGCGGTATCAAGACTATGCCCGGACTTCCTTCCGCTGTATTCATAGTTGACCCCCGCAAGGAACACAACGCTGTTCTCGAAGCAAAGAAGCTCGGTATTCCGGTTGTTGCAATCGTTGACACAAACTGCGACCCCGACGACGCTGATTACGTTATCCCCGGAAACGACGACGCTATCCGCGCTATCAAGCTCATCTCTTCTGTTCTCGCGGACGCCGTTATCGAAGGCAAGCAGGGCGAACAGAACGCTCCCGCAGCAGAAGAAGCAACAGACGCTGAATAATTAAAATTACGGAGGAATATAAAATGGCAGTAACTATTACAGCCGCAATGGTCGGCGAGCTCAAAAACAAGACAGGCGCAGGACTTATGGACTGCAAGCGCGCTCTCGTTGAAACAAACGGAGATCAGGACGCGGCTATCGTTATCCTTCGTGAGAAGGGACTTGCGGCAGCAGCTAAAAAGGCTGACAGAATCGCAGCAGACGGCGTTGTTGACATTATGAAGGACGGCGACTCCGTTGCAATGGTTGAGGTCAACTCCGAGACAGACTTCGTTGCAAAGAACGAAAAGTTTGTTGAATTCGTTCGCGGCGTTCTCCGCACAATCCTTGCAAATCGCCCCGCAAATATGGACGAGCTCAATGCCTGCAAGTTTGACGGCACGGAATACACCGTTGCAGACACAGTAAAAGAGCAGATTTCTATAATCAAAGAAAAGATCGACATCCGCCGCTTCGTTATAGTTGACGGACTCACAAGCACATATATTCACGGCAAGGGCAACACGGGCGTTATCGTTAAGTTTGAAGCTGACGACGCTGCAAAGAACAACCCCGGCTTTGCTGAATTCGCAAAGAACATCGCTCTCCAGGTCGGCGCTTATCCCACACCCTATCTTAACAAGGAATCCGTTCCCGCTTCCGTTCTCGCAGAAGAGCAGAAGATCGTTGAAGAGCAGATCAAAAACGACCCCAAGAACGCAAACAAGCCCGCAAACGTTATCGAAAAGATGGCAATCGGCAAGCTCGGCAAGTTCTATGAGCAGAACTGCCTCCTTGAAATGGGCTACGTAAAAGACGATTCTATGTCTGTCGGCAAGTATGTTGAGACAACGGCAAAGGCATTCGGCGGCAAGATCGCAGTTGTTGCTTTTGAGCGTTACGAAAAGGGCGAAGGCATCACAAAGAGAGAAGACAACCTCGACGAAGAAGTTGCAAAGATGCTCGCAAAGAAATAAGATAAAACCAAAATATAAAAAGCGTGCTGTAAAAGGCACGCTTTTTTGTATTTTCGGCAGATGACGCGGGCAGCGGAAAAAAGAAAAACGCCCCGAAGGGCGTTTTGCGTCATCTTATATCAACGACGATTTTCTTTCCTCCCGGAGCGGAGGACTTCATAATCTGGCGGATAGCCTGAGCTATCTTGCCGTGCTTTCCTATAACCTTGCCCATATCGTCCGGTGCGACGGAGAGCTCAAGGGAGATAGTATTTGCCGATGCGCTTTCCTTTTCCGTTACGCAGACCTTGTCCGGTTCGTCAACGATTGCGCGGGCGATGTTTGCAAGTGCTTCTTTGTAATCAATCATCGCGGGCACCCCGAATTACTCGGTTATGCCGGCCTTTTTGAGAAGCGACTTAACTGTTTCTGTGGGCTGGGCGCCGTTCTTGACCCAAGTCTGAGCCTTTTCAACGTCAATCTTGATATCAGCGGGGTTTGTTGTGGGATTGTAGTAGCCGAGCTCTTCGATAAATCTGCCGTCGCGGGGATAACGAGAGTCTGCAACAACTACGCGATAGAAGGGAGCTTTCTTTGCGCCCATTCTCTTGAGTCTGATTTTAACTGCCATTTTGGTTTCCTCCGAAAAATATAATATTAAAAATTTTTTATAAAAATCATCGCAGGCGTTCTGCCGCCAATGAATTTATACTTGTTCAATCAAAATCCGAACGGATTTTTGCCGAAGCGTCCTTTGCCGAAGCCTTTTCCGCCCGCAAACTGCTTCATCAGCTTGCAGGTCTGCTCATATTGCTTGAGCACCTTGTTTATCTCTTCGACGGAGGTTCCCGAGCCCATCGCTATGCGCTTTTTCCGCGACGAATTGAGAATTTCGGGCTTTTCGCGCTCGGCGGGGGTCATTGAGAGGATAATCGCCTCCATATGAGCCATTGCTTTTTCATCGACCTTTGCGTCCTTGAGCGCGGCGGAGTTTACTCCCGGCATCATTGCGGCGATCGATTCAAGCGAGCCCATATTTTTCAGTTGTCCCATCTGATCAAGGTAGTCCGAAAGGGTAAACCTTGATTTGCGGAGCTTTTCTTCAAGCTCTGCGGCTTTCTTTTCGTCAAACGACTGCTGTGCCTTTTCGATGAGAGTCAGCACGTCGCCCATACCGAGGATTCTTTGCGCCATCCTGTCCGGATAGAACGGTTCGATCTCGGTGAGCTTTTCGCCGGTGCCGATAAATTTTATCGGTTTTCCCGTTACATATTTTACGGAAAGCGCGGCGCCGCCTCGCGTATCGCCGTCCAGCTTTGTCATTATAACGCCCGTTATATCGAGCATTTCATCAAACGTTTTTGCAACGTTGACTGCGTTCTGACCGGTCATCGAGTCGACAACGAGGAGAATTTCGGATGGCGAAACGGCTTTTTTCATCTGTTTCAGCTCGTCCATCATTTCTTCGTCTATCTGAAGTCTGCCGGCGGTGTCTATGATTACAAGGTCGAGAAGGTTTTTCTTTGCGTATTCAACTGCGTGTTCCGCGATTTTTACGGGGTTTTTTGAGCCGTCCTCGGAATATACGGGAACGCCAACCTGCTCGCCGACAACCTTGAGCTGCTGGATTGCCGCCGGACGGTAAACGTCGCAGGCGGCGAGAAGGGGATTTTTGCCCTGTTTTTTCATATAAGCGGCGAGCTTTGCGGAATGAGTCGTTTTGCCCGCGCCCTGAAGTCCCGTCATCATAACGATTGTCGGGGGCTTGGGGGATATTATGAGCTTTGACTGCGTTGATCCCATAAGAGCGGTCAGCTCTTCATTTACTATTTTGACTATCTGCTGTGACGGTACGAGACTTTCAAGTACCTCGGAGCCGACGGCTCGTTCCGTCACCTTTGCGACAAAGTCCTTGACGACAGAGAAGTTTACATCGGCTTCGAGAAGCGCCATCTTGACTGCGCGCATACCCTCGCGGACGTCTTTTTCTGTCAACTTGCCTTTGCTTCTGAATTTTTTGAGAGCCGCAGACAGCTTTTCGGAAAGTCCGGAAAACATTTATTTGCCCTCCTTTATCATAATCTTATCTTATCGAGTTCTTCTTCGGCAAGCCTTATATTTCCGCTTGCCAGCGCACTTTTCGCCCGCGAGAGGAGCGTTTCCGCTTCGGACAGCTTCTTTTGCAGTCCGAGCTTTTCCTCACATTCGCGGAGCAGCTTTTCCGCGCGGACGACGTTGTCCCTGACTCCCTGACGCGTCATTTTCATTATCTCCGCTATCTCGGAGAGGGAGAGATCGTCGCAATAATAATATTCGAAAGCGTCCTTTTCGTTTGCGGAAAGCAGACCGCTGTATATATCGAAAAGCATAGTCAGCGACAGGTCTTTTTCAGCCACGGGAAGCCTCCTTTTCAGCTGTAAAGCAAAATGCTTTACACAGTATATCACCGGTAAAGCATTTTGTCAAGTACTATTTGATATTTTTTCTTTTGTTCCAAAGAATGTAGTCTTTGCTTTCGTGATCTGCGCCGTCATATTTTGAATGATAGACCGTGTCCGCAAAGAATTCAAAGCCGCATTTTTCGATAACGCGGCGGGAACGGTCGTTTCCGACAAAATGTCCGGCGGAAACGGCGTCGAGGTTCAGCTCGTCAAAGCAATAGCAGATGACGGCTTTTACGGCTTCGGGCATAAGCCCTTTGCCCCAGAAATCCTTTGCGAGGACATATCCGATCTCTTTGACTCTGACGTCCGGAAAATGCGATACGGTCGCCTCGTCAGGATTGTGCACACCGATGCTGCCGATGACCTTTCCGCTTTTCTTATCGACTACGGCGAAAACATTCTTGCCTTCGATGAACATTCCGAGTACTTCGCGGCTTTCTTCAATTGACTTATGATGACCCCATCCGGCACATTCGCCGACGCCTTCAACCTTGGCATAATCATAAAGATCTGCAAGGTCATCTTCACGGAACCCCCTCATAATAAGGCGGTTTGTCTCTATTCTGACTTTGCTTGTGTCAACTTTGATTTCCATTATGGATTTTCTCCTTTCGTTTTGATGCTTACCGCGCGGAGCTTTCGCGCGGGGAAAATTGCGATAAAAAGCGGCGAGACCGGAAAGGTCATCGCCGCGCGAGTTTCTTCTTTTGGCGGGGAAGGTCATTTTCCCGCTTGCAGGAGAGTATGGCGGCGCAGACCCGAGACGCTCTGCGTGTGCGCAGGAGCGTTTTTGCGGGTAAAACGTGTATTCACAGGGAAAAACATACGATTTTTCATACTTATTTCGCTCCTTTTCTGAAATTTTGTAAAGTATAGCACAGAGCTTTGGGTTTGTCAAGAAAATTTTTTGTGACCTTGAGTTTTCAAAATGTGCCGCCGGTGTTGACTTGCGTAAAAATATATTGTATAATATATAAAATATTATTTTGGAAAGTATTGCATTAAAGGTATGGATAATAAATACAGAGCGAGAGAGATAACAAGGAAAGAAGCCGAAAGGCAGAAAGGCTGCGCCGAAAGAGTCAGAGAGAGAATAACGGCAGAGAGAGAAGCCGGACAGAGACGGGCTTGCTGCGTCGTGACTTACGGCTGCCAGCAAAACGAGGCGGACGGCGAGAGAATTGCCGGGATGGCAAGGGATATGGGCTATACGCTGACGGACACTCCGGCCGAGGCGGATCTGATAGTTGTCAATACCTGCGCCGTGCGCGATCACGCGGAGAAAAAGGCTCTTTCTGTAACGGGAGAATACAAGCATTTGAAGGCTAAAAACCCCGCGCTGAAGATCGGCGTTTGCGGATGTATGGTTTCGCAGCCGAAGATGGCGGAGAAGATAAAGAAGAGCTATCCCTATGTCGATTTTACCTTCGGTACGGAGGCGCTCTGGGAGTTTCCGGAGATACTCTGTAATAACCTCTTTTCCGGCAAGCGCAGCTTTACGGAAAACATCGGGGACGAGGTTATAAGCGAGGAGATCCCCGTCAGTCGCAAGAGCGACTTTGCCGCTTGGGTCAGCATTATGTACGGTTGCAACAACTTCTGCACGTATTGTATAGTGCCTTATGTCCGCGGCAGAGAGAGAAGCCGCCGCCCCGAGGAGATTATAAAAGAGATTGAGGGACTTATCGGCGAGGGATACAAGGAAATCACTCTTCTCGGGCAGAACGTCAATTCTTACGGAAAGGAATACGGCGTAGACTTTTCCGATTTGCTTTCGATGATATGCAAAATCGACGGCGACTTTATCGTCAGATTTATGACGAGCCATCCGAAGGATGTTCCGGACAAGCTGATAAAGACAATCGCGGAAAACCCGAAGATCGAGCGTCATTTCCATTTGCCGGTACAGTCCGGAAGCGACAGGGTTCTCCGCGCGATGAACAGAAAATATACAGCCGAAGCATACCTTGCGCTGACGGAAAAGATGAAAGCCGAGATACCGGATCTTTCGCTTTCGACTGATATAATCGTCGGTTTCCCGGGCGAAACGGAGGAGGATTTCGAAGAGACGCTTGATGTCATCCGCCGTGTCGGATATGAGATGATGTTTCAGTTTATTTATTCGAAGCGCGACGGTACTCCCGCGGCAAAGTCCGAGGAGCAGGTGCCGGATGAAGTAAAAACAGAGCGCTTCAAGCGGCTGCTCTCCGTTCAGGAGCCGATTGCCGAGGCGCTTGCGCAGAAGTACGTCGGGAAGACGATAAGAGTCCTCTGCGAGGGAAAGAGCAAGAACAACCCCGAAAAATATACGGGGAGAGACACGGCAATGAAAATTGTCCTTTTTGACGGGGACGAAAGTATGACGGGAAAATTCGTAAGCATAAAGATAAGCGAGGCTCACGCCTTCGCCCTCTACGGTGAGGTAACAAAATAAAGCGGGGTATATACTATGACACCGATGATGCAACAGTATTTTGAAATAAAGGACAAGTACAAAGAGTACATACTTATGTATCGTCTCGGCGATTTTTACGAGATGTTCTTTGACGACGCAAAGATTGCGGCAAAGGAGCTTGAGCTTGTTCTGACTGGGCGCGACTGCGGCGAGGAGGAGCGTGCGCCGATGTGCGGCGTGCCGTATCACGCGGTCGAGGGTTATATAGGCAAGCTCGTTTCGCACGGGTATAAGGTTGCAATCTGCGAGCAGATGGAGGATCCCGCACTCGCAAAGGGAATAGTCAAGAGGGAAGTCGTTCGGATGATAACCCCCGGAACGCTGACGGAATCATCTCTGCTTGACGAGAAGAAAAACAACTATATATGCGCCGTATATCTCGGAGAGGAGAGTGTCGGTATCAGCTTTGCCGATATATCGACGGGAAGCCTTTCCGCAACTGAATTTTCAGGCGAGGACAGGATGAACAAGCTGTTCGGCGAGATAGGCATTTACGCGCCGAGGGAGCTTGTTTTAAACACTGCGGCATCGGAGCTTGGCGAGATCGAAGCATTTCTCCGCGAGAGACTCAGCTGTACTATAAATGAAAATCAGGAGAGCCGTTTTTCCGGCACCGACGCGAAAAGAGAAGCGTTTTCTCGTTTTGCCGGCGGAGCGATTCCGTCTGAATTTGATGACGAGAGCGATCCGGCGCTGAAAGCTGTCGGTGCGCTGCTCTCGTATGCGATCGAAACGCAGAAAAACGACCTTTCAAATCTTCACTCACTGAATTTCTATCGCGAGGGGCAGTATCTTGAAATGGATATAAACACGCGCAGAAACCTTGAAACCTGCGAGTCGCAGCGCAGAGGCGAAAAGCACGGGACGCTCCTCTGGGTGCTGGACAAGACGAAGACCGCCGCAGGCGCAAGGCTTCTGAAAAACTATATAGACTTTCCGCTTTCAAATCCATATGGGATAAACCGCCGTCAGAGCGCGGTGGCGGAGCTTTGCGGGGACGTTGTTCTCCGCGGCGAACTTGAAAATGCGCTGAAGGGCGTGCTTGATCTTGAAAGAATAATGACAAGGATTGTCTACGGCTCTGCGGGCGGAAGAGACCTTCGGGCGCTTGCGCAGACGACGGAAAAGCTCCCGCAGATAAAGGAGCTTCTGTCTGGATGCAGTTGCGAGGAGCTCGCGGCTATGTTTTCCGAGCTTGACGTCCTTTCAGATGTTACGGAAACGATAAATGCGGCGATAGTTGACGAGCCGCCGTTTTCCGTCCGCGAGGGAGGAATCATCCGCGACGGATACAACAAGGATATAGATTATCTGCGCTCCATAATATCGGACAGCAAGGGTTGGATCGAGCGCATTGAGGAAGCCGAGAGAAAGGCGACGGGAATAAAGACGCTCAAGGTCGGCTATAACAGGGTGTTCGGATATTATATAGAGGTTTCCAAATCGTTTATCGGAAGTGTTCCGGAAAGATTTATCCGCAAACAGACCCTTGCAAACGGCGAGCGATACATAACGCAGGAGCTGAAGGATATGGAAACTCAGATGCTCGGCGCTTCTGACAAGATAACTGCGCTTGAATATCAGCTTTTCACGGAGGTGCGGCTGAAGGTTGCGGAAAACGTTCACAGAATTCAGAAAACGGCATTTGTCCTCGCAAAGCTGGATGTTTACCGTTCGCTTGCGGAGGTCGCCTGCCGCAACGGATATTGCAGACCGGAGATTACATACGGCAACGAGATAATCATAAAGGACGGCAGACACCCCGTTGTCGAGCAGTTTGCAAAGGATTCGTATTTTGTTCCGAACGATACGAATCTTGACGGCGGAAAGAACCGTTTTATGCTTATAACCGGTCCGAATATGGCGGGTAAATCGACATATATGCGTCAGACGGCGCTCATATGTCTTATGGCGCAGATCGGCTCATTCGTCCCTGCAAAGGAAGCGAGAATCGGCGTAATCGACAAGCTGTTTACGCGCGTCGGTGCGTCGGACGACCTTGCGATGGGTCAGTCAACATTTATGCTTGAAATGAGCGAGGTTGCGTATATTCTTTCCCACGCGACGAAGCGCAGCCTTATAATTTACGACGAGATCGGCAGGGGCACAAGCACCTTTGACGGAATGAGCATAGCCCGTGCGGTTGCGGAATATACGCTCGGCAAAAAGATCGGCGCAAAGACCCTTTTTGCAACTCATTATCACGAGCTGACGACTATGGAAGACGAATTTGACGGCATTGTCAACTACAATATTGCCGCAAAGAAGAAGGGCGATGACATAGTTTTCCTGCGCAAGATAGTCCGCGGAGCGGCAGACGACAGTTACGGTATCGAGGTTGCAAAACTCGCAGGCGTTCCGAAGGAAGTTACAAAGAGGGCAAAAGAAATTCTTGCGACCCTTGAATCCGGCGGAATTCAGATGAAAGAGCGGAAAACGGAGCCCGCGGAAGACGATTTTGCTTTGAGTTTTGACAATATAAGCGAGGGCGAGGTCGCGGAAAAGCTGCGTGCGGTCGATATAAACACGCTGACCCCGCTTGAAGCGATAAATCTTATATACGAGCTGAAAAAAATGCTTTCCTGAAAGGATGAAAAATGTCCGAAATAAATGTTCTTGATATAAGCGTTGCAAACCTTATAGCGGCGGGAGAGGTTGTCGATAAGCCTGCTTCCGCGCTGAAGGAGCTTTGCGAAAACTCAATAGACGCAGGCGCAAAAACAATCACAGCCGAGATCAAAAACGGCGGTATCGCCTTTATGCGTGTTACGGACGACGGCAAGGGAATGACGGGTGAGGATGCTGTCATCTGTGTGCGTCGCCACGCAACGAGTAAGATAAAAACGGCAAAGGACCTTGCCTCAGTTATGACGCTTGGCTTCCGTGGCGAGGCGCTTGCGGCGATAACGGCGGTCACACACACGAGAATAATGACAAAGCGCAGAGAGGATTCCTCCGGGACGGTCGTTACCGTTGACTACGGCAGGCTTGAAGGTGCGGAGGAGGGTGGCTTTCCGGACGGAACAACCGTCATCTGCGAGGGGCTTTTCCGAACTACCCCTGCAAGGCTGAAATTCCTCAAATCCGATTCCGCAGAAGGGGCGGCTTGCGCCTCCGTTATGGAAAAACTCGCGCTTTCGCATCCGGAGATAGCCTTCCGCTTCATTGCGGACGGTCAGCAGAGATTTGCGACCTCCGGCGACGGAAAGCTGAAAAACGCCATATACTCCGTCTACGGAAGGGAATTTGCGTCAAAACTCTGCGAGATAGATTCGAAAAGCGGAGGTATATCCGTTTCGGGCTATGTCGGCACGCCGGATAATGTCCGCGGAAACCGTGCGCTTCAGATATTTTTCATAAACAACCGCTCTGTGCGCAATATAAGCCTGACATCGGCTCTTGAAGCGGCGTTTCGCTCCTTTGCGCCGATAGGAAAATATCCTGTCTGCGTGCTGAACATCGGATTGCACGCGGCATATGTTGACGTAAACATTCATCCGGCAAAGCTGGAGGTTAAGTTTTCGGATGAGAAGAGCATTTTTGACGCCGTGTATTATTCCGTTCGCGGTGCGCTTGAAAGAAGTCTGCAAAATCCTTCGCTCGCGCCGAAAAATCCGTCGCCTATGACGGAGGAAAAGCTGAAAATTATATCGGCGTTCGTCTCTCCTGACGCTCCGAAACACGAGCAGACGAAGATGGATGTGCCGTTTGAGGCAAAGTATATCCCGTATGTTCCGAAGGAAGAAAAACCGAGAGCGGAAAGCGAGGAGTTTGCTCCCGTTGTGCTACCGAAAAGGGTTGCTTCGGCGGATGCTGTTGACGTCAGGAAGGTGGAAGAAGAGCTGCCGAAAATAAATTCGGATACAGATGCGAATCTCAAAGGCTTTGAGCCCAAGCCGATACCGGAATACAGAATGCTCGGCGAGGCGTTTGATTGTTACGTCATTATCGAGGAGGGCGAAAGGTTGTTTCTTCTCGACAAGCACGCAGCGCACGAGAGAATAAATTTTGAAAAAATGAAGGCGGCGATCGAGGGGCAAAAGCCCGAAACGCAGCTTCTGATGCTTGAAGAAAAGATAACTCTTTCTCCGCAGGAGAGAGAGCTCTGCGAAAAATATAAAAAGGAAATTTCCGATATAGGTTTTGACTTTTCGGTAGAGGAGAGGGGCGTAATCCTGCGCGGGGTGCCCTGCGATTTTGACCTTTCCGAGGGGCGGGCGCTCTTCTTTTCGCTGATAACCTCGCTTACGGAGAGCGACGGAAGCCTTTATGCGGACAGCAAAAGCTATTTCGAGCGCGCGCTTTATCAGAGCGCCTGCAAGGCGTCCGTCAAGGCGGGGAGAAAATACGACGAAGCGCACATCCGCTGGATATGCGACAATTTCTTCCGCTACGACTGCATACGTCGCTGCCCGCACGGCAGACCCGTTGCGTACGAGATGACAAAGCGAGAGCTTGATACGAGATTCGGCAGAATAAAATAAAGAACGGAGAAAAGAAATGTTCAAGGTTATAAAAAAGGACGGAGCGGCAAGACGCGGCGTGTTTGAGTCTGTACACGGTACGGCGCAGACGCCCGTGTTTATGAACGTCGGCACGGCTGCTGCCATAAAGGGCGGCGTCGCAACTGAGGATCTTTACGAGCTGGGCTGTCAGATAGAGCTTTCAAACACATATCATCTTCATCTGCGCCCGGGAGACGACGTTATATATAAAATGGGCGGTATACGCAAATTCTTTAATTGGGAACGCCCCGTGCTTACGGATAGCGGCGGCTTTCAGGTGTTCTCGCTTTCGCAGCTGCGCAAGATAACGGAGGAGGGTGTCAGCTTTGCTTCGCATATCGACGGCAGGCGGATTTTTATGGGTCCGGAGGAATCGATGAGGATACAGTCACACCTTGCATCGACTGTCGCAATGGCTTTCGACGAGTGCATCGAAAATCCCTCGCCTTATGATTACGTCAAGAATTCCATAGAAAGAACGACCCGCTGGCTTTACCGTTGCAAGGCGGAAATGGACAGACTGAATTCGCTTGAGGAGACGATAAACCCTCATCAGATGCTTTTCGGAATAAATCAGGGCGGGACATACCCGGATCTGCGCATTGAGCATATGAAGGCGATCCGCGAGCTGGATCTTGACGGATACGCCATCGGCGGGCTTGCCGTCGGCGAGGAGGCACCCGTTATGTACGACATAATCGAGCACGTCGAGCCGCATATGCCGGAGGATAAACCGCGTTATCTTATGGGCGTCGGCACGCCTATAAACATTCTTGAAGCTGTCTATCGCGGAGTTGACTTCTTTGACTGCGTTATGCCTTCGAGAAACGCCCGTCACGGCTTCATATTTACCTGGAACGGGACGATGAACCTGAATAACAACAAGTATCAGTGCGACCCGCTTCCAATAGACGAAAACTGCGGCTGTCCCGCTTGCAGGCTTCATAGCAGAAGTTACATCCGTCATCTTCTCAAAGCGGACGAGATGCTCGGTATGCGCCTTGCCGTTATGCATAACCTGTATTTCTATAATGACCTTATGCAGAAGATACGGGACGCTATTGATGCCGGCGAATACGAGGCGTTTTACAGGAAGTACAGAGAAATTCTCGGCAGGAGAATATAAATTATATAGAAAGATAATCGGAGAAAAGAAAATGAGAAAAACCAAAATTGTTTGCACAATCGGTCCCGCCAGCAGTGACGAGAGGGTATTTACGGAGATGTGTCTTGCGGGAATGAACGTTGCAAGGCTCAACTTCTCACACGGCACGCACGAGGAGCATCAGGAAAAAATCGATATGATCAAAAAAGTGCGTGAAAATCTCGGGCTTCCTATTGCCATAATGCTCGATACGAAGGGTCCCGAATACAGAATAAGAACGTTCAAGGACTCAAAGGTGACCATTGAGGACGGCGCCGTTTTCACGTTTACTTCGCGCGAGGTTGAGGGCGACGAGCACATTGTCTCCGTCAGCTATGCGGACCTTGCCCGTGATCTTTCCGTCGGTGACAGGATACTTGTCAACAACGGACTTGTTATCTTTGAGGTAACGGAAATCAAGGGAGAGGATGTCATCTGCAAAACGATCGTCGGCGGCGAGCTTTCGAACAGAAAGAGTATGAGCTTCCCGAACAAGGTGCTCAAAAACCAGATATATCTCAGCGAACAGGACAAGGATGACCTCCTTTTCGGAATAAAGAACGGGGTCAGCTTTATTGCGGCGTCGTTTGTATCGACAAAGCAGGATCTTATCGACCTGAAAACGTTCCTTCGCGAAAACGGAGGAGAAAACATCGATATAATCGCAAAGATCGAAAACCGGACGGGAATTAACAATATCGAGGAGATATGCAGCGAATGCGACGGTATTATGATCGGCAGAGGCGATCTCGGCGTTGAAATACCGTTTACGGAGCTTCCCGCTGTTCAGAAATATATCATAACAAAGTGCCGCTTGCTCGGAAAGAGAGTCATCACGGCAACCGAGATGCTTGAATCTATGATACACAATCCCCGCCCGACGAGAGCGGAAATTTCAGACGTTGCAAACGCCGTTTACGACGGCTCGAGCGCGGTTATGCTTTCGGGCGAATCGGCGGCGGGAAAATATCCCGTTCAGGCTGTAAAGACGATGGCTGAAATTGCGGAGGAAACGGAAAAACACATAGACTATGCAAGCCGTTTCCGCGCGAGCGAGTTTAAGATAAAGAACCTCGTTGACGCAATTTCTCACGCAACTTGCGGAATGGCAATAGATATAGACGCAAAGGCGATAGTTGTTTCTTCAATGTCCGGAATGACTGTTCGTATGGTGTCCCGTTTCCGCTCGCCGACAGACATAATCGGAATGGCAACAACGAAAGAAGTATGGTATAAGCTCGCGCTCTCCTGGGGCGTTACTCCGGTTATGAGCCGCCATTTCGACTCGACTGATGTGCTTTTCTATCACGCAATGCTGGCAGCGCAGAAGCAGATGCATCTGAAGCCCGGCGACAGAATCGTTCTCACGGGCGGAATGACAAACGGAAAATCGGGAAATACGAACCTTATAAAGGTAGAAACGATAGGCGATATTGACTGAAAGGAGCGTCTATGCTCATAAAAAACGACATTCCTATACTTGAATTTGACGAAGCGAAGGATGCTGCAATAAACCCCTGTGATATTGCAAAATATACGGGGCAGATCGGATGCGAAAGACTTGTGATCACCTTTTTCGGAGAGGTTATAGAAGAGCTACTCTCGGAGGGGAAAATCGAAAAAATCAGAACCGTAATGGGCGAAAATCCTTATAATATCTATAAATTCAAGGGTTGCGACGTTCTTCTTATGCAAGGCGACCTCGGCTGTCCGGCGATGGGCGGAGAGCTTGAAGAGCTTATTGCAATGGGCGTGAAAAAGGTTATGTTCTGCGGAGGCGGAGGCGTGCTTGAAAGGGAAACCTGCGTCGGTCATTTTCTCGTTGTTGAAGGTGCGATACGTGACGACGGATTTTCATATCATTACATTCCGGCTTCGCGAATAATATACACGGAAAAAGACACGAGAAAGCTCATCTGCGATTATCTTTCGGAGCGGGGAATTCCGTTTTCCGAGGGGCTTGTCTGGACGACGGACGCTGTCTTTCGCGAAACGAGAGACAAAATCCGCGCCCGCAGAGAGGAAGGCGCAATGATCGTTGAAATGGAGCAGGCAGGATGTATAGCCGTCACGCAGTTCCGCGGCGTCGGTTACGGCGCCATAATCTACGGCGGCGATGATGTTTCAGGCGACGACTGGAACACCCGCAGCTGGCGCAGCAGAAGAGATATAAGGCGGGGACTTGTCGATATTTGCAGGGAAATTGTCCTTATGATGTAATTGAAATCGGCGGCGGGACGCAAAAACGCCCTGCCGCCGCTGCCTTTTTCTTGTAAACGATAAAAAAGAAAAAAGTATAAAGTTTTGATAAAAATCATATTGCATAAATGAAGATAATGTGATATAATAACCAGGAACGAGATATAAAATCAGACTATGCCGGCCGGGGAGTCAGCGGTGCCTTGTACCTGCAATCCGCTACAGCAGGGGCGATCACGTATATGAGGCTTATGCTTGTGTGGTCTGCGCCGTAGCACCCGTGCGTTGAAGGATGGGTCTCGCGCAATTCGGAGCTTTGAACTATGTCAGGTGGGGGACCAAGCAGCATTAAGGAGATTTCCGGATGTGCCGCGAGGTTGCCTGTCCCGAGCAAGGACTGCGGTGGCGTATGTGAGCGTAAGTCGAACTGCGGTGCATAGTCTGATTTTGTATCCCGTTATTTTTTATAGCAGGAGGTAAATATGTATCAGGCACTTTACAGAAAATGGCGTCCAGCCACTTTTGACGATGTTTACGGGCAGGAGCATATCACCTCTATTCTCAAAAACGAGGTTGAAAGCGGCAAGCTGTCGCACGCTTATCTTTTCTGCGGTCCGAGAGGAACCGGAAAAACGACTTGTGCAAAAATAATTTCAAAGGCGGCAAACTGCGAGCATCCTGTCGGCGGCAACCCTTGCGGGAAATGTCATTCCTGCCTTTCGATAGCCGACGGAACGGCAACTGACGTTGTTGAAATGGATGCGGCAAGCAACAACGGTGTTGACAACATCCGCGACCTGCGGGACAGCGTTGTTTACACGCCGGCTGATCTGAAATACAGGGTTTATATCATCGATGAGGTCCATATGCTTTCGCCGAGCGCCTTCAATGCGCTCCTCAAGACCCTTGAAGAACCACCGTCGCACGTTATTTTCATTCTGGCGACGACGGAACTTCAAAAAATTCCGGCAACAGTACTTTCCCGTTGCCAGCGGTTCGATTTCAGGAGAGTTGCGCCGAGCGCGATAATTTCAAGGATGAAGACTGTTTGCGAGGGAGAGGGAATAAAAGCCGACGAAGGCTCGCTTGAATTGATTGCAAGACTTTCGCAGGGCGGCTTCCGTGACGCTCTCAATATGCTTGAATACTGTGCTGGCGGCGGTCACGAAATAACGCTCAAAAATTCGATTGCGCTACTCGGTGCAAGCCCGATAGAACTTCTGTCCGGAATTTGTGATGAAATTGCGGAAAAGGATATATCCGGTGCGCTTGAAAAGCTTGATGAGGTCTATTCATCGTCAAGAGATATAGCTGTTTTCTGGCGGGAGCTTATTTCCTTCTGCCGTGATATGCTTTTGTATGTCGCGACGAGGGGAAAGTACAGTTGCGAATCGCTTACCGCACATTCCGCAGAACACTTTACTGTTGCACAGCTTTTGAACATACTTGAAGTTTTTACCTCCGCCGAAGGCGATATGACAAGGCTTCCGTCCGGAGCAAAGCTCTATGCCGAGATGGCGCTTGTCAGGGTTTGTGATCCTTCGCTCGACGGGGATATGTCATCCGTGCTGGCACGCATTTCGGCTCTTGAAGACAGATTGAGTCAGGCGCCGCAGACTCCGCCGCAGGCGGAGGGAAGCCGCCCGCCGGAGCCGAAACCGGAGAAGAAAGAAGAAAAGCCTGCCCCGGCAGGCGGCAAAGCGCTTTCAGAGAAAGCGCCGGCGGCGCCTGAAAAGCAGGAAGCAAAGTCAGAGCCGAAAAGCGTTCGCATATGGGCGGAAGTAATACGCAAGGCGGAGCAGAAGGATATGTCTGTCGGCTCGTTTTTAAAGGATACCCTTGCATTTACGGATGATGACGGCAGGCTTTATATAAAATGTTCAAACGATTTTACGATGATGATGCTTTCCGACGAAGGAAGAAAATCGCTTATAGCGTCGGTTGCAAGCTCGGTTCTCGTAAAGAATATAACGCCGCAAAACATAATTTTTTCAAAAATGCAGGCAAACGAAAAGAAAATGCCTATAAACGATCTTATTGATACGGAGGAGAATTAAAAATGAAAGCAAGAATACCGCAGGGACCTTCAATGAACGATATGCTGCGTCAGGCGCAGAAGATGCAGGAGGATATGGCAGCAAAGCAGGCAGAGCTTGAAGCCAGAGAATATGATATTTCTGCAGGGGGCGGCGTTGTCAAGATCAAGATAAACGGGAAAAAAGAAATAGTTTCTCTCGAAATCGATCCGGCAATTGTTGATCCGGATGATATTGAAACGCTTTCCGATATAATCACAGCCGGTGTAAACGAAGCAATCCGCACGGTTGAGGACACGAGTTCAAAGGAAATGGAAAAGATAACGGGCTCAATGGGTATGGGAATGGGTATTCCCGGACTGTTCTGATAAAGGCGGAAATTTGAACTATGGAATATATACTTCCTGTTCAGCGACTGATTGAAAAATTCGCGTCTCTACGCGGCGTAGGGAGAAAAACGGCGGCGAGATATGCTTTTTCCGTACTTGATATGCCGGAGGAGGAAGCAATTGAATTTGCCAATGCCATAATTGCGGCAAAAAAAGAGGTTGTGCCTTGCAGCGTATGCGGCAACTTAAGCGACAAGCCCGTTTGCGATATATGCGGTGATGACCGAAGGGACAAGAGCGTTATATGCGTGGTTGAAGACCCGCGCGCCGTTATCGCCTTTGAAAAAACAAGGGAATACCGCGGACTTTATCACGTTCTCGGAGGTGTGATTTCTCCCGCAAAAGGCATAGGACCGGATAAGCTCCGTATAGCGGAGCTTATGGAGCGGCTTGAAGAGGGCGATGTCAAGGAGCTTATCATAGCGACCAACCCGAATGTTGACGGCGAGACAACCGCGCTTTACATAGCCGGAATGGCTGCCAAAAAGGGAATTAAAACAACAAGACTTGCATACGGTATTCCTGTCGGAGCGGATATTGAATATGCAGATGAGATAACCCTTATGCGGGCGATGGACGGCAGACGCGAGATAAAATAAATTAAAACGCACCTTCGGGTGCGTTTTTTGCGTCGTTGACAAAGAAAAGGCGATTCTTGTCCGGTGAACGCTGCGTTTTTAGTCCCGCAAGCGCTGCTTGACAAAAGCAAGTGTAAAATTCTTTACAATTCTGCGCGGAAATGATACAATGAGACCACAAAAATCAATATCGGAGGTCACGGATGACAGTAGGCGAGAAAATACAGTATTACAGAAAGAAGATTGGTCTGTCACAAGAGGAGCTCGGACAGAAGATGCTTTTGAGCCGTCAGACGATCAGCCTTTGGGAAATGGATAAAACGCTTCCGACGGTTGACAATCTTATGCGGCTCAAAGAGATATTTTCGGTTTCCGTTGACGAACTTTTGAGCGAAAACGAACCTGAAAAGCAGAGCGAAAGCGAGCCCGCCGAAAAGCCGAAGGAATCGTATTCGTTTTTATATGATAAATCCGATATAGAGGCGGTATTCAATAAGCCGAGAAAAGCTTTTATAAAGAGAACCGTACTTATCGCCGTAGCTGCTGTTATTTTGATTCTTTCCTCATTGAATGTATCGCCTTGGCTTACGTGCGTATATATCCTCTTCGCTATTTGCGGATGTATATCTCACGTAAAGAGCTATGCTAATTTCAAAAAAGCGCAGCGCTATTCCGAATCGAAAACCATCGGTGCTCTCTATTCTTATGATGTTTATGACGGGTATTTTATCCTCAACATTTCGCGCGGCGGCGATGTTAGAAAAATGATGAAAGTTTCTTTCGGCGACATTGAAGGCGCAGAGAAGACCGAAAAATATATCTTTCTTGGCGTCGGCGGGCAGGCTTATATAATAAAAAGAGAAGCGCTCGCGGCGGATTCGATGTTTTACCCGCTTTGTGATGAAGTAAGCAAAAAGGCGGCAAACAGCCCGAAAAATCCTGAGGCGCGACTGAAAACCGTTTCAAACCTCCTCTTTATCCTTTCAATTGCAACGATTTTCTTCGCGCTTGCCGCTTTGGCAATAATGTCCCGGGAAAGTTATCCTTTTCATATGGTGCGGAATATGTGGGTATTTTATCTGTTCATCCCGATTCCGATCGCATCGATAGTTTTCGGATTTCACCTGAAAAAGCGGGGGTACAGATACAAAAAGAATGTAATTATTGGCTTTATAATGGCGATACTGCTCCTTATATACGGGTCATTTTCGTTTATTTTTGCGAATGAATATTCTCACGACGAAGCTCTTGCAAAGGAGACGGAGGAGTTGCTTTTAATCGACCTCCCAGAATACTATCGGATTGATACAAAGGATTTTTCGGGGCATACGCAGTCATCTTCATACGGACATATCTATACAGTCAGCATTATTTATTTTGACGAAGATGCTGTCAGTGAGTTTGAGGCGAGTCTTGAGGACGACGCAAAATGGCTGTCTTATATACCGAGCAGCCTTTCGGGAATAACATCATATTATTGCGAGGTTTCCGGAGGCGAAAATTATTATTATGTCGTATACAATGTAGACACGGGCGAGTTTGGCAAGCTGCCGGACGGGAGCGGCGAATATATATTTATAAACGTTATTTACAATACGGAAAGCAACATAATGCAGATTGTAAAATACAAAAGAGAATATATGAAGTAATCGGCTTCAAATTACAATGAAACGCACCTTCGGGTGCGTTTTTTGCGTGCTTTTTTGCCTGTGCTCCGCGCAATGACGAAATGAGAGAAAAAACGCCGGAAAAAACAGCAAAAAAGATTAAAAGAAAGCGAGAAATTTCCTATATATTATTGAAGTTTTAAACAAAATATTGTATAATGTATGCGAATAAATATTTGAAACGGGGTGAGATATTTGAACGGTGAAATCAGATCGGGAGAGCTTGCCCCGTATTTTTTCTGCCAGGGTACAAATTTCCGCAGTTATGAATGGCTCGGCTGTCATTTTGAAAAAACGGATGATGGCTTTGAATATACTTTCCGCGTGTGGGCGCCGAAGGCAGAGAAGGTGTTTGTCGCGGGCGATTTCAACTCCTGGGATGAGTCGTTGCCAATGGAAAAGGATGCCGAAAGCGGCGTCTGGACGGCAACTCTGATCTCCGCGAAAGCTCTTGAAGGAAACAGATATAAATATAAGGTCGTTTCAAAGACCCGCACGGCGATGAAGGCAGACCCTTATGCAACTTATTCCGAAACGCTGGCGAAAACCGCATCAATAATTCATACGGTGAAGGCAAAATGGAGCGATTCAAAGTGGCTCTCTGCAAGAGGCAAGGCGTTTGAAGGCAAGCATTTTTATTCCGCGCCGATGAACATTTACGAAATGCACCTCGGCTCCTGGAAAACGCGTGGTGGCGAATCCAATGTTGACGGAGAGCATTACCTCAATTACCGCGAGATTGCGGACGAGCTTGTTCCTTATGCGCTTGATATGGGTTATACGCATATCGAGCTTATGCCGATAACCGAGCACCCGTTTGACGGCTCCTGGGGCTATCAGGTCGGTGGTTATTACGCGCCGACATCGCGTTTCGGCACGCCGGAGGACTTTATATATTTTGTAAACAAGCTCCATAAGGCGGGGATAGGTGTCATTCTTGACTGGGTGCCCGCTCACTTCCCGAAGGACGAGCACGGGCTCTTCGAGTTTGACGGTTATCCGCTTTATGAATATCAGGGTAAGGACAGAATGGAGCATAAGTCCTGGGGAACGCGTTGCTTTGACGTCGGCAGACCGGAGGTTCAGTCGTTCCTCATATCGAATGCGCTTTTCTGGATGAGAAATTACCATATAGACGGACTCCGTATCGACGCGGTTGCGTCTATGCTGTATCTCGATTACGACCGTGCGCCCGGCGAATGGATACCGAATGCTGACGGGGGAAATCATAACTACGAGGCGATGGCGTTTTTCCGCAAGCTGAATACCGCCGTGTTTGCCGAATTTCCTTATGCGCTGATGATAGCGGAGGAATCGACGGCTTGGCCGATGGTGACAAAGCCCGTTTCGGACGGAGGTCTCGGCTTTAATTTCAAATGGAATATGGGTTGGGCAAACGATATGTTCGAATACGTCGGGACGGATCCGTTTTTCCGAAAATATGTTCATAACAAGCTTACATTCCCCCTTATGTATGCGTTCTCGGAAAATTATATTCTACCCGTTTCGCACGACGAGGTCGTACACGGCAAAAAATCTTTGCTTGACAAGATGTTCGGCGGCTACGACGATAAGTTCGCCTGTATGAGGGCGTTCCTTATGTATATGATGACGCTTCCGGGCAAAAAGCTGATGTTTATGGGCTGCGAGTACGCTCCGTTCCGCGAATGGGATTATGAAAATCAGCTTGAATGGTTTATGCTGGATTACCCGCGCCATTCGCAGATGAAGGATTACGTCCGCTCGCTCAATCATTTCTATCTCGAACACAGCCCGCTCTGGGAGATCGATGACGGCTGGGACGGCTTTGAATGGATAGATCCGGACAGGTGCGAGGACAACACGCTCTCTTATATAAGAAAGTCGGCAGGAGGAGAAGAGCTTATTGTTCTGCTCAATTTCGCTCCTTGCAGGAGGGAAGGCTATAAGCTTCGTGTAAAGAGCAAGGGAAGCTACGTTACTCTTGTCAATTCCGACGAGGCAAAATACGGCGGAGGCGGAAGCAAGCTCGGAACAATGAAATCAAAGGCTCACCGCGAGGGCGGAAAATGGGTTCACGAAATAAGCGTTGACCTGCCGTCATACGGTGCGCTGATAATAAAAAAGAAATAAAGAAACAGACTTGGGAGGTAAGGCATAATGTTCAAAAAGAAAGAATGTATCGCTATGCTTTTGGCTGGCGGACAAGGCAGCAGACTCTATACTCTCACGGACAAGACGGCGAAGCCCGCTGTGCCGTTCGGAGGGAAGTATCGCATTATCGATTTTCCTATGTCAAACTGTGTAAACTCGGGAATAGACACCGTCGGCGTTCTGACGCAGTATCAGCCCCTTGTGCTCAATGAATACATCGGAAACGGAGAGCCCTGGGATCTTGACCGTGTTCACGGCGGAGTTATGGTTCTCCCGCCGTATCAGGGTAAGGGCGGCGCAGCCTGGTATAAGGGAACGGCAAACGCCATTTTCCAGAACATCCAGTATATCGACAGATACAACCCCGATTACGTTCTCATCCTCTCCGGCGACCATATATACAAAATGGACTATGCCAAAATGCTTGCTGAGCATAAGAAAAACGGCGCAGACTGTACTATCGCCGTTCTGCCCGTACCGATCGAGCAGGCGAGCCGCTTTGGCATACTTAACACGGACGATACAAACAGAATAATCGAATTTGAGGAAAAGCCCGCCCACCCGAAGAGCAACAAGGCTTCTATGGGCATATATATCTTCAATTACAAGCTCCTCAAAAAGTATCTCATCGAGGACGATGACGATCCTGCCTCCCAGAACGACTTCGGAAAAAACATAATCCCGAAGATGCTCGGCGACGGAATGAAAATGTATGCTTATCTCTTTGAGGGCTACTGGAAGGACGTCGGCACGGTGCAGAGTCTCTGGGAAGCGAATATGGATCTTCTCGGTTCAAGACCGAAATTCAATCTTTATGACAGAAGCTGGAGAATCTTCTTCCGCCACAACGCAAACCCGCCGCAGAGGATAGGCGAAAGCGCCGAGCTGATAAACTCAATGGTTACGGAGGGCTGCGACATAAACGGTACTGTTGAAAGCTCAGTACTCTCCGGCAACGTAACTGTTGAAGAGGGTGCGGTCGTTCGCAACTCGGTAATTATGAGCGGCGTCAGAATCTGCAAGGGAGCGAAGGTCGAATATGCAATAATCGACCACGATACAGTAATCGGCGAGGGAGCGAAGGTCGGCGAGGAAAGAAAAGACGGCGATTCGCCGCTCGTCATCGGTGCAGAGCTGAAAATCGAAGCGGGAAGCACCCTCGGAGGCGGACTTATGATCGACTCTGCGTATCTTGAAAAATCGAAAGGAGCGGAAACAAAATGACAGCTACCGGAATTATTTTTTCAAACATACACGACAGTAACCTTTTCGAGCTTACACACAGGCGTTCTGTGGCTTCGGTGCCGATAGGTTGCAGATACCGCCTTATCGACTTTGCGCTTTCGAATATGGTAAATTCGAACATAGGTGATATAAAGATAATCACACATTATAATTATCATTCCCTTATGGACCATATCGGCACGGGAAAGGACTGGGATCTTGCGAGAAGAAGCGGCGGCGTCAAGTTTCTGACACCCTTTATCACCGCTTACGCAAACAACGTAAACGAGCTTTACACGACACGCCTCGAAGCGCTGAAGAGCGTAAACTATTCGATATCGCATCTGACAAGCGATTACGTTGTTCTTACGGACTGCAACGTTATCTGCAATATTGACTTCGGCGATATGATAAACGACCACATTTCTCACGGAGCGGATATAACCGTTGCGATAAAGAAAATGCACGTTACGCCGGAAATGCAGGGCGCGGTTTCCGTAGTCGTTTCGGACGAAAGCGGAAGAATGACGGATTACAGAGCTCATCCCTCCGATTTTGAAGGCGATGCCGATGTCAATCTCAATATAATGGTAATAGGACGCAGATACCTTCAGGAGCTTGTTATGGACGCCATTGCACACGGCTATTCAAGTTTCTCGCGTGATGTATACCAGCGCAACCTGAAACACAGAAATTACCGTGTTTACCGCTATGACGGTCATTTTGAAGGGATTGATTCGTTCCTTGATTATTTCAATACGAATATGCGTCTCATAAGCGACAAGGAGCTTTATAAGGAGCTCTTCGAAACGGAAAACCGACCGATATATACAAAGGTCCGCAACTCCGCTCCGACGTATTACGGAAATCATTCCTTTGTCCGCAACTCGCTGATAGCGGACGGGTGTGTGATTGAAGGCTCCGTTGAGAACAGCATACTTTTCAGAGGAGTCAAGGTTGGCAGGGACACCGTCGTTATGAATTCAATACTTTTCCAGGACACATTTACGGGCGAAAACGTTACGCTCCAGTACGTTGTGACGGATAAGAACGTCGTCGTGCGAGACGGCGTCAGCATCTCCGGTCACCTTACGATGCCCGTCTATATAGACAAGGGCAAAATGCTCTGATAAATTCGGGAGGCTTTATGAAATCAGTATTATTTGCGGGAAGCGAAGCGCTTCCTTTTGCGGCAACCGGCGGACTTGGCGACGTTATGGGTTCGCTCCCTGCGGCGATAAAGGCGGCTCATCCGGAGGCGGATGTCAGAGCCGTTATGCCGCTTTATTCGAAGGTCGGAAAGCAATATCGTGACGAGATGACGTTTGAAAAGAGCATAACGGTCACGCTTGCCTGGAGAAGGCTTTATTGCGGGATCTTCTCGCTCGAAAGAGACGGGGTTAAATGGTATTTCATCGATAACGAATATTATTTCCTCCGGGACAGAATCTATGGCGAGTTTGACGATGCCGAAAGGTTTGCGTTTTTCTCTGTTGCCGTGCTTGAGCTGATGGGTGCGGAGGGATTTTTCCCCGAGGTACTCCATTGCAACGACTGGCAGACCGCGCTCTCCGTCATACTGCTGAAAACCAGATATAATTCATATTACGGTTATTCCGGCGTAAAGGCGGTATACACGATACACAATATCGATTACCAGGGCGAATACGGTATGGAAATACTCGGCGACGTTTTCTCGCTCTCCGATGCGGAAAGCGGGATTGTCGAATATAACGGCAACATAAACCTGACAAAGGGAGCAATAGTCTGCGCGGACTTTGTGACGACGGTCAGCCCCCGTTATGCAAAGGAAATCCAGGATGATTACTTTGCGCACGGGCTCGGAAACATAACGCGAATGTACAGCGGAAAGATCGACGGTATCATAAACGGTATCGACCTTGCCTCGAACGACCCGAAAACAGACCCCGATATTCCGAAGAACTATTCCTGGCGTTCGCTTGCCGGAAAGGCTGTATGCAAGGAAGAGCTGCAAAAGATGGCGGGGCTGAACGTCGATCCGGACGTTCCGATCGTTGCGATGATATCCCGACTTGCGGAGCACAAGGGCTTTGACATTGTAAAATTCGGCATAGACGGAATAATGCAGAACAATAACATTCAGTTTGTCCTGCTCGGCACGGGCGACCCGGATACGGAAAATTTCTTCCGCGGGCTTGCTTCAAGATATCCGGGCAGAGCGGCGTCGCTTATAAAATACGACCGTAAGCTCTCAAAGCAGATATATGCTGGAGCGGATATATTCCTTATGCCCTCCAAGAGCGAAGCCTGCGGACTTGCGCAGATGATCGCTTCTCGCTACGGCACGGTACCGGTTGTACACGAGGTCGGCGGGCTTTATGATACAATAAAACCTTACGGAGCGGGAGGCAACGGCTTTACGTTTGCGGCATATAATGCAGACGATATGGGAAACGTAATTTATCAGGCAACGGAGCTCTATAAGGACAAAGAGGCTTGGAAAAAGCTCGTCCGCAAAATAATGAGAATAGATTTTTCGTGGAACGTTTCGGCGGAGAAGTACGTCGGACTTTACGAAAACGTAATAAATCAATAAAGGCAAAAGGGAAAATCAGATGGGAAAAGGTAACACAACTACAAAAGCAGACATAAAAACGTTGCTCTCCGAGAAGCTCTCCCGCCATTTCGGCGCGGTTGCGGAGGATGCAACGAAAGCACAGGTTTATAAAGCCGTCATAATGAGCGTTCGCGACGCTCTGACGGAAAAGAGAGCTAAATTCAAGCACGCCGTAAAGGCGCAGCAGAAGAAGCGCGTTTACTATATGAGTATGGAATTTCTCATCGGCAGATCGCTGAAGAACAACCTTCTCAATATGGGACTTGAAAAGCAGTACAGAGGCGCTCTGCGCGATATGGGTTTCGATCTTGATGAAATCTATGAGATGGAGCCGGATCCGGGTCTCGGAAACGGCGGTCTCGGTAGGCTTGCGGCTTGCTTTATGGACTCGCTGACGACGGGAAATTATCCCGCAACGGGCTTTTCGCTCTGTTATGAATACGGGCTTTTCCGCCAGAAGATAATTGACGGAAACCAGGTTGAAACTCCGGATACCTGGATGCAGAACGGCTCAACCTGGCTCGTTCCGAGAACTGATAAGACGTTTCCCGTGCGCTTTGGCGGTAAGGTCAGCGAAAAATGGGAGAACGGCAGACTTGAAATAGTCCATACGGATTATGACGAGGTTGAAGCTGTACCTTATGATATGATGATTTCCGGTTCAAGCTGCGATGCTGTCAGCAATCTCCGCCTCTGGAAGGCGAGCGACGTCAGAAACTTCAACATGAAGCTCTTTACGCAGGGGCAGTATATGCAGGCGGTTCAGGAAAATACAAGCGCCGAGACGCTTTCAAGAGTGCTTTATCCTTCTGACGATCATACCGAGGGCAAGCTGCTTCGTCTCAGCCAGCAGTATTTCCTTGTGTCTGCGTCGCTGCAGAACATCCTTTCGGATCATATCGCCGTTTACGGAACGCTTTCAAACCTTCCGGATAAGGTTGCGATTCATATAAACGATACACATCCCGCGCTCTGCATTCCCGAGCTTATGCGTCTTCTTATGGATATTTATTCCTTCTCCTGGGAGACGGCTTGGGACACAGTCGTTAAGACCGTATCATACACAAATCATACGGTTATGCCGGAGGCGCTTGAATGCTGGAACGAGGAGCTGTTCCGTATGCGCCTGCCGAGAATTTATACGATAGTCTGCGAGATAAACCGCAGGCTCTGCGCAGATCTCTGGAATATTTACCCCGGCGACTGGGCGAGAATTTCCCGTATGTCCATCGTGGCAAACGGGCAGGTCAGAATGGCAAATCTCTCTGTTGCGGGATCGCATATGGTCAACGGCGTCTCGAAGCTCCATTCCGAAATTCTCCGCCAGACCGTTTTCCACGACTACTATAAGACGACTCCCGAGAAGTTTACAAACGTTACAAACGGTATAGCGCATCGCCGCTGGCTGTGCCTCGGAAACCCGCTTCTTTCGTCGCTTCTTGATGAGACCATCGGCACGAAATACCGCAAAAATCCCGAAGCTATTGAGGACTTCCTCAAATTCAGGGACGATCAATCCGTAATTGACAGAGTCCGCGCGATCAAGCACGAAAACAAAGAGCGTTTTGCGGAGGCTTATTATAAGAAAACTGGCGATAAGCTCGATACTCACTCGCTTTTCGACGTTCAGGTCAAGCGTATACACGAATACAAGCGTCAGCTTCTCAATGCTCTGAAAATCGTCGCTCTTTATGACGAAATAAAGAAAAATCCGAACATTTCAATCCGTCCGCAGACGTTCATCTTCGGCGGAAAGGCGGCTCCCGGATATTATCTTGCAAAGGAGATAATCCGCTTTATCTGTATGCTCGGAAAGCAGATCGATAATGACCCCGACGTCAGAAGACGTCTTAAAGTTGTGTTCCTTGAGGAATACAACGTCAGCCTTGCGGAAATTCTTATGCCCGCAAGCGACATAAGCGAGCAGATTTCTCTTGCCGGAAAGGAAGCAAGCGGCACGGGCTGTATGAAGTTTATGATAAACGGTGCGATGACAGTCGGTACGCTTGACGGAGCGAACGTCGAAATGGCGGACGCTGTCGGAAACGACAATATCTATATCTTCGGTCTTACGGCAAACGAGGTTGACGAGCTCTGGAAGCGCGGCTATAACGCACAGCTTTATTACAAAGAGAGCGAGCGTCTGCGTGGCGCGATTGACAGAATCGGCTGTGGACTTGCGGGCGAGGACTTCTCGAACATTGAGGATTACCTCCTCCATAATCCCGGCGTTTCAGACCCTTATATGTGCCTTGCGGATTTCGATTCGTATTATGCAACGTATAACCGCGCTCTTGACGATTACGATCACAGAGACCTCTGGACAAAGAAGGCGATAGTCAATATCGCAAAAGCCGGCTATTTCGCTTCGGACAGAAGCATCAGAGAATACGCTGAAAACATCTGGCATATCGAGCCCTGCAAAATCTGATGGCGGGCTTCGGAAGATACAGTCTTAAAAGAAAAGAACTTCATAAACTGACTCCCTCCGAAGGGAACGGAGGATCTGCGGAGAGAGACGGAAGCATAGAGTTTTCCGTCTCTCTGCCTGCGGCGGCGACGGAATGTTTTCTTTCCGTTCTCTGCGATGACACGGGAACGGCGAGAGATTTCCGTATGGATGACGGGCGACTGACGCTGTCCTGCGCGGAGCTTTGCGAAGGCAGAGATGACGGGCTTTTCTTTTACAAATTTGCGATAAACACCCCGCAGGGGAGCTATGAAATTGTCCGTGCGGAGGACGGAATATCCGATACGCTTCGCGACATACGAGAGGGCTTTGGGGACGCCTTTGTGCTGACTGTTTACAGGAAAAGAAACGCACCGCCCTCCTGGCTTTACGGCGGCATTATCTATCATATATTCGTCGATAGATTTTTCAGAGGCGGAGACGAGCCTTGCAGAGCGGACGCGGTTATGAATCCGGATTGGTATGACGGCATACCTCCGTATGTCAAGAGGCCCGGAGACCGGCTGGATAACAACGTTTTCTTCGGCGGCGACCTTTACGGGATAATCAAAAAACTGCCTTATATCTCGTCTCTCGGAGCGACCTGCATTTATCTCAGCCCGATATTTGAGGCTTATTCAAACCACAAATACGACACGGGAAATTACGATAAAGTTGACGATATGTTCGGCGGGGAAGAAGCGTTTTCTGCGCTTGTCTCCGAATGTGAAAAGTACGGAATAAAGCTGATACTGGACGGCGTTTTCAACCATACGGGCGATGACAGCATATATTTCAATCGCACGGGAAAATACGGAGACGGCGGGGCGTACAGAGACAAAAACTCGCCGTATTACGAATGGTATAATTTTACGGATTACCCCGAAAAGTACGAGAGCTGGTGGGGCATAGACGTTCTGCCGAGGGTCAGAAGCGATATGCCGTTATACAAGGCATATCTTTTTGGCGAGAACGGAGTTATCCGCAGGCGATTGAGAGACGGAGTCGGCGGATTTCGGCTTGACGTGGCAGATGAGCTTTCGGACGAATTTCTCTCTGAACTGAAAACATCTGCTTTGGCGGAAAGAGACGACTGCGTTATCATAGGCGAGGTCTGGGAGAACGCAGCGGAGAAGGTGTCGTATGGCAGGAGAAGAAAATATCTGCGCGGCAAAGAGCTTGACTCCGTTATGAATTATCCGATAAGAACGGCGATAATTTCGTATCTCCGCGACGGCGATTGCGAAACATTTCTGAAAAATACAGCCGAAGTCTATGGAGAATATCCGGATTTTGCGCAGTCTGCGCTGATGAACATAATCGGTACGCACGATACCGTCCGCATAATCACGGCGCTTGCCGGCGAGAGTCCCGAAGGGAAAAGTCAGGACGAGCGGGCTGTTTATAAAATGACGGAGGCGCAATATGCGGCAGGCGTCGGTCTTGTAAAGGCGGCGTATCTCATTTCAAATATGCTGCCCGGCGTGCCTTGCATTTATTACGGAGACGAGATCGGTATGCAGGGCTATTCGGATCCATTCAACCGCAGACCGTACCCCTGGGGCAGAGAAAACGGAGAGCTGCTCGGGTTTTACCGTCGCATAGGCGAGATAAGAAAAACCGAAAATGCGGTCTTCCGCGGCGAAATGCGGGTTGCTTATATCGATCGCGACATTCTCTGCATTGAAAGAAAGGCGGGAGACGAGCTTCTTTGTGCCGTCATAAACAGAGGGCCCGACGAATATATATACTCGTCCGAATTTTTCTCGGAGGAGCTGATCTGCGGCGAAAAGGGAAAAAAGATAAATATAAAGCCGCACGGATGCGCGCTTATAAAAACAAAAGACGATAAAAACGAATACGGAGTTTACAGAGCAATATGAAAAGGTTTGCTTTTTTCGCTGTGCTTTTGGCACTCCTGCTTTTATGCTCGTGCGGAAAGGCGGATATAATCATCCGGACGGATATGTCCGGCGCAAAAACGACGGATTATCCCGCCGAAACGACGATGGAGGCTGTATTTGAAACAGATGAAAGCGGGAATATTTCCGCTGTGCTGAATAAATCCTCGGGCGTGTTTCATTTGTCGCAAGATTGCTATCACGCAAAGCGGATGAAGGAAGAAAACAGGCAGATAATAAAAGCCGCAGACATCGGAGATTTTATCGGTAAGGGGTACAAGCCTTGCGGAGTATGCTCTGCAAAATATTTTGATAAGGAGACATCGGAAGATGATAAATAAGGATTTTGCTATCGGCGAAAAGACGCTGAGGCTTACCGCTTATGCGGAAAACGTTATCAGAGTGAGAATTTCGGATAAATTCGAGCCGACGCTTTTCGAGCGTTACGGGATATGGCGCGCGCCGGATGAGAATGCGGGCAAGCTCGCTTCGACAAAAAACGGCGTGCTTTCGGGCTTTCTCTATGCGGAATATTCGGATGGCACCCTGACATTCTCATCGGACGGTTTTGAAAGAAAGATTGATCTTTCGCCGCGCGATCCGAGCGAGGTGCGGAAGTATTTTGAGGATAACCTTTGCGGAATGCGTCCGAGCAGGGCGCAGGTCATCGGCGACTATTCCGAATGGGAGAGGAAAACAGTCGATTTTACGAAGGATCCGAAATATTTTTCAATGAAAACGGAAGGCGAGCTGTTTTACGGTCTCGGCGAGAGCAATGAGGATAGACTCGTTCTCAACGGCAAGCCTTATCTTGAAAGAATTGTTTATCAGAAGTGCGAGGTGACCGTGCCTTTCATTATGACAAAGGCGGGCTACGGCATCCTCTGCAACACGACTTTCTGGCACGGTATCGATGTTTGCTCAAAGAACGAAAACGAGGTTCTCTGGTACCTTCCGGACGGCGAAATTGATTTTTTCATCTTTGCGGGCAGAACTCTTGCTGATATAAACGAAAGATTGACATATGTGACGGGCAGGCCGATTCTTCTCCCCAAATGGGCATACGGGCTTACATTTGTCGAGCAGTACAATGCCGATCAGTTTGAGGTTATGAGAAATGCGGCGCAGTTCCGCGAGCTTGGACTTCCTTGCGATATGTTCAGCCTTGAACCGGGCTGGATGGCAAAGAGATACGATTTCTCCGTCGATAAAAAGTGGAACACAGACCGCTTCTATATCTGCGACTGGATGCGCGGCGGTAAAAAGCCAAAACCCTATGAATTTACGCAGGCGCTTTTGCGCTACGGCTTCAAGCTCCAGCTCTGGCTCTGCTGTCAGCACGATTTCACGGCTTACGAAGAAAAGCTGGCTGGAAACGATACGGATTTCGGTATTCCCGAATGGTTTGAACACCTCGAAAAGTTCTGCTTTGACGGCGCGGCTGCGTTCAAGGTTGACCCTTGTCACGTTGTTGACATAACGGACGAGACAAGAACCTATGCAAACGGAAAGAGCGAGCCGGAAATGCATAACCTTATGCAGACGCTCTGCGCAAAGGATATGTATCAGGGCGCGGCGAGATACAGAGGTACAAGACCTATGCATCATTTCTGCGGAGGATATACAGGCTCGAGCGCATACACGGCGATGACAACAGGCGATTCCGGCGGCAAGCTGAAAACTCTTGCCTGGATACTCAATTGCGGTCTGACGGGAATTTCCGCTATGACGTGCGATATGGATATATATTCAAAGCACACGATCCATTACTGCTTCTTTACTGCCTGGTGCCAGCTGAACAGTTGGGCTGGCTTTGCCCAGCCTTGGTGGGCAGGGGACGAGATGCAAGCTTACTTTACCTTCTATGACAACCTCCGTTACAAGCTGATGCCATACATCTATTCAACCTCGATCTACGGCAATATGACAGGTATGCCGACCTGCCGCGCTATGCCTTACGTCACGGATGACGAAGAGGTTAAGGATTCCGTTTATGAATATATGTTCGGCGAAGATTTCCTTGTCGGCGCTTTCTCGGATGAGATATGGCTTCCGAGGGGTAACGACTGGATAGACTACTGGACAGGCAAGCGCTATGCCGGCGGGCAGATGATAAAGATTGATCTTCCGGAAGGCAAAGGCGGCGCGCTTTATGTAAAATCCGGCGCTATCATCCCGACAGAAACCCCGAAACAGTTCACAGACTGTAAGGATGCAGGCGAAATAATCCTTGAAATATATCCCTGCGGCAAGTCCGAGCGAGACTTTTATGAGGACGATGGTGTTTCCTTCGGTTATAAGAACGGCGAAAGAGCCGTTACAAAGATTGTCTGCGAGGAAAACAGCTCGTCTGTCAAGATAAATATTGGCAAGCGCATAGGGAACTTTGACGGAATGAAGGACATCAGAGTATATCATATAAAGGCTATGTCCGAAAACGCTCCGAAAAAGGTTACGGTTGACGGTAAGAAGGCGGATTTCTCATATGAAAACGGTTATGTCCTCTTCGATATGAAGACCTGCGGCAGCGCCGAGATAACATATTGAAATGAATAAAAAACTCCTCTCCTGCATAGAATTTTTGTGCAAGAGAGGAGTTTTGTTATGAAAAAAATCAAATGGGGTTCACTTATACTTTCAATTTTCATCCCGCTCGCTGTTGGTACGGCGTCGGGGCTTATAGCAAGGGCAGGGGAAGCATACGGGGCGATGATAAAGCCCGAAGGCTCGCCGCCCGCCTGGATATTTCCCGTTGTCTGGACGATACTTTTCGCCCTGATGGGGATATCGTCATTCCTTATTTACAACGCAGATGCAAGCGAGAAGTCAAAGATGTCGGCGCTTATCGTTTATGCGATTCAGCTTATTGTCAACTTTATGTGGCCGATATTCTTTTTCAGACTCGGCGCATATCTTTTCTCGTTTATCTGGCTTGTGTTGCTTTGGGTGCTTGTGCTGATAATGATATTGAAATTTTACAAAATCAATCGCACAGCTGCATTTTTGCAGCTTCCTTATCTACTCTGGCTTACATTCGCGGGCTATCTGAACCTTTCCGTGTATCTCCTTAACAGATAAGTCAGGAGAACTGCGAATTATAAAGCGCGCTGTAAAATCCGCCTTTTTTGAGGAGCTCTTCGTGTGTTCCTTGCTCGGTTATGCTGCCGTCGCGGACGACGATTATAAGGTCGGCGTTCTTTATTGTTGAAAGCCTGTGCGCGATAACAAAGCACGTTCTGCCGCGCATAAGTGTCTGCATTGCCTGCTGGATCTGAAGCTCTGTGCGCGAGTCAACGTTTGACGTTGCCTCGTCCAAAATGAGCATCGGAGCGTCGGAAAGCATTGCGCGGGCGATTGTTATCAGTTGCCGCTGGCCCTTTGAAATGTTTACGCCGTCATCGGAGAGGACGGTATCATAGCCTTGCGGCAGGTGCTCGATGTACGAATCGATCTTTGCCGCCTTTGCCGCGGCGATTACTTCGTCCCGCGTAGCGTTTTCCTTGCCATATACTATGTTTTCAAAAACGGTGCCGTGAAAGAGCCAGGTGTCCTGAAGAACCATTGTATAAGCCTTGCGCAGGGAAGAACGGGTGATATTCCGGATGTCTGTTCCGTCAACTGTTATCGTTCCGGAATTTACATCATAAAAGCGCATAAGCAGGTTTATGACCGTAGTTTTTCCTGCGCCCGTCGGGCCGACTATCGCAAGCGTTTTGCCGCGCGGCGCCGTTACGGAAACGTCGTGAAGAATAATTTTTTCGGGAGTATAACCGAAGGTAATGTCCGAAAGCCCAACCTCGCCTTCAACGGAGGAAAGAACCTCCGCCGACGGTGCGTCGGCTTTTTCGGGCGTTTCGTCTATTATGCGGAAAACCCTTTCAGCCGCCGCAAATGCGGACTGAAATTCGCTCATAATGTTTGCAAATTCGTTTATCGGGCCGGCAAATTTTCTTGAATACTGAACAAACTTTGCAACCCCGCCGAGCGATATGAAGAAAAGCGTCCCTTCGGCAGCCTTTCCGCTCTGCGAAAACATATAGAGTATTCCGCCGAAGATCATAACGAGAGAGATCGAAAGGTTGTTTATGAAGTTGACGGAGGGACCGAGCGCTGCGCCGTAATAATCGGCTTTGTAATAAGCATCGACAGAGTTACTGTTGCGCGCGTCAAAGCGTGAGCAGATCTCGTCCTCTCTGTTGTATGCGCGGATGGTCTTTCCGCCTGAAAGCATTTCCTCGGCATAACCGTTCAGCTCGCCGAGCTTCTGTGACCTCTTATGAAACAGAGGTCGTACTTTTTTTGAGCGATAGCGCGTGAAAATGATTGAGATCGGCACGGTTATGATAAATACGATTATAAGCGGCTTTGAAATGCGCCACATAAATATTGCCGAGCCGACGACTGTATAAATGCTTGACATAACCTGAACGAGGTCGTGCGAGAGGGAGGAATTTACGGTGTCGATGTCGTATGATATACGGCTGACTATGTCGCCCGTTGCGTGAGTATCAAAATAGCTTACGGGGAGCGATGTCAGCTTTTCAAAGAGCTGACGGCGCATCGTATAAACTATCTTTTGGCTGAGCTTTATCATAACTACTGCGAGAATATATGATAAAACTCCGGAGGCAAGATAGCAGATAAGCATTTTTATAACGTTTTCCCAAACAGCGGGAAAGTCAACTCCGCCCTCGGCGGAGATTGCATCGATTGCGCTTCCCGAAAATTCCGGTCCCATAAGGGAAAGCTGATTTGAAAGAAGCGTGACTATTATCGCAAACAAAAACAGATGCCAATATTTCAGCATATATCCGCCGAGCCTTAAAATTACGCCGCGGCGGGTCTTTTTATCCAGCTTTTGAGAAGAGTTTTTGTTCGGATTGCTTTGAGCGGGCGTTCCGAAGCCTTTATTCAACGAATGCACCTCCCATCTGCGAATCGCTTATTTCTCTGTAAACGGGGCAGGATGCGAGCAGCTCTTCGTGTGTGCCGGAGCCGATTATCTCGCCCTTTTCCATAACTATTATTCTATCACAATCCTTGACGGAACTGACCCTCTGCGCAACCGTTATAAGAGTTGTACCGTTCATATGCTCCTTGAGCGCACGACGGAGATTTGCGTCTGTTTTGTAATCAAGGGCGGAGGAGCTGTCGTCAAGAATGAGAATTTCAGGCTTTGCGGCGATTGCACGGGCGATCAGGACGCGCTGCTTCTGCCCGCCGGAAATGTTTGTTCCGTGCTGGGAGAGCATATGTCCGTAGCCCTCAGGGAAAGCGGATATGAAGTCATCCGCCTGCGCAATTTTTGCGGCAAAGACTATCTGCTCGTGCGAAATGTCCCTGCCGAAGCGGATGTTTTCTTCAATCGTATCTGCATAGAGAAAGTCGCTCTGCATAGCCGTTCCGAATTTGCCGTAAAGCTCGCTTTGCGGTATCGTGCGGACGTCGCGTCCGCCAATATAAACTGCGCCGTAGGAAACATCATAAAAGCGCATAATCAGCTTTATGAGAGTCGATTTTCCGCTTCCCGTTGCGCCGATTATTCCGAGTGAGCCGCCTTTTTCTATGTCTACGGAAATATTGCTTATATCGTCCTTTATGCCTGCATACGAAAAGCGGACGTTTTTAAGGGAGACAAAGGGATCCTTGCTTGTGCGAGGATATTCGTCCTCGCTTTTGATGAGGGTAAGATCGTTTTCCGTATCTATGACCTCGGCAATTCTCCTTGCGGAAGCCGAGCTTTTTGTATACATAACGAAAATTCTCGTCACACTCATCATCGCCATTGAGATGAGCGTGAAATACTGCATAAAAGCAATGACGGTTTCCGGGTCGGATCTTCCGCCCTGAACGCGCGCTGCGCTGAACGCGATTACTGCGACTATGCCGAGATTCATCAGCACCGTCATCACCGGGTTGACCGCACCCATAGTTATGCCTGCGCGCTGTTCATCTGATACGAGCTTGCGGTTTACCTTGTCAAAGCGATTATGCTCGTGTTCGGATTTTGAAAGCGCCTTTATAACGCGGATGCCCTGCGAATCCTCGCGGACAACGCGAACCATTTTATCAACAGAGGTCTGAACTCTTGTATAAAGCGGAATACCTTTTTTTGATATGAAATATACGGTTACAAAGATAAACGGCAGGACGGCTATCATTGCAAGGGCGAGGTAACTGTCCATTATAAGGGTTATGGCTATTCCGCCGAAAAGAAGTATCGGCGCGCGGACGCCCATCCTCTGCATCATATTGACGAAATGATGCAGGTTGTATGTATCTGTTGTTATTCTTGATTCGAGCGACGGAATCGTGAAGGTGTCTGTCTGCGCGGGGGAAAGGCGCATTGTTTTTGAGAAGAGGTCGTGGCGCAGCGCCTCGGCAAAGTTGCTTGCCGTTTTTGCCGCCATTCTGTTTGCGCATATGTTGCTTACGCACGCAACTGCCGCAAAGGCGACCATCATAAGCCCCCATAAGACTATGCTTTTTATATTTTCCGTTGCTACTACGTCTCGCAGAATTCTGCTGAGTATATACGGCAGAGCAAGCTCTGCGAGCGTGCCGAAGGTTTTTATCGCAAGTCCGATACCCATTCTTCCGTAGAAGGGCTTGAGATATTTGAGCATCAATTTCATCTTTTTGATCCTTTTATAAAACCCCGCCGCAAGGCGGGGCTTTGACTTATTTTTTTGAGTCTCCGAGCATTTTGTAAACCTCGGTTGCCATTTTTTCAATATACTTGTCCAATGTGCCGAAATCATCCGTCGCACGGAGGATATATGTTCCGCCGAGTGACTGCTTGCAGGGAAACGCAAACGTTACTGAAACATTGCCGTTTCCGTCATCTGAAACGGATGGGTAGCCTTCTCCGTGCATTGCTTTGAAGATTGCGGATTCATAAACACACTCGGGCGCAAGCAGGCAAATATCGTTTTCCGTTACTTTGATCTTGCTTTTTGTTTTTGCGGTAACCGTTATCGCATCCTGCTTCTCGTCATATGTAGAGAAGAGGAATATCCTGCCGTCTTCGGAAGCACGCGCCGCCGCATATATTGCGCGACTGATGACGAATACGGTCTCTGTCGGCGAGATCATACAAAAACGGTTTGGTCCGACGCTTTTGTCTATCTCGGAATGAATGCTGAAACCGAGGGCGCCGAAGGCTCCGCAGAGCTTCTCGGAGAAGGGTTTTATGATATTTTCAATATCAAAAGTACGGACGCTGTCGTCGAGACCGTTCCCGATGCTTGCAACGCAGCTGTCAATGTCGCCGTATATTCTGTTTGTACGATGACCTCTGGGGAGAAATTTTGAAAATCCGAAAAGAGACGCAGGGTCAAGTCCGGAAATGATCTCTTTCATACGCTCGACATTGCCGAACTGAAGATCCGGAAAGAAAGCAAATGCCAGAACGGGCTTATCATCGCAAATGTTTCTTATAACGAATGCGTAATGATAAGGCTGGATATTTCCAAGGCTTGCAAAGCGTTCCTTTCCCGAAAACACACCATCGGAGTCTGTCAGGTGCGAGGCTATTTTAGTCCCGCACCTGATGCTCGGAATGTATTTTTGCGTTGCAATATTTTTAAAGATTACCTTTCCGCTTTCATCTGTAACGAACAGCGGAAAAGGCAAGGTGTAAAAAAGTTCGCACGAGATCTGCAAGAAAAATCACCACCGATTAAATAGTTCAGACAGTATGAATTTTTCCGCTGAAGTCTGCATTTTCTGAATCGAGGGCGTAAAGCTTTGCCTTTCTTTCTTCAAAGAACTTGACGGCGACCTGCTCAAACAGAGCATAGGTCAGAACATCCTCGTCCTGAATTGCCCAAGGCTTGACTTCTTCGCGGAGCTTTTCAAGCTCAGGCTTCAACATATCTGCGGGACGACAGGTTATCGGCTTTTCATCTCCGATAATCTTCTTTCTGAACTCGGGAGAGATTTCAACGGGGGTCTTTCCGTATTCGCCGCGGACAAGTCCCTTGAACTCTTTCGTGACCATTTTGTAGCGTTCGCCGCCGATAACGTTGAACACAGCCTGTGTGCCGACGATCTGCGAGCTGGGCGTTACGAGCGGAGGGTAGCCGGCATCCTTGCGGACATTCGGTACTTCTGCGAGAACATCGGAAAGGAGCTCGCTCTTTCCAGCCTGCTTGAGCTGGGAAATGAGGTTCGAGAACATTCCGCCCGGAACCTGATAGCGGAGAGTGTTTACGTTGACTTTAAGAACCTTCGGGTCGAGAAGTCCGTCCTTTATGAACTGCTCGCGGACCTTTGTGAAATGGTCTGCCACGGGCTGGAGCTTTTCGAGATCGAGACCTGTGTCATATTCCGTTCCCGCAAGAGCGGCTACGAGAGACTCTGTCGGCGGCTGGCTCGTTCCCATTGCAAGGGGAGAGATTGCCGTATCGACTATGTCGCATCCCGCTTCGATAGCCTTGAGAAGCGTCATAGAAGCAAGACCGGAGGTGTAATGCGTGTGAAGCTCGACGGGAACAGAGACTGTTTCTTTGATCTTCTTTACAAGGTCATATGCCGCATAAGGCGTCAGAAGTCCTGCCATATCCTTTATGCAGATCGAATTTGCGCCCATACCTTCGAGCTGCTTTGCGTACTGCGCAAACTTTTCGTTTGTATGAACGGGGCTTGTTGTGTAGCTGATAGCCGCCTGAACGTGTCCGCCTTCTTTGATTGTGGCCTTGATAGCCGTTTCAAGGTTGCGGGGGTCGTTGAGAGCGTCGAAAATTCTGATGATATCTATGCCGTTTGCGATCGACTTTTGAACGAAATACTCAACAACGTCGTCCGCATAGTGGCGGTAGCCGAGAATGTTCTGACCTCTGAAAAGCATCTGGAGCTTTGTGTTTTTGACAGCCGCTCTTATCTTGCGCAGTCTGTCCCAGGGATCCTCGCCGAGGAAGCGGATGCAGGAATCAAATGTTGCGCCGCCCCAAGCCTCGAGGGAATAATAACCGACTTTATCCATCTGCTCGAGGATCGGAGCCATCTGATCCATCGTCATTCTTGTTGCAACAAGTGACTGATGAGCGTCACGGAGGACGGTTTCACAAATTTTAACTTTAGCCATATTTATACCTCAATTACCTTTCGCCAATTATTTGTACAGGGCAAGGAATACTCCCGCCGCGATAGCCGAGCCGATAACGCCTGCGACGTTCGGACCCATAGCGTGCATAAGAAGATAGTTGTCCGGGTCTTCCTCTCTGCCGACCTTCTGTGCAACACGTGCAGCCATAGGAACGGCTGAAACGCCTGCGGCGCCGATAAGCGGATTGATTTTTCCGTGAGTTATCCAGCACATAAACTTGCCTCCGAGAAGTCCGCCGACCGTCGAGAGCATAAATGCGCAAAGACCGAGAGCGATTATCTTCAGAGTGTCAAGGGCGAGGAAGTTTTCCGCGTTTGCCGTCGCGCCGACGGAAACACCGAGGAAGATAGTTACGATGTTCATAAGCTCGTTCTGAGCGGCTTTTGAAATTCTGTCCGTAACACCGGAGACCGTCAGAAGGTTACCGAACATAAGGAAGCCTATAAGCGGAGCGGCATCCGGAAGAATTATTGAAACGAGGATTATAACGATTATCGGGAATGCGATGAGCTCCAGCTTTGAAACAGGGCGGAGCTGCTCCATCTTTATGGCGCGCTCTTTCTTCGTTGTCAACAGCTTCATTATAGGCGGCTGGATCATAGGAATCAGCGCCATATATGAATACGCGGCAATGGCAATTGCACCGAGCAGATGAGGAGCAAGAATCTTTGTTACAAGGATTGCCGTCGGGCCGTCGGCTCCGCCGATGATACCGATAGCTGCCGCTTCTTTGGAAGTAAATCCGAGAAGAAGCGCGCCCGCAAAAGCGGCAAATACGCCGAGCTGCGCCGTACCGCCCATAAAGAGACGCTTCGGGTCTGCAATGAGAGGAGAGAAGTCTGTCATCGCACCGACTCCGAGGAATATCAGCGAGGGATAGATTCCGAGCTTGACTCCGAGATAAAGGAAGTCTATAAGGTTGCCTTCCTTTACGACGTCGAGTATGGAAAATTCAGCATCGCCAATGAAAAGCTCCGAATGGAAAAGGTTTGCGCCGGGAATGTTTGCAAGGAGCATACCTGTTGCAATCGGCAAAAGGAGCAGAGGCTCAAAGCCCTTGACGACCGCAAGATATACAAGCACGCCGATGATGACGTACATTATAAGGGTTTTTATGAGAAGACTCGTGTTACCTTGAAAAAGGTGAAGACCTGTCGATTCCCATATTTTTTCGAGAAACTCAATCAAGAATGTTCACCTCCGTTTTTGAATTTTCGCTTGAAAATTCAGGAGAGCGAAACGAGGAGATCGCCTGTTTTGACTGTCGATCCTTTTGCGATCGCATATGCAACCGTGCCGGATTCGGGCGCTGTTATCTCGTTTTCCATTTTCATAGCCTCGAGAACGCAGAGAGAATCGCCTTTGTTTACAGTCTGTCCTGCCGCAACGTTTACCTTGAGTACTGTTCCGGGCATCGGAGCGTTTACCTGAACCTTTCCGCCTGCGGGAACAGCAGCGGGGGCGGGAGTGGCGGGCTGAGTTGCTATGGGAGCGGAATCGCCGCTCTTTTCTTCGACGGTCACGTCATATACTACTCCGTTTATAGTTACTGTTAATCTTTTCATTATCATATCCTCCGAGAATTATATTCTTTTCTTAAACGAAACCACACGGAAGCTCTCCGGCGATTTTTCTTCATATACCGCTATCGCGGCGACTATTGCGGCGACTATTGCGCCGTTATCCTCCGTAGCCGTTGCCGGAGCCGGAGTTTGGACAGGAGCTGCGGGTGTGGGTGTCTCATTCTTTTTATCTTTCTTTCCGCTTATAGCGGAGAAGATCGGGATGAGTATTTTCAGAACGATATACAGAATGGCGATTATTCCGAGTACCATCAGCATACCGAGACCGAGCACCTTGAGCCCTTCCAATGCACTTTCCATTGTAAGAAGCATAGGCATTGAAACTACCTCCTTATGCGAGCATTTCGAGCGCAGAAGCAACTCTTGCGCGAAGTTCAGAAGCCTCGATTATATCGTCAATATAACCCTTCTTTGCGGCTTCGAGAGGAGAAGCGTTCTCATCTGCCCATTTTGCCGCGATTTCGCCGACCTTCGATTCGTCATAAACCTCTCCGAGAAATTCAACTGCGGAGACGGGGTTCATAGGAGATATCTTTGCGCGGTCGAGAGCGAGAACAAAATCTGCGCCGAGCGCTTTTGAGCCGAGAACGGAATATGCGGTTCCGTAGGCTTCGCCTGTGATGACAGTAACCTTGCGAGCCGATGCCGAATATGCCATAGCAAGCTCTGCGAGCTTGCCCGCAACGCCGCCGATTTCGATCTTGTCCGTCGTTCCGACGCCGACGCCGTCAACAAGGGTGATGACCGGAGCGTCGATCGAAGAGCAGAGATTCATCAGCTTTACAGCTTTTTCGCAAGCGCCGGGGCACATTTTACCGTCCTTGAAGGAAGGGTTGTTTGCGATGACGCCGCAGACTCTTCCGTTCATCGAAGCAAGGCCGACTGTCATCTGCGGAGCACGTTTTGCGAAAAGCTCCGTAAAGCTGCCTGCGTCGAAGAGGTTTTCGATGACTGCGTGAACATCATATTTCGGGTTTTCGAAAACGGAGGAATCAAACGCTCTGTTTGCATCATCCGTTGTTATGATTTCGGGAGCGAAGTATTTGCAGAGCTCTCTCGCGGCGAGACAAGCGGATGCGTCATCGGTTGCCGTAATAGCCGAAACGCCTGTTTCCGCGAGCTTTGCCGGCTTGCCGAGAGTTTTGTCCTCAAGCATTGAGGAGGGGACAACATAAAGAGAGCCTGTCTTTTCTGCGACTACTATCACGTCGCAAAGGGAAGCGGCAACTGCGCCTGAACCTCCGCAGGGACCGGAGACGACTGCAACCGTCGGGATTACGCCCTTGCAGAACGAGAGCGCGGATATGACTTCTCCGCAAGCGTTGAGAGCGTCCGAGCCTTCATCGATCTTTGCACCTGCGCTGTCAAAAACGCCGATTACGGGGGCGTTCGCCTCTATTGCCATATCAATGATTTTGCAGATTTTCTTTGCGTGTGCCTTGCCCATCGCTCCGTGCAGGCGGGAATAGTCCTGCGAAAAAGCGAATACGAGCATCCCGTCAACCGAGCCGTATCCCGTTACAACGGGGCAGAATTCCTCGCCGTCGCCGATGAAAGCGCCGACCTCGGCGAAGGTTCCTTCGTCGAAGATAACGTCCATACGGGCACGGGCTGTCAGCTTGCCGGCTTTTTCAAGCTCGACCGAGGCTTCCGAATGGCGAGCATTTATTATCTCGCGCAATTCTTTGGTGTTTTGTGCCATAATTTATTTCCTTTCATTGTTTTGAAATGATTTTGCATTTTTGTCGGGACCAATCTATCCCAACATACATACGTATAGTATAACATAATATAAAAAAATATCAAGAGAAAAACGCAAAAAAATGCGTCCGGAAATCTTTCCGGACGCGCTTTTTTATTTACTTTTTGAGTTTCTTTACGATTTCTTCCGTATCGGAGGCTATCATAAGCTCCTCGTTTGTCGGAAGGAGGTAAACGAGAACCTTGGAATTCTCTGTCGAGAGCTTGACCGTGTTCGGCTGACGGAACATTTTTGCGTTGAGCTCTGTATCGATTTCAATTCCGAAATACGTCATATCCTTGCAGACTCTCTCTCTGAGCTCGGGATTGTTTTCGCCCATACCTGCCGTAAATACTATGGCATCGAGTCCGTCCATTGCGGCTGTGAATGCGCCGATGTATTTCTTTACCTGATATGCGAGGATCGAGGCGGCGAGATACGCGCGGTGATTGCCTTCGAGTATTCCTTTTTCGATGTCTCGGCTGTCGGAGGAGTAGCCGGAGATGCCGAGGAAGCCGCACTTCTTATTCATAAAGTCGCTCATTTCGTCCGGAGTGAAACCCTCTTTTTTCATTATATAGGTAACGATTGCGGGGTCGATCGAGCCGCAACGAGTGCCCATTTCGAGACCGTCGAGGGGGGTGAAGCCCATTGTCGTATCAATACATTTGCCGCCCTTTACAGCGGATATTGATGAGCCGTTGCCGATATGGCAGGTGATGATCTTTGTATCTTCAACAGGCTTGTCCATCAGCTTTGCCATCTCTTTTGCAACGAAGCGATGAGATGTGCCGTGTGCACCGTAGCGACGGATCTTGTATTTTTCGATCATTTCATAGGGAATGGGGTAAGTATATGCGTATTCGGGCATTGTCTGATGGAATGCCGTATCGAAAACGAGTACCTGCGGAGTGTTCGGCATAACAGCCGTGCAACCTTCAATACCCATAAGATGCGCACCTGTATGGAGAGGGGCAAAATCGCGGCAGAGTTCGAGCTTTTCGAGAACCTCGGGGGTTACGAGACAGCTTTCGAAGAAGTAAGGGCCTCCGTGGACAACGCGGTGACCGACTGCTTCAATCTCGCTCATATCCTTTATGCAACCGAATTCGGGGTTTGTCAGATACTCAACGACGGCTTTCATTGCAACCTCGTGGTTGGGCATTGCAATTTCATTTTTGATTTTCGTTCCGTCTGCGAGCTTGTGTTCGATGATACCGTCAAGACCGATTCTTTCGCAGATGCCCTTTGAGAGAACTTCGGCGGTGTCTGTGTTGAAAAGCTGATACTTAAGAGATGAGCTTCCCGCGTTTACAACAAGTACTTTCATTTTTTGTTTTTTCCTCCGTTCCCGCTTGATTATGATTGAGTTAAGCGGTATAATAAATTCATACAAAAATTATTATACAGCAATTTTTGGGCGATTGCAACCCCATTTTCCCCGAAAAAGGAGTTTTTTATGAAGATTTGCGCCGTCATATGCGAATACGACCCGTTTCACAGAGGTCACGAATATCAGATAGCGGAGCTGAAGCGCAGAGGATACAGCGTCGCAGCGATAATGAGCGGCTGCTTTACCCAGCGCGGAACGGCGGCGGTCATTGATAAATACAAAAGGGCAAGGTCCGCTGTTGTGTGCGGAGCGGATGTTGTTTTTGAGCTTCCGTTTCCGTTTTGCGCCTCCGGCGCGGCGACTTTTGCTCTTGGCGGAGTGCGGATTGCGGAGAAGCTCGGTATAGTCGATACGCTTGCGTTCGGTAGCGAAACGGGTGACGCAGAGGAGATAAAAGCAGTTGCCGCCAATATGCTCTCGGACGAATATTCGGCGGCATTTGAAAAATCAAAGCAGGGCTACGGAAGCTATTCTCAAAGGCAAATATCGGCTTATGAAAGCGTTTACGGGAAAACACCTGTGCTTGAAGGCTCAAACGACCTCCTTGCGCTCGAATATGTCAAGGCGACAATAAAAACAGGCTCAAAAATCGTTCCGCTTGCGATAAAAAGAGAAGGACAAGCCTACGGAAAAACGGAGGGTGAAGGCTTTCTCTCTGCGTCGTCTGTGAGAAAAATGATATTTTCCGGCGACAGAGAGGGCATAAAAGCCGCTGTGCCGCTGGCGTCGGCAGAGGAGATAATCCCGTCTCTGGATGAGGGAAAAATCGCAAGGACGGAGAAGCTGTTTCTCCCTTATGCCGCAAAATTCCGTGCGGAAAGTATACAGTCGCTCAGGGTCACCGCCGAAATTACGGATGAGCTCTGCGGAAGGCTTATAAATTCCGCAAAGGAATCGACCGATTTTGCTTCTCTTGTTTTGGGAGCGCAGGCAAGGCTTTATTCGGAATCGCGGGTGCGCAGGGCGATGCTGTTTTCGCTTCTCGGCGTGCGTGCGGACGAGATAAATGAGCCGACGTTCACAGTCCTCCTCGGGGCTGGAAAAGAGGGCAGAAAGATACTTTCGATGATTAAAAAATCAACCGATTTCCCGATAATCACAAAGCCTGCGGATTATGTTCTCTGCGGAGATGACGTCATAACCGATTTTGAACTTCTTCTCCGCGCGGAGGCTCTCTGGACGCTCTGCCTTGACCGCCCGTCCGCCGCCGGCGAGCTTATGAAAAGAAATCCGTTTATATCGGAATAAAAAAACATAGCAGCCCGTTTGCAGAAAATGCAAACGGGCTGTTTTTGTGTCGAAAAACGCCTTGCGAGCGTAAAATATCGTAACGGATATATTCGGAGGCGATGATGGTTTTTTATAAATATCACGGTTGCGGAAACGATTTTGTACTGATCGACGAAGCCAAAAACGCAGATTACAGGTCGCTTGCCATAAGAATGTGTGAAAGGAGGCGGGGGATAGGAGCGGATGGGCTTATCGTCTGCTCTTCGCGCCCGCCATCTATGAGGATTTTCAACAGCGACGGGAGCGAGGCGAGTATGTGCGGCAACGGCATCCGTTGCGCCGCGAGATATTTTGCAGATACGGGAGCATCTGACGGCAAGGTGCAGATCCGGACGCTTGACGGCACAAAAACCGCAGAACTTTGCGACGGAGGCGATGTTCTGATTGAGATGGGAGAGGCGCACTTCGGCTTTGCGGGCGGCTTTTGCAAAACATACATACTGGACGGCAGAAAGGTGCTTTTTTATGAGGCGTTTATCGGCTGTGCGCACGCCGTTGTTTTTTGTGACGACATATACAGAGAGCTGCTTTTCGGCACGGCGGAGAAGCTCAGCGGTTGCGACCTTTTTCCGCAGAAAATAAACGTTGATCTTGTCCGCATCGGCGGAAGGGGCGAGCTGACTGTCAGAACGTTTGAGCGGGGCGCAGGATATACTGCGGCTTGCGGCACGGGAGCTTGTGCAGCATATGCCGTTGCGAGAAAGCTCCGCCTTTGCGACGAAGATGTAACGATTCATTTTGAGCTCGGTGATCTGCGAGTCTTCGGCGGCGAAAAAATAAAGCTCTGCGGAGGAGCGGAGCTTGTATTCAAGGGTGAATGGGAGGAGATATGAAAGGAACATATACTGCGCTTGTCACGCCGTTTTCGGACGGCGGCGTTGATACAAAAAAGCTCTGCGAGCTGATCGATTTTCAATATAAAAACGGAGTGGACGGTGTTGTTTTGCTCGGCACGACGGGCGAGTCGCCGACGGTCTCCGAAAAGGAAGCGGATGAGATAATATATGAAGGGCTGAAGGCGGCGGAAGAAAAAATCGACGTTGTCATCGGTTGCTCGTCGAACAGCACGGCGGAGACTCTCAAAAAATGCAGGCGCGCAGCATCGCTTGGGGCGGAAAAGCTGCTTGTGCTGACGCCTTATTACAACAAAACAAACAAGGAAGGAATGCGACGCCATTTTCTGACCGTTGCAGACGGAGCGGGAGCGAAAATAATCATTTATAACGTTCCGTCGCGCACGGGGTGCTCTGTCGATGCCGAAACGCTCGCCGGACTTTCAGAGCACGAAAACATTATCGGAATAAAGGAGGCGAGCGGAAATGTTTCGTATGCTGTGAGCATTTCGCCATTGATTTCGGATGACTTTTTTATGATGAGCGGTTGCGACGATCTGACGGTTCCCCTTATGGCAATCGGTGCGTCGGGGGTGATATCCGTCGTGTCGAATATAGTGCCTGCAAGAGTCAGCAATATGACAGGCGCTTTTCTTTCGGGCGATGTGCAAAGGGCGAGGAAGATTCAGATAAGCCTTCTGCCGCTTATATCCGCGCTTTTTTCGGAGGTCAATCCGATACCCGTCAAAACGGCGATGAACATTATGAAAATGAACGTCGGGGAGCTTCGGTTGCCGCTCTGCGAGATGTCTGCAGAGAAAAGAAAAATACTTGAAAACGCTATGCGCGCGGAGGGGCTTATATGACGGGAAAGGAAATATCCGAAAAGATCAAAAGATCGAAAAAGAAAACGCCGGTAAAGGCGTACATATCGTCGGTCGCAAAGCCGTATCTCCCAGGGTGCAGGGTGTTCGGAGAGCGGGGACTTTTCGTTGCATTCGGTGCGTGGGAGGATATGGAGAAGGGTCTTTCCGGGCAGGCGGGAATCATATATGATACGGAGATAGAGATTATATCCAGAAAAACCGCTCTGGGCGGGGCGGATCTGCTGTCGTTTGACGCCAGAATCGAACCAGGAGCATTTGTCCGCGAGGGAGCGGAGATAGGCAAAGGTGCAGTTATTATGCACGGCGCAATCATAAATTCGGGAGCCGGAATCGGCGAGGGAGCAATGATCGATATGAACGCCGTCGTCGGCTCGTGTGCCGAGATAGGAAGAAATGCGCATATCGGTGCCTGCGCCGTCGTTGCGGGGGTTCTGGAACCGCCGTCGGCAGTTCCGACAAGAGTCTGCGACGGTGCGCTCGTCGGGGCGGGGGCGGTAATACTCGAAGGGGTGACTGTCGGGGAGAACGCGGTTGTAGGAGCGGGGGCCGTAGTTACCCGCGATGTTCCGCCTTTTGCAATCGCAGTCGGCGTTCCTGCGAGGGTAACCGGCGAAAAAACACCGGACTTTGCAAAAGCGGATATAAACGGTGACCTGAGATGACGGCAAAGGAACACAGACGTGCGCTGCACCGCCTTGCCGAGGAAGGCTTTTGCGAATTCGAAACGAAAAAATACATATTGAATGCGCTGAGACCTCTCGGATGCGAGGTTTATGAGATTGGCGAAACGGGCGTTATCGCTTACTTTGATTTCGGAAAAAGCACAACTTCCGCTTTTAGGGCGGAGATGGACGCGTTGCCCCTGCAAGAGGGGAGAGGGCTTGAATTTGCTTCTGAAAACGAAGGCTTTATGCACGCCTGCGGTCACGACGGTCATATGGCGATGCTGCTTGAATTTGCGGAGAGGGTGTCTTCGGAGGGCGCCTTGTGCAACGTTATGTGCGTTTTTCAGCCCGCAGAGGAGAAGCGCGGCGGGGCGGAAACAATCGTATTATCGGAGGAGTACAAACGTCTCAAACCGGACAGAGCGTTTGCCATTCATCTGCGACCCGGGCTTGAAAAGGGAAAACTTTTTTCCCGCGCCGGGGCGATATGCGCCGGCTCGTCCGAGATCGAAGCGACTTTTCCGGGTGACGCCGTGCATATTACAGAGCCTCGCTATTCGGATGCGATCGAAAAAGCGGCGAGGTTTTATCTGGACGTAAAAACGGCGGCAGAAAAGGAGATATTTCTTCGTTTCGGGAAAATGATGTGCGGAACGGCGGGAAACGTCACGCCGCTTTCGGCGGAGCTTTTCGGAACGGCGAGGTATTTTTCGCAGGCGGAGAGGGAAAAATGCGAGGGTCTGCTCTCGACGGCTGAAAACTACGGAGGGACTTACAAGATGACGGAATATGCGCCGCCCGCTATAAACGATGAGGAGCTTTTCCGCCTTTCGGGGTGCGGGAGGCTTAGGGAGCCATTGCTTTGCGCGGACGATTTCTCCGTTTACGGCTTCTGCGGCGCGCGGGCCCTTTATATGCTTCTCGGAACAGGGGATACCCCGCCGCTTCACAGCCCGCATTTTGACTTTGACGATGATATTCTGTCCGTCGGAACGGAGAAATTTATCGCGCTCTGCAAAAACGAAAAAATCAGCAATATTATGTAACACATTGCGAATAATTGCTTTGAATTTGCAGAAAAAACGCAAAGCGATTTCATAATTTGCGCAATTTTAGCACTCGACAACATCAAATGCTAATCTTTTTACAATTCGTTAACAAAAAAATGCTATAATTTTTTCTCCTTGTGTGATACTATGATTACGCTGAAAGAAAAACAGCGTACAAATAAATCAGAACAGCAAGAAGGAGGAAATATTATGCTTGAACTGATACCTTTTATTTCAAATAACAGAATGGGAAATTATGATCCTTTCAAAGACATTGAGAGCTTTGAAAAACACTTTTTCGGTACGGACAGAATATCCTCTTTTAAGACGGATATAAAAGATAACGGTGATGAATATCTTCTCGAAGCGGATCTTCCCGGATTCAAGAAAGAGGATATTGAGGTCGGACTTGAAAACAACTATCTCACAATAAAGGCGGAGAGAAAGAACGAGACAGAGGAGAAGGATAAGAAGGGCAGATACATCCGTTGCGAAAGAAGCTACGGATCGTTTGCAAGGAGCTTTGACATCTCCGATGTCGATACCGACAAGATCTCGGCTGCATACGAAAACGGCGTTCTCAAACTGACTATGCCGAAGAAGGAAAAGAACGTCCCGGCGCAGAGAAAGCTCGAGATAAAATAAAGCTTTAAAAAGCGCGTCTGCTGGAATTTGTGTTTGTGTTACAGCAGAAAAGCGGGAAAGATAACAACCGAATAAGACAAAAGCGATTGCTTCGCTCCGATGTGCGGAGAGCAGCGATCGCTTTTTTGTTTTGCGATTTTTATGCCGTCGCTCGGAGCATTTGATAAAATATAATCAAAAACGGAGACAGGAATAATGAGCGAATACGGTTATATAAGGGTATCCTCAATCGATCAGAACGACGAGAGGCAGATGGTTGAAATGAGGAAAATCGGAATTACAGAGAAGCAGATTTATAAAGACAAGCAGTCCGGCAAGGATTTCAACCGCCCGATGTATCAGAAGATGCTTCGCAAACTGAAAAAGGGAGACGTTCTGCATATTCTGAGCATTGATCGCCTTGGTCGGAATTACGAAGATATACAAAGCCAATGGCGGTATCTGACACGTGAAAAGGAGGTCGATATATCTGTGATAGATATGCCACTTCTCGATACGCGACGTGGAAAGGATCTTATGGGGACTTTCCTTGCCGACATTGTGCTTCAGGTTCTGTCCTTTGTTGCACAGAATGAACGCGAGAACATCAGAAAGCGTCAGGCGCAGGGAATTGCGGCGGCAAAGGCGAACGGCATAAAGTTCGGAAGACCTGTTATCAAGGTTCCGCAGGACTTTCCGGACATCGTACATCGTTGGGAGAGCGGTAGCATAAAGGTCTGCGAGGCGGCGGAGCTTTGCGGGGTGTGCGAATCAACTTTTTATCACCGCTTGCGTGAATACAGGGCGTTGTTTGGTACTGATAAACAAAAATTGCTGTAAAAGAGTACACTTTTTTATACCAAGCTACAAAATCTCTTCAGACGGGTTGACTAAGTTATTTTCCTGTGATATAATGTGGCGAATATCAAAAAAATGGTTTTTTTGTCGATTTTGCGATTGTATATATTTTGCTGTGAAAAAGTGTACAATGCTACAGTCCGGGCTTTTGAGAAACAATCAAAAACAATCATTTGATACGATGATTTGCCGCTTTGTGATAAACCGGCAAAATTTTTAGGAGAAAATATTAAAGCCCTTTAGGAAATAAAATCCGAGATGGACGGAAGCTGGATATATGGGAACACACAGAACACCGGAAGAATTAAAGCCGGAAATTATCAACGGAACGTTGCGCATAATAGCAGAAGGCGGTATGGACAATTTCAGCTTTCCGAGACTGACTGCCGAAACGGGGATAAGCGCGCCGACTGTCTATGAGCACTATAAAAATAAGGAAGATCTTTTGACTACTTGCTTTATTACCATTGACCGGGAAATATCGGGATGTATCGAAAAGACAATAGCAGAGCTTCCGGAAAAAATAAAAACAGGGGCGGATATAGAGCCGCGTTGCTGGCTTGTCTGGCGGGCTTATTGGAATTATCTTGTTTCCAATGCCGACAGGGCAATTTTCTATTGGTTCTTTTTCAATTCGAAATATTATACTCACGAAATGCAGGAGCGGCACAGAAGCCATTTCGGAATGTTCCGCGAATTGATAGATCTGCCAAAGGAAGACGCTTGCAGTCGTGTCAGATGCAATACGGATCTGCTTGCGGCGCATATGATAAACGCAACGGCGGCATATGCCTCAAAAATGTTGAGGGGCTACTATAAAAACGAAAAAGCGACAGAAGAAACGGTTTATCATATGGTTTTTCAGCCCATATACGCTGCGCTCGGAATACAGGGCGGAAACACAGAAGATACCGAAAAATAAAGGGGGATACGCTTGAGTAACTATATGCAAAACGGACGGGTCGGCGCTTTTCTTGCCGTCAACAACGGAACCGTAAAGGGATGCGTTGCGGACATTGCCTTTTCCGCAAAAAACGGCGGAGCCGGCTTTGTTTATGAAAACAACGCTACAATATCAAATTCGGTTTCTTTGCGTTGCGTTTCGGGAAAGCAGTCGAAGGGGTTTTATGTCAGAAACGGCGGCTTGATCACCGCGTCCGGATATATCGCAGGTCGCAAAGCCCGCAGAACGGGAAAAAACGGTGCGGAGGAATATATTTTCGGCAACGCAGAGCTTTATATTTCGAGCGACAGCCCTAAAAAGGAAATCTACAACAGGCTCGGGCTTGACAGCGTGCGGAAGGGTGGAGCGCCGCAAAATTACAGGCTGATCCCCGATATTTCCGCCAATATGTATAGTATTCCGGCGAATGACGAAAAGGTAATCAGGATAGAAACTGCGGATGACCTGAAAAATATGATAGAAGCGGTCAACTCCGGCGACAGGAGCGCGGCGAGCGCACATTATCTTCTTACAGACAACATCAATATGAAGGGTGCGCTGTTGAAGCCGATAGGCGATTCGGAGAGCTATCCTTTTTCCGGAAAGCTTGACGGAAACGGAAAGACGATAAGCAATTTCACAATAGACTGCCGCGGATCGGAATACGGGGGATTTTTCGGTTATACAAAAAATGCGGAGGTCGCAAACCTCGCGCTGGATTATATTCTGAAAGGGAACGGCGGCGCCACCGTCGGCGGAATGGCGGGATATATAAGCGGCGGTAGTTTCGCAAACTGCCTTGTGAGACTTTCAATGTCGCCGGGGATGTGTTCCGGCGGCTTTTGCGGAAAGAATTCCGGTATTATAAGTAACTGCTATGTCGGCGGCAGAATTGCTCCTCCGGCATCGGTTCTTCCTTGGTTGATTCCGGGGATTGCCGTGCTTCTTGCCCTGATTGTCATAGGCTCTGTGATACTCATAAAAAAGATCAAAGGGGACGGCTTCAATCCGGAAATCATCGATCCGAATCAGGTGCCTGTTACAAGACCTGATAAAGAGCCGGAGTTGCCTCCTGCCGGTACAAGCCGCATAAGCCTTGAGCTGAATCACGACGTTTATATCAGCGCAACGACTATGGTCGGTCAGATCGATTATGTAAACCCGCACAGAAGCACGCAGGACGTTGTTATAAGGCTCTGCATAAGCGATGCCGAACTGAAAAAGGCTGGCTACGATCTTGTTGGTTGCGGGGTCAGAACGCAGGCGGAGATGGACGCCGAGGGCTACGATCCCGAAAAATCGTTCACGGTTCTCTATAAGTCACAAAGGCTTCAGATCGGATATAAGCTCGGTTATTGCAAACTATCACCGCTTCCGAACGGCGAAACGCTGAAGACGGGAGATTACGATATGGTAATGATGATCGACGCCTATGACCCCAAAACAAACGAAAAATCAATCGTCAATGCGCAAGCGGAGACAACTATTCACATTGTTGACAGATAAAACACTCGCGGAAAGGAGGGCGACGGATATTGATGCCGGACAAAAGCAAATACTCGATTGGCAGAATTCTGTCGCTTCTGTTGGCAGTATCTTTCCTTGCGGCGACTTTTGCCGTATTTCCGATACCCGCTTATGCGGCTGAAGCCGACTATACATTTTCCGAAGGCGCGGTATTGCTCGATTCGTCATACAACGGCAAAAACATACTGATACAGAACGGTGTGTTTTCCGTAACCGTTTCGGGCGCCGCGGGAGTAAATATCATATTTGACAGCGTAACTATTGACAGGCGATATGCAACAGATACCGCAAATAACTCGCAGATCAGCGGGCTTTATAGCGTTGCAACCTCGCTTGGCTGGGGTTCTGGCACAACGTATTATGCGCAGACCTGCCCGCTTCTTGTGACGAATAACGCAAGCGTTACCGTTGCTTTCCGCGGAGAAAACAATTTTTATGCGGGGACAAACCGTTGCCGCGTTTACAGCAACAACACATACAGCAGCGCAAAAAACGGCGGCGGATTTGCGGGAATTCAGGTTGATGCCGGCTCTGTGCTGACGATTGCCCAGAGCGGCGGAACGATCAATGCGCACGGGGCATTTTATGTCGATGGTGACAACTCCGAAAACTCAAGCTACGGTTACAGCGCACCTGACGGAACAACGCATAATGCGCTGTCCGGCGGCGCGGGAATCGGCGGAGGCGTAGCCTGGAATACAACAACGAGCGATTCTTCTTCGTATGCAGCCGGAACTCCCGGCACAATTATTATCAACGGCGGCAATGTCAACGCTTTCGGCGGGCATCAGGCAGCGGGAATCGGCGGCGGACTTAACGGCGCGGCAACAGCCTCCTCAATTACGATCAACGGGGGCAATGTATGCGCGTACGGCGGAAGATGGGCAGCCGGCATCGGAGACGGAGACTCTCTTTTGGAAAATTGGACAGAAAAATGCGCAAATTCATACGCAATTATAATAAACGGCGGAACAGTAAGCTCTGTTGGCGGGGTTGCCTGCCCCGGAATCGGGACGACGGATGAGCTTTCCTCTCTTTCGAGAAGCGGAACCTCAGGTATGGAGATACATCTGAACGGCGGAACGGTTGTTGCAAAAGCGGGTTATCCGGACGGCTTTAATCCGGGCGGAACAAGCGGATATTCAAAATCCGATGCCGCTGCCGCCATCGGCGCCGGAAACAAGACAAATATGGAGTCTAACTCTATTTCGATTTCTTCCTCGGCAAGTGTTATTGCTTCCGGCTTCGGGCATTATTCAATTACCGAAAACGGCACCAGACACGACGAACAGCCAAAAATAAATATTGATTCCTCCGGCTATATGCTTCTGGGGCGCTTTCCGGAACTTGCTTCCCGCGAAAGCAGAATTTTCGATCTTTTTGAAGCACAACGATATGATGCGGAGATCGGCGGAAGAATTTATCAGTATATAAAATATGTAACGCAGCCGTCTGACGGAAGCACGGGCGAGATTTACTATTATTGCCCGGAAGCTCCAGATCATCGGTGGCTTATGAAGGCGGGGACGGACGGAACTCTCGAAAATGCGACGCTTGTTTCCATCGATTCGGTTGAGTCGCTTAAAAGCGAAATGGAGAGACTTCTTTTGACACTTTGGGTCGACGAGGAATCGATCAAAATCGACGAGGTTGCCGCGCCTGCGTTTTTCCGCTCTATCGCAATTTCATTGCCGAATCCGAATGAACACGGCGGCATCTACGCATTGAGACTGCCGGTCGGCTCTCTTTACGGATACACGGGAACGGCAGTTCTTCCGAAATCGGGCTATGCCGTTATCACAATCGACGCGCAAAAGCAGGGAACCATCTCCGGCGAGCTTGCATATCCGAGTATTTTCAATATAGAATTTGACTCGGTTTCGGAAACGCTGATCGACCTTGATATATACCGCGACGGACTGCATACCGACGGCAGAGACGGTCTTATCGGCGATGCGTTTATGGAAAACGTTTTTGCATACAAAGTATATATCGAACACGACGACAACTTTGCATATATCTATGCCAGATATTCAAAGGAGGATGACGTCACAACTGTTTTTGAATCTCTGGATGGGCTTAATCTGACATTGACCGATACGGTAGACGAATGGATCGCTGTCGGCACTGTCGATATGACGGGCATTGCGACAAAAACTATCCGCCTGAAAAAGACGGATACTGTCAAAATCGACGGGCAGATGTTCACGCCGAGCTCGGTCATATATAAGATCACAATCGTGAAAAAAGTGCTGTACAAGGTTGAACTCGATACGCTTGATAAGGTCTATGACGGGGTTTGCGTCAATCCGAGCATCAGCAGGCTGTATTCGGATGAAACCGGAGGCGAATATATTCCGACAGAGGATGAGAAGAGCTCCGTTTCGTACATTTTCAGCAAAGCAAACGGAACGTTATGGATCGATCTTGGAGCAAATCCACCGAAGGATGCGGGAATTTACAGAGTTACGGCAACAGTTACGGCGGACACCTATACAGCGACGAGCGAAACCGTTTTTGTCATAACAAAGCGCAATCTGACGGTCAGTCGGATTCAGAATTCGCTTGTTTATGTCAGCTCTGCGGAACACGCAGGGTGGAGCGCGCCTCGCGAAATTTCCGATGCCGGAATGCTTTATCTCTCCGGCGTTGTCGGCTCTGACGATGTTTTGGCGACCGCGAAGAACGTCTTTTATAACGATATCTCTATCGGATACGGAACGGACAAGATAACGCTGACCGGTATTATCCTTTCCGGCTCCGATTCCGGCAACTATGATACGGCAGACACGCAGACCGTTTTCGGACAGATCAGTTATTCCCTTGACGGGGCGATCTTCCGCAGAAAGCCCGGCGCGAATTCAACCTGGGACAAGTTTTATCCCGTTGACAGCCAGCTTCCGGTAAACGCCGACACGGCGGATTATCATTCGCCCGCAAACGACGGAGTTTATGATACGCACGGAGAATACGTTTATGCGAGAACGGAAAATAAGGGCGACGAACAGTCGGTTTATGCGGTTGATATAGAGTTTGGCTCGATGTACTTTACCTATTCCAGAGCGCAATGGAATACGGATGATATGGTATATGAGGAGCTTGTCGGACAATCGCGCTGGACGGGCTACGACGGTACAAACAACAGGATTGGCATAATAAACCGTTCGAATTTCGAAATATGCTATGCGGCGAAAAGCAAAATCGATTTTATTCATTCCAGCATAGGAGACAGCACGATCGGGATAAAGGCAAATTTTTATCCCGAAAATTCCTCTGACACAGCGCCGATAACGGGAATTGAACAGACTGTTCCCGCAGCGACGGCGGGCGACTCGAAAAAAACAGGCACGGCGGGTAAGGCAAACTGCTATCTGATTCTTTCCGGAGTTCCTCAACTCGGAGACTCGGAGCATTTTACGGTCATCGGAAATGTAACGGTTACCGTTTCGCGCTACGGCTGATAACAAAGATATAATCCGGGCACCGGTTTATATAAAAAATTTATGCTTTTGAAAGGAGCAAAAAATGAAAAAACTCTTGGCAATTATCATCACAGTTGCAATGCTTGCAACTATGCTTGCGGTTTCCGTAAGTGCGGCAAAAGAAGTCGGCGGGGATGACGGTGTTACGACATTCGATCCGGCAACTGTCGGCGGACAGGACATCAACGTTAAGGTTACGGAAATTACACACAAGTATGCCGTTGATGTAACATTCAGCCTGAGCGACCTCACAATGGGCAGCATCACTTGGAATGTAAACACAATGAAGTACGACGTTAAAGGCTCTACTCTTGCGGACGCAACGCAGACAATCGAGGTTTCAAACCGTTCCGACCTTCCCGTATACGCATATGCGGAAATAAGCAATACCTCGGATGACGACGGCATTTCCGTTACCGCGGATAAGAACAGCGCAGCAAACAGACTGACTGTTGCAAAGGCAACCGCCGGCACAAGCACGGCAAACGGTACCGCTACGGAAGGAAATATCAATATCAGCATTACCAGCACAGACTGGAACTCCGTTGCAGCATACTATGTTGCGAAAATGGCTGAGACGAATACAAAGTCTTATAGAATCGCAACAGTCACCGTAGTAATTTCAAAGGACTGAGCGTGACTACATAATTCCGCATACACAGGCGGCAACGTCTTTTGCAGAATAATAAGACCGGCGGGATCAATGTCGCCTTGAAACGATTATTGACCGTTGCAGGGAGAGCAGAGCGCTTTTTTGATGAGCGCTTTGTCTTTCCGCGCAGGTCCTGCGAGTCTTTGCGGGCCTGCGCAAAAATAACGGCAGAAAGAGGTATTGCAAATGGAAAAAACAAATATTTCGGTCGCAAGATCTCTTTGCGCCGTCATTTTAATAGTCTCATTTACTTTTCTTTTCGTCCCGACGTTTCCCGTATATGCGGAGGAGACGCAGCAGGAGGACTATAAGTATGCCGTTACGATTGAATTCGGCTCAATGACATTTTGCTATGATTACGGCAAATGGGATGTTGGCGAAATGAGATACAAGGCGGACGCCGCAAGCCAAAACCCCGCAAACGGAACAGAAATCGGGTACCCAGGCTGGTACGGCTTTGACGGGGTTGCAAATCGGATAAGCATCAAATATTCAAATGAAAACGAAGCGGATGGCGCAGAGCAAAACCGCCGCCTTACCGTTACTCTCGATTACCGCGCGTTGACGACCGCAGAAGGAAAAGAGATCGGCGGCGTATCGATGAGTTTTTATTCTGATGTCTCTCTAACAACGCCTATGATGCGTAGCTTTACCGTTCCGCATACATCGATGGACGATGATGACGAAAAGACCGTCATTTACGCTTCCTTGAGCGGAAAGCCGACGGAGAACGGCGGAAAATATCTGTCGGACAGCTTTGTTCCCGTCGGTATGCTGACAATCCGTATCGGCGAAATTTCAGACTGACGGAGGAATTGCTTTATGTTTTCATTCAGCAGAACAAAAATGAAAAAAGACCTGCGCATAGCTGTCGCCGTTATTGCTGTATTTGCTTTGGCATTTGCGGGGCTTATCTTTGTTATCCGTATGGAGCCGAGAATTCTTGATAAAAGCGAAACGGCGGGAGAACCGGAAAACCGGTCTGCGATAGTCGGGTATGAGTCATATGAGGTTCCGGATGTCTGCAAGGTGAAGATCTGTTGCGAGCCGTTGCTTGAAAACGGATATGCCTCCATATATCTGACAAGTCCCTCCGATAATAACGTTCTTATCCGCGCCGAGCTGTATTCGGTCAAAATCGCATACGATGAAAGCACGGGGCAGGCGACATTCCTTCCGGATAAGTTACTTGGCAAAACGGGGTTCATTCACCCCGGAAGCTATGTCGAAAAGGTCAAGGTCAAAGGGCTGAAGGCGGGCGAGGAAACAAAGGTGCTTGTCAAAATATCGACGATGTATGAAGCGAGCGGGACAAGCAACGGAAGCTTCTATATCCGAACGAATATAAAATAATAAAATCGCAAAATCGAAAGGACGAACGGCTTTCAGCCGATCGTCTTTTTTGTGCTATTGTCTTATGATATTCATCATTATTGAAGACGAAAAAATGAGGTCTTTTTCTTTGTATTGACAAGGGAAAAAATGTGTGATATATTGTTTTCAGCAAGTATGAAAGGACGAAAAAATATGTCACAGTCGATTGAAGAAATCAAAAGTAAAAAAGCCTTTATATGCGATATGGACGGCGTCATTTATCACGGCAACCGTCTCCTTCCGGACGTTCACGAATTTGTTGACTGGCTTTACAAAAACGAAAAACAATTCCTCTTCCTCACAAACAGCAGCGAGCGCTCGCCGAGAGAGCTTTCGCAGAAGTTGAAAAGAATGGGACTTGACGTAAGCGAGGAGCATTTTTACACAAGCGCACTTGCTACGGCATCTTTCCTTTCAAGTCAGAAGCCCGGTTGCAGCGTTTATGCGATCGGCGAGCCCGGACTTGTAAACGCGCTTTACGAAGCGGGGCTCAGTATGAATGATTACAACCCCGATTACGTTGTTTTCGGCGAGACAAGATCGCTCAATTACGAGAAAATAGAGCACGCAGTTCAGCTTGTCCTTGACGGAGCAAAGCTGATAGGCACAAACTCCGATATGACGGCTCCCGGCGAAAACGGGATAATTCCCGCCTGCCGCGCGCTTATCTCGCCGATCGAAATGGCGACGGGCAAAAAGGCATATTTCATCGGAAAGCCGAACCCGCTTATTATGCGTCACGCTTTGAAAAAGCTCGGAACACACCGCGCGGAAACGGTTATCATCGGAGACAGAATGGACACTGACATTATCTCCGGTATAGAGAGCGAATTTGATACAATCCTTGTTATGAGCGGCGTTACGACGATAAGCGACATCGGGAGATTCCCGTATCGTCCGACATACGTTATGAAGGGCGTCGGCGAGATTGCGGAACTTGGATGAAAAAAGTCATTTCGGCGGCATTGCTTATTGCCTCATTGATCGGTTTATGCTCGTGCGCAAAAACCGAAAAAAGATATACCGCGACGAGTTTTGAATACTTTGACACGGTTACGAATATAGTCGGTTACGCGGCATCGGAGGAAGAGTTTGAAAATACGAAAAACTATATATTTTCTGAACTCGAAAGATACCACCGCCTCTATGATATTTACAACTCATATGACGGAATTGCAAATATAAAAACGATCAATTCTTCTCGCGAGCCGGTAAAGGTCTCCGAAGAGATAATCGATCTTATCGAATACGGAAAAAACATATATTCTCTGACCGGCGGTAAGACGAATATCGCGATGGGCTCTGTGCTTTCGATCTGGCACGACTGTCGCGAGGAGGGGACCCGTCTGCCCGAGATGAGCGAGCTTGTTTCCGCTTCGGAGCATTGCAATCCGGACGATATTATAACAGACAGAGAAAACGGAACCGTCTTCCTTGCGGACGAGAAAATGAGCATTGACGTCGGAGCGGTTGCAAAGGGCTATGCGGCGGAAATGATTGCGGAGTCGCTCCGAGAAAAAGGCATTTCGGGCTACCTTATAAGCATTGGAGGAAATGTCTGCGCCGCCGGGTCAAAGCCGAACGGAGGGAAATGGACTGTCGGGATAGAAAATCCTTTAGGCGAAGGCTTTTGCGAGACTATCGGCGTTTGCGATATGTCGGTCGTCACGAGCGGTTCGTATCAGAGATATTTTGAGTTTAACGGCGTTCGTTATCATCATATAATCGATCCGGATACGCTCTTTCCGGAAAACAGGTTTGTTTCGGTTACTGTCGTCTCCGCAAATTCAGCGCTTGCGGACGCACTTTCAACAGCGCTTTTTAATATGGATATTGAGCAGGGAAAAGCGCTTGTTTCCTCGCTTCGGGGCACCTATGTTATGTGGGTAACGGCGGACGGGGAAAAAGTATATTCCGAAGACTTTGAAAAAAATGCCTGATTTTCCGTGTTTGCCGAAAAATCATCAGGAAATTATTGACAAACTGCCGAATCTGATATATAATTTTATCTGCGGGCATTTGTCCTGTTTTGCCTTCGCCGCTACCGGCGGGGGCAAGCAAAGGGCATAAAAATTTTGTGTCTTTTGCTTGCCGATGGGCAGATAAAATCATTTCCAAAAGAAAGGAGACAATTTTATGAAAATTGTACAATCGGCGTTTTGCACAAGCGGGGGGGGGTATCACCTTTTAAAATTAGTCAATTTAACTAAACACGTTTGCGCAAACAATTAAGCGGAACATCTCCTTTCGGCTGATGCGGGAGATGCTCCTTTCCCCTGCGTCGGCAAAAAAATATTTCAATAAGGAGAAAAGACAATGAAAAACTTTTCATCAAAAAGAGCATTGCTCCTCAGCCTGCTTTCAATGGTAATCTGCGTATCAATGCTCATCGGCTCAACGTTCGCCTGGTTTACGGACTCCGCAACGGCAAATGTCAACGAGATCAAATCCGGTAATCTTGATGTTGATCTCGAAATGCTCACAAAGGACGAAAATGAAACCGAGGCAACCTGGAAGTCCGCGGACGGCAAGAAGCTTCAGTTCCTCGTAAACGGCGAGGTTCCCGCAGAGGGAACGCAGATTCTCTGGGAACCGGGTTGTACATACAGCCTTCCGAAGCTCAGAGTTGTAAACAAGGGCAACCTTGCACTCAAGTATACCATTGAAATCACAGGTATCAACGGCGACGCCAAGTTGAACAAAGTAATTGATTGGACAATCAACGGTGTTACGCTGGGAAATACGTTTGCCAGCCTGAAAGCTAACGAAAGCAGCGAATTTACAATTGAGGGCCATATGCAGGAAACTGCCGGCAATGAATATCGGAACCTGTCTATTAACGGAATTGGCATTACAGTTTATGCAACTCAGCTTGACTACGAGTTCGACAGCAATGGCAATGAGTACGATAAGGATGCCGGTACAGCGCATTATACTCTCGATGAGTTCAATGCTCTGACCGAAATTCCCGAAGACGTCAAGGTAGTGTATCTGGACATTGGCGCTCTTTCCCTCAAGGATAGTGACGTTACCATCGGCAATAACAGCATAGCTGATGTTTATACCGGTGTGACCGGCGACTATTATGTTGGACAGAAGCTCGATGACGGCAGAGTGGTTACGAGCGTCTGGAACGAAAGCAAGAAGGTCTATCTTGCTAACACCAACAAACCCGGTATCACCCTGTACATCAGCGGTTCTGTCAACGACAACAACGAAGGCGGCTTGCTGTCGAGTGATCCGAACTCTATTACGATCAAGATCCCCGATGCATCGAATGTTGTATTTACCAAGGACTTTACCGTGAACGGTTATTTCCGCTGCGGCTTCAGCTGGAATGACAGCCAGAAGCTGGGTGGCGGCGTCGCTGCGCATAAGATCCAGAGCGTTCTGTTTGACCACAGCACTTTCAATGGCATCTGGATTCAGAATGGCGGCTTCTTTGCCGACAGCCTCACGCTGGACAGCTGCACCTTCAACGCTTATACAAACAAGGTGGCTCCCAATGACTCCAACCCGCTGTGGTTCTGCAATACGGGCAGCTGCGATATTACTGTGAAGAACTGTAGCTTTACTGCTTCCCGCCCCATCAAGCTTGCGGAGCAGGGCACTTCCGGAACAGAGCTGACGGTCATTAACAACACCTTTGATATGAGTGTTGCCAATAGCGCAAATAAGGAGGGTGAGCTGAAGAACGATGCAATTATGCTTTGTGCAATCGGCAATGGCTCGCTCGGCAATGTTGTAATTAGCGGCAATAAGGTTGAGAATGGTACGGCTCTTATGGCTTTCTATAATCCGGCTGGATTTACTATGGCTGCCGATGCGACTTTCAAGGTTTCTGACAATGTCCTTGGAGATGGCGTAAAACTCGGAGTTGTGTGGAAAACCGCTACCGAATATAAACCTGATTTCGTTAAATAAGCCGACGGATCAGACGCTACTGTCAATTACAATCATTCATAACAAAACGTCCCCGCTCATTTTGGGCGGGGAATCGTTTTAAGAAAAGTTCTCTTCTGCGGAAGGGGGCTTTTTTCATATAAAACCATAAAAATTTCTTGCTTTTGCGGCTTTTATGTTTATATTGTATTGAAAGGAGACAAACTTCGTGATATAATACGATCGGAATCTGTGTCGGCTTTGAATTGTTTTATGAAAAAACGATAACGGATGGCGCTGCTTAAAACGAAATATATGCAAAATCGAAGGAGATAATATGAATCTGCTGTATCTGAAATATGCCGTTGAGGTTGCCGCAAGCGGATCGATAAATAAGGCTGCGGAAAAGCTGTATATGGACCAACCGAACCTCAGTCGTTGCATAAAGGATCTGGAAACTTCTCTCGGCGTCAGTATTTTTGTGCGTTCCGCAAGGGGAATGAAAGTTACTCCTGAGGGCGAGGAGTTTCTGAAATATGCCGAAAGAATTCTCAAGCAGGTCGATACGGTTGAGAATATGTTCCGCAAAAATTATGCGGAAAAGAAGCGGTTTTCAATATCTGTTCCGAGAGCAAGCTATATAAGCGACGCATTTGCTTCTTTTTCCTGCACTTTGAATTCCGAAAGCGGGTTTGAAATATTTTATAAGGAAACAAACTCCCTGAGAGCAATAAGGAACATACTTGAGGCGGATTATCGCCTCGGAATCATCCGTTATGCAGAGCAGTATGACAAATATTACAAAGATATGATGGACAGCAAGGGGCTTGCGTACGAGCTTGTTACGGAGTTTAATTACGAGCTTGTTATGAGCAAGAATTCTCCGCTTGCGTCGCTTGACGAAGTACATTTTTCGGATCTGACGGACTTTACCGAGATAGCTCACGCAGACCCGTACGTTCCGTCGCTTCCTCTGGTTGAAGTAAAAAAAGAAGAACTGCCGCAAATGGAGAAAAGAATATTTGTGTTCGAGCGGGCAAGCCAGTTTGATCTGCTTTCAAAAAATCCGGATACGTTTATGTGGGTATCGCCGGTTTCGGAAACATTGCTTGACCGTTTCGGGCTTGTTAAGCGCAGTTGCGCCGAAAATCGCAAAAAATATAAAGATTTGATGATTTATAAAAAAGATTACAAACTTACCGAACTCGACAAAGCGTTTGTCACAGAGCTTTGCCGCGTGAAAAGAGAACTGTTCGGGAAAAATTAACGCTTTTTGGCTTGCGAAAAGCGACGTAATCGCTACGTCCCGAACGACCTTTGATCCTTCGGGATTTTTTCGTTCCGTGTTATATCGATAAATACAATACCGATATGCAAAAACAACAATTCCGTTTTCCGTTCCGATGATTTATAATGTTATCGAAAGGAACGGTGATGCATTTGATATCTAAAGCAACGCTCGGCAGATTGCCGACTTACCTAAAATATCTTCAGTCGCTCCCGCCACATCATACTGAAATATCGGCAACGTCTATTGCGAGAGAGCTTTCCCTTGGCGAAGTTCAGGTGCGAAAGGATTTGGCTTCGGTTTGCGGTAACGGCAAGCCCAAGATCGGGTATCGCGTCTCGGAACTGACGGACGGTATTGAAAACGTCTTGTCCGAAAGAGCTCCGAGAGAAGCGATCATAGTCGGAGCGGGAAAGCTCGGAACCGCACTTCTCGGTTACAGCGGCTTTTCCGAATACGGAATAAACGTTCAGAAAGCATTTGATTCAAACAAAAGCAAATGCGGACAGAACGTTTTACCGATCAGCGAGCTTCGCTCGTACTGCGCATTGCATCAGGTTGAACTCGGCATTCTGACGGTTCCTCCGGCAGTAGCACAGGAAGTGGCAGACGAAATGGTTAAAAGCGGGATACGCGCAATATGGTGCTTTTCATCGTCGCATCTGGATGTTCCGAACGAGGTGACGGTGCAATATGAAAATCTTGCGCTTTCGCTTGCGCATCTTCGAAACAGAACAGAATAAAAAACTATATCACGGAGGTTTCTATGGAAGTAAAAGAGAGACAGATCGTTTCAAGCGTCGAAACGCTTGAAGAAGCAATTGCCCGCACAAGAGCGGCGCAGAAGGTATTTGCAACGTATACGCAGGAGCAGGTTGACAAAATATTCAAGGCTGCTGCAATCGCCGCAAACCAGGCTCGCATACCGCTTGCAAAAATGGCTGTTGAAGAAACGGGAATGGGCGTAGTCGAAGACAAGGTCATCAAAAACAACTACGCTGCCGAGTACATTTACAACGCATATAAGAACACAAAGACCTGCGGCGTCCTTGAAGAGGACAAGGCATACGGAATCAAGAAGATCGCAGAGCCTATCGGCCTGATCGCGGCAGTCATACCGACGACAAACCCGACGTCGACCGCTATCTTCAAGACTCTCATCGCACTCAAAACACGCAATGCGATCATCATAAGCCCTCATCCGAGAGCCAAAAAATCTACGATTGCCGCAGCAAAGGTCGTTCTTGACGCAGCTGTAAAGGCTGGTGCACCCGAGGGCATTATAGACTGGATAGATATTCCGTCTCTCGATATGACAAACCTCATTATGAAGGAAGCCGACATAATTCTCGCAACGGGCGGTCCCGGTATGGTCAAGGCGGCATATTCGAGCGGCAAGCCGGCACTCGGCGTTGGCGCGGGAAACACACCTGCGATCATTGATGAAACCGCAGACATCCTTCTCGCCGTCAACTCGATAATTCATTCAAAAACATTTGATAACGGTATGATATGCGCATCGGAGCAGTCCGTTATAGTTCACAAAAACGTTTACGACGCAGTTAAAACCGAATTTGCAGCAAGAGGCTGCTACTTCCTGAATCCCGAAGAAACGGAAAAGGTTCGTAAGACAATCCTTATAAACGGCGCACTTAACGCAAAGATTGTCGGTCAGAAGGCTGCAAAGATCGCAGAGCTTGCAGGCGTGAAGGTTCCCGAAGGGACGAAGATACTCATAGGCGAGGTTGAGAGCGTTGAGCTTTCCGAGGAATTTGCTCACGAAAAGCTTTCTCCCGTTCTTGCTATGTACAAAGCAGAGGACATTCAGGACGCATTTGCAAAAGCCGAGCATCTCGTTGCCGACGGCGGCTACGGTCACACATCCTCCATATATCTCAACGTTGCAACAGAGCAGGCAAAGCTCGATGAGTTTGCGGCAAGAATGAAGACGTGCCGTATTCTCGTAAACACACCTTCTTCGCAGGGCGGCATAGGCGACCTTTATAACTTCAAGCTTGCTCCGTCGCTTACGCTCGGTTGCGGCTCCTGGGGCGGCAACAGCGTATCGGAGAACGTTGGTGTCAAGCATCTTATAAATATAAAGACTGTTGCCGAAAGGAGAGAAAATATGCTTTGGTTCCGTGCCCCCGAAAAGGTTTACATAAAGAAGGGTTGTTTGCCCGTTGCTCTTGACGAGCTGAAGACCGTTATGGGCAAAAAGAGAGCGTTCATCGTAACAGACTCGTTCCTCTATAACAATGGCTATACAAAGCCGATTGAAGACAAGCTCGACGAGATGGGCATAGTACACGAAACGTTCTTTGACGTTGCTCCGGATCCGACGCTTGCCTGCGCAAAGGCCGGCGCAGAGCTTATGCGCTCCTTCAAGCCCGATACAATAATTGCCCTCGGCGGCGGCTCCGCTATGGATGCCGGAAAGATTATGTGGGTAATGTATGAGCATCCGGACGTAGACTTTATGGATATGGCAATGCGCTTTATCGATATCCGCAAGAGAGTTTATACATTCCCGAAGATGGGCGAAAAGGCATACTTCATTGCAGTTCCGACATCCGCCGGTACAGGCTCAGAGGTAACACCCTTTGCCGTTATTACCGATCAGGACAGCGGCATCAAATACCCGCTTGCAGACTATCAGCTGCTCCCCAATATGGCGATAATCGATACGGATTTCCATATGAGCGCTCCGAGAGGACTGACAGCCGCCTCCGGTATCGATGCGGTTTCACACGCACTTGAAGCTTATGCTTCCGTAATGGCAACCGATTACACAGACGGTCTTGCAAAGCAGGCCCTTAAAACGATATTCGAATATCTCCCCAGAGCTTACGACAACGGCTTGGTTGACGTTGAAGCAAGAGAAAAGATGGCAAATGCGGCAACTATGGCAGGTATGGCGTTTGCAAACGCTTTCCTCGGCGTATGCCACTCTATGGCACACAAGCTCGGTGCATTCCATCACATCCCGCACGGCGTTGCAAACGCTTTGATGCTTGAGGAAGTACTCCGTTTCAACTCTGCCGAAGCGCCTGTCAAGATGGGCACGTTCTCTCAGTACGACCATCCGCATACGCTTGCAAGATATGCAGAGATTGCAGATTCTCTCGGACTCGGCGGAAACACAGACGAAGAGAAGCTCGAAAACCTTATAAAGGCTGTAAACGATCTCAAGGCGAGAGTCGGAATAAAGGCAACTATAAGAGATTACGTTCCGGACGAAGCCGACTTCCTTGCACGTCTCGACGCAATGACAGAGCAGGCGTTTGACGACCAGTGCACGGGCGCAAACCCGAGATATCCGCTTATGAGCGAGATCAAGCAGATGTATCTGAACGCTTACTACGGCAACCACTTCGTTGAACCCGAAATGCCGAAGGCGACCGATATTGCAAATGAAGCGGACGACGCACACAATTTCAAACGGACATACAGCCGTGCAAAAAGCGGCAAAAAGGCGTAAGGAGGAGATATAATATGAAACTTGACAGAATAATTGCGGTCAGAAACAACAAAACGGTCTATCGTGACGGCGACCTCTGTATGAAGGTGTTCGACGCGTCATATTCCAAAGCCGATGTTCTGAACGAGGCTTTGAATCAGGCGAGAGTTGAGGAGACGGGACTCAATATCCCCAAAATTCACGAGGTAACCGTTATTGACGGCAAATGGACGATTGTTACGGATTATATCAAGGGAAAGACTCTTGCGCAGCTTATGCAGGAAAATCCGGAAAAAAAGGACGAATACCTTGAACTTCTTGTCAATCTGCAGATCGAAGTGCAGTCTAAGAACTGCCCGCTCCTTACAAAGCTGAAGGACAAGATGAATCGCAAGATCGCGCAGACGGATTTTGACGCAACGACACGCTATGAGCTTCATACCCGTCTTGACAGTATGCCGAAACATACAAAGCTCTGCCACGGCGACTTCAACCCGTCGAATATCATCATCACGGATGACGGCACGCCCTATGTTATAGACTGGTCGCACGCAACGCAGGGAAATGCTTCCGCAGACGTTGCAAGAACATATTTGCTCTTCTGGCTGAACGGCGATATCGACGGCGCAGAGAAGTATCTCGATATGTTCTGTGCAAAGAGCCATACTGAAAAACAGTATGTTCAGAAATGGATGCCGATCGTCGCAGCTTCGCAGACGGTCAAGGGCAACGAAAAAGAGCGTGAGTTCCTCCATTCTTGGGTGAACGTCGTTGATTATGAATAAAGAGAGGGTATAAAAATGAAAGTAACAGTTTGCATCGGTTCTTCTTGTCATATAAAAGGCTCAAGACAGGTTGTTGAGGGGCTTCAGTATTATATAAACGAAGCGGGTCTCGGAGATAAGGTCGAACTCGGAGGAACATTCTGTATGGGAAAATGCCAGCTCGGCGTCTGCGTTACAGTTGACGACAAGTTCTATTCGGTAACTCCGGACACGGTCAAGGAATTTTTTGAAAAAGAAATCAAGGCAAAGGTCTGAGATATGATAATCATTGAGGTATGCGTTGGCAGCTCGTGCCATCTCAAGGGTGCACCAAGAATAGTCGAGCTGCTGCAAGAAAAAATAGAAAAAAACAAGCTGGAAGACGAAATTGTACTTACCGGAGCATTTTGCTCCGGTCGGTGCAACCGGGTCGGAGTAACGATTACGGTCGGAGATGATGTCTATACAGGCATTACTCCTGAGGGCTTCGGCGAGTTTTGGGAAAACACTATTCTGCCTGCTGTTGAAAAAGCAAAGGAGGGATGACTATGCCCGAATGTTTGACACTCAAAAAATCAAACTGTAAAAACTGCTATAAATGCATTCGTCATTGCCCGGTTAAATCCATACGTTTTTCCGGAAACCAAGCGCATATCATCGGCAACGAATGTATCCTTTGCGGTCAGTGCTTTGTTGTCTGCCCGCAGAATGCAAAGCAGATCGTTGACGAGACGGAGAAGGTCAGAGTTATGATCCAGTCCGGCTCGCCGGTCTATGCGAGCATTGCGCCGTCTTTTATCGCAAATTATCACGGAATTGGTATCGGTGGCATTGAAAAGGCGCTGAAAAAACTCGGATTTGCCGGAGCGGAAGAAACGGCTCTCGGAGCGACGATCGTAAAGAACGAATATGAAAAAATGCTCTCGGAAGGAACGAGAGATATTGTCATTTCTTCGTGTTGTCATTCGATAAACCTTCTTGTTCAGAAATATTTTCCCTCGCTTTTGCCTTGCCTTGCGGACGTTATGTCTCCGATGCAGGCGCATTGCGCGGAGATAAAGAAAAGAGACCCGGAGGCAAAGACCGTATTTATCGGTCCGTGCGTTTCGAAAAAGGACGAGGCACAGCATTACGAGGGCATAGTTGACGCTGTACTCACATTCGAGGAGCTTACGGAATGGCTGAAGGCAGAGAATATCGAGCTCGAGCCCGATATGGACAACAATGAAAACAGTCGTGCACGCTTTTTCCCGACGGCGGGAGGAATACTCAAAACTATGGCGCAGAACGCCGAAGGCTATACGTACCTCGCCATTGACGGCATTGAGAACTGCATTGCCGCTTTGAAGGAGATCGAGCGCGGAAATGTTCATAAATGCTTTGTTGAGATGTCGGCTTGTGCCGGAAGCTGCGTTGGCGGACCGGTTATGGAAAAGTATCATCGCTCGCCCGTAATAGACTATCAATCCGTAGCCGATTATGCGGGAAAAGAGGATTTTGATGTCAGACAGCCGGATTCGCTCGAGCTCAAAAAGCGTTTTGAGCCGATAGAGCGGAGAAACGGTATGCCGTCCGAGATAGAGATCAAGGAAATACTTAAGAAAATGGGCAAAAATCGCCCGGAGGACGAGCTGAACTGCGGTTCGTGCGGCTATGATACGTGCAGAGAGAAGGCGATCGCCATTTATCACGGCAAGGCGGAGATTTCGATGTGTCTGCCTTATCTCAAAGACAAAGCCGAGAGCTTTTCGGATTGCATTGTTTCAAACACACCGAATGCGCTGATCGTTGTAAACGATGCGCTTGAAGTTCAGCAGATAAATCCTGCTGCGCGCAACATTATGAATATCAGACACGCATCGGACATTCTCGGAGATCAGGTTGTTCGTATTCTTGATCCGAAGCCGTTTCTTGAGGTTCTTGAAAGCAAGCAAAGCGTCCGCAACCGCAGAACGTATCTCGCCGAATACAACAGATACGTTGAGGAAACGGTCATTTATGACGGCACATATCATATGCTTCTCTGCATAATGAGAGATGTGACGGAGGAAGAAAGAGAACGCGAGAAGCGCGAAAAACAACGTACGCAGACGGTTGAAACGGCGGATAAGGTCGTAGATAAACAAATGCGCATCGTGCAGGAGATCGCCTCACTGCTCGGCGAGACCGCAGCCGAAACGAAGATAGCTCTGACAAAACTGAAGGAGAGCATTTCAGATGAATGATCTTTGCGCCGACATCGGCTACAAAAGTATCAATCACGCAGGCGAGCAGCTTTGCGGAGATCACGTTGACATTGTGGAACAGGGCGAAAATTCCACAGTCATCGTTCTGGCGGACGGGCTCGGAAGCGGGGTTAAGGCGAGTATTCTTTCGACTTTGACGAGCAAAATCATTTCAACGATGATGGCTGAGGGACTCTCTCTTTCAGACTGCGTCGAAACTATCGCACAGACGCTTCCGATCTGCTCCGTGAGAGGTGTTGCATATTCGACATTTACGATTATGCACCTTGTTGAAAATCGCGAGATGGAGCTGATTCAGTATGATAATCCTCTCACGATTCTTATTCGGAACGGCAATAACTTCGATTATCCGAAAACCGAGATGAACATCGGCGGAAAGAAGATATATCATTCTGTTATAAGACTTCAGGAGGATGACATATTTATAGCTATGAGCGACGGTTGTCCTCACGCAGGCATAGGTCTGGCTTATAATTTCGGCTGGAAGCGAGAGGATATTATCGGGTTTATGGAAGCGACGGTCGCCGGCGGATATACGGCGAAAACGCTTTCGACGATACTTCTTGACGAGGTTGACAAATTGTACGGGCATCGTCCGGGCGACGACGCAACCGCGTGTGTTATAAAAATACGCAAACGCGTGCCGATGAATATGCTGTTTGGTCCCCCGCGGGACAGAGACGATTGCAACCGTATGATGGCGCTGTTCTTTTCAAAGGAAGGCAAACATATCGTATGCGGCGGAACGACCTCCTCTATTGCGGCAAAATATCTCGGCAAGAAGGTTGAGGCTGACATCAGCTTTGTCCGCTCGGATATTCCGCCGATTGCAAAAATCGAGGGAGTTGACCTTGTTACGGAAGGCGTCATAACGGTCAACCGTGTCGTTGAATATGCGCACGATGTACTCGGAGAGAACAAGCTCTACGAGAAATGGAGCTTCGGGCACGACGGCGCGTCTATGATTTGCAGAATGCTTTTTGAAGAGGCAACGGATATAAACTTTTACGTCGGTCGTGCGGTCAACCCCGCACATCAGAATCCGGATCTGCCCATAAATTTCAACATCAAGATGAACCTTGTCGAAGAGCTTTCAAAATGCCTGAAGCAAATGGGAAAACGAATAAAAGTCAGTTATTTCTGATTGGAGCTGTTTATGAGAAAATTCGATACAAAAGTACAGTATCTAAAATACAAAGTTTTGAGGGAGGTTGCAAAGCAGGCTTGGGCTGATACTTTGCAGGACAATCTTCTCGATATACCGAAGATAATTGTTCCCGGCAAAGTGCCGACGATGCGTTGCTGCGTCTATAAAGAGCGTGCAATTCTTGCGGAAAGGGTCAAGCTCGCTATGGGTGGCAACAAGCAGAATCCCAATGCGATAGAGGTTATTGATATCGCCTGCGACGAATGTCCTATGGGCGGATACGAGGTAACAAACGCTTGTCGCGGTTGCCTTGCTCACCGTTGCGAGGACGTTTGCAGGTTCGGCGCTATAACTTTTGATGAAAACCACGTGGCACATATTGATAAGAGCAAATGCCGCGAATGCGGAGCCTGCTCCAGAGTTTGCCCGTACAGCGCCATTCATAACTATAAGCGTCCCTGCGAGACCGCGTGCAAGGTCAACGCGATCACAATGGGCGAGGATAAGCAGGCCTGCATCAATAATGAGAAGTGCATCTCCTGCGGCGCGTGCGTTTATGCCTGCCCGTTCGGTGCGATAAACGATAAATCCTATATCCTGAATGTCATCGATATGCTGAAGGGAAGCCACGGCAACCAGAACTACAAAATATATGCGATAGTTGCGCCGTCAATCTCAAGCCAGTTTACTTACGCAAAGCTTGGTCAGGTGATAACGGGGCTTCGCAAGCTTGGCTTCCATACCGTAATCGAGGCGGCTCTCGGCGCCGATATGGTTGCACAGTCTGAGTCGAGAGAGCTTGCTGAAAAAGGATTTTTGACGAGCTCGTGCTGCCCGGCGTTTGTAAACTATGTTGAGAAAAACTTCCCGGAACTTGTGCCGCTTGTTTCAGGCAATCTTTCTCCTATGGCGACGATTGCAAAATATGTGAAAGAGCACGAGGCAAACTGCAAGACGGTGTTTATCGGTCCTTGTACGGCAAAAAAGATGGAAGTACAGAAGGAAAGCGTCAAGCAGTATGTCGATGCCGTTCTTACATTCGAGGAGTTGCAGGCGCTATTTGACAGCAGAGAAGTCGATATTACGACGCTTGAAGAGGGTGTTCTTGATAACGCTTCGTATTTCGGAAGAATATTTGCCCGTTCCGGAGGACTTTCGGACGCGGTTGCAGAGGGACTCAAGGAGCAGAACATTGAATTTGACCTCAAACCCTGTGCCTGCGACGGAATCGAGCAATGCAGAGTTGCGCTTTTGCAGAAGAGAGCAGGTAAGCTCCAAGCCAACTTCATCGAAGGAATGGCTTGCGTTGGCGGTTGCATAGGCGGAGCCGGATGTCTCACACACGGAGAAAAGAACAAAGCTGAAGTTGATAAATACGGCAAAGAGGCGTTTGAAAAGACGATCAAGGATGCTGTTTCGGTTTTGAAATAATCAATACTATGTTTAATAAAAGCCTTGAAATCACGACACTTTCAGGGCTTTTTTATTCTGAAATTGCGCCACCGATTCGACGGGATAATTGCAGATTCGATTTTTGAAATTTGTATATTGATAAATATGTGAAAAGATGCTACAATATAATCAGAAAGGTTAGGGCAAGCTTGCCGATAAAAATCAAAGTCGGAAAGGAGAAAAACGGAATGTTTTGCTCAATGAAAAGAAATGTCGTGGGCTTTATTATCTTGAGTGTGATAATGATTTTGTCGCTTGTCGGTTGCGCACGCGGCGCTTATATCTGCGATGTTGTTGAAAACGAATCGGCAGACTTTGTTGCCGGAAAAAGCCGCTCCGAAGATTATGTGATTCGTATCGGCGAGGCGACATTCGACACACAGTATATTTCAAGCAAGAAATCGAATTTGACAAATGAAATTTACGATGTGTACGGAATAGTCGAAGGAGACCCCGGTGTTATAAGACGCCGCATTAGTGTCGATGCCAAAACGGGCGCGGTAGTTGGTTTTTCCAATATATCTCCTTATCCTCAAATTGACAATATCGATAAATTATCCGATGCCGAACTGAAAGAAATCGTTGAGTCATTGATGGGCGAATTGGCTGACTTCGCACAATACAACGAATTTAAAGCGGATCGCCCTCATTCTTCAGATTCCGTTTATTATCTGCTGTGGCAGGTAAAAAGGGAAGCGTTATGCAACATTAAGGTCGAGGTATATATTACCGCAAGCGGATCGATAACGAGTTTTTACAAAGCGGATGCCTGCCCGGACGAGCTGACGAAACCTTTTGTGAACGATACAGAGCGTGACAGGTTGATTGAGGAAAAAATAAAAGCGCATCCGGGAATTGATTCTGTTGAAGATACAGTATATGAAATTCAATCGGAAGTGTTGACGTACTATAACAATGCGCCGGCTATTATATATGATGTGAAAATAGTTGAGGACGGGTTTGCTCAGGTGATATGTCTGGTGATTTATCGGGCGTAATATGTAAAATCCTAAGGTATGATAAAAACAATGTGACCGAAAAAAATCGGGACAGAATAGTCAAAAGCCTTGAAAGCACGACACTTTCAGGGCTTTTTTTATTCTGAAATTGCCTCGCCTGTTCGACGGAAAAATTGCAGATTCGATTTTTGAAATTTGTATATTGACAAATGTATGAAAGTGTGTTACGATATAATCGGAGAAGTTGCGGCAAGTTTATGTAATGCCGAAGAAATCAAAACCGGAATTGGAAGGAGGAAAGCAGAATGTTCGGGTCAATGAGAAGAAATATTGCGGATCTGATTCGCGAGCTTGAATTGAATAGAGCAAAAGGCTTTCCGCTGTTTTTGTCCGGAGGTGTTCCAGAATGAGAAACAGCCTGATAATAAATGGCGGTTGGCGTTACCTGCGTGTCTGTCGGTCACACAACGAGAGCGAGTTCAAATATGCACTTGCCTCTTTTATGCGTGAGCCCGAAGGATATTGCCCGATGCAGGTTGCGGCGGCCGCTTTTTTGATTGTCCGGTGTACGGAACGATAAAGCCAATCGAATAACACAGACTGTATCGATGTATCGGAGGACAAAATGATCTATACAAAAATGACAAAAGTGGCGTTGGATCTGTGCTTTGAGGCTCATAGAAATCAGCGCGATAAGAACGGTATGCCGTATGTATTTCATCCGTTTCATCTGGCGGAGCAGATGAAAGACGAAAAGACGACGATCGTCGCTCTGCTGCACGACGTTGTCGAGGATACGGATATTACTCTTGATGATATACGGAATATGGGCTTTGACAACGAGGTTGTTGCGGCTATCGGGCTTATGACACACGCCCATGACGTTCCGTATATGGAATATGTTGCTGAAATCAAGAAAAATCCGATATCAAAAGCGGTAAAGCTTGCCGATCTGCGACACAACAGCGATACAACAAGGCTGGATAATATAACCGACCGCGACGAGAAGAGGCTGAAAAAGTATGCGGAGGCAATACAGTTGCTCGAAGACGACTGACAGGGGACAGATCATATTTAACAAAGACAACTCAAACACAAGATCGCCAAATTAAAAAAACAGGAGGGTATATAGGATGCACATTTTTCTGATACGTCACGCAGAGTCGATAACAAACGCAGGCGAAAATTACGAAAAGAGAGTTCCTGATCACCTCGTATCGCTCACAGAGAACGGTATGAAGCAGGCAGAAGAACAGGGCAGGTGGCTTGCGGAATACTGCTGTGCAAAGGGAGTTGACCTTACACGTGCGAGGATCTGGCGCAGTCCGTATTTGCGCACAAGGCAGACAAGCGAGGAATTCAATAAATCGCTCGGCATCAGCGACATTCGCGAGGATATCACACTGACGGAACAACAATTCGGCTTGTTTGATTCGCTTCCGGAGGAAGATTGGGGGCGTCTGTTTCCCGTCGAGTATGCTGAGTACCGTCGCCAGCGTGATAACTTCGGCAAGTTTTATGCCCGCCTGCCTATGGGAGAAAGCCCGTTTGACGTTGCTGTGCGTATACATCAGTTTATGGGAACGATACATCGCGATTTCGAACGCCACGGGATCGATACGTTGTTTGTATTTACACACGGGACGACGCTTAGGACGTTCCTTCTGCGCTGGTTTCATTATTCGCCAGAATGGTATCACGCAGAGAAGAACCCGAAGAATTGCTGGATACGGGAGATCGACGGTCATACAGACTGCGGCTATATAAACAACTGATTTATGTCAGTACAAATAAAGTAAATCAGGTAGCAAAGAAAGGAGAAGCAGAAATGAAAGAAATAACAAAAAGAAAAATACTGATCGAATACTATGAAACGGTATCTGGGGTATTGCAATTTGAGCTGAACAAAGAGAGCAGGGACTTATCGAAAAAGATTCTGAAGCTGCTTCTCGATATTTTCGGCGAGACGGATGAGGAAAACGAAATTCTTCTGTCTGTCGAAACGGCGGAATGCCTGAAAACGGTATCAGACGCCGTTCTTATGATTGCCGACGGAATAAAGGCGGATGAACCGGCATTTGCGATCAAAGCGGAATTCATCCGCAGGCTCGAAATCGAAAAGCTGAAATGCTTTGATCTGCCGATGCTGTATATTCAGACGGAACGGGCAGCGCTTTGCGGAGAGAAATGTGCGTGCAAGCTGCTCGCCTCAATGAAATGGCTCGGAATCGGTACGGCGGAGGACAAGAGAGCAGCGCTTGAAATATGGAAAACTCTAGCCGCGTGCGGCGATGCGATGGCAATCTCCGCTGTGATATATGCCTGCGGGGAGCTCGGCAATGGCGAGGAAAAGGGCAAATGGGAAAGGACAAGCGATGTATTGCTTTGTGCCGAGAGCACGTTTTTGCCGATGATATTTGACAGACCCGATGATGCGGGAACAGAACTCGCAAATCTGATTCTTGCGGCAAAGGGTAAGGAAAAACAAAAGGACAAAGCCGGCATCGATCGGGCAATGGCGCATTACATACTTTATTCGGATGACAGCTTTGAAGAAAAGCTGAAGGCGGTTTCCTCGGAGACAAATTTCTATCCGATTCTTTGGAAATCGAATAAACGTAAGAGCAAGAAGATCGGATTTTAACGGAACCGAATCATAAAAAGTACATCGGCGTCTATGACATTCAATATAAGCCACGGTAGCATTGGAGGCGAAACAATGATGAAATTTGACAGAAACAGCATTACGAAATTGAAAGAATTTTTATACAGCAGCTGTGTTCACGATGCAAAGATGAAAAGCATTGAGTATCAATGCGGAGAAAATGGTATAAAAATCGAATTATTTAATCCAATCTTTAATTCTAAAATGACTATAATCTTTCAGAACGTAGAAATTGTACTTGCAGTTAAAGGTAAATCGTATGGCGATTCCAAAACAATCATTTCGCTGGCTGTGGAAGAAGATTTTTCATATCTAAAAACTTATCTTCAAAAGTATAGTGAAGGTATTGAGTCTGCTCTTTACCTGCTGTTTCAAATGTTTTCCGGGGACGAATTACATATTGTATCAAAAGAAGTAGTTGTTGAAACTATGTGATGATGCAATGATAGATATGTTGGCAAATGCCCTTTGAAATTCAAATAAAAGGGATCAAATCGAAAAGGCGGTGCAAATATGAATACATACAGAGAACAAAAAATAGATAGCTATATATATGAAAACTGTCCGAACGCTAGAGTTGTAGGTTACCTTGACAATGACAGCGATCTTAAATATTACAGCGACGAGGAGCTTGCCTCACTTGACGGCGACTGGTTTCCGCTTTGCTGCTACCGAAATGAGAAAGGAAAGCTGATATATGGCGGCAGGGACAAAATCGTTCATACATATACGGAGGGCGAAACGGGTGCCGGAAAAACAACGCGATTTGTTATGCAAAGCATCCGTGCGCTTTCAAGCACAAAAGGCAAGCCGAGCTTTGTTATCGTCGATATTCACGGAGAGATAATTGAGAATCTGTATAGCCATTTAAAGAATATGGGCTACGATATAAAGATACTCAATTGCGATGATGCGGCTCGCTCCGATACATACAATCCGTTTGGGGAGATCGCAAGGGAATGCCTTGAAAGTCACAGCGTTACTTCGGAGGCGCAGAATAATATCCGCCGCATCTCCGAAATCATTCAGCCACTTGAGGATTGTGACGATCCCATTTGGTATCAGGGTGCAATGTCATATACAAACGGCTGTATCCTTGACAAATTTGAGGATTTGGTCAGCGGTGATATTCCTATGTCATGCCTTACGATCTATAATATCATCCAGAATCACTACTGGTTGAGAAACGGGTTGGTAGACAGGTATGGAAACGGTAGTCTATTTAACATAGCGCAATACAAACGCAAGCAGTTCGGTTGTCTTTCTGCGCAAAAAATGATGTCTGTTACAGATAACGCTGATAAAACAAGAGCTTCGTATTTCGGCGTTATTGAAAATCATTATGATACATTCGGTCAGCCTGCGCTCTATGCACTGTCATCGAACAGTACAATCAACATTAGAGATCTTATTAACAAACCGACCGTTATTGTCATACAGTCCGGTAATACCAAGATCGGCGATGACCTGATCTCGCTGATGATGAATGACATTTACACGACGGTTGTCCGTATGGGGAAAGCAAGTCCAACAAAATTGCTCCCCCGCAAGATTCACTGCTTTCTTGACGAGTTTGCGAACTGCAATATTGCCGATGGACCTGAGTATATCAAAATGCTGACCACATCGAGAAAATTCGGTATGTATTGGCATATGATTCTTCAATGTGACGCACAGCTTGACAGAAAGTTTGATGCGAATATCGGTAAGATAATCAGAGCGAACAGTACGGAAATTTTTATGGGTTCGCAGGATTATGAAACAGAGGTGCGCTTTGCAAAATCGTGTGGGCAGAAAACGGTGGAGTCACTGGAAAGTAAAATAACACAGCAAACGCCTTCACTTGTAGTTGTCGACCTGATGACACCGGAAAAGTTAGATCTGACGGAAGAAGGGTATATTTATGTAAAAACAAATCGTCATCACCTTCTGAAATCTTATTTCGAGGCATTTTACAACTGTCCGGAATTCAAGCGCACGGACAGTATGGACGAGATCTATCCGCACAATACGTTTGACTACACCAAGACCTGCTTTTATCCGAGCGATATTCCGCACTCTGTCACTTCCAAAGAATATGACATTCTGAAATATACTATGGAAAACAGGGTGACTTTGTCCGAGCTTTTGAAGCATTTCGAAGGTTACGATACCCAAAACGCAATCAACAATCTCGGGAAGAACGATATGCTTGAAATCGGGGATTCCGGCGTTGCGACTCCGAAAGTTTCGGAGGATCAGATGGCACTTCTGCGGTATAAGCTCGATAACAATTGTATGGACGAGACGGTGAAAACGAGGAAGGCTGTAAGGACGAGGATGATGCGGGATGATCCGTTTGATTTCGACGACAGCTCTGATGAAGATGAAGCACCGCTTGTCAATATGCTTTTTGAAGAAATGAAGGACCATATTGCAAAAAACAATATCAAAGTCGATATGGACAGGCTTGCGGGTCTTACCTGCATACCTGATATGGTTCTGTCGTTCCTTAAGGAATGCTCGGAGCTGACGGAGATTGACCGTATCTATGCCAAATCTTCAGACGAGTTTCCGTATAAGAAAGAGCATATGAAATTTGAAATTCTCAGCGCATTTATCCGCAACAATGATTTCCAGGATAAAGACGATTGGACAAGCAATATCATTCAGGAATATGTTATAATAAAGCATACGGGCTATTTCCCGCAGAACATTCTTGACGCATTTGACGAGGCTTCAAACGATATCAAAAGCGAGATGACGATCGAAAATATCCGTGAAATAAAGAAGATCGTATCAAGAGGTATTCCGATAAAGCCCGATGAATATTACGTTGACGATTTGGATGATTTTAACGATGACGATAGCGGAGATGAATAATAAACATCGGAGCGCTTATTTTTTGAAAAGGAGATGATTCAATGGAGAAGAAGCTGTTATGCTCAAATGCCGCAAATACCGCAATAAAGGGACTTTCTGAGGCTCTCAAAAGGCACGGGATAACCGAAGGCGCCGACGAATATTATTTTGACGACGGAATGAAGTATCCTTTCTTCAAGATCCCCAAAAAATACAAAAAGGAAAAGCCCGGTGATCCCGATGTTCATTACGTTTTCATAGATGTGAACGGGAGTAGCATAAACAGCGTCGATTATAGGGTTCACGGAAGTCATACGCACGAGCATCTGCGCAATGCGGACGAAACTGCCGATCTTGCCGCAAAGCTCCTTTCGGGAGAGGTGGTTGAGGTTGGAATTGTGGACTGCGAAGCGGCGGTTTGCTTCTTTATGAATGACAGGGGAAACCCGGAGGAGAATATCGCCGTAATCGAAAGAAACAAGCCGATGATAAACGAATATCTTTCGTATTATCAGCACAGATGGGGAGAACGCCATACTCACGCCGATTTTGACGAGGTATCTCCGCACAGACTTTACTGCGGTATGCCGAAATGCACATTGGAGGGCGCCGTAATCTTTATGTTTTCGGCAAAGCTCGGAGAACATCCGACAATAAAGGTCATTATCTGACAAAGCGGACATATGCCGGGATACATCGAAGCTATGCGCTTTGTGTAATTCTGACAGTATGCCATAAAACAACAAAAATCCGAACCTAATCCTTGTGGATTCGGTTCGGATTTTTTACTGCGTCGTTTATAAAATAATTTCGCTTTGGCAGTATAATAAGCGGCGCTGTATAACGGTTAAACAGAAGTTTGGCTATCTGATTTTTTTGCGCCGATCTCAATCGTTCTGCCGCCGAGATTTTCATAAATTCTGTGAGAAATCGAAAGCACGGTCCGCCCCGCTGCCGCACGGCGCAACGCTTCAAGTACACGGGCTTCTGTCTCGGCATCAAGATTTGCCGTTATTTCGTCAAGGAGCAATATTGCAGGGTTGGCTGCTGCTGCACGTGCGATCGAAAGAAGCTGCCATTCGCCCTGCGAAAACATTCCATCCGTGCACGGTGTGCGGTAGCCTTCCGGAAGGGCAAGGATTGCCTCGTCTATTCCGGCAAGTCTTGCGGCGCTTTGTGCCATCTCTTCGGTAATATCGGTGTCGCCAAGCGTTATCTGATCGAGCACTGTTCCGGGGACACGGGAAAAATGCTGTTCAACACAACCTATGCAGACCCGTCGCTCGCTGTCCGTAATGTCCGAAACGTCAACATCGCCTATGGTGATTTTTCCCGATTCGGGTTTGTAAAGTCCGAGAAGCAGGCGGAAAATAGTGCTCTTGCCTGCGCCGGTTCTGCCGATGAGCGTGACCTGCTCGCCCTCTTTTACTGTCATCGAAAAGTTTTGCAATACGGTTTTTTCGCCATATCCGAATGTTACATCCGAAAGCACAACGTCGCCTCGCGCGGCGGTATTCCGCTCCTTTGGAAGAGAACGCTCGTTTTGAGAGAGAAATGCGTCTATACGCTTCACCCCCGCCATTGCGGACTGAATTGTCTGTATCTCCATACCGAGGCTTTCGATAGGGGAGAAAATGCGGGATATGTAATTTATTATGGCTACCGATGTGCCGACAGACATTCCGAAAAACGTCAGCACCTCGGCTTTGCCGGAAGATGAAAGAAGCATAACAATCCCGACAACGACAGCGTTCAGAATCAGAACAACGGGCGAATAAATTGCGTCATAAAAATTTGTTTTTTCGACAGCGACATAGCTCTCTTCTATGCGACTGTCATACTTTTTTTCCATATAACTTTCAAGCCCAAGTGTGCGGATTGTACGGATGTTGTGCAGAGTTTCCGGTACTTGACCTGACACCGATGCGACAGCGCAACGGTTTTCGAGCTGTGCTGCAAGCATTTTCTTTTGTATATGCCGTGTGAAAACAGCAAAGAGCGGGAGAACAAGAAGCAGGATGAGCGCAAGCCCCGTGTTTTTAACTATGATGACGGCAAAAATTGAAACGATACGGCAGGCGTCCGCAGCCATACTGATGATGCCCGATGTAAAAAGTGCCTCAACTGTATCAACGTCTCCCGAAAAGCGCGCGGCAACCTCGCCCGGATTCTGCGCAACAAGCGTGCTTGCCGGCAGTCGTGTGAGCTTCTGCGACATTTCAGAGCGTAAAGCTCTTGTCATTTTTTGCCCGAAGACTACAAGAAGAGTCTCCTGCGCAGAGGAAAGTATACCCTCGAGCGCAAGGCTTCCGAAATACAGAAGTACAGCCGTAAACGAAAGTGGGATGCCGCCCGTAAGATCGTCTATAACGCCCGCAAGAATCAGCGGGGGAATAAGCGATGCGCCGACAGACGCCGCCACGCAAAGAACCGTGCCAAGGGTAAGAAAGGGATGTGCAAGAGCTGCTGTGCGCACGGCGGCAAAAACGCCATTTTTATTTCTGCTCTTCATAATGTCCGCCCCCTTTCTGACTTTCGTAGAGAGAGCGGTAATCGGGTGTCGATGCCATCAGCTCATTGTGTGTGCCGACGGCAGTTTTTCCGTTCTCCATAAATATTATTTTCTGCATTTGAGGGAAGTGATAAAGCCTGTGAGAAATGAGAAAAACGACCTTATCCTTTGCGTATTCTTTCAGATTTGCAAATATCGTGTCCTCCGTTTTGCGGTCGAGAGCCGAAAACGGGTCATCCAGAATCATTACAGGGCGGGGATGGGCGAGGGTCCTTGCCAGAGCAAGTCTCTGCGCCTGACCTCCGGAGAGACGTGCGCCGCCGGTCCCGATTATGGTTTCAATGCCGTTTTCCATAGCAAGTGTCTCGTCTTTAAGTGCGGTGGCGGAAAGGTACGGAATTGCGTCATCTTCCTTGCCGCAAAGAACGTTGCTTTTCAGGGTATCGGCAAAAAGCTCCGGGTCGTGACCAAGATAGCCGACAGTAGCGGCGATTTTGCGTGGAGCCATATCGGAAAGCTCGCTTTCTCCGAACCGAACCGAACCTCCGTACGGTTCTTCGCAAAGAAATACGCGTCCGAAGGTCGATTTCCCGCAGGCGACGGGTCCTGTCACACCGATTATATCTCCCGGATGCGCCACAAGCGAAAGTCCCGAAAATATCGGTTCGTCGCCATAGGCAAATGAGAGATTTTCGATTGTTACATTCGCTGCCGGTGGTATTTCAAGAGCGTCAAGACGCTCAGGCGACTTCATAAGCGGCTGAATTCTTTTCCAGGAAACTTCGGCTTTCTGCACGGAATTAAACAGCTTTGCAACCTTTGACGATTTGACGGTCAGCTTTGTAAAGCACGAGAGAAATGTTGTAAACGCGGCTATATCCCATACGCTCCGCCCTGTTCCGAGCACATTTTTTGCGCCGAACCAAAGAATAAACAGAACGCCTGCGCCGGATGCTGCCAGATACAGCGGGGGAAGAGCCGACTGCCATACATTGCTTTTGACGGCGGCTTTTTCGTAGTTTTCAAGCGTTTTTTCATATCGCTCCGCTCTCGTCTCCTCGCAACCGTATATGCGATAGGTTACGGCGTTTTCGACACGATCAAGCGTTGCGCCGCTCAAAGCTCCCGCCGCTTTTTTATATGTCGCTCCAGCGTGCTGAACCGGTTTTTTCATCCGTGCCGCACAGAAGTATGAAATCGGAGTAAAAATCAGGCTGAGAAAAGCCAGACGCCAATCATATATAAAGAGCATAACAGCGTAGCCGAGCAGGGCAACGCCCGTATCGAAGATTTCTGTTGTGAATTTGCGCATTCCTTCAACACAGTCGTCAACATCAGAGATTGCTTTTGTCATCAGCTCTCCGGCGCCCTCGTTTTCAAGAGCCGTGCGACTCTGCCTGATAAGGTTTGCGTAAAGGATGCCTTTCATTCGTCGGTTTATGTTGTTGGCAAAGCGACGTACATAAAACCGTTTTATGAACCTCGCCGCCTGCACCGCCAGCGTGACGGCGATATAAGCAAGGACAAGCATTGCCATTGCCGCGGCCGTCTTGCTTCCGCCGAGAATGTCGGCAAGGCATTGGGCGAGCCTGCCCTCGAACCAAGGCGATGCGAGCAGACCGACGTTATAAAGCAAGCCGGAAACGGTAATGAAGGCGAGAGAAAGCCATTCAGCGCGAAAATATGAAAGTATTTTATCCGGGCAAAACGTCTTTTGTTTTTTCATATGTATCATCGCCTTCATTATTTGATAAAGTGAGGAAATCCTGCACGGCTCTCGGTTTTCGACGCCGTATAGAGCTTATCAAGCAGCGCTGCGAAGGTCGCCGCTTCTTCGGCGGTCAAGGCAGAGGTCAGGTATTCGTAAAACGACGCTTCTATCTCCGCCTTTGACGATTTCAGATTTTCCGCAAGTTCTGTCGGGTAAAGCAGTTGGCTGCGCCTGTCGCCGGGGGCGTCACGACGGATAAGATAGCCTTTTGCCTCGAGATTTTTCGTTCTCCTTGCAATAGCGGCTTTGTCTGCGTGCAGAATTTCCGCCAGTTTTGCCTGCGTGCAGCCGGGATTATGTCGCAGGGCGTGAATGAGATCAATCTCCGCCGTGCCGACTCCGTCATCCCGCAGGGAAACAAGAACCAGCTTTTCCGCCTCACGCGCGATTTTCGTTATCTTTCTTTCAGTTATATCCATATATTTTCCTCCGAAGCACAGTTTGGTTGTATATACATCGTTGTATCTGCATCCATTATAGCGCAAAAAAATAAAATGTCAAGCGGCAGGGAGATTTTTTCAATATTTTTCCGCACACGCAAGCACTGAGATTGGTTTGAGGCGGAGAAGATAAATCGGTATTTACATTTTTAAAAGAAAGTGGTATACTGTATTCGGTAATAACAACTTTATCATCATAACCGGAGGGAATTATGGAAAACAGATTGCTGAAATATTTTCTTGTTGCGGCGCAGGAAGAAAACATAACAAAAGCTGCCGAAATTCTTCATATTTCCCAGCCTGCGCTGTCAAAGCAGATTATGCAGCTCGAAGAGGAGCTCGGCGCAAAGCTCTTTGTCCGCGGAAAACGATCACTGACGCTCACGGAAGAGGGCAGGTTCCTTCGCGGACGGGCGCAGGAGATTGTTTCGCTTGCGGAAAAAACAGAGCGGGATTTCAGGGACGGCATTGTTTCTTATAACGGTATTATCTCGATCGGAATGGGCGAAACGGCGGCGAGTCGTCAACTTGCGCGGCTTGCTATGGAATTTTCAAAAAATTATCCGGAGGTGAAATTCGATTTCTATTCCGCAACCGCCGACAGCGTGAAAGAACGAATTGAGAAAGGGCTCCTTGACGCCGGACTTCTCATCGAGCCCGCGGTTGACCTTTCAAAATACGACTTTCTGCGATTTGCAGTAAAAGACCGCTGGGGTGTACTTGTTTCAAAGGACAATCCGCTGTTTCAAAAGAGTTCTGTATCAAAGGAGGACCTGAAAAACGAATGTCTTTTTGTTCCTTTCAGAATGGCAAGCCGATTGGAGGAAACGTTCGGCATTTCAATACACAGCCGGAGCGTGTTCGGCACGCACAATCTCCTTGGCAACGTTGCAACTCTTGTGCGCGAGAATGCAGGCGTTGCGCTGACAATCGGCGGGGCAACCGAGCTTTATGACAGCCGTGAGATGACGTGGAAACCGTTTGAACCCGAAATTTCGCTTTCCAGCGTTCTCGTATGGAAGAAGTACAAAGCCGCGTCTCCGAGTGCCGCAAAGTTTCTTGAATTCGTTGAACATTCCTTGCAGTTATAATTAACGATTAAAAATAAATATTTTACATATGATGAATTAAGTGATAAAATAAGCGTGGAAAGGCAAAAGCCTGATCCACGCTTTATTTTTCGGAGATCATTTATGAAAAATATTCTTGAAAGAGATATTTCTGGGGAGCCTGTATCGATTGACGATGCGGATTACGGAGAGATCAAAGAAATTATTACGATTGCCAAACGCCTGACGCAGGAGATGAATACTTCAATCTGCGATGCGGCGACGGCACGAAAGTATTATACTGCTATCACAGGGCAGACTGTCGGAGAGGATTTCAACTTAAATCCGCCGTTTTACACCGACTTCGGACGCAACATACGGGTTGGCAGGCGTGTGTTTATAAACTTCGGCTGCATCTTTATGGACAGAGGCGGTATCACCATCGGCGATGACGCTTTCATCGCGCCGCAGGTAAAGCTGATTACCGAAAATCACGGGCTTGCGCCGGACAAGCGGCGATATATCACCTCGCGCTCTATTGTCATCGGTAACAATGTCTGGATCGGGGCGGGGGCGATCGTTCTGCCGGGGGTGAAGATCGGAGATAATGCCGTCATCGGCGCGGGAAGCGTTGTTACAAAAGATGTTGAAGCAAATACGGTTGTTGCGGGCAATCCCGCAAAGCCGATTAAAACAATATAGGGGGCTTTTATGAACAGGAAAAACTTATTTTTGGCATTGGTTGCACTCCTGCTTGTCATTGCCTGCACGGTTTGCGCCTGCAATTCCGGGGGCAACAATCAGGCGAGCAGCGGTACGACGGAGCCGACGGGTACAAGCGCACCAAATCACCTGACAACGACTTCAAAAAATACACAATCTCCCGCGAAAAACGGAACACGGATCCGGTTTGACTTCGGCGGGCAAACGGCTTACGGCACACTTGACGATAACTCCGTCAGCAGAGACCTTGTTTCCCGCCTGCCGCTTACGCTGACCTTCTCTGATTACGGCGGAACGGAAAAAATCGCATATCTGCCGGAAGGTTCACCGGCGTGGGATGCGTCGGACGCACCCGATGCCTGCACGCCTGCATCCGGAGATATTACGATGTATTCCCCTTGGGGCAATCTTGCGATATTTTATCGCCCGTTCCGTAACTCTGACGGACTTGTCCCGCTCGGCGGGCTTGACGATGGTGGAGCTGAAAAATTCGCGGCGATGACGGGCGAATTTACCGTCAAGATTTCGCTTGCGACCGATGCGGGCGACACCGGGCAGACCACCAAGACCGAAAACCCCGAAATTCCGGAGCAACCGCAAAAATCAAAAGTTCTCGTTGCGTATTTTTCCTGCACGGGTCATACAAAGGCTGTGGCAGAGAAGATCGCTTCGCTCACCGGCGGTGACCTTTACGAAATCGTTCCCGCCGAGCCGTATTCCTCTGCCGATCTCAATTACAGCGACAGCAACTGTCGCGCAAACCGAGAGATGAACGATCCGTCGTCGCGCCCTGCGATCGGAAGCGAAAGTATTGATATTTCCGCATATGATACAATCATAATCGGCTATCCTATCTGGTGGGGCACTATGCCGCGAATAATAAACACGTTTTTTGACACGTATGATTTGTCCGGCAAGACGATCGTTCCTTTTTGTACATCGGGAAGCAGCGGAGTTTCAAGGTCGGTCTCGGATATAAAATCAGCCGAGCCGGGTGCGACCGTTGCAAACGGGCTACGCGCTTCCGGAGCAAATGACGGGAATATTGAAAGCTGGCTCCGCAAGAGCGGCGTCACGAAATAATCAAGGGGGAAAAGAATATGAACGAAAAAGAATTTGAAAAACAAAATGTTTTCGGCAAGGGGGAATATAACTCTGCCTATGCGAAGTATTTCAGCGGAGCCTCGTTTCTGAATCCTCTGACGGAGGCGGGTAATACGGTATTCCTCGCAAACGTTACCTTCGAGCCGGGTTGCCGCAATAATTGGCACATTCATCACGCCGATGAAGGCGGCGGGCAGATACTTATCTGTACTGCCGGGGAAGGCTGGTATATGGAGGAAGGCAAACAGGCAATCAGCCTGTCTCCGGGGATCGTCATAACGATTCCTGCAAACGTCAAGCATTGGCACGGTGCCAAAAGGGACAGCTGGTTTTCTCATATAGCGATTGAGGTTCCGGGGAAAAACTGCAAAACCGAATGGTGTGAGCCTGTTTCGGATGAAGAATACAAAGAGCTTTGAGGAGGAATTTATTATGTCGGTAAAACAGACTGCGGGCAGAGACGCTTTGGGCGAATTTGCACCGAAATTTGCGGAGCTGAACGATGACGTTCTTTTCGGCGAGGTATGGAGCAGGGAAAAGGAGCTTTCTCTGCGTGACCGTTCGCTGATTACGGTCGTTGCGCTTATGGCGCAAGGGCTTGTTGACGAGAGCTTCCGCTATCATCTCATAAACGCAAAGAAAAACGGTATAACGAAAGAAGAAATTGCGGAAACTGTCACTCACGCGGCATTTTATTGCGGCTGGCCGAAGGCTTGGGCGGTTTTTCGTATGGCGAAGGAAATCTGGAAAGATACAGATGAAAAAGAGGAGGAGAAGAAATGATTTTCGATAAATATATCACGCTCGGAAACGGAGTAAATATTCCGTTGCTCGGCTTTGGTACCTGGTGCATTGACGACGGCAAAGCGGCGGAAGCGGTACAAACGGCGATCGAAATCGGTTATCGCCATATAGACACGGCGCAGGCATATGGTAATGAGGGAGGCGTCGGAGAGGGCGTTCGCTCCTGCGGCGTGCCACGCGGAGAGTTGTTTGTTGTCAGCAAGGTTGCCGCAGAAAACAAAAGCTACGAATCTGCTGCGAAATCAATTAATGAAACGCTTGAAAAAATGGGGCTTGATTATCTCGATATGATGATTATTCACGCGCCGCAGCCTTGGGCACAATGGCGCGGAGAAAAGCGATATTTTGAAGAAAACCGCGAGGTCTGGCGTGCGCTTGAAGACGCATATGAGGCAGGAAAGCTCCGTGCGATCGGCGTATCGAATTTCCTCAACGACGATCTTGAAAGTCTTCTCCCGCATTGCAGAATAAAGCCTGTGGTAAACCAGGTTCTTGCGCACATCGGCAATATTCCGAGCGAGCTGATTTCGTTCTGCCGGGAAAACGACATTGCTGTTGAAGCGTATTCGCCGATTGCACACGGGGAAGCGCTGAAAAGTCCGGAAATTGCGGAGACTGCGAAGAAATACGGCGTTTCGCCGGCACAGCTTTGTATCAGATATATCCTTCAGCTAGGCTTGATTGCTTTGCCGAAAGCATCGACCCGCGGGCATATAAAGGAAAACGCCACGCTCGATTTTGTCATTTCCGATGCCGATATGACATCCTTGAGCGAGGTGAATTTCAAAGACTACGGCGAATATAGCTATTTTCCCGTTTTCAGCGGGAAATAACCTGTGTAAAAGGGAAGCGCAGACAGCGGAGAAAGCCGAAGACGGATGATACGCTTCGAAAACCGTAACAACGAAAAGAAAATAGCAAAAAGCCTTGAAAACATTGAGTTTTCAAGGCTTTTTGCAGTATTGGCGGCAGGACTTTGGCAACGGCTTTCAGCGCTTTTTATCGCGCGACTGCGTTTTTGCCACCCATTCATTCCAACGGGGATCCGCCTGTATTTCAGGTCTTACGAGCGACTCTTCCGGCACTCTCCACCAAGGCCAATCATTGACAAGCGTTTCATATGATATTTGCGGACGGGGGTTGCCGTTTGCCACGTCATATCTGACCATACGCACAAGAGGTGCAGTATAATCTCCTGCGCCTTTGCAGTATTTTTCAAAGCATTTGAAATGTTCAAGGGCACAATCCAGTGCTTCAAATGCTTCGTCTTTTTTATTGTCCGCCCATAAATATACTGAAAGCAAGGTATAGATTCTTGCGATATAGGGATGATGTATTCCGTAATTTCCGTCGGTACAGATATTGCCGAAAATGTCAATCGCTCCGCGCAGGCTTTGCACCTTGTCGGCAGGAGACATATTTTTTCCGGAAGCGATTACTTCGCTTATCATAAGCTTGGAACAGGCTTCGACTGTTTTCAGCAAAGCCTCTCCGTGCGCTTTTACACGCTCTTTTCCGTCTGTTGCCTTCGTTTTCAGAAATTCTTTTGAACCGTAAATGTCAGGAGCCGTTTCAATCACTTCGAGTGCTCTTCTGTGCTCTCCCGTGTTCAAATACAGCTGAGTAAGCTCGCAGAGCACGCGATGACGCAGCCTTCCATCCTCCATAGTTTTCAGTAATTTTTCATAGAGCGATATTGCTTCCTTCCATTCCACATAGGTTCGATGTTTTTCTGTATCCAAGATGTCGTATCCTTCATCGTCCGATAAATGATGTTCTCCGTGACGGACATATCCTGCATTGTATAATGCCGAGGCGAGGCAGAGCATAATTCTCTCGTTCCCGGGAAATTCAATCAGGGCGTTTCTTGCCAAAGAAATGCATTCATCGATGTTAATATCCACGCCGTTATTTTGAGAATTCATATATTCGATTTTTTCAGCCAATTCATCGATTCTTTTAGAACGTTCATTGTTGTAACCGAAAAGCTCATCGATCGAAATGCCGAAATAATGAGCAATGGAAGGAATTATCTCCATATCCGGATATCCGCCGTTTGCTTCCCAGCGTGAAACCGCCTGCGATGTTACTCCGATTGCCTCGGCAAGCATTTCCTGAGTGCGTCCGTCGCGCTGGCGAAGCTCACGTATTTTCTGTCCCAAATCAAGCTGCATAAAAGCACCTCCAAAATTTATTTCACCGGTGTGATTATAGGATAACACAAATTTTTAAAAAAGCAATTATCAATTCGTTGTTTCAAATCCAAGTAATCATTGGATTGAATGCGTTTTTAGCACTCTCGACGGCATTTATCAATTGTGGTGTCTGCGTGCGTTTCATAGGCGCTCCGATGGCAATTTACAAAGATAAAAAGAAAATCCGAACCCAAAATCCATAAGGATTAGGTTCGGATTATTCCCATTTGGTGCGGGTAGCAGGACTTGAACCTGTATGACCGTGAAGTCACTAGAACCTGATGGTAATGACACCTCTGTGACAAGTCAACCTGACTGTACCGTTTCATTCACGTATAGTATAACATAAAACCGTGAGCATTGCAAGTATAACGACTTGAAAAGTAGCCGAAAAAATGGTATAATTAATTCAGATAGAATAATCCCCACGGAGGACTCGCCATGCCATACGACAAAGAGACGCGGGATGCGCTTCAGGCGTACTATGAAACGCATGATTTTACCGGAAGTATCCCTGCCTTTGATGATAAAAAATATACGCCCGCACAACTTCAGATTTATGCCAAGGCGAAAAAGTTCTTTGCGCAGTCATGGCTGAAGCTCCTTCCCGAAACGGGCAACAAGCGCTCTATGAGAAATTTCTCGAAAAACTATCCGCTGAACTGCCTGAAAGAAGGCGACGCGGCGTACATTGCGGATATGGTTGCCGAAATTATGGGCGATGAGGAACAATTCAAAGCCTCTGTTGACAAATTCTTTTCCGACCTGCAGGAGCCGCTCGAAGCCGGATTCAAAGCCTGTGCAAAAGCACACGGAAAGACAGAGGAAGAATTGACCGATGAAGAAATCGAAGATGTTGTGGACAAGCTCGCCGGGCTTTTCATGGAAGAGATGATCAACGCACTGATGACGGCACAGAAAACGCCGGAAATCTTTGCGGTGCTTCATAAGGGTGATACAAAGCTCACGGCGCACGAGGATTTCAATGATTCAGTGTGTGAAAATCACGACAAAATCAACTTTTTGAAAAGATGGACGCACTCCGATACGCAGCTCGGCGCGGCATTGTCACTTGAAGCAGTGATGGCAAGCAACATGGATGCCGTTGAAAGCGCTACTGATTTCTTTTCCCCCGTCGAGAGTATGGAAGAAGCATATATGGAACTGCGAGACGGATTCCTTGCCACACTGTCGGAGGATGACCGTGCGATTTTCATCATGCGGGAAAACGGTAAAACGCAGAAGGAAGTTGCGGAGGCGCTCGGCTATAAGACGCACAGCGCTGTGACCAAACGCCTGCAAGCTATGCGGGAACAGTTTGGAATGTATATAAAAGAACAAGGGTAAGATACCGACAAATCGAAATTTGAAGAGGTAGTTGTATGAATGATAAGTGGATCGAGTTTGCGATTCGTATTCAGAGCATTGCGCAGGCAGGGCTTCAATACGGAAAAGATCAGTACGACAAAGAACGGTATGAAGAACTGCGGGAAATTGCGGCAGAAATGCTGTCGCTGAAGACAGATATTCCGGTAAACAAGGTCCTTGATTTGTTCTGCGGCGAATCCGGCTACCAGACACCAAAAGTCGATACCAGAGCGGCTGTGTTTGTCAATGAGAAAATCCTTCTTGTCCGTGAAAATAACGGAACATGGGCATTGCCGGGAGGCTGGTGTGATGTAGATCAGTCCATTGCATCCAATACAGAAAAAGAGGTTCATGAAGAAGCCGGATTGATCGTAACAGCGGAAAGGCTCATTGCTGTTTTGGATTGGAGAAAGTACAATGTGGTAAATTATGCTTATGGTGTTCTAAAGGCATTTGTCCTGTGCAGATATGAGGGAGGAACATTCCGAAAGAATATCGAAACAACAGCGATTTCTTTTTTCGGCAAGAAGGAACTGCCAGCAAATCTTGCCGTTGAAAAGTGTACGCGGGAGCAAATATTGATGTGCTTTGAAGCCCTTGAAAATCCAAGTATGCAAACGGTCTTTGACTGAGACAATTTCCTGTTTGTCAAACCGCTGTCACGCACCGCCACCCGACCGCAAAAAGTCGGGTGGCTTTTGTTATATGAAGTTTTTTCGGGCTTGTGCCTCCTGCATGGTATTGTGTATTGTTACAGGTCGACGATGAAATAAAAAGCATAACCGAAGGACTACGACAATTTTCAGTTTTACAAGCAATACTCTCTCGGAGAAACATGATAGTAGAGAATCATATGTTTTCCTCCTGACGGTTTGATTTGCCAAATCTATTATTTCTTTGTTTCCCCGTTTTCTTTCTCTTGCTCCGACAGCAGTTTCTCAATTTGCGCCTGCTTGGCAAGGATGGCGTTCACTTTATCGTAGAGGTCTTCAATCATGATCTCGGTTTTCAGGTTCACCTTATAATCGTTTTCCGCGCGGCGGCGGTCTTTTTCCTCCTGCCGGTTCTGACTCATCATAATCAGCGGTGCCTGAATGGCTGCCACGCAGGACAGGACGAGATTCAGAAGAATAAACGGATACGGGTCAAATGCTTTTGTCGCAAGAATGGCATTGACGACCATCCACAGAATCAGTACGCCGGCAAACGAGAAGATAAATGCCCAGCTGCCGGCAAATTTTGCAATGGTATCGGCTGCCCGCTGTCCGAGCGTGTATTTCTCCTTCTCTTTTTCGGGGCTGACCGAAATTTTACTGTCTGCCAAAAGATTCAGCACTTCTTCGTCCGTCATATCATGGCGGATGTCCTTCAGTACTTCTTTCAATAATTTTCTGTTTTCTTTCATGATGTTTTCCCCCTGATTCAATCTTTTTTATTTATCATCCGTTTGCGGCATTGTCCGCAAAAAGAAATTCGGGCCTTCGTTTTGATACAGCAGAATCGCTGTGCCGAGCAACAGTTCTGTGTACCTTTCCGGATCATCGAGCGGAACCAGGAAATCATCCCGGATTCTCCCGATACGGTACAGAACCGTGTTGCGGTGGGTGAACAGTGCGTCGCAGGTCTTTTTGGGCGAACGGCTGTAAATCAGATAGAAGTACAGCGTTTCGCAGTATTGCGTTTCCTTCTCCCGGTCGTGCTCGGCAAGTGTCTGTAGTTCCAGAGAGATCAGATCATCGCGGAACTCCAGATTTTTCAGAAGCAACGGAGTCCTCAGTTGCGATACGGAACAGACATTTTCACCGTGATAGTTGCTTGCTATGATCATATCCAGCGCGTCACGCGCGGCGCGGTAAAGCACCGGGAGGTCATACAGATCGCGAATCGCCTCCGAAATGATGACCTTCAAGCCGAATTCTCCCGCAAGTTCTGTGAAAATAGCCGCATCGCAATCTTTGTGAAGAAACAGAAACACATCGCCCTTATAAAGAAAGGAATGGGAATCCGGAAAACGCTCTCCGATTTCTTCCTTCAGATGGCGCGTTCCGAGATACTGATTGTTGTAAGCGGTCAGATCGAGCAGGGCAAAAGCGGACGGGTGAAAGTCTGCAAGATATGTGCCCACGGTCTGAAGCCGGAAATAAGAGGCAGACGGAAACCCGCCTTCCAGTAAATGCATCAGAATATCCTCGGTTGTTTCAAACGGCTTATCCTGACGGCTTGTTTCGATAAAAAGCTGTTTTGCGAGAATCAGGTCGATTTGCCGCCAGATTTCTGCCGGAATTTTTGGAAGATGACCGTCCGTGTCCACGCAGATGAGATACCCCAGCCGGACGCCGGTGCAGATGAGCGGCGCAAAGCGCCGGCGGAAAGAACTTTCCTCCAATTTGATCATATCGGCGCCCCCCTCACGAAGTGCCTGACTTTTGCTGATAACTGCGCTTGCCTCGTATGTGATTGCTCCTTGCGAGACTGCCCCCCGGAATAACGGATCGGAGAATCCGACGGGACAGAAATGCGCCACGACGCGAAAAGCATCGTCCAGCACAAGCA
>DLLG01000008.1:0-5447 GCA_002479075.1 Clostridiales bacterium UBA7568
TTCTTTTCAAAGAAAAGTAGGTTATTGGATTTCGCCGGCGATTTCGTAAAGGCGCTGCATACCGGAAAGAACCTTTGCGCAGCGAGCTTCCATCGACGCTTTGTCCTCGGGAGAGAGCGCAGCGATTTCTTCGGGAGTGATCTTCTTTTTGAACATTCTGTCAACAGTCAGCGCATATTTGATCTCTGTGCAGCAGATCTGATCGTCAACCTTGCAGACAACGAGGTCCGAATGACCTGCGAGAAGCTGGTCAACGGCGTAAACGCCCATTTCGGAAGCGACGAGTCTGTCCTCAAGAGTGGGCGAGCCGCCTCTCTGAACGTGTGCAAGGCGGGCAAACTTTGTTTCAACGCCTGTTTTGTCCTGAATGGTCTTTGCGAGCTGTTCCGCATAGCCGGGGAGACCCTCGGAAACGATTACGATAAACGCTCTCTTGCCGCCTGCTCTTGCTCTCTTGATGTCCTCGATTGCCTTGTCTTCGTCAAAGGGGATTTCGGGAATTGCGATTGCCGTTGCGCCTGTTGCAATACCCGTGCGGAGGGCGATGTGTCCTGCCCAGCGCCCCATAACCTCAACAACATCGCAACGTGCGTGCGATTCGCAGGTGTCACGGAGACGGTCGACCATAGCGATGACCGTATTCATTGCCGTATCAAAGCCGATGGTGTAGTCTGTTGAAGTAATGTCGTTATCGATTGTGCCGGGGATACCGATCGTCGGTATGCCGCGCTTGGAAAGGTCTGTTGCGCCGCGGAACGTTCCGTCGCCGCCGATTGCGATGATACCGTCGATATGGTTCTTTTCGCAAACGGCAATCGCCTTTGCCATACCCTCTTCGGTTTTGAATTCAAGACAACGGTCTGTGTAGAGGACGGTTCCGCTGCGTGTGATGATGTTCGAGACATCGGAGGGAGACTTGACGAGCACCATATTGTCGTTTATAAGCCCCTTATAGCCTTCATAGATACCGTAAACCTCAACGCCTCTTGCAAGAGCGGCTCTTGCGGCTGCTCTGTATGCGGCGTTCATACCGGGAGCGTCGCCGCCCGATGTAAGTATGCCTATTCTTCTGAACTGTTTCATTTTCTTGCCTTCCTTTATTTTTTGAATTATTTGTTTACTTGTTTTCCTCGGAATTTACGCCTCCGCAGAGGAAGTTTATCGCTCTGGGAACGGAATCCTTTGCATTATACCAAGGCTCGGAATCATAGCGATAATCAAACTTTTTGCAGAACCAGCTGACGTCGCCCCCAAGCTCGTGAATATACTTTTTCATAATATCCCGCGATACGGAGAAGAATTCGCCGAACATTTTCTTCGGGAGATTGTCTCTCCCCGCCGCGAGCAGGAGCTTGTAGTCCGGCAGGCAGAAGCAACGTTGCGCCTTGTATTTATCGCGGAACTGCTCCTCGTTTTCCCAGAGATATATCACCGTGCCGAGCATTTTTGAAAAAGCGTCGCCGACGCGCGAGCAGACATAGCAGGAGGCTTCAAGCCTTCCCAGCTTTTCCTCCTCTTTTGTGCCCTTGCCGTCAAAAAGGGTGCCGCCGGAGAAGATTTCCTTTTCCGTCTCGGCTATGTGACTTTCAAGCATAAGCGCGATCGGTAGCCGGCTCCCGCCGCTGCCCGTCATCATATCGAAATGCCTGCGACAGAAGCCCTTTTTGTTCGTCTCGATGCGGACGTCCGGCTCCATCATCGCTGCGCCTGTTATGCGCTCCAGCTCGTTTTTTTCAAGCATATTGCGCATAAGGCAAAGCGGACAATCGGGCGTTTCGCTTTCAAGGGTTTTGTCAAAAGCCTCGTTTATCGGTATCGTATATATCTTTTCTGCCACTTCGCTCCGTCTCCTTTCGGGGTTTATACGCAGAGCTCAACGTTTGCAACGTATGCTCTGTGGTCGGAGAGCTGTTTGTTTATTATTTCAACGGATTCGGTCTTGAATTCCTTGCTGACGAAGATATAATCTATCTTCTGGTCGGGGCCGAATTCGGGGTTTGTCGGGAATGTGATTGCATTCTGATCGGGATAGACGTCAAACGTATCGGAGAGAAGCTCGCGGATAGGATCGAGAACCGGATCATCCGGCTGAGCGTTGAAATCTCCCATAACGATTACAGGGTGTTCGCTGTCCTTGATGAGCTCTGCCATAATCTTGACGGCGTTTGCTCTTTCTGCCTTTGCAAGACCGAAATGCGAAACGAAAACGTCAACGTCCGTGCCGTCAAAATCGACAAGCGCATTGAGGATGACTCTTGTCTCGTAATAAACGTCCTCGTCACGTGTGAGCGGGTCGGGGATGGGGCAGATGCGGACATTTTTTATATGATGCTTTGAGAGGAAGCCGTTACCGTAGTTGCCAGGCTTGCCGCCGAAAAGCCAGGTGACAGCGGGAGCGAACGCGTCCTCATAGCCGAGAAGACCGCCCAGAACCTGTGTAGTCTTTATTCTACCGCTGCGGACGAGCATATAATCGACTTCGTTGAGCCCGCAGATGTCCGGAGCCTGCTCCTTTATCGTTGCGGCGTATTTTTCAACGGCATATTCAAACGGTTTTCCCGTGCCCTTGCCAAAATCGCGCGTTGCGGCGATATTATAGGTCATAAGTTTTAATTTCATAGATTTTTCCTCCGAAAATAAAAGCTTCGATTTTCTTTCATAATAATATCATCTTTTTCTCGTAATTACAATAAAAAATCGTTAAATAATGATTAAATTTATGCCCTCTCGGTTGACAAAACGGCGAAAATAACGCATAATTGTATAGATAACGACGGTTGCGGGAGGAATTTATGAATACAGCTGTTCTCTCTGCGGATAAAATTGCCTTTGAAGGCGTTCGGAATTTTTCTCCCGCCCTCATTTTTGACTGCGGTCAGTGCTTCCGCTTTGACGTCCTTGCGGACGGCTCGGCGGAGGGAACTGTCGGGCGCGAGCACGCAAAAATCTCCGTCCGCGGCGATACGGTCACGGTTGACGGCGGGCAGGACAGAGAGCTTTGGCGGCAGTTTCTCTGCATTGACGAGGATTACGACGCCATAAAAAAGAACATCGGCGAGCATTTCGGCAAATACGGGGACGTCATTTTTGACGCAATGCGCGTCGGAGACGGAATAAGGATTCTCCGGCAGGACGAATGGGAGGCGCTTTGCTCGTTCATCGTCTCGCAGAACAACAATATCGGCAGGATAAAGAAAATTATCGCGCGGCTCTGCGAAAAATTCGGCGAGCCGTTTGAATCCGGCGGGAAGATATATTACAGCTTTCCGAAGGCGGAGACGCTTGCCTGCGCCGGAGAAAGCGAGATATTCTCCTGCGGCACGGGCTTCCGCGCAAAATACATAAGCGACGCGGCAAAGAGGGTCGCTTCGGGCGAGACGGATCTCGGCTTGATTGCGGCTATGGATGATGAAGCCGCGCGCGCAGAGCTGATGAAGATATGCGGCGTAGGGCCGAAGGTTGCAAACTGCGCTTTGCTTTTCGGTTTTCATCGTCTCTCCTCATTCCCGATCGACGTATGGATAAAACGTGTGCTTGACAAATATTATAAAAACGGGATAGACCTTTGCGACCTCGGCGATTACGCGGGCGTTGCGCAGCAATATCTTTTCTATTACGAACGCTATAAAAACGGGGAGGAAATCAAATGATACTTGAACCGAAAAATATAGACATAGCCTATCGTTGCGACGAATGCGGAGGCACCGTGCGTACGGTTGTCGGTGCGCTTGCGCTCTCCGGCGATATGCTGAAATTAAAGTGTGACTGCGGCGGCAGCGAGCTTCAGATAAACAAAACGTCGGACGGAAAATACCGCTTTACGGTGCCCTGCGTTTTCTGCGATTCGCCGCACAGCTTCGTCATTTCAAGAAAGACGCTGATGTCAAGAGAACTTTTCACCTTCCCCTGCCCCTATGCGGGAATGGATATTCTTTTCGTCGGAGACGAGAAGAAGGTTGAAGAGGCGATCGAAAAGTCGGATGACGAGCTTTCGGAGCTTCTCGGCGATCAGAGCTTTGACGATATAAAAAAGCCCGAGGACGAAGAATGGGGCGATGCGCATCTTCAGGATCTGATTCTCTTCTCGCTCGGCGAGCTTGCGGAGGACGACGCAATCAAATGCGACTGCCCCGACGGAGGAGACTTTGTTGTCACCCCGCATCCGGACAGGGTTGAAATAGCCTGCAAAAAGTGCGGCTGTAAAAGAGAAATTTCGTGCGAGGAGGGGAGCATTGGCGCTCACGTGCTTTTCGATTGTGACACCTTCCGTCTTCTCCCGCCCGACGATAATAAGGAGGATAAATAAATGAAAAAAATAGTTTCTTTCGGCGAAATAATGCTCCGCCTGGCTCCGGAGGGTTATCTCCGTTTTGAACAGGCAGACAAATTCTGCGCAACTTTCGGCGGAGCCGAGGCAAACGTTGCCGTTTCCCTTGCGCGCTTCGGCGAGGACGCTCATTTCGTAACAAAAATTCCCGCAAACCCGATCGGCGACAGCTGCATCCGCGCGCTCCGCGCAGAAGGCGTTGACGTTTCCGATATTGCCCGCGGCGGCGAGAGACTCGGCATTTATTATGCGGAAAAGGGTGCTTCGCAGAGACCGTCAAAGGTCGTTTACGACAGAAAATACAGCTCCGTATCGGCTGCCGGCAGAGAGGATTTTGATTGGGAAAAGATTCTTTCCGGCGCAGACTGGTTCCATTTCACGGGCATAACTCCCGCCCTCTCGGACGGTACCGCAGAAATCTGTCTGGACGCTCTCAAAACGGCGAAAAAGCTCGGCGTCAAGACCAGCTGCGACCTCAACTTCCGCAAAAACCTCTGGACGAGCGAAAAAGCCGGCAAGGTTATGGGCGAGCTTATGACATATGTCGATCTCTGCATCGCAAACGAAGAAGACGCGGACAAGGTTTTCGGAATCAAGGCGGCTTCGACCGACGTTGAAACCGGCAAGCTGGACAGAGAGGGCTATAAGGATGTTGCAAAACAGCTCTGCGAGCGTTTCGGTTGCTCCTCCGTTGCAATCACGCTCCGCGAAAGCATTACCGCAAACGACAATAACTGGGCAGCTATGCTCTATTCGGGCGGCGAATGCTATTTCTCAAAGAAATATGCCGTTCATATTGTTGACCGCGTAGGCGGCGGCGATTCCTTCGGCGCAGGACTTATATACAGCCTTGTAAACGGCAAAGCCCCCGCAGACGCTATCGAATTTGCAACCGCAGCTTCCTGCCTCAAGCACACAATCGAAGGCGACTTCAACCGCGTAACGGTCGATGAAGTAAATGCGCTCGTAAAGGGCGGCGGCAGCGGCAGAGTTCAAAGATAACCTACTTTTCTTCGACCGTACTTTTCTTTGAAAAGAAAAGTAGGCAAAAGAAACTCCAATTATCGGGAATGATATGCAGAGTTTTTTATAACTGCACAGACAGGGCTTATCAAAAAGG
>DLLG01000008.1:5492-8030 GCA_002479075.1 Clostridiales bacterium UBA7568
AAAAGAAACTTCGGTTATCGGGAAGGATATACAGACTTTTCGATAACTGCACAAACGGGTATTATATGGGACGGGTCTCTTTGCCCCTCTCGGCGAGGCCTGCTTGGCTTGCTGACGCAAACCGGCAAATCCCCTCCCGACCCACCGTCTTTATCGATATACAAGGCAAGATTTATCCTCTTTAATTCTCCCCCGAAGGGAGAGACAAAAACTTCATTCACGTCTCAAATTCAAACCCAAACGAGGTATAAAAATATGATAAACTTCCCCTCCTCCTCCGAAAACATCATAACGGCGGAGGCAATTTCCGAAAGCTGTATCCGTCTCCGCATTGCCGACGTTGACGACAAAGAATGCGGGCTCAACCGATACAGTATTTACGAAAAGCTCCCCGCTCCTGATTTTTCAACGGAGAAGAACGGAGAAAACACCGTTATAAAAGTTAAAAATGCAAAGCTTGAAGTCTCGCCGGACGGAGATTTTATCTTTTCGGACAGCAACGGCTGGGTGCTTCTCTCGTCAAAAAGCATTGAAAAGCGCCGCGCGGGCTTTGACGCAAGACTTGCATATAATGAAGGCTCAAAGATCTACGGTCTCGGCGACGCAACCCGTCGTCAGATAGAAAAAACAGGCTTTGCGACGGAAATGTGGGTTCGCAACGTCAAATGTTATATCCCCGTTTCCTTTATACACAGTCACGACGGCTGGGGACTGCTCCTCAATTCGACGTGGCGTCACGCTGTTGACGTCGGGCATAAGGAAAAGGACACGCTGCATATCGCCGCAAAGGGCGGTGCGCTTGATGTTTACCTTTTCGCCGCGCCCTCAACGGAGAAAATGCTCTTTGAATATACGCGCGTCGTCGGCAGACCGATAATGCTCCCGAAATGGGCATACGGACTTTCGTTCGTAGCAAATCAGAATAACGACATAAACGACACAATGAACGATTGTCTGAACTTCCGCAGAGAGGACATCCCCTGCGATATAATCGGGCTTGAACCCGGCTGGACAGCCGATCACCGTTATCATTTCGGAACAGACAAGCAATGGAACGGCAGAACGTATCCCGTTCCCGCCTGGCAGAAGGGCGATAAATCCGCAACCTTCCTCGGCGCGATGGAGAGAATAAACTTTCATCTCAGTCTCTGGCTCTGTATCGAATACGATCTTTCCTATGAAGAGGAGAGACAGGCAGGCTATGAGGTTAAGCCGGATGAAATTATCTGGGACGATGACGACTATGTTCACGATTCTCATTTTGCAACCAAAGCGCGTCTGGATGAGAACACAAAGCTGGAGGAGCCGTTCTTCGAGCACCTGAAAAAGTTCGTTGACGACGGAGCGGAATGCTTCAAACTGGACGGTTGCCATCAGATAGACGACCACCCTGACCGTCAATGGGGCAACGGAATGAGCGATGAAGAAATGCACAACCTTTTCCCGCTCATTTATGCAAAGCAGATGAGTCTCGGCTTCCGTGCTCATACGGGAAGACGAGCTATGATATATACGTCCGGCGGGTACACCGGTATTCAGAAATATGCGGCAACCTGGGCAGGGGACACGGGCGGCGGCGCAAAGCCCCTCGCTTCAATGCTCAACCTCGGTTACAGCGGACATTCAAACGTCAGCTGCGATATGGAAACAAATTCGGCAGAAGGTATCCATTTCGGATTTATGCAGACGTGGTCTCAGCTTTCAAACTGGGCATACTGGAATCAGCCCTGGTACCTCGGCGATGACCTTCGCGACTGCTTCCGTTTCTATGCAAAGCTGCGTTACCGTCTCGCTCCTTATATTTATACAATGGCACACAAGGCGGCGGAAACAGGTTATCCCGTTATGCGCGCAATGTCTATGGACTATCCCGCAATGAAAAATGCGGACGAACTCTCCTGCCAGTATATGTTCGGCGACAGTATTCTGACCTCCGCATTCGTCGGAGAAGTTGCCCTCCCCGAAGGCGAATGGATAAACGGCTGGACAGGCGAAAAGGCTGACGGCGGCAAGACTTATCCCGTCGCAAAAGAGGGGCTTATCGGCGGCCCGCTTTATATAAAGGCGGGTGCGATTATCCCGACAATGGCAGACAAAAATCATCTCGGCACGGATGCTTTTGAAAACGTAACGTTCAACGTTTATCCGTCCCTGTCCGAAACCTCGTTTACTCTTTATGATGACGACGGTATCACTTACGGCTACGAGACCGGCAGCTTTACGGAGGTTACCGTCACGGCAAAGAGCGACGGCGGAAAAACAACCGTAACCGTTATGCCGCGCAAGGGCAGCTTTGACGGTATGCCCGAAAAATGCGGCTATACTGTTACGCTCTGCTCCGGCAAGGCTTCCTCCGCAACGGTCGACGGAACGCCTGCCGAGCTTGCGGAAAGCAAGAGCTTCTGCGGCGCAGATGCGGCTTCTGTCAGGATAGAGGTCGGCGACAAGCCCGTAACGGTCATATTTGAATAACAGACAAAAAACAGAGATGATTTTTTCATCTCTGTTTTTTCTCCCCTTCTTTTCTTCGAGAAGAAA
>DLLG01000008.1:8074-11693 GCA_002479075.1 Clostridiales bacterium UBA7568
GGCAAAAGAAGCTTCAATAATTTGTTTGTGCAAACATTTTATTACCTGCATATACAGGCATTGCAACCGTAGGGGAGGGATATGCTGGATTGCGTCAGCAAGCCAAGCAGGCGTCGCCGAGACGGGTGGGGGGTTCCCCCTCCCGTCCATCCGTCTTTATCGATACACAAGGCGATATTTATCCTCTTTTAGCCTCCCTCTCCGAGGGAGGGGGACCGCAACGCGGTGGAAGGAATGTGTCAAAAGCTCCCTCAGTCGCTTCGTGACAGCTCACCCTCTTCTCGGCGAAGCCTGCCCGGCTTGCTCTGCAACCGGATGCGACCGAAATAATTTTTCCCGAAATACTTTCAAAAGCTCTGTACAACGGCGCGAAAATGTGTTAATATTTAATGTGAATCAGAATATTTTTACGGAGATAAGAATGGCAAAACAGCTTACTGATAAAAACGATATAAAAATTTTCATATTGTATCTGCTGAAAAACATTGAACGCCCGATCGATATGGTAACCTTGAACGATATTGTCGTTCAGGACGGATTTGTCAATCAGTTTGATTTTATGGATTGCTTCTATGAGCTTTGCGACACGCCCGCCGTCCGAAAATTCGAAAAGGACGGAACCGAAGTATATGAGATAACGGACGAGGGTTCGGTTGCCGTTGAAGCGATGGAAAGCGGCATAATTATGACAATCAGAGAAAGAAGTCTACGCTCGGCAATGCGGCTTCTCTCTTTTCACAGCAGAGGGGCAAAAGCGCAGACGTCGCTTGAGGACGCAGACGACGGCAGATGCAGAATGAACTGTCGCTATACGGATAAAAACGGAGAATTTTTCTCGCTTTCCGTGCTGTTTGAAACACGTCATCAGGCAGAACTGATGAGAATGAACTGCAATGAAGACCCCGAGCTTCTTTACAGAGGCGTTATGAGCATACTTTCCGGAGATATAAATTACCTTGCCGACGCTTGGGCAGGGGACGTCGAAGATGACGGAGAGGAGAACCGATAATTTATGGAAGACAAAAACAAGAAAAAGCCGAATTTTCTCTGGCGAAGAATTTTAAAGGACGGAAAAGGCGTCGATAAAAAAGACGTCATCAAGGGATACAGCCTCAAAAACTCCTTCCGCCTGTATTTCCGCAGAATAACCAACCTTATGACGATAAACCTCTTTTATATCTTCGGAAATTTCCCTGTTCTTTTCATCTTTCTTGCGCTCAGCGGCTATTTCAGCAACCTTTCGTCCGAGCCGCAAAGCCCGTTTTTCCCCTTGCTTTACGGAATCAAAACGGCGGGCGGAGAAAGCCCTCTGCTTGAAATTCTTTTCGGGGTATGGGGCAAGATGGGCGAGACGGTCGCGCCGACAACCGTAACATATATTCTCCTCGGTATAGGCGCGCTGTTTATCATAACCTTCGGGCTTGTGAACGTCGGTTGCACTTATCTTATAAGAGAGACCGTTCGCGGCGAGCATATTTTCATCTTTGACGATTTCTTTTCCGCAATCAAAAACAACTTCGGAAAAGGGCTTCTTTTCGGCGTAATCGATTTTGCAATGCTTTTCGCCTGCGGCTATTCGATCTTATGGTACAGAGCAAATTACAGCGTTTATTATATCCTCTTTTTCTGCTCCATCTTTATGATGGCTGTGTATCTTTTCATCCGCGTTTATATGTATCTTATGATCGTAACCTTTTATATATCGTTTGTCAAAATGATAAAAAACTCTTTCATTTTTGCAATTCTCAATCTCGGCAGAAATATTCTGGCGTTGCTTTCCTGCGTTGCGATATGCTTTGTTGCTTTTCTTGCGTCGAATCTGTTTATGCCGATCGGAATTATCTTTGCAATACTCCTCCTCTTCTCAACAATGACATATATCTCGATCTACGCGGGATACCCGAAGGTTGAAGAGCTGATGATAACGCCTTATTATAAAAACAATCCGAAAGAGGCAGAGGAAGCCGAGGAGGAATCCAGAGCAGATATTCCGGAGAGAACAGGCAAGGGCTATATTGAAAACGACGAGGACTGATCGGAGGAGGAAGCTGTGTCAAACGCATCAAGCGAGGCTGTAAGGCAGCATAACATAATAGGTTACAGGGCATCGGATTCCGCCTTTGAAAGAAACAAAAACGACGGTGCCCGCTGGTTTTTTGAAAAGACAAACCTCGGTCTTTTCATTCATTTCGGAATTTCCGCCGCAGGAGATGACATTGATATTTCCTGGGGTATGATGGACAATCCGGACCGCAGGGCAAAGGGCAACGGTATCCTGACGCCAAACGAATACTGGTCGCTTGCGAAAAAGTTCAACCCGCAGCATTTCGAGCCGGAAAAATGGCTTTCGGCTGCGAAAAACGCAGGCTTCTCCTATGCCGTTTTTACAACAAAGCATCACGACGGCTATGCTCTCTGGCCCTCCGATTTCGGCGATTTTTCAACAAAGCAATACCTCGGCGGGAGAGATCTCGTCGGCGAATATGTTTCCGCTTGCCGGAAGGTCGGGCTGAAGGTCGGGCTTTATTATTCCCCGCCGGACTGGAGACTTGACCGGAAGTATATGTCGTTTGCCTCCGGCTCCAGCTCCGAAAAATATCCTGACAGACCGCACGAGGATCCGGATCACAAGCCGATCGGCGACCTGCCGGAAATGCCGGAGGAGCATAAACGGTTGCGGGTTTCCGTTTTCAACGGTCAGCTCCGCGAGCTTCTGACGCGCTACGGCCGGATAGACCTTCTCTGGTTTGACGGAACGCTTCCGTCGCTTGACGGCGCAATGACAATCGGAGAGATCCGCGCGCTTCAGCCGCAGATTATCGTAAATGACAGGTTATGGGGCGCGGGCGACTATTGCTCCCGCTTCGAATGCAAATTGCCGGCGGAAAAGCCCGATATGCCTTGGGAAACAGCGCAGATATGGCACGTCGGAGGCGGTTGGTCGTATGTCAGAAATGCGGATAAATACCGCGCGCCGGAGATAACTTTTCATCAATATGAGGTTGCAAAAAAGTTCGGCGGAAACCTGCTTCTGAACATCGCTCCGGACGGAGACGGAGTTGTTCCTGAGGCGTATTACGTCGCGCTTGAAAGACTGAAAAACGACATCGCTTCTGCGGAAAAATAATTGTTTCCCTTATTGACAATCGGAACGAAAAACGCTATAATATTATCATAATAAAAGAAAGGAATTTTCTGACTATGAAGAAAATCATCGCACTCACCCTCGCTCTCTGTATGGTGGCAATTATTCTGACCTCCTGCGCAACAACCCTTTCCGGCGAATATAGCGGCAAGGCAAGCCTTTTCGGTCTTGCAGGCGCTGAAGTAACATATAAGTTCTCCGGCAGCAAGGTTACCGTTACAACAAAGGCAAGCGTTCTCGGCTTTGAGAAAGAAACCGTTTATAAGGGCACTTATAAGATCGCAACTGATGACGCCGGCAAGCAGACTATCACCTTCACATACGAAGGCGAAGGCTCAAGTTACAGCGGTTCGCAGTCCTTCTCTCAGGATAAGAGCGCAAAAACCATAACAATCGGCGGCGTAACATACACAAAGAACTGACCGTTCTTTTCTTCGACCGTTCTTTTCTTCGAAAAGAAAAGTAGGCAAAAGA
>DLLG01000015.1:0-21858 GCA_002479075.1 Clostridiales bacterium UBA7568
TTTCATTGTCTTTTTCTCCTTACTGAAAAAATTTTTTCCGCTTCGCGGAAGAAACATCTTCCGCGAAGCGGTTTTCCTAAAGACGGAAGATGTGTGTTTAAAATGAGCACTACTGCAAGCTTTATGCAAATTGCATAAAAGGTTTTAAAGCTACCCCCCCCCGTAGTGCATAATGCACAATTGTGCAGACCGACGAAAAACATCCTTTCCGGCAAGAGCATTGCCTGCATTCGCCCGTCTCCGACAAAAGGCAAACGAAAGACACAAATCTCTTTATATCCTTCATTTGCCCCTCCTCCCGAAGGAGGAGAGGGAAAAGAAAAGGTTTTACCTGTTTATTTCGCAACGACTGTGTACCAGACATCACCGTTGGACTGCGTAGCGGAGACAACCTCGTAGCCTTCTGCAACGAAGTTGGTGTGTGCGCCCTCAGCCTGACAGTCTGCCGGGTTGAAGTTTACAAATGTACCGCCCTTGACGACGATCTTTGCTGTGCCGTTCGCACGGTTGGCGTCATAGCAGTTCAGAACGAACTCATCAGCCTTTGCAGCATCGGGATATTTCTGCTGAACAGAGAAGAAACCGCCTTCGATAACGGCTTCGCCGGTGTGAACGTAAACTGCGTGGATATTGCCGATGAACGTACCGTTTTTGATGACGACCTTGCCGCCGTCCTGTACGTCAACTGCGTAGCAGTCGTTTTCTTTGGCCTTGAATGTACCGTTGCCGTCGATTGTGAGGGTTGCGCCTGCACGTGCGGAAACGAGTGACCAGGAATTGGGTTCTGCGTCCCATACGTCGGATACGTTTGCAATTGTCTTGCCGTTCATATTGAGAGTTGCGTTTTTATCAGCAACTATTGCAACTGCGGGAGCAAGGTTTGCTTCAAGGGAAACATTTCCGCCGAGGGCGAGGGCGTTGTTGAGACCTGCAACGTCAACTACGGGATATGTAGCATTTGCGTCATACTTGCTGTCATAGCTGTCTTTTTCGACAGGGGCCTGTGTTGCTGTGACTGTTACGCCGAGGTTGAGAGAGGGAAGGCTCTCGTCATCCTTTGCGTTTGCAATGTTGTCAACGTCTGTGGGCATATAGAGTTTGAGCATTGAAACAACTTCCTGACCGGGAGTAAGAACTACGTCCTCTGCGCCGAAGTCGGTTTCCTTGAGAGGAGCATTTGTCCAACCGATAGCGTTGCTGGAACTACGGTCAAATGCGATCTGAAGTAAAATCTGACCGATTGCATTCAATTCCTGAGTGGCAGATGTTGAAGCGATAAGATGATCTGAGAGAGCGAATTCTTCGCCTGCAACGTTTACACCCTTTGTCTCGCTGATGATGTCAAGCGACATTTTGTACTTGAACGCAAGGCTACCGTTGTTTCTTACCTTGAAGGCAACAACGCGGGTATATCCCGGCTCAAAGAGACCGTCGCCGAAAATGTTCTCGGCATCGTTGAGATCTTCCCAGTTTTCGCCGTCGAGCGTGTACTCAACTTCGAGATCGAGACGACCGGGATTGATGACGTTGTTTGTTGACTTGGCTACGTCTGTAAACCAAGCGAACGTCGAGCCGACAAGCATTGCTATGCAGACGATCATCGTGATCATACTGAAGAGCAATCTTCTTGTGTAATTTTTCATTGTCTTTTCTCCTTTAATGATTTTTATGTAATCGCACTTGCGGCGAAAACATCGGGTTAGTTGATGATCAGAGTGCCTTCTGTGGAGTTGCGAGTGTATTTGTTTCCGACAAGACCGTTATATGTAAACTCTGTGACAGCACCCGTCTTTACGTTGTTGCTGGAGAGTTTGCCTGTGTATGTGCAGTTTGTGAGAGTAACTGTCTGACCGCTCTGGTTGAGCCATACGCCTGCAATTCCGCCGATTTCAAGCTCGTCGCCTTCATCCTGAGCGGAAGTGAGCGTAACGTCGCCGGAGCTATGGCAGTTGATGAAGGTGTTGCCGTAGTGAGCAATACCTGTGATACCGCCGACGTCGCACGTTGAACCTGTAACGTCGATATTGGAGGTTACGTTCTTTACATCCTGATTGCCTTCGCCCATAAAGCCGACAAGTCCGCCGACATATGTGCGGTAATTCTTGGAGTCTGCGTTTACGTAGCTTCCTTCGTTTACGTCGATTGTAAGGTCTGTGAGGTTTGCATAAGCATTTTTGCCGAACATACCGCCGACATAAGCATAGCCGTCGATTTTAACGTCGCCTGTGAGGGTTATGTTCGAATATTTGGAGGTATAGGGTGTTCCGGCAACTGCGCCGACATCAAGATATCCCTTGACGGAGGCGTTCTTGAGGGTGAAGTTCTTGATTTCGCCGTTTGTTGTAAATCCGAAGAGACCGACATCGGAGTTCCATTTGATGTCGATGAGAAGATTGCTTATCGTGTGACCCTGACCATCAAAATTTCCCTGGAATGTGTTTCCGCTCTTGCCGATAGGAGTCCACGTATGAGAGCTGAGATCGATATCGTTTGCGAGCTTGACTGTGTAGCCATTATAGCTCTTTCCGCTATTGACTTCGGAAGCGAGCTTTGCAAGCTCTGCGGCGGATGTGATCGTTACGACCTTGCCGTCTTCGTCAACGGGAACCGTGTAATCCTCGGATGCGCGATCGCTCCAGCTTTCCTCATTATATACAGCTGTGAAGGGAGAGAAGTGGCTGACCTTCATCGTGATATAACCTGTTTCGCTGCTATATACGAAATGGTCTGCGTTTTCGGTGAGTGTGGGGTCGTCGTTTGTCATTTCAACGCCGTCGTGATATACCTTGATTCCGCTGAGATTCTTGCCGACCTTCATTTCAACCTCAAACAGAGCCTCGCCGCTTGCGCTGACTGTTTTTCCGTTCTGATCCTTGAGGGTGACTTCGTAGCTTACGCTGCTCTGATGATCGCCTACGGTGATTGTCGCAGGAGTTGCCGCTTTGTCAACAACAAGACTTACTTTGCTGATGCTTTCGCTTTCGGAGGAAAGGGAGCCTGCGGGAGCAGTGAACTTGATGTTGTGATCTGTTTCCTTATCCTTGAGAACTGTGTCGCTGTCTGCTTTGACGGCGCCGTCAACTCTTGTCGGGAAGGTTGCGTCGGTATCATAATCGTTGCGTGTAGAGTCGAACTCGTATGCAGTCTGTGTTGCAACGACTGTTATTGTGATTCCCGTGACTTTAAGATTTCTGTAATCGTTGTTTGCTGTCTCGTCCATATGAGCGGAGATTTTGATTGTCTGTTCGCTCTTGTTTGTTTCGTCCGCCTTTTCTGCGGGAACGAGCATACCTTCCGCAACCGGCTTGCCGTCATTTACGTTTACGGCTGTGCCTTCGGTGTCATTTCCAACGTAAGCTTTAAACTTGATGACATCGAGGAGCTTTGTATCGCCTGTTGCGCCGGAGATGACAACCTGATACTTGAGAGCGAGGTTACCGTTGTTGCGGATACGGAGCATAGGAAGCTCAAATGTGCATCCCGGTTCCCAGAAGATATTTGCGTCTTCTGCAAGTTTGCCGTCTGTTCCTTTGCGGAGGAAATCGAGAGCTGTGTTCTCGGAAACCTCTGACCACGTTCCGTCAGCGTTCTGCTTTTCCAAAACGATGTCCAGATTACCGGATTTGATCTCGTTGACACTTGCCGTTGCGGAGTCCGTAAACCAGGCAAAGGTCGAGCCGATGAGCATTGAAACGCAGATTACCATTGAAAGTACGCTGAGAAGCAATGCTTTTTTGGATGAGAATTTTCCCATTGTCTTTTTTCTCCTTTATCAAATTGAAATGTTTTTGCCGACGCAGGGGAATAAATATCTCCCGCGTCGACTTTGAAAAAGGAGATATTCCGCTTAATTTTTGCGCAAACGTATTTAATCGGACTGATACAGCTCAAAAGATTATCCCCCGGTTTGCGCAGGGAGCCGACCGTGCTTCTTATAAAGATATGTATAAAAACGTCTCTTTTCATTCGAAAAGCTACTGCCCATCGGCAAGCAAAGAACACGAGTTCTCTCATATTCTTTGCTTGCCCCACCTCCCGGAGGAGGTGGGACTGGTCTGTTATTTGATGTCAGCAAGTATCTCGCCGACTGTTCCGCCGTCAACCGTAACGAATGTGCGTGTTATGCCTTCGTTTGTATGGATTGTGCCGACTGTCGAGCCGCTGCCGACGATAACCTTTATACCGCCGTTTGCGTATGTCGCGCCCTTTTCGGTTGCGTTTACGAATATCGAGTCGATTGTTGTTCCCTTGAGAACGATCTGGTTTGAAGACTGCTCATTTGCAAAGATAGTAGACTTGCAATATTTGTTTGCATAGCTGCTGGAAATATTGCAGTTTGTCATAACGGCGCCGTGCGTGCCGTAGAAGTTGATTGCAAGGCTCCATTCGCCGGAGATTGTTACGTTCTCAAGCGTTGAAGCCGAGCCGCCGTGGAAATGCATTGCTCTGCCGCCCTTGCCCGCAAACTTGACATTCTTTACAGTTACGCCCGTGCAATATGTTGTGCTGTCATAACCGAATGAGAGGAGAGTGTTGAGCTTTGTGATTTCATAATCCGTCATAGCCGTGGTGATTGTGTGACCGTTGCCGTCGAATGTGAAGCCGCTTACGCCGAATTTAATCGTTTCGCTTACGGTGATGTCGTTTGTGAGTCTTACGATGTCGCCGGATTTGACTTCTGCCGCAACTGCTTTGAGATCGTCTGCGGAAGCTACGTCGCGGATTGTTGCGCCTTCCTTAACAACAGTATACCAAACGTCGCCGTTTTCCTGTGTTTCGGAGATGACCGTGTAGCCTTCTGCCACGAAGTTGCCGTGTGGGTTTTCGGAAGCGCTGTCGGACGGGTCAAAGTTTACAAACGTACCGCCGTAAACAGTGATCTTTGCCGTGCCGTCCTTGTAAGCTGCGTCAACGCAGTTGAGAAGATACTTATAGCCATAAGGTTCGCCAAACGCTTCAACGGCAAAGAACCCGCCGTTGATAACGAGCTCGCCCTTCTGAACCTGAACGGCTGTGCCGCCGCCGTAATAATAACCGCTGTTGATTGTGAGCTTTGCGCCGTTCAATACGTTGATTGCGTAACCGCCGTTTACGCCCGTGTCGATACCGCCGTTTGCTGACGCGTCAATCGTTGTGTCTGCCGCAACCATAAGAGCCACAAAGTTTGTGTTGTTATTGCCCATATTGTCCGGAGATATGATCTTTCCCTTGAGGTTAAGGTTTGTGGGCTTGGTGATTTTTATGCGCGCATCAAGTGTGTCGTCACCGCTTGTCGGAACATCCTTTTCAACGGAGATATCTCCGCCGAGAGCAAGCGCCGTTTTGAGACCCGCCGCGTCGATTACGGGATAATATGTAGCGTCGTTGTCATAATCGGGACCGTCCGAGTCGGATTCGTAGCCCATCTGTGTCGCATAGACTGTGATTACGATGCCGTCGAGCGTGAGATTTTTGTAATCGTTGCCGGCGTTTTTGTCCATTTCGCCGATGATTGTTATCGCAGCTGTCTCGCCGATGTCGGCATCTTGTGTGATTTCTGTTTTTTCAGCGCCTGCGGGAAGGAGCTTGCCGTCCCAATCTTCAAGAGCAACGGGTGCCGCATCGCCGATCTTTACAGTAAACTTGATAACTTCGAGAAGTCTTGAATCGCCTGTCAGACCGCTGATAACGACCTTGTATTTGAACGCAAGGTTACCTTTATTTATTATCTTGAAGCCTTCAAGATTGTATTGGCAACCGGGTTCCCAGAGGATCGTTTCGTTTTCGTGACCTGCAGCCTTGACCCATTTGAGAGCGCCTGTGAGCTCTGAGCCGTCTGCCTTGACGATTTCAACGTCAAGATCACCGGATTTGATTGCATTGACATTTGCCGTTGCGGAGTCCGTAAACCAGGCGAATGTCGAGCCTACAAGCATCGACACGCAGATTACCATTGAGAGTAAGCTGAGGAGCAATGCTTGCTTTGTAGAAAATCTTTTCATAAAAATCTCCTTCTTTGATGATTTTTCCGGCCGCACCGATTGCGGTCGTATTCGCCGAAAGGCGAACAAAAGGCATAAAGGCTTATGCCCTTTATTCGCCCCTCCTCCGAAGGGAGGAGAGGGGGAAAATCAGCCTTCAAGGCGTGAAATTTCGCCGGATATTTGCTCTTTGACAGCAGCGAGCTTTTCGATTGTCAATGAAATCTGAGCGATCTTCGCTTCGATTTCCGGAGTGCTTTCGCCGATTGCGCCGAGGGCATTTTTGGCACCGGTCAGCTCGGTTAAGTTCTTTTCAACCTCTTCCAGATCCTTTTTCATCGTGGCAATGCGTTCGGCATTCGGATTTTCCTTCGGCTCTTCGACGGTTTCCGGAGCCGGCTCTGCGGTCTGAGCGGGAGCTTTGCCGTTTGCCTCCATCTGCGCTTTCATCGCGAGCAGCTCTGCCATCATCTTCTGGGTTTCTTCCTTTTCCGCAGCAATCTTGCTCTTTTCTTCTTCAAGCGCGGCGTTCTGCTCCGCCTTGTACTGCTTGAACAGCTTTACGCTCTCATATGCCTGAGAGAGAATAAGGAGCATAAAGGGAACGAGAATACAGACGATATAACCGGGAGTCGTTTTAAGAAACTGAAAGAAATGACCCATCTTCGGTATTTTGCCGGTATATTTGCCGACGATATAAGGATAGGTTACGACGGTCTTGTCGTCCTCGCCCGTTGTCGTACCGTATGTGATGAATCCGGGATCGCCGGAGGCGGTTGTTGTCAGCTTGCGTATCTTATGCGTTACGAGCTTGCCGAAGTTTTCGGTGTTTGTTGACGTATAGGAGATGATGTCGCCCTCCTTGAGCGTTTTCGGGTCAACCTCTTTTACAAGGATAAGGTCGCCCGCCGCAAAGTCCGTCGCCTTCATCGAGTCGGAATTGACGATGAACATCTTCCTGCCGAAGAGGGAACGGTTGTTTCTGTCAAGGGTCGTTGCGGAGATGATTGTGAATATCATCATCGCGACCGCAAGCGCAACGACGATCCAGGTGACGACATTCTTTATAATGTCAAGTGTCTTTTTTGTCTTCATAATTGTGTTAAGCCTCAATCAAAATTTTTATCGGGATTGTTTTTTGCCTGTACCGCTTTGACGCTGAAATCAAATGAAAGAAGTTCTTCCTGCATATCGTTTCCCGTTGCCTCTTCGAGATGAAAACTGATAACAAGGTTTTTCTTTTCGCCTGCGGCAAGGGTATTATCAATCGCACGCGAGCTTGCATAAGTGATTTCGTTCAGCTTTCCGCTTGCGAGGAGCTTATCTCCGTCCTTTATCTCAACGTAAATATGGCTTGCGAGCTCGCCATCCGCATTTTCAAAATAAAATTTATACCACACGTCGCACGAGCTGAGATTATGAATCGTGAACGGTCTTTCAAACGTCGCGCCGGGCTCAAAGAGAGCGTCATCGGCTGTGATTATCGGTTTTCCGTCGTTGAGGTTGATCGCAACGTTTCCCGTGCTGAAGATGTTGCCCGTCTGGGAGATCATCGTCGATACGAGGATGAAGGTTGTGACTGTGAGCGCAGCTGTCAGGATGAGTATGGCGATTATGCTTGCCGTAAGCCGTTTTGTCAGGTTTTTGGCTCTTTCTTCCGTCATTTCGTTTCGCCCCCCTCCGCTTCTGTTGCTATCGACCAGCGGAAACTCATCTCTGCCGAAGAGTTCTGATATTCGTTTCCTGCCGACGTATCCATTGTCACGGTAATTCTGAAGGTCAGCTCTGTCTGCTTTTCGCCGCCGTATGCGATTGTCTGCTCAAAGGTTTTCCCGTTTATATCGGAGAGCTTTCCTTCGCACATAACGGTTCCGGACGCATATTCGACCTTTACGTTCAGCACCTTCGCAAGCTCCGCTCCCGAATCCGCCGTGACGGACGGGGTAAAGCTGAGGACGGTGTCTTTCGTGTGCGTCAGCGTGACGGGGAAGTCTTTTGAGAAACTGTCTCCGGGCAGAACGTTTTCTGCGCTGAATACCCAGCTCTTTTCAACGGCACCGATGCTGTTGCTCAGGGTGACTTTATCCGTTGCCGAAATTTTTCTTATGAACTGTATCGCGAGGAGCACAAGCGAAATCGCAAGCAATACGGATAAAATTATTATGACGACTCTATACGCCTTTATCTTGCTGTTCATTGCTCTGCACCTCCCGTTTCTTTTTTACGAAAGCAATTCAGTATAAGTATGCCGGCAAGCCCGAGACCGACGGTTCTGAGATCCTTTTTTCCGAGATCCTCCGCCTTTTTTCTCATCAGCGCGGAGACGAGAACATCAATTGCGATTATCAGCACGAGCGCTATCACAAAGCCCCATACCGTCTGGCAAAAAATGAATACCCAGCCTACAAGCGGGATGCGGAAGCCGTTCCAGACGCCCCTTATATCGCCCCTTGAAACGAACACGCCCGTTTCGGCGGTCTCCGTATCGCCGAAGACGAAATATCTTTCGCCTTCAACTGCCTGTATTCTTCCGAGGACAAACCCCTTATCGGGAATATAATACGATATGACATCGCCCTCGCCGAGCTCTTCGTCGCCCAAGGCTTTGAGAATTATGTAATCTCCTTTTTTGATCGCCGGAGACATATTTCCGTGCTTTTCCGCAGCGGGCTTATATACGATGTTTCCCGGAATTCTGTCTCTGAACGCGAACGCCTCGAAAATGAGTATCACGCTGCTCAAAAGCACTATGCACAAAAGAACCGTCAGCGCGATCAAAAGACATTTCTTTACCGTTTGCGACGGGCTCTTCTTTGCCGCCGCGTTTGACGTACTTTTCAAAATATATTCCTCCTTTGAGATGATTGCCAAAAGCGCACGGACACGTTTTGGGCATATAAAGGTAAAAACGCCATAATCAGGAAATTGTTGTGAGACAATTCACACTTCTCACAGTATATCAAGTATATTATATAGCAAAAACTTCAAGGTGTCAAGTATAGCGACCGAAAATTTCCATTGTTACATATATGCTTTATATATGCCCTTTGGTGCCCGTTTTCCGCCGCAGACGCAATATATTGTGTCCGGGAGAAAAACGATGAGAAGAAAATACTCAAACTGTGTGAAAGATTTACAAAATTTTCGGCAGGGAAAAGGCAATAATTTATCGCATCAGGCAAAGAAAAACAAATGCCTCCGGGTTTCCCCGAAGGCATTGCTTTGATATATGATTATTCGAGCTCGAATGCGCCTGTATAGAGCTGGTAATAAACGCCCTTTTCCGCGATGAGCTTTTCGTGATTTCCTCTCTCGATTATTCTGCCGTGATCGAGGACCATAATAACGTCCGAATTGCGGACAGTCGAGAGTCTGTGAGCGATGACGAATACCGTCCTGCCCTCCATCAGCTTATCCATACCCTTCTGGACGATCGCCTCCGTTCTCGTATCGATCGAGGAGGTCGCCTCATCAAGTATCATAACGGGCGGATCAGCAACGGCTGCACGCGCTATGGCGATGAGCTGGCGCTGACCCTGCGAGAGGTTTGCGCCGTTGTTTGAAAGCTCCGTATCGTAGCCTCCAGGCAGACGGGTTATGAAGTCATCTGCGCCTGCGAGCTTTGCGGCGGCGATACATTCCTCGTCCGTTGCGTCAAGCCTGCCGTAACGGATGTTGTCCATAACGGAGCCTGTGAAAAGGTTTGTATCCTGCAGGACTATTCCGAGCGAGCGGCGGAGATCGGCTTTCTTTATCTTGTTTACGTTGATTCCGTCATAACGGATCTTTCCGTCCGCAATGTCATAGAAGCGGTTTATGAGGTTTGTGATTGTCGTTTTGCCCGCGCCCGTCGCGCCGACGAACGCAACCTTCTGTCCCGGCTCGGCATAGACGGAAACGTCGTGAAGAACGGGCTTTCCTTCTTCATATTCGAAGTCAACGTCAACCATACGCACATCGCCCCGGAGCTCAGTATAGGTGAGGGAGCCGTCGCCGTGCGGATGTTTCCAAGCCCATTTTCCCGTGCGCTCCGCAGTCTCCTCGATGTTGCCGTTTTCGTCTATCCGGCAGTTGACCAAAGTTACGTAGCCATCGTCTGTTTCGGGCTTTTCGTCCATAAGAGAGAACACTCTTCCGGCACCCGCCATACCCATAATTATTGAGTTTATCTGCTGGGAAAACTGGTTGATGTTTCCTGTGAACTGTTTTGTCATATTGAGGAAGGGAACGATAATATCGATCGAGAACGCAAGTGCGGCAATTCCGCCTGCCTGGATCAGTCCTCTGAGGCTGATGTTCAGATCCGGAGCGAGCGTTATGAACAGTCCTCCGGCAATCGCAACTATAACATAAAGAATGTTGCCGATGTTCATAATTATCGGTCCGAGGCAGTTTGCAAATGCGTGCGCTTTGTAGCTGTCGTCAAAGAGCTCGCCGTTGATTTTATCGAATTCCTCCTGCGATTTGCCCTCGTGGTTGAAAACCTTTACGACCTTCTGACCGTTCATAGTTTCCTGAATGTAGCCTTCAAAATTTGCAACGGAGCGTTGCTGGCGGATGAAGTATTTTGCGCTTCCGCCGCCGATCTTTTTTGAGACGAGTATCATCAGCGCGATGCCGATAAGAATGACGACGGTCATCGGTATGCTGTACCAGAGCATAATGAAGAATACCGTCACAACTATTATTGCCGACTGTATCAGGCTGGGGAGCGACTGAGAAACAAGCTGGCGGAGAGCGTCTATATCGTTTGTATAATAGCTCATTATGTCGCCGTGCTTGTGAGTATCGAAGAATTTGATCGGGAGATCCTGCATCCCGTCAAACATTTTGCAGCGCATCTTGTCAAGGAAACCCTGCGTTATCTTTGCCATAAGCTGAGTCTGGACGGTTATGAAGATTATCGAAAGAGCATAAAGTCCGATGAGTATACCGACAAGGGGCAGTATCTCGCTCTTTGCGATGGTCCATTGCTCGGAGAGAAATGCGGAATTTGCCGTTATCCATTCTTTCGGAATCGTTTCGAGTCCGCTGACGCCCGCCGCATCTCTTATGACCCCGATTCGTACATCGACCGCCGCAAACACCTTCTGCATAAATATCGAAGGTATGGACGAAACGACGGCGGAAAGCACGATACATAAAACGACTATCGGGATGAGCACGGGGTAAGACTTGATGAGGAGACCGAGGATTCTTTTCAGAAGTCCCTTGTCCATCTTCGGCTTACCCATAGCCGAGCCCTTCGGAGGCATACCGCCTCTCATCCCTTTCATTCCCTTATTCATTGTCATCACCTCCGCTTGTCTGCTGGGTGTAAGTTTCGCGATATGCTTCGCTCGAAGCCATAAGCTCCTCGTGTGTACCGCTTTCGGCAATTCTGCCGTTCTCCATAACGACGATCAGATCTGCCTCCATAACGGAAGCGATTCTCTGCGCAATGATTATCTTCGTCGTTTCGGGGATAAAGCTCTTCATTCCGGCTCTGATGAGCGCGTCCGTCTTCATATCGACGGCGCTCGTCGAGTCATCAAGAATGAGTATTTTCGGCTTTTTGAGAAGCGCTCTTGCAATGCAGAGACGCTGCTTCTGACCGCCGGAAACGTTTGATCCGCCCTGCTCGATCTTTGTGTCATAGCCTTCGGGGAAGGAGCGGATGAATTCGTCCGCCTGAGCCAGCTTGCAGGCTTCGATCATTTCCTCATCCGTTGCGTTTTCGTTGCCCCAGCGGAGATTTTCCTTTATAGTACCGGAGAAGAGCAGGTTCTTCTGAAGAACAAACGCAACCGAGTCGCGGAGCGAAACGAGATCATAATCGCGGACATCCTCTCCGCCGACTTTAACCGCCCCTTCGGTAACGTCGTAGAGTCGCGGGATGAGCTGAACGAGCGACGATTTTCCCGAGCCCGTTACGCCCAGAATGCCGACGGTCATTCCCGATTTTATATGAAGGTTTATATCCGAAAGGGAATTTTTCTTTGCCTTTTTCGAATATTTGAAGCTGACGTTGTCAAAGTCGATTGAGCCGTCTTCAATCTCCGTAAGCGGATAGGATACTGTCGTTCCGTCCGGAAGGGAGACTGTTTTTGCGGGAGGATTTGTCAGCGCGGATTCCTCGCTGAGCACCTCGGATATACGCACCATAGATTCGCCGGACATCGTCAGCATAACGTATATCATAGCAAGCATCATAAGCTGCATAAGTATCTGGAAGCCGTACGTCAGCATTGATGACATCTCGCCGACGCCGAGCGAGCTTCCCGCGCTTGTGATGATCAGCTTTGAGCCGATTATCAGAACGAACGCCATATTGAAATATACGCAGATCTGCATAAGAGGAGAGTTGAGCGCAACGATTCTTTCGGCTTTTGTAAAGTCGCGGCAGATGTCGCCTGCGGCTTTGCCGAATTTCTTCTTTTCGTAGTCTTCTCTTGCAAATCCCTTGACAACTCTCATTCCGCGCACGTTTTCTTCGATCGATTCGTTTAAGCGGTCATATTTCTTGAAAACGCTGCGGAAAGCGGGCATTGCCTTCCTTGCTATTATAAGCAGCCCCACAACAAGCACGGGAATGATTATGACGAAGAGCGTTGCCAGCTTGCCGCCCATAACATATGCCATTATTACGGAGAATACAAGCATAAGAGGAGCGCGGATCGCCGTGCGGATTATCATCATATAAGCCATCTGCACGTTGCTTACGTCCGTCGTCAGCCTTGTGACGAGCGATGACGAAGAAAATTTATCGATATTCTCAAAGGAATATGTCTGAACCTTTTCAAAAAGGTCGTGACGGAGGTTCTTTGCAAAGCCGGATGACGCCTTTGCGCAGGTCAACCCCGCAATTCCGCCGCACGCGAGCGACGCTATCGCCATACAGGCGAGCAGAAGTCCGGTTCGGAGAATTTCATTCATATCGACGCCGAGATCAATCCTGTTTATCAGCCTTGCCGTTACAAGCGGGATGATACATTCGATGATCGCCTCGCCGACTATGAATATAAACGTCAGTATCGAGGGCAGCTTGTATTCCCTGATACTTTTCATAAGCCGTTTTATCATAAAAATGTTTCCTTTCTTAATGTTTCGGTTTGGATAGGGATTCGCAAAAGCGAAGAAAAAAGAAAGCCGGATCCATTGCCGGTGTCCTTGCGGATAGCCGCAGGCGGCTTTTTTCGGTTGTCTTCCCCTTTGTCTTTTTCCTCTCCGTTGTGTTTACGTTCTGCATTATACTATTGTTAGCCGTCAAACACAAGCGGGAAATTGTTAATTTTTCGTGAAGGAGAAAATTTCCCCGAGGAACGCTCGGAGAAATTATCTTTCAATATCCGTTTTTATCTTGTCCCGTCTGACTTTTTCTGCGCAAAGAGCCAGCTGATAAGGTCCTTTTCGGAATATGCCTGCGGCCAGGAATTATGTCCGACGCCGGGGTAAAATGTTGTGCGGATGTTGCCGCCAGCAGCCCGGATTGCATTTTCCATATCGCGCGTGCCCTGCGGGGGAACGGTCGTGTCCGCCTCGCCGTGCATTGCCCATATGGCGATGTTTTTAAGTCTCTCCGCAAGCGACGGAATACCCGAGCCGCATACGGGAACAGCCGCCGCAAACCATTCGGGGTGACGGGTTATCAGTTCCCAGGTTCCGTAGCCGCCCATCGAGATTCCCGCGGCATAGATGCGGTCTTTATCTACCTTTTCGCTCGAAAGCCATTCTTTGAGGAGCTCCGTCGCCGCGGCGAGGGAGATTGTCGGCTTTTCCGTCAGTTCTCTTGAGCCTATGCTCCATTGCTTGTTTATCGGAACCCAGTTCAGCTCCGCCGGCGACGCCTGACATTGCGGCGCAACGATTATGCAGTCGCCTTTTTCGACAACTCTGTCAAGCAATGCGTTCGGCCCGCCGAGGACGCGTATCTGCTGCATATTGTCCGTTCCGCATTCGCCGTAGCCGTGAAGGAAGAAGAGAAGGGGATACTTTTTGCCGTCGTTTTCCTTGCAACCGTCGGGAAGGAAAAGCCTGTAAGGCAGGGTGACGCTTTCGCCGCTCGCCTTGTCTGTATAATCGAAGCTCCTGTATTCCATAACGTCAACGCCCGTTACTTTGAAGTCTGCGGGCTTTGCGCAGTTATATATCTTTATCTCGTCAACCGAGCCGATAAAGCTGCTTTCGGCGTCGCAAAAGCCGATCATAAGCGGCATATCGCCCGAAGAAATATTGACGGAAGGCTCCTGTCTTTGCGGAACGCCGTCGATAAAGAGGGAAATCGTTCCGGCTTTTCCGTCCTGAATGGCGACAGCCTTGTGCCAGTCGGTATCGGCGTTTATTCCGGCGGTTATGTTGTGTGTGCCGGTGCCGCCCGCGCCCGTCACTCCGAGGGCGAGCCTGCGACAGCCGCTGTTTATCCAGAAACCCAGATAGCGGAAGGCTTTTTTCGATATGTCAAGTCCTCTCTGCATAATACACGGCCAGCTTTTTCCCGCATATTTTCCGTCCCATTTATAGCATATCTCGATTGTGAAGCTGTCTTTTTCGGTAAAGTCGAAGCCTTTTGTGTTTTCAACGACGACTCCCTGTCCCGGCTCTGTTATGCGCAAGCCGTTATAGATATATCCGGGGCATATCTCCGGTGCCCCGACGACTTTTCCGTCGTGCCCGCCGCCGGACACATCCTTTACGATTCCTTCCTCTATACTGTCAAACGCCCAGTGCGCAAGGAGGTTTTCTTCTTTTTCATAAGTATAAAGAGTTGCTTTCTCTTCCAATTCGGCTCGCCTCCGCAATCAATAATAATCATAACTTTGAGTGTATATTATACTCAATGCGGAGGCGAAAGTCAATAGCTGTAAACGAAAAAAACGCCGTCCGAAGACGGCGCATTTTATCCGAATATTTCAAGTATCTTGAAGCGTAATTTGTATTTTATCTTGCTGCTGCCCGTCAGAATTTCAATCTGATCGGAGGAGAAGCCCGTTTTGATCAGTGCGTCGTCAACCGATGCGCTTCCGCCGGAGAGCTGCGGATAAAGCACGCACCACCAGTTGTGCCCTTCGGCTTTGCCGATCCTGATCTCAAGCGACGTGTAAGTTCCGGCGGGAAGGCAGATGTTATCCGTATTTTTGCTCGGATAATACTTTTCCGAGAGCGAGACCTCCGTTTTTGCGTCCGAGCCGAGGCTTTCGAGAACGCTGTCCGCAAATTCCCTTATCTTGTCAACATTTTCTCCGATAATCCGCGCGGCGCCGTCTGCGCTCTCCGCATCTTCGGAAAGACCGGAAATATAGCCTGTGATTTCGTCCCGCAGGGACAGCTTTATCATCTGATCGGCTGTTTCGTCCGATTCGGCGATTATATGCAGGCGGACGGTATCTTCATATATATTGTTGTTTTCAAGGGGGATAAAAGAGCATATCATACATATGCAGAGGACGAGGGATGTAAATATTGCGATGAATTTCATTTGATTTTCTCCTTTGGGTTATGTATTTTGTTTTTAATATTCTTGCCGGCGGCTTTTCCATTTATTCAGAAACAAAAAATTTCCCCGAAGAAAGCTCTCCGGGGAAATTTTTATTGAAGGTAGAGATAGGTTATATCTTACTTTGTTTTGATCGAATTCTCGTAAGACTCGATCATCTTCTTAACCATCTGACCGCCAACGGAACCAGCCTGTTTAGCTGTGAGGTCACCGTTGTAGCCCTGCTTAAGATTTACGCCAACTTCGCCTGCAGCTTCCATCTTGAATCTGCTGAGAGCTTCCTTAGCTTCGGGAACGAGAGATTTGTTGCTTGCCATCTTTATTGTTCTCCTGATAATATTAGTTGTTTTTCGGCATTTTCATATTGCGCGTCCGAAGACATCGCCCTTTGAAACGCCTCTTTTCGGACGCGGCAATCACTTGCTTTGTCCGTTATTATTATTTTCGGCTTATGCGGTTTTATAAGTGGGAATTTTTGACGTTTGAAAACAATGCTTTTGCAAAGCTGCGCCCCGCCTTTGCAGCTGCAAAAGCGGGGCTTTGCTATTTTTTATTTTATAAGTCCGCTTTCCCGGAGAAGAAGCTCGACATCCGTTCCTTTGACTTTTTTCATAACAACTTTAAGCAGCTCCTTTTCGCCGAAGCTGAGCTTTACGTCTGTTATCGGCTTTTTGTCTATTGCGTAATAGCAGGCGCGGAGAAGCTCGCGGACATCATATTTGCTGCCCCATACCTCCGGCACGCCGCGATCGACGCAAAGAAGGGTATAAACCGCTTCCATACCCGTGCGTATGGAGTATTCGGTTGTGAAGATGGTGTCGCGGGGAGTTTCCGCAAACTGACCGAGGAACGCGAAGTTGACGGCGCCGTCCGGAACGACCTTCGGCCTGTCAGATTCCTTTCTCGGCTGGAAGAATGCGTTTATATAAGGCATATAGCAGGTTGTTGTGTTGCAGGCGTTCTTTGCAAGCTCTTCGATTCTCTCGTCCGGTACGCCGATGTGATAGAGCCATTCGCGACAGACTTCCTCGCCCGTGCAATCTCTCATAGCCTTCTTTACATAGTTGCCTTCCTTGTTTGTATTGAGAGAATAAAGCCATACAAGCACCGTGTTTCTGTCCTGCGAGCGGAACTGCGGCTGGCGGTTTATCGTCCAGGAGAGATACCAGTTGTCTGTGCTGTCCTTTACGGTGACAATGCCGCCCGTTGTGACCTTTCCTTCGCGCGGGTCACGCTTGCAGATGTTCATTATGTGGCGGATTACTTCCTCGTCCGAGGTCTGAACGGTTGCGCTCATCCAGTTTGTTGCGTCTGTATCGCTGCAGAATGCGTCGGGATTGCCGAACTCGCCGTGCTGTGCCTGAGCGGCGATCGCCTTCCACATATCCCAGGATTCGCCCTTTCCGTTTTTGATTCCGGAAAGATCGGGGGCGTGAGTCTGATCGCCGTAGCAGGAGGTGTCTGTGCAGCAGCCGTTTGTGATGAATACGAGGTCATCCTCGATGAGATCGATCGTCTGTCTTTCGCCGTTTTTCTCATAAACGATCTGCTTTGCGACTTTCTTTTCGCCCTCGGGCTCGATTATAACGTTTTTGACGTCAATACCGTATTCGATTTTCACGCCGTGGCTCTCAAGATACTTCACAAGCGGAAGAATCATACTTTCATACTGATTGTACTTTGTAAAGCGGAGTGCGCTGAAATCGGGGAGCCCGTCGATATGATGAACGTATCTGCAAAGATAACGCTTCATTTCGAGCGCGCTTGACCAGCGCTGGAAAGCGAACATCGTCTGCCAATAGAGCCAGAAGTTCGTCTGCCAGAACGATTCGGGGAGCACCTCGGAAATCTTTTTGCCTTCAAGATCCTTTTCGGGTGTGATGAAGAGCTTTGAAAGCGCCATTGCGGATTCCTTGTCAAGGGCGAATTTCTTGTCTGTGTGAGCGTCTTCGCCGCGGTTTACCGTCGCGCGGCAGAGGGAATAGTTCGGGTCGTGCTTGTTGAGCCAATAATATTCGTCAAGCACGGATACTCCGGGCGTTTCAATCGAAGGTACGTCTCTGAACATATCCCACATACATTCGAAATGGTTGTCCATTTCTCTGCCGCCGCGCATAAAGAATCCTTTTGTTATATCCTTGCGACCGTCGCAGCTGCCGCCCGCAAGATCGAGCTTTTCAAGAAGATGGATGTGTTCGCCCTTGACCTGCCCGTCGCGGACGAGATAGAACGCCGCAGAAAGTCCGGCAAGACCGGTGCCGATTATATAAGCCGATTTTTTATCGGCGTCCTTCGGCTTTTCGGGGCGCGCGAATGATTCATAAGTTCCTGCTGAATAGTACATAATCAAAACCTCCTCGGTTGTTTGTTTTTTATTTTGTGACTTTATTATACCCGCTCCGCGAGGTTTTACAATAAACAGAAAATCCCCCCTGAAAGAATTTCAATCAGGGGAGAATGAAGTGTATGAAATTTTATCAGACAGTCCTAAATGATAAAAATCAGACCTTGAACCGTCGGAGCGCGGATGAGATTGATCCTTTTATAAGAGTTGCCAGCTTTTCGACTATGACCTCCGGATCGTCCCGCATATCGTTTTTTATCCAGTCCAGCATTATGCCGATAAAAACATATGAATATACCTGCGCGATAAAGTCCTTGTCCTCATCGCGGACAGTCATACCGGCGGCTTCCTCGTTTATAACCCCGCGCACGAGCGAATCGACAAGCGGCGAAAGAAATTTTTCAACCTGCTCCTGATGAACGCAGCGGTAAACATTCATTATAAACGGCTTGTTTTGGCGCACGGCGTCAAATATCTGCAAAAGCCCCTGTTGCCAGGTGTCATATGTTTTGTTTTCTTCAAGCGCTTTGCGTGCGTCCTCCATACAGGACCACTCGACAAGGTCGTATATATCCTTGAAATGATAATAAAAGGTCATACGGTGTATCCCGCAGTCCTCTGCGATATCGTTTATCGTTATTTTTGTCAGTGGCTTTTTGAGAAGAAGATTTTTGAGCGACTGTTCGAGCGCGCGCTTTGTTATCTGCGACATATTTTTCCCCTCCGTTTGCGGTAAGTGTATAAATTGTATCACATAAGCCGGAAAAAATCAACCCTCGGACCGGATTGTTCGGAAATGACGAAAAATCCGTTGACAATGCGTTGGGAATGTGGTATATATATCATATGATATATAAAAATTCAATGTCGGGCGATGATGAAATGAAAAAGACAACTGTCGGCGGAAAGCCGAAAAAATCAAGATACAATACGGCGAGAAAATGGCTGATTTTCTGGACGCTGTTTATAGGCATAGGGGCTGTCGGCGGAGCGGCTGCAATGCTCTTCGACCCAACCGGAAAAACAGCCGGTATGGACGCTATGCTTCCGTATTTTCAAAAGCTCCCCTTTGCCGATGTGCTTTTCCGCGATTTTACGTTCTCCGGAATTGCGCTTTTAATAGTCAACGGGCTGACAAACCTTACGGCGGCGACGCTGCTGATAATGAGAAAAAAAGCGGGCGCCACGCTCGGTATGACCTTCGGCATAACTCTTATGCTCTGGATCTGTATTCAGTTTTATATGTTCCCGTTGAACTTTATGTCAACGATATATTTCATCTTCGGCTTTGTGCAGGCGGCGACGGGCTATGCGGCGCTTGTGTTTTACAAGCAGGAGCAATTCCGCTTTGACGAAAAGGATTATCCGCACGTCGGAACTGACAAAACAAAACTCGTTGTATATTTTTCGAGGATGGGTTATGTGAAAAAGAAGGCGTATGAGGCGGCAGAGAAGAGCGGCGCCTGCGTTTACGAGATAAAGTCCACGGAGCTTACGGAGGGCACGGCGGGCTTCTGGTGGTGCGGCAGATACGGTATGCATCGCTGGGATATGCCGATCGAGCCTGTGAATATTGATCTTTTGAGTTTTGAAAGCGTGACGATCTGTTCGCCGATATGGGTGTTTCATCTCGCAGCTCCCGTCAGAGCGTTTTGCAGAGAGGCAAAGGGTAAAATCAGAAAAGCGGATTACATACTTGTTCATCATCAGAAGGAGTCGTATTTTGAAGCGGCAGACGAAATGGCGTTTCTGCTCGGTATCTCCGGCGGCAAGGTCATAAGCTACTGTTGCCGGGAAGGGAAATACGGGAAAAAGTCCTGGGAGCGGGTCTGAAACGGGCGATATAAGGAGAGGAAAATGATAAATTTTTATGGGCTTGCGTTTATAGTCGCAATAATGATACCGAACATAATTTTTGCCGTCACTCATCGGGACGGCTTTGAAAACAACTATAAAAACAAGATCGTCGAAACGCTTGAGCAGGTCGGCAGGTTCGGTTGTTTTATTTTTGAAATATTGCAGGTGCCGGCGCTGTGTGTGCCTCGGATATTTATCGCCTGCGGGAAAGACCGTCTATTGCGCCCTCGGCGCGGGGCTTGTCTTTTTATATTGCCTGTTCTGGGTAATATTCAGGAAAGAAAGCTCAATGCGAAAGGCGGTTCTTCTTTCCGTTTTGCCGTCTCTGCTGTTTGCCGAAAGCGGAATATTGACAAGAAATTTCCCGCTGATTGCTATGGCGGCGGTATTCTCCGTTTGTCATATAAAAATAAGCGTTGAAAATGCGAAATTTATAAAAAACAAGGGAGAAAAGGAATGAAGTCGATTTGCGGAATAAACTGCGACGAATGCAAAATGAAAAATGAGTGTAAAGGGTGCGAGGCGACTTGCGGGCATCCATTCGGCGGCAGATGTGTCGCTGCAGAATACATAAAAACCGGAGGCAGAGCCGCTTATGACGAATTTAAAAACAAATTGCTCGGCGAAATAAACGGGCTTTTGAATGGCGAAGGACTTCCTTTGGTCGACAGGCTTAATGAGCTTTCCGGCGCTATTGTGAATCTTGAATATCCGATTCCGAGCGGTGGAACGGTAAAACTTCTCGACGACAAAAACATTTATCTCGGCACGCAGATCGAATTTGCCGATATGGGCGTTTGCTACGGCGTTGTCGCCGATATGGGATTTATTCTTGTTTGCGGTTTCAGCGTTGACGGCAGTCAGCCGGAGCTTTTGATCTATAAGAGAAGATGACCGGGGAAAACTCTGCATTTTCACCGCATTTATGCTTGAAACTTTCCGTCGCTTGTGATAGAATTATAAAAAACAAATATCGGGGGAAAAATTATGAAAATGATATTTCGCTGGTCGGCGGGAAACGACATTGTCCCGCTTGAATATATTTCTCAGATACCGGGAATGACGGGTATCTGCTCCGCAGACTATGAAGTCGCAGCGGGGGAAGAATGGAGACTTGAGGATTTGCTGAAAATCCGTCGCGAATGTGAAAAGAAAGGACTTGAGTTTGAAGTCATCGAGTCGATACCCGTGTGCGAGGAGATAAAGCTCGGCACGCCGGACAGAGACAAATATATAGATCTTTTCTGTAAGGATATGCGCGTCTGCGCAGAGGCGGGAATCAAGGTTGTATGCTATAACTTTATGCCCGTTTTCGACTGGACGAGAACCAACCTCAAATATAAAAACAAGGACGGGTCAACGTCGCTTGCAATGTTTTTCGAGGATCTGAAAACGCTCAATCCCGCAGAGGGAGACCTCAGCCTTCCAGGTTGGAACGACAGTTATACAAAAGCGGAGATCCGCTCGCTTATTGACGCTTATAAGGCAATCGGCGAGGAGGGACTCTGGAACAACCTTGAATACTTCCTCAAAAAAGCAATACCCGTAGCTGAGGAGGTTGGCATCAAGCTCGCAATTCATCCGGACGATCCGCCTTATCCGATTTTCGGACTTCCGAGAATAATTACCTGCGAGGAAAATCTGGACAGAATGTTCTCGCTTGTACCGTCGATAGCAAACGGACTGACGCTTTGCACGGGCTCTCTCGGCTGTTCAAAGAAAAACGATATGGTCAAGCTTGCCGCAAAGTATGCCGCACAGGGCAGAATCCATTTTGCACATCTCCGCAACGTTCATATTGAAGATGACGGCTCGTTTGAGGAGTGCGGACATCGCACGGAGGGCGGCAGCGTCGATATGTACGGCGTTGTAAAAGCGCTCATTGAGAACGGCTTTGACGGCTACGTCCGTCCTGACCACGGCAGAAACATCTGGGGCGAGGACGGCAAGCCCGGCTACGGTCTTTATGACAGAGCCCTTGGCGCGGTTTATCTCGGCGGTCTGTTTGAAGCTGTTGAGAAGGACAGAAAATAAAGAAAATACGGAAAAAACGACGGAGCAATCCGTCGTTTTTGTTTTTGAAATTTGAGAGAAGCGCAAATCCAACCAAAGAGGGCTCCGGTAAAGAAAATGGTTTTTTGCATACGTATCGATAAAGACGGGGCGGCGGGACGGGAGACCCGTTCCCTACGTTGCAATACCCGTATGCAGGCAATAAAATATTC
>DLLG01000015.1:22041-40530 GCA_002479075.1 Clostridiales bacterium UBA7568
TTTCAAAGAAAAGTAGGTCAGAGCATATCGGCGATATCGAAAATGAGCTTTTCGGTCTTTTCCCAGCCGAGGCAGGGGTCTGTGATGGATTTGCCGTAAATTCCTTCGCCGATCTTCTGTGCGCCGTCTTCGAGGTAGCTTTCGATCATAAGTCCCTTGACCATACTCTTGATTTCGGCGTTCTGACGGCAGGAGGAGAGAATTTCCTTTGAAATTCTTATCTGCTCAAGCCAGTGCTTGCCGGAGTTTGCGTGGTTTGTATCGACGATTATCGCTCTGTTTTTCAGATCGTGCGCGGCATAATGCTCTGCGAGGAAAACGAGGTCCTCGTAATGATAGTTGGGCTGGGATTCGCCGTGCTTGTTGACATAGCCGCGGAGGATTGCGTGCGCATATTCGTTGCCCTTGCTTTCAACCTCCCAACCTCTGTATATGAACACGTGCGAATGTTGTGCCGCCGTTATCGAGTTGAGCATAACGGAAAGGTCGCCGCTTGTCGGGTTTTTCATACCGACGGGAACATCGAGACCGCTTGCGGTAAGTCTATGAAACTGGTTTTCGACGGAGCGCGCGCCGACGGCAACATAAGAGAGCAGGTCGGAGAGGTAACGGTGGTTATCGGGATAGAGCATTTCGTCTGCCGTTGAAAGTCCCGTTTCCTTGAGAACTCTTGTGTGAAGCTCACGGATTGCAACTATACCCTTGAGAATATCGGGATTTGCGGAGGGGTCGGGCTGATGAAGCATACCCTTGTAGCCGTCGCCGACGGTTCTCGGCTTGTTTGTATAAATTCTGGGGATAATGACTATCTTGTCCGCTACCTGATCGGCTACCTTTTTAAGTCTCGTGACATAATCGAGCACGGGGGCTTCGCTGTCTGCCGAGCAGGGACCGATTATGAGAAGAAACTTATCGCTTTTGCCGGAGAAAACAGCCTTTATCTCCTCGTCTCTCTGCTCCTTGACCTTTATAAGCTCCTCCGGAACGGGGTACATCTCCTTGACTTCCTTCGGAATAGGTAACTTTCTCTTGAATTCCATATTCATAGTTTTTCTGCGTCCTTTCGTATATAAGAAAAATTATTTATCAAATAAAGCGCGGCGTGCCGTTGAGCACTTCATCATTTCGCGCATTGTTTCTCTGTCGCCCGTTTCAACGGCGGCTCTCATTTTGTTGAACTCTCTTTCAAATGCGTCCATTTCGCGGAGAAGAGCGTCACGATTGAGAAGGAACAGCTCGCTCCACATTTCGTCGTTGATTTTTGCAATTCTTGTCAGATCTCTGAAGGAGTCGCCTGTGTAATCGCGCAGTTTGGGATTTTCGCCTGCCGTCATAAGCGAAACGGCAATGCAGTGCGTCAGCTGCGAGAGAAATGCAATCATTTCGTCGTGAAGCTCCGGAGATATTTCGGAAATTCTTGTGAATCCGAGTTCAGCGCCGAGCGATTTACAAAGCTCGATCGCCTCTCTTGAATTTTTCTCCGTCGGCGTGACTATAAAGTTTGCGCCGATGAAAACTCTGTCATCGCTGTATTCAACGCCAGATCTTTCGCGTCCAGCCATAGGGTGCGCCGCAATGAACTCGACGTCCGGACGGAGGATTGACTGAATGTCATAAACGATACAGCCCTTGACGCCCGTCACGTCCGTTATGATTATGCCCGGGCGCATATACTGCTGATAATCCGTTATCCATTTTTTGAATGTGTGCGGATAGAGGGCAAAGACGATAATGTCCGCATCGCCGACGAGTGCGGGATCGACCTCGGTCGTGCCGTATGCTATAATCTTGTTTTCAAGGGCATAATCGATTGTTTTCTGCGATATATCGATTGCCTTTATTTCGTAGCCCTTTTTGGTCAGCGCTTTTGCATAGCTTCCGCCGATGACGCCAAGCCCGACTATAAGTATTTTTGTGTTTTTGTTAATCTCCAATTATTTTCACCTCCGCACCGAGTGCCGAAAGTCTTTCGAAAAAGTCCGGAAAGCTCTTTTTTACGTCCTCCGCACCTTCTATTTCGCCGCCAGTCAGCATAAGGATCACAGTCATCGCCATAACTACCCGATGATCCTTGTGCGAGACGATTGCCGTCTTCGGCGGTATAAGCCCGCCGGAAAAGACCGTCAGCGTGTCCTCCGCAAGCTCCGTTTTTATGCCGAGCTTGCCAAGCTCCTCTGCCATAGCGGAGCCTCTGTCGCTCTCTTTTGCCCGCAGGCGTGCCGTGCCCGTCAGGGTGACGCCCTGCTTTGCCGCGCCGAGCGCCATAAGCACAGGGGCAAGATCCGGGCAGTCTGTTATGTCAAGCGTCGGGTGACGGGAGCAGATTTCATCAAAATATTGCGAAAAGACCCGGTCTCCCTGAACGCTTTCGGGATTCAGCCCCGTGATTTTTATGTCGCTGCCGAGACGGTTCATCGCTTCAAAGAAAGCCGCGCCGGAGCAGTCGCCCTCGACTGTGTATTCGCGGGGCTTATATCCTGCTCCGCCTTTGATTTTTATTTCGTCGCCTTCGATTTTTATCTCCGCTCCGAACGCCCGCATAACCTCTGCCGTTATCAGAAGATACGAGCGGCTTGCAACCTTTCCCGAAAGGATGATACTGCTGTCGCCGGGGAGGAGCGGGAGCGCCATCATAAGCCCGCTTGCAAACTGGCTCGAAACCTCCGCGCTGACGTTGTATGTTCCCGATTTCAGCCTGCCGCAGACGGAAACGGAGTCGTTCCCTTTCTCATATAAAAGCCCTTGCTCGCGGCATATTTTTTCATATTCCGAAAGCGGACGGGAAAGCAGCTTTTCCGTGCCGCAGAGGGTCACTTTGCTTTCGGAAAGCAGGGCGATTGCAAGGAGAAAGCGCAATGTGCTTCCGCTTTCACCGCAGGGAAGAGTCCCGCTTGGCACAGCCGAAAGCGGGTCAAACCCGCTGACATATGCCGTATCGCCTTCAAAGCGTATTTTTGCGCCGAGTGCCGAAAGGCAGCTTGCCGTTGCCAGCGCATCGGCCGAAGGATACATTCCGTGCAGAACGCTTTTCCCCTTTGCCAGCGCCGCGCATATCAGCGCCCGATGACAAAAGCTCTTTGAAGGAGGGGCGATAAGCGTCCCCGCCGCCGTTTTTTTACCTATATATACTCTCATTTTTCACCGTTTGCTCTTTTGATTATGAGATCGACCGCTTCCGTATAGCCGTCCGTTCCGTGACCTGATATTGTTGCAAAGCAGGCAAGGCGGACATAGCTCGTTTTGCGGAACTCCTCGCGGGCGTCGACGTCTGAAATATGAACCTCGACCGTCGGTATCGAGACGGCTTTCAGCGCGTCCAAAATTGCGACGCTTGTGTGCGTGTATGCGCCGGGGTTTATGACGATTCCGTCAAACTTTTTATAAGCCTTCTGAATCTCCGTCACGATTTTTCCTTCGTAATTCGACTGAAACAGCCTGACCTTTACGCCCTTTGCCGCGCAATGGGCTTTTATTTTCTTTTCAAGCGAGGAAAACGTTTCCTTCCCGTAAATATCGGGCTCTCTTATGCCGAGCATATTTATGTTCGGCCCGTTTATAACGAGTATTTTCATTTCTGTCCCCTCCGTGTCATTATAAGCTCTGCGACCTCCTCCGCCGTTCCGTCGCCGTCAATGCGGCAGTCTGCCGCCGCAAGATATTTTCCGTATCGCTCCGAATATCGCTTTTCGATCAGCTCTCGGCTTTGCGAAAGGGGACGGTCGGGCGTGGCTGTCAGCTTTCCGACGCTTCTGTCTATGAAAAATATTGTGCCGTTCTTTTTCAGGTTCAGAATGTTTTCCGCGCGGAGAACGGCGCCGCCGCCCGTTGCGATGACGGACGAGTTTTTCTTTGATATTTCGGAGAGGAGCTCGCTCTCTTTTCTGCGGAATTCCCCCTCGCCTTCGCCCGTTATGCAGTCTGCGGGGGTGAGCCCGAACATAGCGGAGAAGAGAACGTCGCAATCTATGAATTCCTTTCCCGTTTTCTCTGCAACAAGCCTGCCGACCGTTGTTTTTCCGCAGGACGGCATACCGACAAGCACGATATTTTCCTTTTCAGAGAGGAGCTTTTCATATATGCGCTCCGTCGTGCCCTTCGGGTATGTTCTGTCATAAAACAGCTCGGAAGCTCTCACAGCCTGCGATACGAGCATATAAAGTCCGCCGCAGGCGGGCACTCCGCACATCCTTGCCCGGACGATGAATTCCGTTTTCAGAGGATTGAATATTGCGTCTGCCGCGCCGCAAAGACCTTTGAAGTCCGCAGGATCGACGGCGCAGGCGGAAATGTTCGGAAACATTCCGAGCGGGGTTGTGTTTATTATGACGACCGGGGCGGAGGCAAATTTTTCTTTTGCCTCGCCATAGTTTATTTCGCCCTCCTCCGGATGACGGCTAACCTTTGTCACGCTGCCCGCGCCAAGGCTTTCGCAGACAGCTTTTGCGGTTTTTGAGGTGCCGCCCGTGCCGAGAATGAGAACGTCGCTGCCGCAGACGGGGATATTGTTCTTTATCAGAAGCTCCCGCATTCCGAAAAAGTCGGTGTTATAACCGCAAAGCCTTCCGCCGCGATTGACAACCGTGTTCACTGCGCCTATCGCCCTCGCCTCGTCGCTGACGTAATCCAGCAGGGGAATGACGTCCGTTTTGTAAGGAATCGTTACGTTTACGCCGTCAAAATCACGCCTTGCCATAAAGCCCGCAAGCTCCTCGCGCGGCATTTCAAAATTTCTGTATTCCGTGTTTCCGAGAAGGGAATGTATTTCTCTTGAAAAGCTGTGTCCCAGCTTCTCGCCGACAAGACCCGTTTTCATCTTTCGCCTTCCTTTTTTATATCGGCAGTAGCTTTCGTATACGGGAAATCCGTTCCGAAACGAACCGCCATAGCGTCGCAGACGGCGATCGCCGTCACAGCGTCGATGACGGGGCAAGCCCTGTGAATTATTGCGGGGTCGTGCCTGCCGGCTATTTTCAGCTTTGCGTTTTCGTTTTTTATAAAATCGATTGTATCCTGCTCCTTGCCGATTGAAGGCGTGGGCTTGACGGCGCAGGAGAAGACGACGGGCGTGCCTATCGATATGCCGCCGCATATGCCGCCGCAGTTGTTTGTTTTCGTAGTTACGTTGCCGTTATCTATTGTGTACGGGTCGTTTGCCTCGCTGCCGAGCATATCGCAGAAGCCGAATCCCGCCCCGAACGCTATTCCCTTTATTGCGGGAACGGAGAAAACGGCGTGTGATATTGTGCTTTCGAGACTGTCAAAGAAGGGCTCGCCGATTCCCGCCGGAAGCCCGAAAACCGCTGTTTCCGTCGCTCCGCCGATACTGTCCGCCTGCTCCTTTGCCGAAAGTATCTCTTTTTTCATCTTCTCGCCCGCCTCGTCGCAGATGACGGGAAATGTCTTTTCCTTGATTGCTTCTATCTCCGCTTTTATATCCGAAAAATGCCTGTCCTCCGCTTTTCCGATACGGAGAATGTGCGTGCCGACTGTAATTCCGCGCATTGCAAGAGCAAGCTCGCAGATTGCACCCGCCGCAACTATCGCCGCCGTTATCCTGCCGGAAAAATGCCCGCCGCCGCGGTAGTCCTCAAAGCCGTGATACTTGCAGTATGCCGCATAGTCCGCGTGTGACGGACGGGCAAGGGAAGCCGTGCTTTTATAGTCCGCGCTGCGGGTGTCGGCGTTCGGGATGACTATGCAGAGCGGAGTGCCTGTCGAATAGCCGTCATAACAGCCGCTGACAATGCGGAATTCGTCCTTTTCCTGTCTCTTTGTCGATATTTCGCCGCTCGGTCTGCGCCTTGCAAGCCTGCCGGAGATGAATTCTTCGTCAATCTTTATCCCGGGGGCAAGCCCGTCGATGACGGCACCGATGTATTCTCCGTGGCTCTCGCCGAATACCGTTACGCTGACGCTCTGTCCGAATGTGTTTTTCATTGTCCGCTCCTTTATATGAGAATTTCGGAGAGCCTTTCGGAAAGCTCCTCCGGCGTTGCTTTTCTTATTTCAAACGACCCTATCCTGTCCACAAATACAGCGCTTATCGCTTCTCCCTGCATTTTCTTATCGTGACAGACGGCGGAGATTATCTTCTCTCTGTCCGCTTTTATCTTTGTCGGAATTCCGAGCGACTTCATCACCTTTTCAATGCGCGGACGGACGTCTCCCGAGCACATACAGAGCATTCCGAGCGCGACGCATTCGCCGTGATAAAGCTCGCCGAGACTTTCGATCCCGTGACCTATGGTATGCCCGAAATTGAGGATTTTCCGCAGTCCCGCTTCCTTTTCGTCCTTTGAAACGATGTCCGCCTTTATGCCGACGGCGCGCGCGATCATTTCTTCTATGTTGCGCTCGTCTATCCCGCCCTCGATCATCTCAAAAAGCTCCCCGCTTGACGTTGCTGCCATTTTCAGCGCCTCCGCCATTCCGCAGGCATACTGCCGACGGTCAAGAGTTTTCAGAACGAAAGGGTCGATTATGACAGCCTTCGGCTGATAGAACGTACCGATTATGTTTTTTATTCCGCAAAGGTCGATTGCCGTCTTTCCGCCGACGGAGGAGTCGACCTGCGAGAGGAGCGTTGTCGGAACGTTATAAAAATCTATCCCGCGCATATATGTCGAGGCGGCAAAGCCCGCAAGATCTCCGACGACCCCGCCCCCGACGGCTATAACCTTATCGCTCCTTGTAAATCCGAGCCCAAGCAGCTTTTCGCAGAGCGCCTTGTAGCTTTCGAAGTTCTTTGTCGCTTCTCCCTGCGGCAAAGTGACCGTTACGGCATTTTCCATTCCGTCCGCAACGGCTTTTGCATACCCTGTGGGAACTCCGTCATCTGTTACGACGAGGGTCTTTCCGCCCTGCGGAATATAGCTTCCGATATGAGAAAGCGCGACCTTTTCGATTGTTATCGCATATGACCTTTCTCCGAGATTGACGTTGACCTGCATAATTCCTCCGTTTTGCGTTTTATCTGTAAATTCCGACGACTTTCAGCCTGTCGCAGTACTTGCGCAGACCTTCGAGCATCTTTTCTCCCGCCTCGGAGCGGAGCGCGCCCTCGGCTTCGAGATAGAAATAATAATTCCAGACGAGCTCTTTTCTCGGTCTTGAACGCAGCGTTCTCATATTGAACCCCGCCTCGCCGATTACGCCCAGCGCGTCCGCAAGTGCACCCGCCTCGTTTTTGACGGTGAACACAAGGGAAAAGCCGTCCGATTCCGAATATCCCGCCGAGGTATTTTCCGCTCTTGAAAATACTCCGAAGCGAGTTGTGTTTGCTCTGCTTTCGTTTATATTCTTTTGCAGAACGGAGAGACCGTAAAGCTCTGCCGCCTCTGCGCAGCCGATCGCCGCAACGGTTTCATCCCCCATCTGCGATACCTCCAGCGCTGCGGACGAAGTGCTCTGCGCGGTTTCCGTTTCCCATCCGTGGGACGATATGAATTTTGCGCATTGTGCCAGCGCCTGCGGATGACTTATAACCTTCTTTATTTTTTCGACGCTTGCGCCGCCCACCGCCATAAGCGACTGTTCGACGGCAACGTCATAAACAGCGTTTACGCAAAGCGAGCCGGAAAAAAGCATATCCGTCACCTGACCGACCTCGCCCGCATAGCTGTTTTCAAGCGGGATGACGGCAAGCTCACATTCGCCGGACGATACCGAGTCATATGCTTCCTCAAAGCTGTTTTTTGCAACCGGATTGCTGTCCGGGAAGAGCTTCTTTGCCGTAAAGAAGGCAAAGGCACCCTCCTCGCCGCAATATGCAATCTTTTCGCCCTCGATCAGCCGCCGCTGATAAGCCTTGGACGCTTTCATTATGTCCTTCTGGAAGCCTATATAATACGGGCGGATGTCCTCCGGAACAATAGCCGAGTTTTTCTTTATCAGCTCGTCCTCGTGGACGGGATCCTCAATCGGCAGACCGCATTTGCGCTTGTAATCCGCAACGTCCTCCGATGCACGCATTCTCTCCTCAAAAAGCTCCGCTATTTTTCGGTCGACCTCCGAAATTTTTTTCCTTGCAAGTGTCAGTTTATTTTCCATATATTATTTTACCTTTTTCCGAGTCCGTATTCCTTTGCCAGCTTTTCAAATGCGGGCAGCGAGTTTTTAATGACGCTCTCCGAAACGCAATATGCGATTCTGACATATCCTCCGACGCCGAAGTCGCCCGAGGGCACGAGCAGAAGCTCGTATTTTTTCGCTTTTTCGCAGAATTCGTTTTCGTCCTCCTCCGGCGATTTTACGAAGAGATAAAACGCTCCGTCCGGATATACGGCGTCAAAGCCGAGGGCGGTCAGTCTTTCATAAAGCAATGCGCGGTTTGAAGCGTAAACAGAAAGATCGGACGTTTTGCCTATGACCGACGGTATCATTTTCTGGAACAGCGACGGAGCGCAGACAAAGCCGAGCGCCCTTCCCGCGCCGCAGACGGCGGAGAAGATTCTGTCGCCTTCTTCACATTCGGAGCAGACGCATATATAGCCTATGCGCTCTCCCGGAAGGGAAAGGGACTTACTGAACGAATAACAGCTGATTGTATTTTTGATGAATTTCGCCGTGTATGGGGTCGTTTTTCCGTCGTAGACGAGCTCCCTGTACGGCTCGTCCGAGATGACGTATATCGGGTGGCCGTATTCCTTCATCTTTTCTTCGAGCAGGAGCGAAAGGGAGGAGAGAGTTTTCTCCGTCAGTATCGCGCCCGAGGGGTTTGAAGGGGAATTTATTATCAGCGCCTTGGTATTTTCGTTTATCCTCTTTTTCAATGCGTCAAAATCGATCTGAAAGTCCTTCGGCGGAGGACATACAACGACTTTTGCCCCCGCTTTCTCGGCAAATACGCGGTATTCCGGGAAGAACGGCGCAAAAACTATTACCTCGTCCCCCTCGCAGACAAGCGCTCCGAGAGAGATTGTCAGTGCCGCCGCCGCGCCGACCGTAAGATATATGCGGCTCGCCGTTTCGCTTGCGCCATAGGTTTTGTTCAGATATTCCGCAATTGCTCTGCGGACGTTCATATCGCCTGCCGCAGAGGTATAGCAATGAAGATCGCCGCCTTCGGAAATCAGCTTTATAAGTGTTTTATCAACGATCTCCGGCGAGGGAACGCTCGGATTGCCTATGCTGAAATCAAAAACGTTTTCTTCTCCGATCTCGCTTTTTCTCTTCTTGCCGTATTCAAAAAGCTGACGTATCACAGAGCTGCGGTTTCCCAGCTCAATCATTTTTTCGGGCAACATCCCCATCACATCCTTTCAGAAAACAAAAATACCGCAAAAGCCTTGACATAAGAGGCTCTGCGGTACGAAATAAAGATACCGCAAAGCTCGCCCTGCGAGCTCTGCGGCAAAACAAAGTATTCATTCAAAATACAAAGCTATGCGGCTTTTATTGCTCACGGGCGGACGACGTAAAGTAATAATAGTTAAATCGCATAGCAAAATAATAGCGCTTCATATTACCATCGTCCTCCTTACGGCAAAATTCTTTTGATGATGTTGTATTATACACTCAAAATCGCCGCAAGTCAATCTTTTTTTGAAAAAATATTGAAGAATTTCTGTAAAAAAGGATTATTTTCTGAAGGGAACGTCGTCATAGCGACCGTTTTCCATCTTGCAGCAATCAAAATATGCGCGTGTCCAGGCAAAATGCCCCTGTCCGTCATCAACCGTGACGCGGCAATAGCGATCGTAAAGTCCGGAGCATTTGAATACCGCCTCGGTTATCAGATCGCCCTTTTTCTCGCCTGTGCAAACGCCGGCGCGTCTGCCGTAGGTTGTGAGGGCAATTCTTGCCGCGGGCGACGTTTTTATATGCAGCTCCTCGCCCTCCGTCCACATTTCATATATTTCGGGGCCGGACGAAGCATAAAAATCGCCGTTTTCAAGCGCTTTCATTATCGCCGAATACTCGAGCTTCGGAGCCTTTATCATTATAAAGCCGCCGAGAGAATCAAATTTCGGGCTGTCGGGCGGGAAATTATTGTGGTTATCGTCCGAGGCGATGCAATATATCTTCTTTCCTCTGCGGCAGAGCTCGTCATAAGCGTGATCGTTTATTTCGTTATAGCCCTCTGTCCAGCAACCGTAATTGAGGATTTCCATTGCGAAAATGCCTTCGATATTTCTGTATTCGTCCAGATCCTGTTCGGACCAGGTCGGGTGACAGAGACTTGCAAGGAAGCCCTCGGAACAGGTCTGCGCGATCGTCTCGTTTATGTTTTTATAGCTGCGGACATAGTCCGGCGTGCCGGAATATTTCTGCTTTTCGCGCAGGTCTGCGTGGCGATCAGATATCTGGTTTGCGTTATAGCAGGGGAGGACGTCGTTGTGCGGATCCTTTGCATAGAAGCAGATATGGACGAGCGGGGTGTGACTGTACGAACGGTCGCCTCTCTCGTCAAAAATGTCATATTCATAGCCTGTTATGGGCATAAAGCCGTCGTCCGCAAGGTCGGAATGGTCGATGAGGACGTTATGATCCGTAAAGGCGACGATCGAATATCCCGCGTTTTTATAAAGCTCCTTTATCTGTTCGACTGTGAGCTTGCCGTCGGAAAGGGTGCTGTGGCAATGCATATTTGCCTTGAAGAAGGAGCCTTCCGGCGGGAGGAGATAATTTTTCATATGTATATACCTCGCATAAGTCCGTCCTTCCCGAAAAGCCCGGGAAGGACGTTTTTTGTTTATTTCTTTTCAGCGTTTCCTCTGACTCTGTCAACAAGGTTATGTATTCTTGTGACGGGGTTGAGCAGATCGCTTATGGTCTGATCCTTGTTTATGGTGTCTATAAGGTAAGCGACGTATTTGCAGAGGCTGACCTCCGTATACCACGGGCGATCGATGATTTCCTGCGTTCTGTAATTTAAGTTGGTTGTGAAAATTCTTGTGATTATGCCCTCTTCATAGGCACGGTCAAGATTGTCGCAACCGTTGCAGAAAAGACCGAATGTCGCAAACATAAAGATTCTTCTTGCGCCGCGGTTTTTCAGCTCTCTCGCAACGTCGATTGCGGAGTCGCCGGAGGAAATCATATCGTCGATTATGATAACGTCGCGCCCTTCGACGCTGTTGCCGAGGTATTCGTGCGCCTCGATGGGGTTTCTGCCGTTGATGACAACGGTATAGTTGCGACGTTTATAAAACATTCCCAGCTCCAGCCCGAGCACGGAGGAGCAGTACATACCTCTGCCCATCGCGCCCTCGTCGGGGGAGATGATCATAAGCTGTTTGGGATCGAAGGTTATATCGGGGAATTCACGCACAAGGGCTTTGAGCATCTGATATGTCGTTCTGACATTGTCAAAGCCGTTGTTCGGGATTGCGTTCTGAACGCGGGGGTCGTGTGCGTCAAAGGTCAGTATGTTTGAAACGCCCATCGAAACGAGCTCCTGAAGCGCCATAGCGCAGTCGAGCGATTCGCGCGCGTTTCTTTTGTGCTGCCTGCCCTCGTAGAGCATCGGCATAATGACAGATACTCTGCGGGATTTTTTCTCGTTTGCGCAGATTATGCGCTTGAGATCCTGAAAATGGTCGTCGGGGCTCATAGGCACCGTCATTCCGTACATATTGTATGTCACGCCGTAATTGAACGGATCAACATATATAAACGTATCGTGACCGCGCAGCGAAGCATTTATTATCCCCTTTGCCTCACCTGTGCCGAAACGCGGACAATCCGCTTCGACAAGATATGTGTCTTTTTCGCCCTTGCGCCATTGGCAGAGATATTCGTCCACCCGACGGACGAATTTATCGCACCCCTTCATTCCTATGACGCTGAGTTCTCCGAAATATTCCCTCATTGTTTAACTCCCTCCGTAATGTGTCTTTCGCGTTTATCAAAGATTGAATGCAACTTCTATTTCCTTTACCTCGTCATCGCTGATCTTGACGATCTTTCCGCCGATCGCGGCAACCTCAACGAGCGATTTTGCGCTGTATTCCATAACTTCAAGGCGGTCAAAGGCGTTGAGAAGGCTTGTGCCTGCGGCGATGATGCAGTCGTTTTCTATTATGACGACGGGATTCTTTATCGAGATTTCCTTCGCCAGAAGGTCGGGCTGCATAAAGGAAGAACCGAAAGGATATTTGCGGACGGTCTTGAGAGCGATATAGCTTTCCGGAATGAGGCGCGCGTCAAACTCGGCGTCCGTTACGGCAAAGCCCATAATATACGGCGGGTGCGCCATAATAACTGTCTTTATCGCGGGGTCGTTCTTGTAAATCTTCTCGTGAAGCAGGATCGAGCGGGACGGCGTCTTGCCAACCTCGCACTGACCCTCCTTGTTTATGAGAACGAGATCCTCGGGCTCAAGATATTTTCTGTCCTTCGCATAGGGCGTGATGATTATCGAGCCGTCGGAGAGCTTGCAGGAGAACGTGCCCTGACCGCTTGTGAAGAGCTGGTTGCCGTATGCGCGGTGAATAAGGTCGCACATATCGCGGCGGATCTGAAGCTCCTCGCTTGAATGTTCCGTCGGACGGAAGGTATCGAGCACGGGCTGGGTCTTCATCTTATAAAGATTCATATGTCTTTCGGAGAGAGTGTGCATCTCGCCGCCGAGGGTTGATGCGTTTATCTGGACTCTTGCGCAGTAGTCAAGAGTTTCGAAGTTCATAAAAGCGGAGAAGAGGTCGTGCGCTCCGATGACAACGCCGTGATTTTCAAGCATAACCGTGTTTATGCCCTTTTCAAACTCCGCGGAGATGTTGTCTCCGAGCTTGCTGCTGCCGGGGAGGGCATAAGGCGCCATTGTTATGTTTCCGCAGAGGAAGCGTGCGTCGGGGATGATTGAAGTATCGGGGATTTCTCTTGCAATGCTGAACGCGACGAGAGCCGGCGGATGAGCGTGAAGCACGGCGCCGAGGTCGGGGCGTTTCTTATAGATTGCAAGATGGAAAGGATACTCAACGGAAGGGCGGTGAATACCGATGATCGTTCCGTCCGGACGGATCTGCATAATGTCCTCGCGACGGAGGTTACCCTTGTCGATACCCGAGGGGCTTATCCAGACGACGCCGTCCGAATCCTTGATTGAAAGGTTGCCGCCTGTCGTCGTCGTCATACCGTAGTAATAAAGGCGGTTCATAATCATAACGATCTGATCGGCGGGATGAAGCATTGAGAAGTTCATTTTTTTATATCTCCTTTGGTTAAAATTAAACCGTTACGGTAACTTTTTTGAGCACCTCGGAAGCGTCGGGGTCGATACCGCGCACCTCGGTGAGCTTCAAGGCAAGAAGCTGAAGCGTTATTGCACAGCAGAATGCTGTCATAGCGTCCGGATATTTATAGTCGGACGAGGGGACCGTGAGCACTGTGGCTCCGCCGAAGTCGTCCTTTTTGTCCGTTATGACGATAACCTCTCCGCCGACGGAAAGCAGCTCGCGGCAGATCTCTTTTTCATCGTCATACGTTTTGCCGTCGCAGGCGAGGATGATTGCAAGATCGCCTTTGCCGATCTGCGCCTTCGGGCCGTGATGGAAGTCCGAAACGGCATATCCGCGCATTTTTATCTTGTTTGTTTCAAGAATTTTCAGCGCGCCTTCGAGTGCAATTGGGTAAAGCAGGCCCCTGCCGAGTATTGAAGCCGCTGAAAGATCTTTGTACTTTTCTGCGATCGGTTCAAGCGCGGCGGGCATATCGGAGAGCACCTTTTCCGTAATTTCCGGAAGTGTTCCGAGGGCTTTTTCAAGCGACTCGTCGCCGCCCCATTCAGCCGCAAGCGCCGCCATTATGTAAAGCTGCGAGGTAAACGTTTTCGTTGCCGCAATGCTTGTTTCCGGACCTGCATTGCAGAAGAGCGAAAAGTCAACAGCCTTTGCAAGGGGAGAGCTTTCATTGTTTGTGACAGACGCCGTCAGCGCGCCGTGTCTCTTTGCGTCCTCGATGACAAGGAGCACGTCCTCCGCCATACCGGACTGCGAAACTCCGATGACAAGATGACCGGAATAATCAATATCCGCTCCGTATCTCGAGACGGCGGAGGGAGTTGCGAGACCGCAGGGAATACCCGCCGCTATCGCAAGCAGATACTGCCCGTAGATCGCAGCGTGATCCGAAGTGCCTCTTGCGGCGATCGTCACGTTTCTGATTCCTCTTTTTTTCGCTTCGGCAACGAGAGCCTTTATCTTCTCTGCATTTGCCGCGCCGACGCCCGTAAGAACCTCGGGCTGCTGGCGTATTTCTTTTTCAAGATTTATCATTTTTATCTTCTTCCTTTATATATTTGTCACACCGGAATTCCGGCGCGACATTGCTTTCGTAGTAATCTTTAAGCGTTGCCATTGAAAACCGCCGCTCGTTTTTTTCGTCTCCCGTTCCGTGAACGGCGCAGAGCTCGTCCGAATATTCGCAGAGCGGATATATCGTATAGCCCTTGTGCATACCGTTGAAATGGCAGACCGTCGGGATGATTTTCGGGCTGCGGACGGTGATCCCGCCCTTTCCTTTGACTATCTCCGCCGTCAGTATTCCTCCAAGCATCTGCGCTCCGTAGCGCATATTTGAAAGGAAATTTCCGAGCGAATAAACGCAGAGCGTCCGCCCTCCGTCGCTTCTTCCAATCCATTCCGTTCTTTGCAGAACGTGCGGGTGCGTGCCAATGATGATGTCCGCTCCGCAGCCTGCAATGTATCGTGCGTATTCCTCCTGCTTTTCGCTTGTCGGAAAAACGCTCATTGCTCTGCCGGAATCGAACTCGTCCCCGAAATGAACGCAGACGATGACGGCGTCTGCCTTCTCCTTTGCCCTCTTTATCAGCCTTTCGCAGAGGGAAAACGACAGGCGCGGAATATCGCTCTGCTCGTCGCAGTTGGTTGAATAGGTCATCTGCACAAAGGCGAGCTTTATACCTTTTCTCTCAACTACGGCAATGCTGTCCCTGTCATAGCCTATGACGGCTTCAGCCCTTTCGGCGATATAGTCCCTTGTAAACCGCAGGCCGTCATCTCCTCTGTCAAGCATATGATTGTTTGCAATACCGATGACGTCGAAGCCGACGGCAGCGAGGTTGTCCGCAATTTCGCAGGGCGTGCAGAAATGGGGATAGCCCGAAAAGCCGCTCGTCCCGAGGGGCGTTTCCTGATTTATATATGCGACGTCGGCAGAGGAAATTATCTGCGAGACTTTTCCGTATATCGGGGAAAAATCGTAGCCGGAGTCCGTTTTTGCGTCCCGGAAAATGCTTGAATGAATGAGGTTGTCGCCTGCGGCGGCGATTGTTACGACGGTTTCCCCCGCTCCGGCCCGCGACGGAAGCCCGAGCGCAAGCAGGAGCAGGAGAGCAATGATTTTTTTCAATTCCGTAAATATCCTTACAAGTTATTTACGGATATTTTGCGCATTATCTCTTTGACAATACTTCTTTTTCGTACTTTTCTATCTCTTCAAACCACTTTGCGCCTGCGGGCAGACCGCATCTTTCGCAATATTCGTCCCATACTGCGCCGAAGGGGAAGGTTTTCAGCTCCTCGTGCATAACCATAAGCTCCGTGAAGCGACATTCGTCCTGAAGAGCTTTGAGAGCTACGTGCGGAGTGCAGAGAGCGGAAAGGAGTGCCTTCTGCCAGCTGCGGAAGCCGACAACCCAGGCGGAAACGCGGTTTATGCTTGCGTCAAAATAGTCAAGCGCCATATAAACTCTGTCCAGAGCGTCGCAACGGACGATCTCCTTTGCCATTTCCTTCGTCTCGTCGTCAAAGGTGAGAACGTGGTCGGAGTCCCAGCGGATGCCTCTTGTGATATGGAGAGCAATCTCCGGGAAGAAGCAGAGCAGGGCGGGGATTTTGTCGGAAACGACTTCCGTCGGATGATAGTGACCATTGTCCATAAGGGGCAGGCAACCGTCGTGCATAGCGGCGAAAGAAAGAGTAAACTCGGCAGAGCCCGCAGTATACGCTTCAACGCCTATGCCGAACACCTTTGATTCAACGCAGGGCTTAACGAGGTTTTTATCGAACGGCTCGGAGAGGATTTCTTCGATCGACTGCTTATATCTCATTCTCGGGCCCATTCTGTCCGCGGGAACGTCCTTGAAGCCGTCGCCGATCCATATGTTCATAACGCAGGGAATGCCTGTTTCCTTTGCGAAATATTCCGAAATTCTTATGCAGGCTTTGCCGTGCTCAACCCAGAACTTTCTGACTTCCTCGTCCGGGCTTGTGAGCGTCAGACCGTTCTTTGCCATCGGATGAGAGAAGAAGGTGGGGTTGAAGTCGATTCCCATACCTCTTTCCTTTGCAAAGTCGACCCATTTTTTGAAATGCTTCGGCTCGATTTTGTCTCTGTCAACAAATTCTCCCGGCTCAAAGATCGCATAGCAGGCGTGAAGATTGAGTTTTTTCTTTCCGGGACAGAGCGACATTGCCTTGTCCATATCAGCCATAAGCTGTTCGGGAGTTCTTGCCTTGCCGGGATAGTTTCCCGTCGTCTGAATGCCGCCTGTGAGCGGGCCGTCGTGGTCAAAGCCGGTGACGTCGTCACCCTGCCAGCAATGCAGGGAAACGGGGATGTTTTTCAGTTTTTCGATAGCCGCCTCCGTGTCGACGCCTATCTCCGCATATCTTGCTCTCGCAAGTTCGTATGCCGTATTTGCCATATATCTTCTCCTTTTCGGATTTTATTTTCAAACAAGTTTGCAGAAACGCTCGTAAGCCTCGTCCCATATAGCTTCTTCCGCAGCTATTGGGTAATATTCGCCCATTTCTGTTGAGCGGGCGATAACCTCTCTCGCCTCGGAAAGGTCGCGCAGCTCACCCATAGCGATAGCCTGTGCTGCAATGTTGCCCATTGCCGTTGCTTCGACGGGGCCGGTATAAACGGGGCGTTTGCAAGCCGTCGCCGCAAATTTTGAGAGCATTTTCTCTTTCGTTCCGCCGCCGACGATGTTTATTGCGGGGAGCTTCTCGCCGCACATCTCGTCTATTCTGTCAATGACCCAGCGATAGCGCAGGGCGATACTGTCAAATATGCAACGGACGATCTCGCCCATAGTCTCGGGCGTGCCCTGACCGGTCTTTTGGCAATATTCTCTGATTCTCTGCGGTATGTTTCCGGGAACGCCGAGCACAGGCTCGTCGGGGTTGACGAGAAAGCGGAGAGGCTTTGCGGAAAGAGCCATATCGGAGAGCTCGTCATAGCTGTATTTTTTGCCCTCTCTTGCCCATTGACGGCGGGATTCCTGTTCAAGCCAGAGACCCGTTATGTTCTTTGAGAAACGGATTGTGCCGCCGTAGCCGCCCTCGTTTGTAAAGTTGTATTCGTTTGATTTTTCGCTGATTACGGGTTGCTTTGTTTCCGTACCCATAATAGACCACGTTCCCGAGCTTATGAAGATGAATTTTTCGCCTTTTGCGGGAACCGCAACGACGGCAGAGCCCGTATCGTGCGCCGCAACGGAGATGACCTTCGGGTCGATTCCGCCGACTTCTTCTTTGACCTGTGAAAGGAGCGAGCCGCAGGGCGTACCGGGCATAACGACATTACGGAAGATGTTTTCCGGTAAGCCGTAACGCTTTATCAGATCCCAGGCCCAGTCGCGCGCGCCGGCGTCAAGGAGCTGACCGGTTGACGCTATCGTATATTCCGTCTGCTTGTTTCCCGTGAGAAAATAGTTGAGCAGATCGGGGATGAAGAGCATATCCTTTGCTATCGAAAGGAGCTCCGGAGTATCTTTTTTGATTGCGAGAAGCTGGAAAAGACTGTTGAAATCAATCGTCTGTATGCCTGTTCTCGCATAGAGCTCATCGCGCGGAACGAATTTATATGAATATTCAGCCATACCGAGGTTGCGCTCGTCTCTGTAATGAGTGGGGTTGCCGAGAAGATGACCCTTTGAATCGAGCAGACCGAAGTCAACTCCCCAGGTGTCGATGCCCATAGAGGCAATATCCTTGTCGTCCGAAAGGGCACACTGACGCATAGATTCTTTTATTTCAAAGAAAATGCGGAGAATGTCCCAGTTGAACATTCCGGCGTTTATGACGGGGTCGTTCGAAAAACGGTGATTTTCGCGAAGCTCGATTTTTTCTCCGTCAAAAGAGCCGACTATACCTCGCCCGCTCGAAGCGCCGAGGTCTATGGCAAGCATTTTGAGTTTTTTCATAGGTTTTTCCTTTCGTATGTTTATTCTCGCCGGTGATTTTTTGTTGTTTGGATGCGCAGGCGCAGGTTTCGCCGAGAAGAGGGTGAGCCGGCACGACAAAATTGTGACTGAAGGAGCACTCCTTCCACCGCGTTGCGGTCCCACTTCCTCAAAGAGGGAGGCTGAAAAGGAACGCAAAAACCAATAATTGAAGTTTTTCGCCTGAATATCGATGAAAGCGGGATGACGGGAGGGGATTTGCTGGTTTGCGCAAGCAAGCCAAGCAGGCCTCGCCGAGAGGGGCAAAGACCCCTCCCCTACGTTGCAACGCCCGTTTGCGCAGGCAATAACAATAAAATGTTTACACGAAACAATTACCGAAGCTTCTTTTGCCT
>DLLG01000014.1 GCA_002479075.1 Clostridiales bacterium UBA7568
TCTCCGCTCATATGGACGAGACGGCGAACAACGATTACAGAAACCTCTCCCTCAAGGACATCAAGATCAGCGTAGTTGCAACACAGGCTACATACGAGTATGACTCCAAGGACAATCAGTACGACGCAGGCGCTGAAATGGTTTACCCCGAAGGTATAACAAAGGACAGCTTCGCTGAAAACCAGACCTCCGTTGACTCCAACGGCAACTTCTATACATCCTTTGAGAGCGCTATGGCAGGCGTTGCAGACGGCGGCACTATTTACCTCAAAGAAGGCTCCACAGTCAACAAGTTTACTCACCTCGACGCAACAAAGAACATCACAATTCAGGGCAACGGCGTTGACTTCGAGGGTGCCGACATTTCAATCGGAACATATGCAGCTCCTGAAAACACGGAAACAACAATCGAAATTTATAACGCGAAGAACCTCGTTGTATGGGGTCAGCCCATTGATGGACGCGCAGACATCTGGAATGTAAAATTCTATAACTGCGCAAACGACGGTTATAACTTTCTTATGTACAGAGGTGGCAAATCCGCAACTGCAAAGATCAACCTCGTAATTGAAAACTGCAAGGCAAATGGCTTTGGCGATTCCATCGTTCACACAACGGCAGACGGCAGTATCGTTATAAAGAACACGGACTTTACAAACAACTGCGCTCCTGTAAACATTGCTCATAAGCAGTCCGGCACAATGACGGTTTCCGTTGAAAACTGCACATTCGTAAACTGCGGCAAGATCGACACATCAAACGATTACTTCGCTCCCGCACGTTTCGTAAACAACAGCACAGTCGGTACGCTGAACGTTACTCTTACAAACAACGGCTTCTCCGGCACAATCGGCACAAACGGCGACATCCTTCTCGGCGATTACAGAACCGGCAGCGCTTCTCACAAGGTTACTGCAACTATCGTAACCTCCGCTCCCGTTATGGTTAAGTCCTCCGAGGACGCTGCTTACAGCTACGCAGGCGGCACAATCGTTGCAGGACTTAAGAAGGCAACAGCTACAACCCAGGCAGAGCTCAATAACGTCATCTCCTCCGCAACAGAGCCCACAACAGTCACCCTCGTCAAAGGCACATATACGCTTCCGTCACTTGCCAACAAGGACATCACAATCAAGGGCACAAAGGACACTATAATTGATATGAGAACAAGTGGCATTGTCGGTGCACAGAATGCAGGACTGGATTTGACAATTGAAGGCGTAAAAATTCAGTTTGCTAATGAAAATTACAAAGGCGTAACTAATTCCAAGAAAGTAACATATAAAGATTGCACAATCAAGGGTCTTCAGTTCCTTTATGCCGATGAGGTAGAATTCATCAATTGCGAATTCGTTCAGGAAAATGATGACGCTTATCACATCTGGACGTATGGTGCAAAGAACGTAACATTCACAGACTGTAAGTTCAACAGCACAAACAACAGCAAGGCTGTTCTTTGCTATATTGAAGGTTCGGGCAATGAATTTACACGTACATTCAACCGTTGCGAATTCGTTGCAACAGGCACAGCAGAGAAGTCCGCAATTATGATAAATCCGACCGCAAATGCCGGAACAAATACATATGTTATAAACATCAACGACTGCACAGCGACCGGATACGGTGAAAACGGTATCAGCGGTCAGACAATTGTCGGTGTCAAGGAAACAGTTAAAGACAATATAACTGTAAACATCAACGGCACAACAGTTTATACTCACTAATTTCCCCTCACCTCTCCTCCCTCGGGAGGAGGGGCAAATAAAGGATATAAAGCAATTTGTGTCTTTTGTTTGCCTTAAAATTCTGAAAGGAGCTTTTTCAGTTATGAAATTTTCCGATAAAACAAATAAAAGCCAAAATGTGACCGAAGATCGGCTGCACTCATTTTTGCTGACGTCGTTTTTATGTATCATTGCGGCGATAATCGTCCTCTGCGGGGCGACCTTTGCGTGGTTTCAGTCTGCAAAGATCGGTATGTCGGAGCCAATAATCTCCGCAAATTATGATGTTCTTTCAATCATCCCAGACGTTGCCGGCGAGAACAACTCATATACAATCTCCGGCGATAAGGAATATACCGTTACCGTCGGCGCAAAGGGCAACGCAAGCACGGGATTTTTCATATTGACCGTCTCGTATACAGACACCTCGAACACTCTGCATACAAACACATATACCTCCTGCCAGCTTGCTCCGGGCGGTCTTGTCACCTTCAAGCTCAAATCGGCTTATGCCGCCGTTGTAACGATTTCCGCCCAGTGGGGAACGTCCTCGAAGAGTGAGGATCCGGACATCAAGGGAGGCACGCTGATAACCGTCGGCGAGGCGGAGGGCAGCTCCGGCAACACAGAATCCGGCACAACTACTCCCGCGGCAACCACGACAACAGCCCCTGCCGCAACTACAACAACAGCTCCCGCAGCAACTACAACAACAGCCCCTGCAACAACCACAACAACGGCTCCTGCGACAACCACAACGACGGCTCCTGCGACAACCACAACGACGGCTCCTGCGACAACCACAACGACGACATCCGCCGTAACGACAGTCGGAGAATAACCCCAAGAATTTCGGAAATAAAGGGCAAACTGCAAATGACGGCTTGATTTTTATATAAAATATCCGTTTTTCCCAAGCTGACACCGTTTTTTGCGCGGTGTCGGCTTTATTTTGACAAAAATCATTTAAACGAAAGGCAAAGCGAATGAGAGTGGCAATTATAGGTTCAAGGAGCATTGAGGAGAGACGTATTCAGAAAGAGGTTTATGAGCTCATATGCAGTTATGTCCCCGCAAACTGTACAGAGATCATATCCGGCGGCGCCTCCGGAGCGGACAAGCTCGCCGAGCTCTATGCGGAAGAAAGCAAACTGCATCTGACAGTCTTTCGCCCCGATTATGAAAGCTTTGGAAAGCGGGCTCCGATCATCCGTAATTGCGAGATAATCGACCACGCGCAGTACGTTATCGCCCTCTGGGACGGCAGGTCAAGAGGCACGGCATTTACCGTAACGGAATGTATCAAGAAGGGGATTCCTGTCAGGGTTTTTGTCCTCTGATTTGTTTCAAATATGTAAATTTTGCCGAAAGCATAATTAGATATTGTTTTATTTTTCTTTGTATGGTATAATGTATTCACAAAAAACGTCAAATTCCGACACAGGAGGGATAATCGTGAACAGAGACGGCAACAATCGCTATGATACAATGTCCGGCACAAGGGATATGCGCAGAACGCAGTCCGATACAAGTATGGGCAAAACATATACTCAGACAACAAGCGTTAAAAGAAAGAAAAAGCTCCGCTTCAAACCGACAAAGGACGGTATGATTGCGCTCGGAGAGCTTTTCCTTATAGTTCTGGCTGTTTTTCTTGTAATTTTCCTCGTTATAAAGGGTATCGTCGGCAGCAAAAAGCCTGCGCAGACGACAGACCCCGATAACATTACAACAACTAACCCCGCCCAGACAACTACCGATGCCCCCAAGCCCTCTTGGAACGCAGGCTATATCAGTCTCGGCGTTGCTTCAAGCGGAAAAGGCGAAGGCAACCTCATTCTCGTAAACAATGATCACGAATATACCTTCCCTTCAAAGATGACAACAAAGCTGACCGAGCTTTACGGTAAGACAGAAGGACTTTTCGTTCTCGGCGCGTATGAAGATTCGACGCGCAGAGGTGTATATCTCAATTCGGGCATACTTCCGAGCCTGAGAAAAATGTGCGAAGCGATGATCGCCGCAAACAAGGAATCGTTCGTAGAATATAAAAACTCCAAAGGCGAAACTCTGATCGATAAAATTATGATATCCAGCGGTTTCCGCTCAAAGGATTATCAGCAGGATCTTTATGACGACGCCGACGATACGAGCCTCCTTGCAAAGGCGGGACACAGCGAGCATCACACAGGTCTTGCGTTTGACGTAAAACTGTTTACGATCGGTCCAAAGAGCACGGCAACGCGTGATCTCACCCCCGAACAGTACGAATGGATAACGGAAAACTGCCATAAATACGGCTTCATCCGCCGTTATCAGGCTGAAAAGCTCGATAAGACAGGCATAAGCAACGAAGAATGGCATTTCCGCTTTGTTGACATCCCTCACGCGTATGCAATGAAAGACGCAGATCTTTGCCTTGAAGAGTATATCGATATGCTCAAAACAAAGCACGACAGCACCAAAGGCACCCCTTGCGAGGTATCGACAGACATCGGCGATTTCCTCATATATTACGTTCCCGCAGACACAGCAGACATAACCTACATAACAGTTCCCCAGGGAGCGAAGCTCATTTCCGGCAGCTTTGCCGCAGAGCAGAACATCACCTCCGGAATGTACACGGTTTCCGGCACGAACGAAGGCGGATTTGTCGTTACGATTGCAAAATAAAAATCCGCAAAATAAAAGACAGAATCCCAACCCCGCCGGGGTTGGGATTTGATATAAAAGGAGCTATTTATGACAGGCGAAGAAATTTTCTCCCGCTATTGTCCCCTGGTTCGGGATTATATATACGCAAGCGGCTGGAAGGAGCTGCGTCCGGCGCAGATCGAAGCGGCGAATGTCATCTTCGGAAGCGACGATAACCTCATCCTCTCCTCGGACACAGCCTCCGGCAAAACGGAAGCGGCGTTCTTCCCGATCATCACAGAGCTTACGGAAAATCCGCCGATGTCTGTCGGCGTGCTTTATATAGCGCCGCTGAAAAGCCTTATAAACGACCAGTTTTCAAGGCTGGACGCACTTCTTACAGATTCCGGATTGCCCGTTTTTCATTGGCACGGCGACGTTGCGCAGAGTCACAAGAAAAAACTGCTCGACGACCCGAAGGGCGTGCTTCAGATAACGCCGGAGTCGCTTGAAAGTATGCTTATCAATCGCGGAGCGGATATTCTCCGCATTTTCGGCGGTCTGCGCTACGTCATAATCGACGAAATTCACACGCTGATGAGCGCTGACAGAGGAAATCAGGTCATCTGCCAGCTTGACAGGCTGGACAGAATTCTCGGCTTTTCCGCAAGGCGCATCGGGCTTTCGGCAACGATAGGCGATATGGAAAGCGCGAGAAGGTGGCTGACGGGCAGTAGCGGCAGAAACATTCAGGCGCCCGTCATTCCGGGAGGAAAAAGCCGGATAAAGCTCGCTCTCCAGCATTTTTATATTCAGGACGAAACAACAGACAGCGGAGAGAATCCGGCAGAGTCGCCCGAAAGCAAAATCGCAATCGACGCAGGCTATGAATATATTTACGACTGTTCCCGAACTCAAAAAAGCATAATCTTTTCAAATTCCCGCGAAGAAACGGAGTACATCTGCGCAACGATGCATCAGATCTGCGCTCTCCGCGGCGATAATGACATTTTCTTCATTCACCACGGCAACCTCTCCGCCTCAATACGCGAAGAAGCGGAAGACAGGCTGAAAAGCGATCTTCCCTGCGTCGCGTGTGCAACGGTGACAATGGAGCTCGGCATTGACATCGGCAGGCTTGAGCGCGTCGTTCAGCTCGGCTCGCCGTCAAAGGTATCGAGCTTTCTCCAAAGGCTGGGCAGAAGCGGACGTCGCGGCGCTCCGCCGGAAATGTTTATGGTCTTTCGCGAGGAAAATCCTCTGCCCGATACACCACTTCCCCAGCTTATTCCCTGGGATATGCTGCGCGGGATAGCCGTCATTCAGCTTTATATCGACGAAAAATTCGTCGAGCCGCAATATGTGAAAAAACTGCCTGTCAGCCTGCTTTTCCAGCAGACGCTCTCCGTTCTCGCCTCGTCCGGCGCGCTGACTCCGAAGGCACTTGCGGAAAGAATACTCTCGCTTTCGCCTTTTGCCGCAGTTGAAAAAGAAGATTACCGTTCTCTGCTCGTTCATATGATAAAAAAAGATTATCTTTCCCTTTGCGAGGACGGGACGCTCCTCGTCGGACTTGCGGGCGAAAGGCTCCTCAAGAGCTTCAAATTTTATGCGGTCTTCAAGGACAGCGAGGATTATTCCGTCAAAAGCGGAAGCGATGAGATCGGAACTATCTCCTCTCCCGTTCCCGTCGGAGACAGGTTCGCCCTTGCAGGGCGGGTATGGGAAGTGGAGGAGCTTGATCTTGCCAGAAAACTGATATTTGTTCACAGCGTCCCCGGAAAAATGGAAATATCGTGGCCCGGCGACTACGGCGAGGTTCACACAAAGGTCCTGCGCAAGATGTTTGAAATCCTCTGCGGCGACCGTGACTTTCCGTATCTCAAGGCAAACGCCCGCGAGCGTCTCGCGGCGGCAAGGCGGGTTGCCGGAAATGCAAAGATAAAAAGCGACAGGCTCATCTCCCTCGGCGGAAGCACAAAATGTCTCTTCCCGTGGCTCGGAACAAGATCGTTTTCAACTCTTGTCCGCATTCTCAAAAAACACGCAGGCGAGCTTGGAATCCGAAGCATTGAGCACAACGGTTGCTATTACATTACCTTCAAGAGCGAACGCGACTGTGCCGACCTGACAGCGGCAATCGCCTCCCTGCTTGACGGCGAAATCGACCCGATGACCCTCGTCGGCAAAGGCGAGCTGCCGATAAGCGAAAAGTATGACGCCTGCGTCGAACCGGAGCTCCTCCGCAAAGCCTTCGCCCTTGACCGACTCCGCACAGACGAACTTACTTTTCTTCGAGAAGAAACCGTACTTTTCTTTGA
>DLLG01000009.1 GCA_002479075.1 Clostridiales bacterium UBA7568
CTGCAAGAAAACTTGCAGACCGTTGTTTTTTATTTATGCCGACGAGAATGGTTGAAAAAAACGGAAAGGTATGCTAATATAAAGATAAAAACAAGCCGGAATTTGTGGGAGAGAAGTGATGAATGTTGTCAAGCACTATGATTTGTTGATTGATGAAGGTAACGATGCCTTTCGCGATCCGCCCGTTTTACAAGAATATATGAATAAGTGGGATGGGCAGGATTTCATAGATTCGATGGCTCTTGACAAGGAAAAAACTGTCCTTGAGATAGGCATCGGTACCGGAAGAATTGCCGGAAAAGTCGCTCTGCACTGTTTAAGACTTACCGGAATCGATATTTCTCAAAAAACAATTGAAAGAGCAAAAATCAATTTGAGAGCCCATAAGAATATTGATTTTATATGTGCTGATTTTTTGCAATATCCGTTTGCTTGCACTTATGATATTATATACTCCTCTTTGACAATGATGCACTTTGAAAACAAGCAAAAAGTTATTGAAAAAGTAGAATCACTTCTTAAAAGCGGAGGGAAATTCTGCTTGTCAATTGATAAAAGTCAAAGTGAATATATCGATATGGGCGACAGAAAACTTCGGGTTTATCCTGACACGGTAGACAGTATTACTTCTTTAATCTCGAAAACGGCAATGAAAATAGATGCGGTTCAGGAAATTGAGTTCGCTTTCATAATTTCTTGCAGAAAGCAATGATATGACAAATTACTTTTTGCCGAATCACCATCATAAACGCAGCCACCCGACGATAAAAGTCGGGTGGCTTTTGTTATGCAACGGATCGTTGCTCGACAATGATTGTTAGGTATGATATAATACTTTCAAATAACCCGTTTTACAAAAAGAACTCCGTCACAGAGCAATGAACAAGGGGATAAAAAATGTTTGATACTATGAAGTTCGGCAAGGCGCTTTCAACGCTTCGGAAACGTGCCGATATGACACAAAACGAAGTTGCGGACAGGCTGAATCTGTCCCGTCAGGCAATTTCAAAATATGAAAGGGGCGAAAGCTTTCCCGATATATCCGTACTTGTTATGATTGCGGAGCTTTTTGGCATTACGCTTGATGAGCTTATAAGCTACGGAGAACCGTCAAATGGCGAATCTTCAATTCTGAAAAACGTAGCGAAAGGAAATACCGAAATTTTTGCGGAAAACATTGCGGATGTAGTAAATCTTGCGCCGCTCCTGAAGCCAAGTGTTTTGACAAAGCTGTCGCAACAGTTTGAAAAGCAGGGCATTGATATTTCGGATATCATTACTCTTGCCGAATACCTGAACGATGAATCTGTTGTAAAGCTGATAGAAGCGGCAACCTTTGATGATATCAATGATGAACTTCTTGCCAGATTCATACCAATGCTCAATCGCGCATCCAAAGAAGCAATATTTCAAAAAATTTTAGGTGGTGAAATGGATTGGCATTTTATAAAGGCGCTCTTGCCGTATGCCGATTATATTACGACGCAGATTGAGGCGGCAGTTGTTGCGGGCGCATTGCCTTGGGAAGTTCTTGACATTTTGAACGGATATCATTGGGATAAAAACGGATATAAAGAAAAGCAAAAACAAATATAGACCCGGAGGGATAAATGAAGCAATATTATTTGTGTCCCAAATGCAGATCAGAAATGTTGTTGCCCATGTGCGACAGTTGCGGATATGAGATTCCTTCTGTTAATTCTATATACAGATTTTGTGACGACATATCTCTTAAACTTGATGGAAGTCAGAAATATATAGGATATGACAGTATCGGAGAAGATTTCGAGCCTGAGATTACATATTGGGACGCAAACAATACGGAACACTATGGGCTATATGCCGCTTGCGGTGATTTGATCGCCGATAAGTTTGGTACGGAAATCAGTGTTCTCGATCTTGGAGCGGGCTTGGGTACCGCCGCTATCCATCTTGCCAAAAGCGGCATTTATACGATCGCCGCTGACGTATCGGCAGTTATGCTAAGCACCGCAGCAAAGCGCGCCAAAGGGCAATATGGCAATCTTATTCTTGCGCAAATGAACGCCTATGATATTATGCTTCCGAGCGAAAGCATTGACATAGTGGTCGAGAATGCAATGTTGCACCTTGTCGATGAGCCCGAGCTCGTCATAAAAGAGATGTCCCGCGTTTTGAAACCGGGAGGAAAACTTATACGATACGGCTCTGTCGGACTGGCTCTGACTAAAGAAGAAAAAGAACAAAATAAATACTGCAATTCGGTTCTGTCCGATATCAGCAACTATTATTACAAATATCTTGAAAGCCATAATTATCAAAGCACGGCTTTTAATATTGATTACAAAGCATCTCTTCTTCAATACTTTGAGCCCCCGTATAATGAAATTGCCGAGGGGTTTGAAGAAGTGTTCACCGATAAAATGAAATTCAGGTTACACAGAATGAAACGTGGAGCCCATTCCGATTTGCAAGGGACAGCGAAAGAATTGATAAATGCCGCTTGGCAAAATACGGACGATTATGCGCGGAAGAAGTATGACCACGATTATGCCGAGATAAAAGGATTTTCAAAATACGGCGCGGCATTGGATATTTATACTGTAAGGAAATAAAAATAGCCTCGGCAAGGGAATTCCTACCGAGGTCATTTACTTTATTACTGCCATATTAAGCAAATGGCATCAGAGCGAAGAAGTGTATATATAAAAACAACTAATTAAAGGAGATTTCTATGTTAAGACGGCGCTTGAAAAAATTCAGCTCGAATATCTCAAAGACATTGAAAAATTTCGGCTTTATTATAAATATGCTCCGGAAAACCGCTCCGTGGTCTTGTGCAGCCATAATGATAATCGAAACGCTCATCTCATTCATTCCTCTGGCATTTGTTTATGTAAACAAAAAAATCATTGATTCCATTTTGTCAGAATATACGGATAGTGTCGCCCGGGTGCTCATTTTATGGTGTGTGTTTCTGGTAACAATCAATATTTTAAGCAAAGTGCTGACAAATGTAAAAACGATAATAAGCACCAAATCGGGAGCGAAAATAAACAAGCGCATAAGTGAACTGATTATTCAGAAATGTACGGAATTCGACGTCTCGTTCTATGACGATAAGGAGTCGTATACGACAATACAGGAGGCTTATCAGACGCTTGGGCGCGGATGGGAAAATATGATAGGCTCCGTGTTTAATATTTTGGGACAGCTGATAACCGTTATAAGCTTAGCGTCAACCTTACTCATTGCAAATACGGGGTTGGGGCTTTTGCTTCTTGCTTCGTTGATTCCTTTTCTGATTTTTGAGGTCAGATCAAGAAAAGCCCGTCATAATTTTCAGAAAAATCAGATACCCGAAAACAAAAAAACGGGATATTTGAGCGGAATATTGACAGGACGGGGCTATGCCAAAGAGGTCAGGCTTTTCGGATACGGCAATGTGCTGAAAGAAGAGTTTTCAAGAATATTTGATAAAAAGATAAACGATCAGACGCGGTTATTGAAAAAAGACTATACGATCCGCGCTGTATTTGCAACTGTTGTTATGATAGTGCTGGGATGCATAAATATATTTTTTGCCTTTCTTGCCTTGAAAGGCAAAATAACCATAGGTGATTTTCAGCTCTATTACGGTAGCGCTACCGCACTTAATACCAACATAAGCGGTATGTTCATAATGATTGCAAATTATTTTGAATATGATCTGTATTCAGATATTCTCGGCAATTTTCTTAAACTCGAGCCCAAACTTTTGCTTGACGACGGAGCCGAACTTCGCCTTAACGGCGCACCGAAAATCGAATTCAAAAACGTCAGCTTTCGATATCCGAATACAGATAATAATGCTGTTTCAAATATTTCGCTTGCTATAAACTCCGGAGAAAGCGTTGCCTTGGTCGGATATAACGGAGCGGGAAAATCAACTCTTGCAAAGCTCCTTTTAAGATTATATCCTCAGTCGTCCGGAGAAATATATATCAACGGTGACAGAATAGAACTGTATTCTCCAAACAGCATATACAAAAATTACAGTGCGGTTTTTCAGGATTTTTGCAGATACGGTTTTACGGTTGGAGAGAATATTTCAATCTCCGATTGGGATAAAAAATCCGACAAAGAAATGATTGAAGCCGCTGCGAAGGCAGGCGAGGCTTATGATTTATTGTTGCGGCTCGGCAGCGACACATACATCACAAAAAGTTACGACAATTCCGGCATTTCGGATCTTTCGGGCGGGGAATGGCAGAGAATTGCGATTGCGCGGGGAGTTTTCAGAAATTCATATCTGATCGTGCTGGATGAGCCGACGTCCGCCCTTGACCCGAAAGCCGAATATCTGTTATATCAGAAGTTTTTGGAGATTATGCGGGGGAAAACGGTTCTTTTAGTTACGCATAGACTGTCGAGCGCACGCTTGGCGGACAAAATAGTGTATATGGAGTGCGGAGCGATAACCGAAGTCGGGACACACGAAGAGCTGATGGCGATGGACGGAAAATATGCGGCGATGTTTCGTATGCAATCCGAAAATTATCGGGACGTAGCCTGAAAAATACGGAAGGCATATGAGCGTGCCGCTCTTGACATTTACACGGTTTTATTTTATAATTCAAACATAACAGAAGGGTTCAGGGAAGTGCCTGAATACATTGCAGGGAGGTTGCCTTTTATGATACAATTCAGAGACGGCTTTTATGCGGACGTGCGAACAGAGGATCGCAGCAGAACAACAATCTCATATAAAGCCGGCATTTTGGAAGAAATGAAAACACGCACGGAGCGTCGCGCATTTTTGCGTGTGTATGACGGGAAAATGTGGTACTACGCGTCCGTGACGGATCTTGCAAATCTTCAGAAAACGCTTGACGGCTTATATGCCGCCGCAACGCCGAACGACAAAATACTTGACGATCCGATCGTTTGTCGGTTTGAGCGCAATAAAGACAAGGTAATGTGTTTTGAGGATTGCTCGGTTCGGGATGTCCCGGCAAAGGACAAGCAGTCTTTGCTACTGTCGTATTTGCCGCTGCTTTCGGAGGACGTTTGCGTTTCTATGCCGCAGGGAACATACCTTGACCGCAACAGTATTTTTTCCTTCAAATCAAGCCTTGGCGCAGATATTACGTATGATTATCAGACCTGCGGATTGTCCTTTTCGTGCAGTATGACGGAGGGGGAAAAGAAATTTTCGGGGCATTGGCAGAAGGGCGCTACCCGCTTTGACGAATTGACGGGACTTGACGAGAAGATCCGTGCCGCAATAGCGGAGCAGGCATATTTTATGCGGAATTCCGTGCCGGTTACTCCGGGCAAGTATCCCGTTGTTCTTTCGCCGGAAGCCGCAGGCGTCTTTGCGCACGAATCCTTCGGACATAAATCTGAATCCGACTTTATGCTCTCCGACGAATCTATGCGCAATGAATGGCAGCTCGGCAAAACAGTCGGCTCGCCAATCCTGTCTATTGCGGAATGCGGCTCTGTTCCGGGCTGCGGATACGTTCCGTATGACGACGAAGGAACGCGCGCCCGCAAAAATTATCTGATCAATGACGGAGCGCTTGTCGGGCGGTTGCATAATGTGCAGACCGCGGCGGCGCTTGATGAATCTCCGACAGGCAATGCACGCGCGATAGACTGTACGTTTGAGCCGATTGTGCGTATGACCAACACGTATATTGAGGGCGGAGATATGAATTTCGATCAGTTGATCGCGCCTATCAAAAAAGGATATTTTATCAAGACCATCAGCCACGGAAGCGGTATGAGCACATTTACAATAGCTCCGCAGCTCGCATACGAGATAGTTGACGGCAAGCTCGGACGCCCTGTACAGATAAGCGTGCTCACGGGCTCTGTATTTGAAACGCTCGGCTTGATTGACGGCCTTACAAGCGACGTACATCTGCTGTCGTTTGTGACGGGCGGTTGCGGAAAGATGGAACAGATGGGATTGCCCGTAGGCTTTGGTGGTCCTTATGTTCGCGTCGCGTCTATGAATGTACAATGAGGTAAGAGATATGGAAAAAGAATTTTTGACAAGAACAAGTCGTTCCGTTACGCTCAATGTTACCGGCGGCAAAATCGACAGTTTCCGCGAGAAGGAGGAAACGACGGGAACCGTCCGTGTGTATGAAAACGGCTGTATCGGCGTTGCGGGTTGTCTCGGAACTCCGGATGAGGAGACGCTGACCGCAAAGGCGATTGAAGCCCTGGCGCTCGGTATTCCGTATCCCTGCAAGCTTGAAGGCGCATTGGAGCAGGAAAACCTGCACGAGGAGGAGATCATCCCAATACCCGAGCTCATACCGACGATGCAGAATTTTCTCGATCGTCTCGGCAAGGCCTGCCCGCGTTTCGCTTTTTCAAACAAGATCAAACTGACATACGAAAGAAACGAATATAAAAATTCTCTCGGTCGCCATCTGACAAGCTCCGGGCGGAGCATAAGCATACAGCTGATTGTCCAGAGCCGCGGCTCCGGCAATCTGTTTGATACTTTTCTTTCTTACAACGGCTCGAGCTTTGACGCAGACGCGCTGATTTCGCAGTTTGCAAAGGAATATGAGGCGTTCTATACGCCTGTCGATATTGAGCCGGGGCGTTATCCTGTCGTTATGGATTCTCCCAACCTTTTCGGCACGTTTATTCAGCATTTTGTCGGCGAGGTTTATGCTTCGGGCGCTTCTTTGCTCAGCGGCAAGCTGGGGCAGAAGGTATTTTCCGACAAGCTCACTCTGAAAGACGATATGAACCCCGAGACAAACGCCGGAGGCTGTTTCTTTGACGAAGAGGGATGTGTTGCGCCGGAGATGCGCCCTGTGCTGATAGAGGGCGGTACGCTTAAAGGACTTATGACGACCAAGAAATCCTCCGAGCAGTTAAGCCTTCCCAATCTCGGAACGGCGGAAGCCGCTTATGACGGAGTGCCGGGTATCGGACTCCATCGCTTCTATGTCGAACCGACAGCGCCGACTTTGAGCGCGCTTGTTCCGGGCAAGGCTGTATACGTTGTAATGACGTCCGGCGGCGACACGACCCCAAGCGGTCATTTTGCTGCTCCCGTGCAGATGGCGTACCTGCTTGAAGACGGCAAGCTCGTCGGCCGTTTGCCGGAGTTTAACATCGGCGGCAACTTCTATGATCTGCTTGGCAAGGACTATATCGGTTCGGTTTGCGGCGTTCCTCAGCCGGACAGCGTACTTTGTGCGGTGACGATGGATCTGACAAAATAACATTCCGTCTCAACGGACAAATTCCCGCGGGGCAGGGCTCTGCAATATATAAGAATTACGGTCTGCCGGTTCTTCCCGCAGACCGTAGCTTTTTCTTGCTTTTGAGTATTTACAAGCCGCCGGATAAAAGGTATAATTGAACAGGACGGATAAAATTTCAGGAGGTGAGGTTTATGGTGCGGCTGGAAGAAGTAAATCCTGATAATTGGAGACTCGGACTTTGCGTCCGCAAGGATCAGGAAAAATTTGTTGCAAGTTCCGCTGTGCTTCTGGCAAGAGCATACGCATACAGAAACAGCAGAAGTATGGCTTTTGTCATATATGATGACGAGACGCCTGTCGGAATGGCTTTGTATTATGATTTCGAGGACTCATATAATTTCAGTCAGCTTTTTATTGACGAAAGATATCAGGGCAGAGGGCTTGGGTACAAAGCGGCAGAGCTGATTATTCAGAAGATGCGCGACGACGGAGTTTATAACAAGATCGTTCTTTGCTATGTCGAAGGGGACGAGGCGGCAAAGAAGCTGTATCTTAAACTCGGTTTCCTCCATACGGGGGAAGCCGAAGAGGGCGAGGTCGTTATGGAGAAGATATTGAGGTAAATTTCTCTGCCTGCGGGCTCGGATAATATGGGAGGAAAATATGAAGAACTGTCTTTCGGGCGATAAGTTCGGAAATCTTTTGTTTGTCAATGTAAGAATAGGGGATGCTGAAATCGTTGCGTTGTTTGATACGGGCGCGGTTATGACGGTAATCGCAAAGAGTCTGCTTGAGGCGACTGGTGTCACAGAGGAAAACGAATCACTCGGCGCCGGAAACAACGGCGGCTTCGTCAGAACCCTGCACACGGCGAGCATTTCCGATATGCGGATAGGAGATGTCTGCATAAATAAGCTCAAAGCTGTCGTAACGGAAGATTCGGATTTTGACATAAATGATGACGACGGCACCGCTTTCCCCGCAAAAATGCTGCTCGGCTGGGACGTTATTTCCCGCTTTTCCTGGAGCTATTCCGCAAATGACGGGGCGCTGACCGTCGGTGCATCGGAAAGGACGGATAGCCGATTGAATTCGGACACGGAAAACTGTCCGGTTGCTTTTCCGGAGTATTTCGGATGTCGCTTCAAAGCCGGAATAGACACAGGGCACACCGGCTCGATGCTCGGCGCTGTCTGGAAAGATCGCCTTTCCGATATTGAATATCACGAGGTCGAGATTGCCGGAATCGGCTCTTCGCAAAATGTTTCGGCTCCGTATGTAAAGACCCTTCCGCTACTGTTTCAAAATCATTTAATCACCCTCCGTGACGTTGATATTTGCGATAAGATATACGGTCGGTCGGCGGATACGGAAGCGTTGCTCGGATATGATTTTCTTGAAGGACGCGACTGGCAGTTGGACTGGGAATTTCGGCTGCCGTAACGTCTGGCAGGATATTTCCCGAAAACGGACTTTAATTTTGATTTTATAAATCTCCCGTGCGGATGCGCGGGAGATTTTTGTATGCCGAAGCCCATTCTTGAAGGAGCGCAGGCTTGCAGAAAGAGAAAATCGGAGGCTCGTTGAAAAAACACGCCGGAAATGTTATTATAGAATTGCAAAAAAATTATCGCAACTTTTTCAAACCTTTTCCCGCTGTCGGCTGTCTATAAGTCGAGTGCTCAAAAAATAAGCCGAAAGGAGATGACAAAAATGGTTTATATGCACGAAAGCGACGAGACCCTTGTTATGCTCACGCTTGCTGGAGAGCAGAGGGCATATGAGGTACTTGTCACAAGACATCAGAAGAGCGTCATCGCCGCCGCCAAAAGCATAACGCGCAACAGTTTTATGGCGGAGGACTCTGCGCAGGACGCGTTTGTTACAGCCTGGATGAAGCTGAACACGTTGCAGAATCCCGAAAAATTCGTTTATTGGGTGTGCAGAATCGCAAAGAACTGCGCGCTGAACACCGTTGAGAGGTTCCGTGCGTTCATCCCGCTCTGCGATGTTGAAAACACGGCTGTCGCAACCGACGCGGACAGCAATCCCGAGGAAGCGTTTGTCGTCTCCGAGTCGGAAACGGAAATCAATAAGCAGGTTGAAAGACTGCCGGAGAAGGTCAGGAAGATAATTTATCTTCATTATTATGACGGACTCTCGATAGCCGAGATAGCGGACAGGATGAGAATTCCGGAGGGGACGGTCAAATGGCAACTCTATGACGGCAGGAAACGGATAAGAAAGGAGCTTTGCGCTATGAATGAAAAAGAAAACGATAGTCTGACGGAAAAGGTTATGAAAAAGGTTGAAGAGCTCAAGCTCTGGCAGCTCAGAAACAGCAAGGACGGATTTGAAAAGGTATATGCCGATGTGCTTTCCGAGGTCGAGAAGCTGCCGGAGTCCGGAAAGCGTTCTCATGCGCTCGCCGATGTGCTTATGCGGGGCTGGTGGTGGCTTCCGGGCGACAAAAACGACGCGCTCTTCGCAAGGATAAAAGAGGCAGCTGTGGCGGGCGGAAATGAAGAGGTTATGAGGTTCATCGCTATGCGCGAGGATAACCTCGTCCAGTCCGGCGGGGCAAGGGAAGACTTTATAAAAAACAGGCAGATACCTTATCTTGAAAAGGCGGGATTTAAGGAGACGCTGGCGTATGAGTGGCTTCAGCTCGGCAAAAGTTATGTTTGCAGCGGCTCATTTGGCGATGCTAAGGCTGCGTTTGAAAAGGCGAAAGAGACCGTGCCTGAGGAGAACATATATCATTCTCTTGCAGATGAATCTATCGCGCTGGCGGACGTTATTGCCGGACTCGGAGGCGAAAACAAGAAGAGATACCGTATCGAGACGTGTGCGTTTGATATTCGCAGAATCGGCGGCGGGTTTTGCTTCTGGGGAACAGAATACGGCGTTTCAGAGGGCTGGATAACATCAACCCTTCACGGAGCGGACGATATTTTCCGCAACGCGTCGTATTGCGACGGGAAATTTCTCCCCTCGGCGCTTTCCCCGGGAGAAACGGTCACGGGGACGGACGGAACGACCGTCACATACGAAAGCGACGGAGAGACGGTCGAGACGCCTTGCGGCACGTTTGAAAGCTGTCGCCTTGTAACAACAAAATATTATGATGAATACGAAGGACTCCGAACCTTCAGGACATATTATAAGGACGGGGTCGGTATTGTAAAGCAGATAATTTCCGGTTTTCCCGCTTCCGAGGAGAGAATCCTCTGCGGCTTCAGAATTGCCGGAGGAGAGGGAATTCTTCCGCTCGCCGTCGGCAACAGCTGGGAATACCGCTCGGATTACGATGACGATACCGTCAGACTGCACCTGCGCTTTGCGGTAACGTCGGCGACGGAGACCTCAGCCGTCATTGTGTCAAGAAAGGAATCCGAGCGCCTGAAATATGATGACAATTCCTGGATGGATATGATGCGCCTGATACGCAGCGACTATTGGACGCAGGAAAACGGAATCGGAGATGTTTCATATGCCATCGACCGGGCGGAGGCGCTTGCGGACACCCCGTTCCGCAAAGCGTTTACAAAGGCGGCGATCTCAGTTGCCAGAAGGATAAGGGACACGGACGCAAAGACAACGCCGGACGCAAAGGCAACGGGACACTGGAACTTCTTTGTCTATGGAAACGTGCGGAAAAAAGACGGCTGGGCAGATATAAAACGCAATGGGGGCTGGAGCTTTGAGCTGAAAAGCACAAATGACAGCGTCGGCTGCAATATGACGCTTTATAACAATGTTTACGGTTTGCTTTCGTCTTCCGCAAACGCATTATGGTCTGACGAGTGGCGCATCGGCGCCGAGCCGACCGTCGAATTTGACGATGTAGATCATATAAAATCGAACATCCGTTGCGAAAAAAGCGAGCCGATAACGACGAAAGCCGGCACTTTTGAAAACTGTATCAGGTTGACGATAAACACGACGGGGTTTGAAAACAGCATAGGACATCAATACAGGGGCTTCGGAAAAACATATTATTTTGCGGAGGGCGTCGGCATAGTGCGCGCGGATTTCGAATGTCTTTGCGGAGTAAAAACCGTCACCTATGAGCTTACCGAATACGAAGGCACGGGAGAAGGGTATATGCCGCTTGAGGACGGGATGATGCGTCGGTATGACGGTATGGACATACCGGACGGATATGTTTCTTATGCAGTTTATACCTATGCAAAGGGAGATGACGGAGAGCTTGTCATCTTTGAGGACAGATGCGGAATTCGCATAACCCCGCCCCGTATGACAGATTACTGCGATATATATGACGAACTTCGCGAGGAGGAGTTATGGCAGAATAAAGAATACTGGAAGTCAAGAGCGCTCCGCGACGTGAACAATCTTCGCGTAATGGTGCATTATCTTGAACGCAACCAAAGGTATATCGGAAAGCCTGACAGAGCCGTGGCGTGGCATAAGCACGTTATAAAGCTGCTTGAGAGCTTCGGCGACGACGGCGAGGTTCCGCCGGCGTGGAAAAAGAAATATTACCGCTCGCATTTCATATGCGGAACGGCACTTTTCGGAGCGGGCAAAAGAGACGAGGGCTTTGAATATATCGAAAAAGCCTTTGAACTCTGCAAACAGGCTGCCGAGGTTCCGGAAAATGAGCCGCTTGACGTCGGCGCAGAGCACCTTTTCGGAGGGATAAAGCTGATTCCGGCAACGGGCGTTATCGTTCTTCCGGACGGAGGAAAAGACATCTGCAGCGAGTGGCCGTACTATTTTTCTTCCGGCTATATGTATTACGCTATGACGGCGAAGCGCGGCTGGGAATGGTTCAATTCTGTCCGCGGAGACGAGCGTTTCATAGCGCTTATTGAATGCGCAAGAAAGCTCGCCGAGGAAGAGAAAAACTGAATATATCAAAAAAGCACCTGCCCGGGCGGCGGGTGCTTTTTGTCCGTAATCGGTCGATAGGGAAAACGAGTTGCTTTGAAAAAACGGATTTTTGCATTTGCGATTTTTCTAAATTACAAAAATAATAAAAGTTTTTTGTGCAACTTGACGATAAAGTGAAAAAATAATCGAAAAAAATCGTCAAAACATTCAAATAAAGATTGACAAACTATGAACACGATGATATTATTATAGTACACAAAACGGTATTATCACCCGGCGGGTGCTAATATAAATAAATTCAAGTTTTGGAGGCTATATGAAAAAAATAGTATCGTTGACCCTTTCACTCATTATGGTTCTCTCCTGCCTTGCTTTCGCTTCCTGCGGAAAGCAGAAGAGCGAAGTTCAGAAGATCATTGATCAGGCTCAGACAATGACCCTCGAAGAACTTGCACTCAAGGCTTATGAGGAATCAAACGGAAAGACATTCTCGGCAGTCGGTAACTCAAGCCGCGGTAAGACAGCGCTTCCTTTCTTTATTGAATATGTAAACGAAGTCGCTAAGAAAAACGGCAAGGGCGAATACAAGCTCGAGTATGCTTGGCAGCAGCCGAAGAACAATACGATCTTCGAAATGCTTGATACGGATGCAAAGAAGGCTCAGGGCGAGTTTTCTATGACGCTCATTCAGGACGGCAACCAGATCGAAAGCAAGATGGTTCAGACAGGCATCCTTGACAGATTCATTCCGAAGGACTGGGCTGAAGCAAACAATACAACAGCAAAGGACTACAAAGGCTACCTCGCACTTCAGACTCTGAATAAGGTATTTATGTACAACAGCACAGGCGACAAGTCCTATGACAACATCTGGGACTTCGTAGCTGAAGGCGAACACGGTCTCTTTATGGATATTGACTCGGAGATCGTCGGCAGAAACTTCCTCTATATGCTCACAAAGGACGAATACGCAAAGACGCTCAAAGACGCTTATGACGCTCTCGGCGATGCAGACAAGGCTTATGTTGACAAGGCTGTTACAGCTGTTGAAGCAAAGGCTAAAGAACTCAAGCTCGGCGACAACGGCAAGTATGCTCTCGCTTGGATCAAGCTTTGGGTTGAAAGTTACAGCGCTCAGACAGATGACGGTCCTATCTGCAATATGCTTGTTGACAAGTCCGCAAAGGATCAGTTCGGTCTTCTCGTTTATTCGAAACTCCGTTCCGTTACGGAATCCGAATCCGTTTCAAAGAACAACGTTAAAGTTGCTGCTTATGAAGATGGTTACAAGGGCCTCGGCGGTTATGGCTACTGCCACTACCTGTTCGTTACAGACAACAGCCCGCTGCCCTGGACAGCTTGTGCTTTCATCGCATATATGACCTGCACACAGAAGGGCTTTGAGGCTTGGGGCAAGGACATCGGCGGTTATTCATCCAACCCCACAGTTGCAAAGGCAAATGACGAAGCTCATCCCGACCACGTTACCGGCGAAAAGGACGGCGCAACATACGACGTTCTTAAAGACCGTGGCTTTGATTGGTGGGAAAGCAGACTCGCAATCGAGGATCCCGAATACTGCGCAAAGGTTGCGTATACGGTCGGACCTTGGATTGACTCTCTCAAAAAATACGGTAAATAATTGACCTGTTGAACTCCGAAAAAAACAACCAAATCTAATTATCTGCACGGAGCCGAGAAAATTCTTGGCTCCGTGCCGGAGGTTTTATGACAAAGGATACTGCATCCGCAAGATCGAACGCAAGGCGAATTCGATCTAACAAACTGAAAACTTTCTTTATGCAGCCGCACAACATAATTCTTGTTGTGATGGGCATTTTGTGTACAATAACAACGGTTACGCCAATTATAGCGATAGTCGAAGATACCCTCAAGGTTCACAGAGGCACGATCGAGACCTGGTGGGCAGGGAAGCCCTCCGGCTATTCATTTGTGAACTATATCGATCTTTTCACGGGCGAGCTCTCAAAGACGAACCTTTGGACGCCGCTTCTGAATACCGTCGTAGTTGCATTTTTCTCCTGCGTTGCGGCGATAATCTTCGGCGGGCTTTTTGCCTTCCTCGTGACAAGAACAAATCTCAAATTCAAAAAATATTTGAGCGCAATATTCATTTTCCCATACATTATGCCGCAATGGACGCTGGCGATGGTATGGAGAAACCTTTTCAACAGCAACCTTATAACGCACACGAGCGACGGTCTGCTCGCATCGCTTTTCGGAATCCGTATGCCGCTTTGGTGGTGTCAGGGTATTTTCCCGTGCGTTATAGTGCTCGGACTTCATTATTCCGCATTTGCGTATATCCTCATCGGCGGTATTTTCCGCAATATGGACGCAAACCTTGAAGAAGCGGCGACGATTCTCGATACGCCGAAGATCAAGATAATGTTCCGCATTACGCTGCCGATGGTCAAGCCCGCAATCCTTTCGACGATTCTTCTGGTTTTCGGAAGCTCGATGGGCAGTTATCCCGTTCCGCATTATCTCGGACTTTCGACCCTTTCGACAAAGTACATCAGTATGAAAGGAACATACACGGGCGAAGCGAGTATTCTTGCAGTAATAATGATGCTGATGGGCGTTGTAATTCTTATGCTGAACCAGCGAAGCCTGAAAAGCAGAAAAAATTATACGACTGTCACAGGTAAGTCCGGTCAGATATCGAAAATTAACCTTGGTAAAGCAGGGAAATATATAATCGCAATAGTTCTTGTCGTCTTTACGTTCTTTACAAGTATTTACCCGATCATCTCGTTTGCGTTTGAGACGTTCCTCCCGAACCCGGGTGATTACAGCTTCCTGAAGACCTGGAACCCCGAAAACCTGACGACAAAATGGTGGCTCAATAACGACCCGAAGGGCGAATACGGAATGTATGGTCAGCTCGGTATGCTCTATAACTCAACGATTTGGTCATCATACAAGGGAACAATGATTGTTTCCGTGCTTTGTGCGCTCGTTGCGGGTACTCTCGGAACGCTCATCGGCTATGCCGTATCGAAAAAGCGCAGAAACAAATTCGCAAACTATGTAAATAACGTTGCGTTCATCCCGTATCTGCTTCCTTCAATCGCTGTCGGTATTGCATTCTTCAAGCTGCTCTGCAATGAGTATTTCAGTATGTACAATACGTACGCGCTGTTGATAATAGTCGGTACGGTCAAGTATATTCCGTTTGCAAGCCGTTCTTCTCTCAACTCAATGCTCCAGCTCAGCGGCGAGATCGAAGAATCGGCAATCATTCAGGATATACCCTGGATAAAGAGAATGTTCCGCATTATTATTCCGATACAGAAATCATCGATAATTTCGGGCTATCTGCTCCCGTTCACAACGTGTATCAGAGAGCTTTCGCTCTTTATGATGCTCAGCGGTATCGGAACGATACTTTCAACAACTATGGACTATTTCGACGAAATGGGGCTTGCCGCATTCTCAAGCGGTATGAACCTGATCCTGATAGTCACCGTGCTTATATGTAATGCGCTTATCAACAAGCTGACGGGCGCAAGTCTTGATAAAGGTATTGGAGGTTAATTATGCCGGAAATCATTCTTACAGATGTTACAAAAAGATGGGGCAATTTTTATGCCGTTGAACATCTTGACCTTAAAATAGAGGACAACGCTTTCGTTACGTTGCTCGGACCCTCCGGATGCGGAAAGACGACAACTCTCCGTATGATAGCGGGGCTCGAAACGCCGACAAGCGGCAGAATCGAGATCGGAGATACCGTCGTTTTCGATAGCGAGAGAGGCATCAACGTGCCCGCAAACAAGAGAAGAGTCGGATTTCTTTTCCAGAACTACGCTCTTTGGCCGAATATGACGGTTTATCAGAATATTTCGTTCGGGCTTGAAAACAAAAAGTGTTATTCCAAAGATCAGATCAGGGAGATTGTTTACCGCGTTGCACGCATAGTAAAGATTGAAATGTTCCTTGACCGTTATCCCGCAGAGCTTTCCGGCGGTCAGCAACAGCGAGTTGCGATTGCGCGTACTCTTGCTCCGGAGCCGAAGGTCATATTTATGGATGAACCGCTTTCAAACCTTGACGCAAAGTTGCGTCTTGAAATGCGCTCGGAGCTTCAGAGACTTCATCTTACAACAGGCTGTACCTTCGTGTATGTTACGCACGACCAGATGGAAGCTATGACGCTTGCAACGAAGATATGCCTTATAGACAATGGCGTTCTTCAGCAGTACGCCGCTCCGCTCACGGTTTACGGAAAGCCCGCTAATACATTCGTTGCGGACTTTGTCGGAAATCCGCAGATAAACTTCATTGAAGCAGAAGGAGGACAGACCGGCAAAGAAATCGCTCTTTCAATTCTTGATAACTCCGTTTCCGCAAAATTCATAGCCGACGGACTCGACCTCGCCGAATGGCGTGCAGCCGAGAAGGCTTTGGAAGAGAAAAAAGAGAGCGTGCGCAACGAGAGGGCACTTGACAAGAAATATGTCGAGAAGGGAAATAAGGACGTCAAGTTCAAATGCCGTATAGCAAGGGTTGAAGAGCCCGAAAATGCGGAAGAAAAGGTCGCAACGGAAAGAGACTTCATCATCGGCGTTCGCCCTGAGACGATAAAGATCTCTCCGGAAGGAAGACTTTCGGGCGAGATATACAGCGCGATGCCGACAGGTATGGAAACGACCGTCAGAATAAAGGTCGGAAATCTGCTGCTGACAGGCGTTATCTTCGGCAGAATAACATACAGCATCGGAGAGACCGTCCGCTTTGATATTACCGGAAGCGACATAATGCTCTTCAGCGCCGAATCCGGAAACCTTATTTCAACAGGAAGCCTTGAAATAAAATAAAAGGTATAAACAAAACAAAAACACCCGATAAGGGTGTTTTTGTTTTATATAAAATTCCCGCTCGGATGAGCGGGAATTTTGACGTTTCTTTGAAAGAAAATCAATCAGTTGTTCTCAATGAACTCCGTTTTGCTGGGACCGTAATTGTTTTTGATTCTGAATCCGCAGAGAGGAGTTTCAAAGGATTCCGTATACGTGCAGGAGTTGCCTGTTATTGTATACGTCGATTTTCCGCTTGATCTCGCGTTGTCAAAAGTTGCAATAAATACTTCGCCGTTTCCGCAGGTCATATTATAAGCTTTGTTTCCTTTGATGACAACGTTTGTTGTGATGTCTGTTGTCGAATAGTTGTTGCCGACGGTATTGATAGAGAGAACGCCCTCTGCATTTGTAATCGTATTGCCTTCAAGGGTGAGGTTTCCTGCTATTTCGTCAATGCGGAAAGCGTGACCACTTGCATTTTCAACATTGCAGTTTTTGATCGAAACGTCGCGGCTCTTTCCGCAGAAAAGAGCATAGCGGACGTTTGTGAAGGAGCAATCTTCGATTGTTATCCCTTTTACATATGCAACGTCTTCTTTTTCCGAAATTGTGCCACTGACGCTGGCACCCTTGAGAGTGATGGCGTCGTGATACTTTTCGGTTGAACCGCTGAGATCAAAATTGCAGTTTACAAATTTTATATTCGAGCACTGCGAAAATCCCCAGGAATATCCGTCCTGACCGAGAACGACTTTGTCTGTGAAGGTAATTCCGTCAAAGGTGATATTGTCCATTGTCAGTCTTGTTTCTGAGCTCTTGCTTATGAGATAAACTCCGTCTACGGTTGCGCCGGGGGCTGCTTTGAAAGTAACATCGCTTATTGACATCGGCTCTGTTGTCGTGACGGTATATTTTCCGCTCGCAAGAACGATTGTGTCACCCGACTTTGCGGAAGCGATTGCTGTTTTGAGATCTTCGCTGTTGCTTACGCCCGTTCCTTCGACGACGGTGTACCAAACGTCGCCGTTTGCCTTGGTCTCGCTGATAACGGAATATCCTTCGGCAACGAAATTGCCGCCGAGATTGTCATCACCTTTGGAGGGGTTAAAGTTTACAAACGTACCGCCGTAAACGGTGATTGTGCCGGGGTTACCGTTGCTCTGGTTGAGAACGTAATATCTGCCGCCATATGAGTAGTTCGTATAGAAGAAGCCGCCGTTTATGACAACGGTTCCGCCCTGCGAATATACGACGGAGTTGCCGTAGCCATTTGCGTCTCCGCCGACTGTGAACGTGCCGCCGTTGATCGTAACCTTTGCGCCGTTCGCTGCGCAAACGCCGACGTTGTTGCCGCCTTCGCCGCCGTTAAAGAAACCGCCGTTGATTGTAACGTCGGCGTCGGGACCGATCGCTTTGACTGCGATTGCATTCGGGTCTGTTGCGATGATGCCAGTATCGATTGTTGTTGTGCTTGTGAAGGTTTTGCCTGCCGCAATCGTTTCGGAGAATTCCGAGCCTGCGTCGTACTGATTGTCCTTGGAGTCATACTCGTATGTAGCCTGTGTTGCAACTACGCTGATCTTGATGTCCTTGAGGGAGAGGTTTCTGTAATCGTTGTTCGCCGTCTCGTCCATATGAGCGGAGATTTTGATTGTCTGTTCGCTCTTGTTTGTTTCGTCTGCCTTTTCTGCGGGAACGAGCATACCCTTTGCAACTGCCGAGCCGTCTTTTACGTTTACAGTTGTGCCTTCGGTGTCATCGCCAACGTAAGCTGTGAACTTGATTACGTCGAGGAGCTTTGTGTCTCCTGTTGCGCCGGAGATGACAACCTGATACTTGAGAGCGAGGTTGCCGCTGTTGCGGACGCGGAGCAGAGGAAGCTGATATGTGCAACCCGGCTCCCAAAGGATAGTTACTGCGTTGTCGCCTTCGAGTTCGGGAAGCTTGCCGTTTACGAGAAAACCGAGTGTTTTTTCGTTTGCGGTAACCCAGTTGCCGTCGTTGTCCAGCATTTCAAGCTCTATCTTGAGATTACCGGATTTGATCTCGTTGACATTCGCTGTTGCGGAGTCCGTAAACCAAGCGAACGTCGAGCCGATGAGCATTGAAACGCAGATTACCATTGAAAGTACGCTGAGAAGCAATGCTCTTTTTGATGAGAATTTTTTCATTGTCTTTTTCTCCTT
>DLLG01000016.1 GCA_002479075.1 Clostridiales bacterium UBA7568
TCGGCGACGCCTGCAAACGCTTGCGCATTTGCAAATCCCCCCCGTCTCGGCGACGCCTGCCTGGCTTGCTCCGCAAACCGGCAAATCCCCCAAATAAAAAATGTATATAATTCATTAAATTTTCATTTACGTATTGAAATGTTGCGGAATTTGTTATAAAATATAAAATGCAGAAATTTGAATTGTCACTTATGTGACAGGAAAGGAACTATAAATGGCATTAGTAACAACAACAGAAATGTTCAAGAAAGCTTATGCCGGCGGATATGCCGTTGGCGCTTTCAACATCAACAATATGGAGATAATCCAGGCTATTACAGAGGCTGCGGCTGAAGAAAAGTCTCCTGTTATCCTTCAGGTATCGGCAGGTGCAAGAAAGTATGCAAAGCCCGCATATCTTATGGCTCTCGCAAAGGCGGCAGTTGAGGATACAGGCATTGACCTCGCTCTCCATCTTGACCACGGCGCAGATTTTGACATCTGCAAATCGTGCATCGACGGCGGCTTTACCTCCGTTATGATTGACGGTTCGAAATATTCTTTCGAAGAAAACATCGCTCTTACAAAGAAAGTCGTTGACTACGCTCACGCTCACGGCGTCGTTGTCGAGGGTGAGATCGGCAAGCTCGCAGGCATTGAAGACGATGTTCACGTTTCCGCCGAGGATTCTTCATACACACGCCCCGAAGAGGTTGAGGAGTTCGTTTCACGCACAGGCGTTGACTCTCTTGCAATCGCTATCGGTACGTCGCACGGCGCATATAAGTTCACACCCGCTCAGTGCACACGCAATGCGGACGGCATCCTTGTTCCGCCTCCGCTCCGTTTTGACATTCTTGAAGAGATTGAAAAGAGAATCCCCGGATTCCCGATCGTTCTTCACGGCGCTTCCAGCGTTGCTCAGGAATGCGTAAAGGAAATCAACGCTCTCGGCGGTCATATGCCCGACGCTATCGGTATCCCCGAGGATGAACTCCGCCAGGCTGCAAAGATGGCTGTCTGCAAGATCAATATCGACTCCGATATACGTCTCGCAATGACAGCAGGTATCCGCAGAGTTCTTGTAAATCAGCCCGAAGTATTTGACCCCAGAGCATACCTCTCTGTCGGCAGAGACGAAGTCAAGAAGATGGTCAAACATAAGATCGTTGACGTTCTCGGATCAAACGGCACCCTTTAATCTGCTTTCCTTCACCTTTCTTTTCTTCGAGAAGAAAAGAAGGCAAAAGAAACTTCAATAATTGTTTTATGCAAATCTTATAATAAGCAAACAGAGGTGATTATTCATCTCTGTTTTTGCTTTATTATACCCGAGAAGAAAAGGGGCAAAAGAAACTTCGGTTATTTATTTGTACAGATGTTTCATTACCTGCATATCCGGGCGTTATATTGTAGGGGAGGGGTTTCCCCTCCCGTCATCCCGTCTTCATCGATACACAATCCGGCATATCCCCCCGTCTCGGCGACGCCTGCAAACGCTTACGCATTTGCATATCCCCCCGTCTCGGCGACGCCTGCAAACGCTTGCGCATTTGCATATCCCCCCGCGCACGTTTTCGCCTTTGTTTTTCTTGTTGACACAGACATCAAAAAAATATATAATATTATATGTAAAAATATCGGGGGAGGAGAAGGTTGTTATGCCTGAAATCAAATGGACGCCGGCGCAAGCGCAGGCAATCAGTGCCGAGGGTGTATCAATAGCTGTCAGCGCAGCGGCTGGAAGTGGAAAAACCGCAGTACTTACAAGGCGTATAACGGAAAGAGTATGCTCAAATAAGGTTGACGTTTCCAAGCTCCTCGTTGTGACCTTCACCCGTGCCGCTGCCGCCGAGCTTGTTTCAAAGATTGAAAAGTCGCTTGGTGAGGAAAGCGGAAAAAATCCGACAGACAAGCGCCTTCTGCGGCAAATGCTGCTTCTTCCCTCCGCCAGAATAAGCACGATAGACAGCTTTTATATCGACCTTGTAAAGGAATATTTCGGCGATACGGGATTTTCAAACTTCGGCATTATGGACGGAGAAGCCGAGGGCGTTCTCAAAAACGACATTGCAGACGAGCTCATCTCGGACTATTTTGACGGCGTTGTCACAGGGGCAGGGAAGATAGATGATTTTTCGCTGTTTGCGGATACGTTCGGTTCGCCATCGTCCGACAGCAAGTTGAGGGAGACGCTCGTCTCGCTTCACGGATTTTATTCCGGCTGTGTTGATAGGAAAAAAGCCATAAAAGGGGACGACGAAGCCTGCGACTTCGGGCAGACTTTCTGGGGAAGAGCGATTTACGGTATGCTTGCGGATTTTCTGCGGCATTATCAGAACTTTTATCGTGTTGCGCTGAATGAGATAGACGCAAATCCGGGCACCGAAGGGCGCAGACCCAATTATGAAAAGGAAGCAGATTTCTGCCGCAGGCTTTATGGCAAGGTGACGTTCGGAGCCTCGTATGGCGAGGTCAGAGATTATCTGGGCAGCTTTGAAAGCGAGACAAAGGTCGATAAGTCCAGTCAGGTGCGCAAAGAGAACAAAACAAAGCGCACGGAAGCTCTGCACGAGATAAGAAACAAATTCCGCAAAGAGATTCAAGCTTTGCAAGAAAGGTATTTTTCGTTTTCGGATGACGAGCTTTCCGTAATGCTCTCCCGCATATCCGCTCTGCAGAACGACCTGCTGACTTTCTTCGAAGAATTCGATCGCAGGCTTATGGAAGAGAAAAAACGTAGGCGTATGCTCAGTTTTTCAGACACCGCAAGACTGACGCTGAACCTCCTCTATGACGAAACCACCGGCGGGCCGACAGAAGTTGCAAAGGAAATATCAAAGCGGTTCGACGAAATATATATTGATGAATTTCAGGACACAAACGATCTTCAGAACACAATCTTTGAGATGATCTCAAGAGGGAACAACCTTTTTACGGTCGGCGATATAAAGCAAAGCATCTATGATTTCAGAGGCGCCGAGCCTGCGATCTTCGAAGGTCAGCTTGCAAAGAGGAAAAAATACGGCGAGCACGGAAAAGACAACGCCGCAAAGATTTTCCTTTCCGATAACTTCCGCTCCGGAGATAAGATTATCGAACTTGTAAACGGAGTATTCTCCGTTCTTATGAATACGGACGGGGAAACGGTTTATGGCGAGGACGAAAAGCTCAGATTCGGATCAAAGATAACGTCACCCGTGCCGGAAATGCATATAATATGCGCATCGGATGACGAGCCGGAGCTCTCTGAGGAAGCATATGTTGCGGAAAGGATTGCAAAAATCATTGCCTCCGGCGAGACGGAAGCAAAGGACATAGCGATACTTTTGAGAACGGACAAAATATCCGGAAAGCTTGCAGAGGAGCTGTCAAAGCGGAATGTTCCTTATCGCAACATATCGGAAAAGGAATTCTTTGAAAGCCCGGAGATACTTCTCGCTGTTTCCTTGCTCTGCACGATTGATAATCCCTCCCGCGATCTTTATCTTGCCGCCGCGCTCAAAAGCCCGATTTACGGCTTTACTATGGACGAGCTTTTGGTCATAAGAAGGGAGAGCGAGAGCGGGTCGCTTTACGCCGCACTCAAAGAATATACGGCAAAGCACAGCTTTGAAAAGGGAAAACGCTTCCTTTCCGATAACGAAAAATTCAAAAACAAAGCGAAAATATGTACCTGCGGCGAGCTTCTGCGCTACGTTTATTCCGAGACGAAGCTGCTTGCAATAGTCGGCAAGGAGGAAAAAAGCCGCAAAAATCTTTTAAAGCTTTATGATTATGCTCTTGGCTTTGAAAGCGGATCGAGCCACGGACTTTATTCGTTCATTTCGTTTATCGACGACATAATGAACGAGAAGCCGAAAATTGATATGACAGGCTTCGGAAGCGGCTCGGACGCCGTCAATATTATGACGATGCACGCTTCAAAGGGGCTTGAATTCGATACGGTCTTTATATGCAATATGGAAAAAGGACCGAACACCGAATATACAAAAGGAAACGTTCTTGCGGTGCGCAATGCTCCTCTGGCGTTTGACATTTTTGAGGACGGCAATTTTAAGGAAACTCCGTTTCATCGCGCGGCGATCGATATTCAGACAGGCAGGCTGGCAGACGAAGCGTGCAGACTGCTTTATGTCGCTCTTACGCGCGCAAAGCGGCGGCTGATAATGACGGCAACCGTCAAGGATAATACGAAATCAAACAATCCAAAGGATCAGCGGGAAAGATTTGACTTTTGCGACAGCGACTCGAAAATTGCCCTGAAAGCGGAACTGTTTTCGTCTTATCAGCGAAAAAAACTCAAAACTATGCTTGAATGGACGTGTATCGGGCTTGCCAAAAATCCGGAGCTTTGCACTCTTGATTTTATTGACAAAATGCCGGAGACGGAAAACGTAGCGAAGGAAAAAAACAAAGTCTCAGAAGATGACTACAATGAGGGCGTCTCTATCGCAAAGGAAAGGCTCGGCTTTGAATATCCGACTCCGCTTCTCTCAAAGGTGCCGTCAAAGCTGTCCGTTTCAAGGCTGTATCCCGACGTGCTCGATGAAAACGACGCAAGCGCAGAGCTTGAAACCGATGAAAACGAGGAGGAATTTGCCGTTCCCGTTTTCATTGCTGGGGAGAGCGAAAGTGGCGCTTCGCACGGCACGGCAATGCATACTTTTATGCAGTTTTTCGATTTTGAAAATGTCGAAAAATTCGGCGTCAGAGCCGAGATTGAAAGGCTGATGAAAGAAAAATTCCTCTTTGAGAGCGACGGAGAAAAACTCAATATCTGCAAGCTGGAAAAATTCTTTTCTTCGGAGACGGCATCGCTTATGCGCAATGCCGAGGCGATTTACAGAGAAAAACGCTTCATTATTTTTTATCCGGCGGAGAATTTCTCGGAGGACGAGGAAACAAAAAAAGCTCTCAAGGGCGAAAAGCTTATGGTTCAGGGCGTTATAGACTGTGCCGTCAAGACAAAGGACGGCGAGCTTATCCTGATTGACTACAAGACGGATTTCTTTCCAAAGGGAACCGGCGGGGACGAGATCAGAAAAACGCTTACAGAGAGACACAGCCGCCAGCTCGAATATTATAAATACGCTTGCGAAAAGTTGTTCGGAAGAGCTCCGGATCATACTTATATTTATTCGTTCGCCCTCGACGGCGCTATCGAATTATGAAAGGAAACAATATGAAAAAACAAAGAAAATTCAATATTGCATATCTTCTCTGTCTTGTCCCGATTCTGTCAATTGCGGCATTTGCCGGATTGCTGCTTCTTCCGGATAAATTTATTTATCTCGGATCCGTCCCGATATGGACTCCGATCGGTCAGCAGAATGTAAGCGGAATTTCCGTGCTCAGCGTGCTTGCTGTGATATTGGCGGCGCTGGCTTGGGGATATTGCGGGAGCTTTGCGGCAAAAAAGAGACTCGGACTCACAGCCTCAATGCTTACGGCAAATGCAATACCGCTGATCTCCGTAGTTCTTTATTTTGTTTTCGGTATCATTGCCGCCGTCGGCAAGAGCGACCTTTCCGGAACAGCCGATATTTTTGCTCTCGGCTTTGGACTTTTCAATATAACCGGCAGCTTTATTTACAACCTTTCGGAATCATATGCGCTGGAGATTATTTTTGATCTTATACTTATCCTCGGCTCGTTTGCCATAGGATATTCTATCGGCGCGGCACAAAAAAAGAAGCTCAAATAAATCGGCACGTTTCGACATTATCCTCATAGAATATTAACAGGACGGGGAAATACTTATATACCTTGTCTTTTGATAATATTTCATATTTGCCCAAAGCGGCGAAGGGAGGATACCTATGAACAACTGTCTCTGCAATCTTTTCGACGGAAACAACACCTGTCTTTGGATCATTGTTATTGCTTGCGTGGTTCTCTGCTGCTGCAACAGATAACAGTTTTAATATAAACTACGGCGTTTGCCGGAAAAATACAGAAGCATAAAAACTAATGATTTTTCAGATCAAGGTTATAAAAAAATAAATCGGGCGCGGGTATTCCGCGCCTGATTTTTTGTTTGAGATTTTGCTGCGGAGCGGGCAAACGCTTGCACGTTTGCAGGCGTCGCCGAGACGGGGGGATATGCAAATGCGTAAGCGTTTGCAGGCGTCGCCGAGACGGGGGGGATATGCCGGATTGTGTATCGATGAAGACGGGATGACGGGAGGGGAAACCCCTCCCCTACAATATAACACCCGGATATGCAGGTAATGAAACATCTGTACAAATAAATAACCGAAGTTTCTTTTGCCCCTTTTCTTCTCGGGTATAATAAAGCAAAAACAGAGATGAAAAATCA
>DLLG01000001.1 GCA_002479075.1 Clostridiales bacterium UBA7568
CGTCGAGCCGCGAGAATCAAATTCTCTCACTCCGATTTTGGGTAAAAATGAGGGGTTTGTGTTGTCAAACTGTTGTCAAAAGTATAGTTGACAATAGCGAAAAAGTGTATTTTCAAGAGATAGCGCGGCGGAACGCCGAAAAAATACGGTTTGAATGCGAATGGCGATCAAAAAATAAAAAAGCCGGGGAAAGAAGCCCCGGCTTTTTGTTTTCCGCAAATTGCGGTTTTCAGATGACTTGGGAAGTCGGCTATATGATAGCACTATGTGGAGAGGTAGCTCAGCCTCTCTTGAGAACCTTGAGCATGCTGAATTTTGAAACCTTTTCTTCCGAACATTTGATTATCCGTCCGATTGTTATATCGCATGCTCCGTCTGCTTTTATATTTGCATTTTCTGTTGTAAGCTTTGACGCTGATATGTCGCCTGCGCCTGTTATCCCGATGCCTATCGAATGTACGTTGCCTCCGATTTTAATATCTCCGGCGCCGGTTATATTTGCGGTAGCATCGCCGCTGATATCTTTGATGTCGATATCTCCGGAGCCTGTTACGGTAAGTTTCGGGTTGTTTGCGCGGCTACAGGAAAAATCTCCGGAGCCAGTTATTCCGGCCTTTAACATTTCGGAAACCTCTGAAACGGTAATGTCTCCCGAGCCGACTATCGATGCATTACAGGTTTTGAAATTCGGTGCTGTAATATCCCCGCTGCCCGTTATCTTTAACGATGCGCTGTCAAAATCAACGTCGCACCTTACGTCATTTGAGCAACATACGGAGACACAAAGCTCTTCTCCAACGGAAAATCCGGTCTTGATTGTTATTTTGTTTTCATTATGGCTGTTGCTGTTGCGATCCGGAGATTTAACCTTGAATTTGAGAGTTTCTCCCAGCGCTTCAACAGAGAAGAGCGAGAGAAAAGTATCGGTGCCGACAGCTTCAAACGAAGTTTTGCCGTCGGTCGCCTTTGATATTGTAACATTGCAGTTATATGCAAGAGAAAGGCTGATGCTTTTTATATCATCGTAGACTCCGCTGCATTTGCCGTCAGAGCTTTTTTTGCGGGGCCTTCTTTCAATTATATCGTCTATATTGTAAATTCTGATTTCACCCGTGCCGCGGTTGACCGCTGTCATAGTATTCAGATCTGCCGTACTGCCGTCCGAGAAAACAACGGTTCCGTCATCTCCTGTTTCCGAGAGTTTTTTATCTGAATATATTGCCGCTTTTTCGTTTGAGATAACGAAATTAAGGCCTTCGTATTCGGAAGGGATTTCCTCTGTGTCGATGTCGTCTGACGCTCCGAAAAGGTCATTGAGAGAAATGTTCAGCGCTTCGGATATTGCCGGTACAAGGGTAATGTCCGGATAGCCTATGCCGTTTTCCCATTTCGATACCGCCTGTGCAGAGATATGGAGCTTTTCGGCAAGCTCTTCCTGTGTCATTCCGAGATTCTTTCTGTAGGATGAAATTGACTTTCCTATATTTTTCATATTATACATAACCATTCGTCTCCTTTGCGTTGACTTGCTTTTATTGACTCTCGTGCTCTTATCCGGATAAGCTCCTGAATCTGTAACTATTTTATCATAACGATTTTGTTTTGACAATAACCGCTGGGTTTATTATTTCGTGCGGTTCGAACAAGAACATCGGTATCCGATTGCACTTTCTCAACCTGCGGTTGTGGCATCTCTTTACAACCCGAAGTTTAGGCAGGGGCACCGCGGCTGCCGCCTTCTTGAATATTTACATTATAATCTCAGATGAATTTTTAAATCCATTAAAACCAAAACCGGCGCATTACGCGTCGGTTTTTTGCTTTGATCAGATTTTGGTCGTAAAGAGGTATTTGCCGGAGGTGAGCGTCTTTTTCGTGCCGTCGATAAGGGAAAGCTCCGCCGTCGTGCCGCTCGGAATTTCAAATTCGTAATGAATGAATTCCTTTCCGTAATACCATTTGGAAACAACGGCGCCGTGTGCCGTTTCAACCTTGCAGTTTACAAAGCCGAGCTTCTCCGAGGGCTTCGGCGAAAGAGAAATGTGCTCATAGCCTGCGCCGTCCGCAAGAGATTCTATTCCCGCAGCGACTCCGTAAAGCCAATCGGCAACGGCTCCGTATGCGTAATGGTTAAAGGATGTCATACTTACGTCGCTGAAGGTGCCGTCTTCTTTGACGCAATTCCATCTTTCCCACATCGTCGTCGCGCCGTGGTTTACGGAATAGAGCCAGGAGGGCATTTTTTCCTGGAGGAGAAGGGTATATGCAACGTCCGTATAACCGTTTTCGGAGAGGACGTGAAGAAGATACGGCGTGCCGACAAATCCTGTCGAGAGTCTGTCGCCGTTTTCGTGTATAAGCTCAACGAGTTTCGCCGCGACCTTCTTTCTGACCTCTTCCGTGCGATACAGCTTGAATTTCAGAACGAGCGTGAGGGATGTCTGCGTGATCGCGCGGACAATCTGCTGCTCTTTTGAGTTAAGCTCGATTCTGCACGAGACGTGCTTTGAGAGACACGGCAAACCGTCCTCCATAAAGTTGTCATTGAAAGCGATGACGATGTTTTCGTGCAACTTTTCGTATTCGGAAACGTCGTAACCGAGAACCTTGCCCGCGTTTATCAGGCATTGAACGGAATTTGCATACATTGCGGAAGCGATGAAGTCGTATTGCGTTGCGCCTGTGCAGCGCTGGTTGCCTTCGCCGTCCATTGCGAGCCAGTCGCCGTACTGCCAGCGATCTGTCCAGAGACATTCGATAGTTCCCGCGTGACGGATGTAGCTTATCCATTTTTCCATCATCGGATAGTTTTCGCGGAGCATTTCTTTATCACCGTACGCAAGGTACATCTCCCACGGAACTATTGCCGCGCAGTCTGACCAGGCGCACGCAACGGCCTTTGAACGCAAGCCGTTCGGAACGACTATCGGTATGCCGCCGTCTGTACGGAGGCTCTGCTCCGCGGCGCAGTCGGCAAGCCATTTGCGGAAGAACTTTTTAACATCGAAATTGTATGCGCCGGCGCGGCAGAAAACCTGCGCGTCGCCCGTCCAGCCGAGACGCTCGTCTCTCTGCGGGCAGTCAGTCGGGACATCGAGATAATTGCTTCTCTGACCCCAGAGAACGTTATGATAAAGCTGGTTTATTTTTTCGTCGCCGCAGGCAAAAAAGCCTGTGCGCTTCATATCGGAGTAAACGGCAACGGAAGTAAAGCAGTCCGGATCAACCGTTTCAAACGGATATTCTTCAAGGCGGATATATCTGTATCCCTGGAAAGAGAATGTGGGCTTGAAAACGTCGTCGCCGCCGGAAAGAACATATTCGATTCTGTTCCTTGCGGAGCGCATATTCTCGCTGTAAAAATTGCCGTCGTTATCGAGAACCTCTGCGTGTGTAAACACTATTCTGTCTCCGCGGTTGCCACGGACGCGCACTTCAACATAGCCCGTCATATTCTGACCGAAGTCTATGACCTTCTCGCCTTTCGGCGTGATTATTACCTGCATAGGCGCGATTCTTTCGTGCTCGCGGACGAACTCTCCCGTCTGCGCAAAGAGCTTTGTTTTGACGGTTTCGTCGACCGCGGCTTTGCCGAGGGAAACAATGTCCGCCGTCATATCCACGGTCTCTCCGTGATATATTTCGGAATCTATAATATGAGAAGTATGAACGTTCCACGTTCCGTCTGTGCAGAAGCTTTCCCTTGAGCCGTCCTTATATGTGACGTCAAGCGAGCAGATAACGCTCATATGGTCCGCATAGAGATGATTCCATTCGTCCCAGGTCAGATACCCGACAGCCCAGCCCTTGCCTGCTGTCAGCGCAAGCTCCGCCTTTTTTCCGGAGAGCATTTTTGTGACATCGTATTTCTGATACTGCGTGTGAACGTTTCCGCTGGTCCAGCCGGGGGTGAACAGCGCGTCGCTTACGCGGTTTCCGTCGATTTCGGCAAAGTAAAGTCCCATTGCGCTTGCGCAGAGGGTAGCCTTTTTGACCTCGCCGGAAAGGGAGATCTTCTTTGAGAAAGTGATGACTCTGTTGTCCTTGTTCTTCGGGGAATATATCCATTTTGCATTTTTGTTCATAGATAAAAATCCTTTCGGTTTGATGCGGCTGACAATTTGCCGTTACTATGTTGATTTAAGTATAACACCGTGGTATAATAAATCAACCGACATTTTTGCGAAAAAGGTAGATGATTTTATGATGAGCGGTAAAGAACTCGATTATTATGGTTCACTTCCGGATTCAAAAGCGAAAGAAAAGGTAGGATTTCGTGAAAACAGGGATATGCACGATGTTCCTATTCACGGACATCGCTTTCTTGAGCTTACATATGTGCTCTCTGGCAGAGCGGAACATAATCTCGACGGAACAGCTTCAGAGATAAAAACAGGCGATTATTTTATCGTTGATTACGGCAGTCGGCATAGCTACAAAAGCGACAACGGATTTGACAATTTAGACTGTATCTTTCTGCCGGAATTCATTGATCCCGTACTCAAAGGCGTTGAAAGTCTTCAAACACTTCTTGAGCATTATCTTCTGCATTGTAACTTTCGTACTCTTGTTCAGAATCCTTCGCATATCGTCTTTCGTGATGAAAGCGGAGCGGTATTGAGGCTTTTGCGTAGGATGCAAGGCGAGCTTTCGGAGAAGAATCCGGGATATAGAGAGATGATCCGTTGTTATCTAATAGAGATTCTCCTTATGACAATGAGAAAAATTGAAGTACGCGGCGGAGAAAATACAACAGACAGAATCTCAGAGTATATATCAGATTATGTTTCCGAGCATTATTCAGAGCCGTTGACTCTTAGGGAATTATCTGAGAAAATGAATTACAGTATGCCATATGTCAGCGCGAAATTCAAGGAGGAAACAGGAACTACGTTTATGAACTTTCTTCAAGGGTATCGTGTTATGCAAGGATGCAGACTTCTTTGTGAAACGGATAAAAAAACGGATGAAATATCTGAAGAAGTCGGTTATAGGGATGTAAAATTCTTCTCGAGACTTGTCAAAAAGCACACGGGCTTTTCGCCGTTGGCTCTTAGAAAGACAAAGAAATAAAAAAATATGTAATAATTGCTGAAAAAATCGAGTAAAAACTTGTGTTTCATTTGTATATATGTTATAATGACAACAATGATTCGGCGTCAAACGCCGAAAAATACGATATCTGTTACGGAGGAAAATCAAATGGATCAGAAACTTAACCCCTTGTTTACGCCTTGGAAAATCGGCAATTGCGAGATCAAAAACCGCATAGTGCTGACCAGTATGGGCGGAACGGACCTCTTCGGCTGGATGGAAAACAACCATTTTGACAAGGACGGCGCACGTTTTATCCTCGAAGTTGCGAAGAACAATGCGGGACTTGTAATGCCCGGTTGTCAGCCTGTGTACAACCCGATGTTCGGTCAATGGCTTTACAAAAACAAGAAAATGTATGAGGATCTGAAAAACTGGATGCCCGAATTTCATAAAACGGGCGCAAAGCTCTTCGTTCAGCTGACGGCGGGCTTCGGCAGATCGTTTACGATAAGCTCTATGATGGAAACCCTCTATACAAACAAGTTCCTCCGTGTTATAAGCAAACCGTTTATGGATCTTGACAAGATAACGGCGAGCGCAAGCCCCTCTCCGAACCGCTGGTCGGATAAGGTACCGTCGAGAGAGATGACGAAAGAAGAGATACAGCAGTTTATCGACGCTTTCGCAAAATGCTCGAAGATGCTCCGCGACGCGGGCGTTGACGGAGTTGAGGTGCACGCTGTGCACGAAGGGTACCTGCTTGACCAGTTCACTCTCAAATACGTAAACAAGCGCACGGACGAATACGGCGGCTCGCTTGAAAACAGATACCGTTTTGCCGCAGAGATCGTCAAGGCGATAAAGAGGGAATGCGGAAATGATTTCCCGGTTTCTCTCCGTTACAGCGTCGTTTCAAAGACAAAGGGCTTCAGAGAGGGCGCGCTTCCGGGCGAGGATTATGTTGAAGTCGGACGTGATATGGCGGAATCTGAAATTGCGGCAAAATACCTGCAGGACGCAGGCTACGACTGCCTCAACTGCGACAACGGTACATATGACGCCTGGTACTGGGCGCATCCTCCGATATATATGCCTGAAAACTGCAACCTTGCGGATGTTGAACATATAAAGAAATTCGTTGATATTCCCGTCATCTGCGCAGGCAGACTTGACCCGAGAGTTGCGGCAGAATCCGTTGCCGAAGGCAAGCTCGACGGCGCCGGATTTGCACGTCAATTCCTCGCGGATCCGGAATGGATAACGAAGCTGACAGATGGCAGAGAGGACGATATCAGACCTTGCATTCTCTGCCATAACGGTTGCTTCAATATGTGTCATTACAAGGGCGTGCCGAACGATCAGGATCTTTCGGACAGCTTGCATCTTGCCCGTTGTGCCGTAAATGCAGAGATGATGCAATGGAACAAGCATTACATAGAAGAAGCGAAGGCTTCGAAAACGGTTCATATCGTCGGCGGAGGTATCGGCGGTATGGAGGCGGCAAGAGTGCTCAGGCTCCGCGGCCATAATCCTGTAATTCACGAAAAATCCGGCGAGCTCGGCGGCGCGTTCATTGCCGCAAGCGCAGAGTCATACAAGGGAAAGCTCCGCGACCTTCTCGCCTGGTATCGCAGACAGATGGATAAGCTTGGTATTGAGGTTCATCTCAATGACGAGATAAAGGATATTTCCGTATTCGGCTCGGCTCCTGTTATAATTGCGACGGGCGCAACTCCTCGCTATCTGCGCAGTATTCCCGGATATGAAAAAATGGTTGAAGCCTGTGACTTCCTCCTTGGAAAAGAGGTCGGAGAGACGGTTGCCGTCATCGGCGGAGGACTGACCGGATGCGAAATTGCATATGAGCTCGCTCTCAAGGGCAAAAAGCCGATAATCGTTGAAATGAAGGATGACCTTGTCAGCCAGAAGGGCGTTTGCCTTGCAAACTCCTCTTATCTGCGCGAATGGTTTGCGCTGAACAAAGTGCCGGTATATCTTGAAACGTCGCTCAAAGAGGTTAAGGACGGAGCGATCATCTGCCGGAAAAAGGACGGAGAAAACGTTGAGATCGCTTGCGATTCCGTCATCAGCTGCGCAGGTTATATCCCCGCGCCGCTTGCGGAGAGCAAGGGCAATGTTTACCTCGTCGGCGATTGTGAAAAGGTCGGCAATCTGCGCTCGGTCGTATGGAAGGCATACGAAGTTGCGATGAAAATATAAGAAAGGCGGTAGCTTTATATGGAATATAAAATGAAACTGACAGAAGAGCAGTCCGCGATACTCGGCGGAAGCCGCGGAGAAACGATGGCAAAGGTTATGGAGACGCTCGTCCGCTACGGCGAGCTTTTCGGCGCCGATGAGATGGTCGCCGTGACGAGCAAGTATAATCACCTTGTCACCTCGTTCGGACTGAAAGCGCTTGCTCCCGTTTATGCGCTTATGGACCAGCTTATCGAGGCGGGAGCGGTTTCTGCGCAGAAATTCTCCGCAGACCCCCGTCCGCTTGACAAGAACGTTCCGAGCAGCCTTATTCAGGATCTTGTTTTCAAGAAATTTATGTATTCGAAGCAGGATTTCTATGAGGGTCAGCTTGAAAAGCTGGGGCTTATGGATAAGGACGCTTTCACCTGCACCTGCTATATGGATGAGGTCGGTAATACGCCGAAAAAGGGAGATATTCTTTCGTGGTCGGAATCGTCCGCAGTCGTTTATGCGAATTCCGTTCTTGGCGCACGTTGCAACAGAAACTCCGGAATTATCGATCTTATGGGATCGATCGTCGGCTATGTTCCGTCGTTCGGTTTTCTTAAAGACGAGGGCAGACGCGCGAGCTGGATAATCGAAATAAAGACGACGAAAAAGCCGGAGGCGCAGCTTCTCGGCTCGGCTGTCGGAATGAAGGTTATGGAGGATGTTCCTTATATTAAGGGGCTTGATAAGTGGCTCGGTGGCAAGCTCGACGATGCTGCAAAAACATATCTCAAGGATTTCGGCGCGGCAACGGCATCAAACGGCGCTGTCGGTCTTTATCACGTTGAAAATATCACGCCGGAGGCTGTCGAACTTGGCGAGTCGCTCATAAAAGAGGACGCAAAGGTTTATGTCATCGATGACGCGGAACTCAAGCGCGTTTACGACAGCTATCCCGTCATCTGGAAGAACAAGGACGCAAAGCCGAAGCTCTGCTTTATGGGCTGTCCGCATATGAGCCTGAACCAGCTTATTACCTGGACGGAAAAGGTTGAAGCGGGACTGAAAGAAGCGGGAAATGCGAAGGTTGTCATTCCGACGGTATTCACGGCGGCTCCGGGTGTTCTCAAGGAATTTGAAAAGACGCCTTATGCGGAGAGACTTCGCAAGACGGGCGTTATAACGAGTTATATCTGCCCGCTTATGTATATGAACAACCCCCTGAGCACGAAAATGCCCGTCATAACGTCGAGCAACAAGCTCAGAACATACACAAGCGCAAGATATTATACAGATGACGAAATACTCGTTCAGATTACGAAGGGAGGCAAAAACTGATGAAGATATTCAAGGGCAGAGTAGTTGCGGAGGGCAGTCTCACAGCGGAGGCTCTCGTTTCTCACGGCGGTCTTAACACACTCGCCTCCTTCCAGAAGGCGCTCCAGTTCGGCGATAAAAAGGCGACCTGCGGCGACCAGAACAACCCCGATCTTTACGGAAAGCAGATGCTCGGAAAGGCGCTTTGCCTTCCGAGAACGATTGGCTCGACGACGGGAGGTCTCGTGCTTTATTGCGCCTGCGCTATGAAACGTCAGCCTGCGTGTATGCTTTTCTCCGAGCCGATTGACTCTCTCGCGGCGGCGGGCGCGGTCCTTTCGGACGTATGGCTTGAGGGCAAGCCTCTTCCGGTTATCGACTGTCTCGGCGAAGAATTTCTTGATTACGTCAAGGACGGAATGAAGATAACGATAAAGCCGGACGGCACGGTTGAGGTTGACGGATAACATAAAAAATAAAAAATCCCGAAGGAAAACCCTTCGGGATTTTTGTTTTTAAAGATTTTGTTATCAGAGCTTTTCGACTCCGAGCTTTACCGCCTGACCGTTGAGATCCCAGTCCTTTGCGGCGGCAAAGTCAGTATCGAATACGACGTCCTTTGCGAGAACCTCGCCTTTTATTTCGTCGAAATTCTTTTTGACAACGTCTTTTATGACGTCGCTGCCGGAGATATAAACGCGGATATTGTCCATAACCTCAAATCCGCTCTCCTTGCGCATTGTCTGAATTTTCGAGACAAGCTCGCGCATATAGCCCTCTTCGATGAGCTCCGGAGTGAGGTTTGTGTCTAGAACGACTGTAATCCCGTGATCGGAGTTTGAAGCAAAGCCGGGCGTCTGCGCAGCTTCGATGAGCAGATCCTCTTCTGCGAGCACAGCTTTTGTATCGCCGAGGTCGAGGGTGAGGGTACCTGTGGCTTTGAGCTCTGCCATTGCGGCGTTGCCGTCAACAGAGGAGAGAAGCTCGCGTATCTTGCCGAGATACTTTCCGTATTTCGGGCCGACTGTGCGCAGCTGGGGCTTGAAGGAATAAGTTGTAAAAGCGCTTACGTCGCTTGAAAACTCAACGCTCTTTACGTTCAGCTCGTCTGCGATGATGTCCGTGAAATATTCGGGGAGGGAGAAGTCCGCCTTTATATACATTTTTGCGATTGGCTGGCGGTTCTTTATCTGCGCCGTATTTCTGCAGGCTCTGCCGAGAACGACGATGTCGAGAACATCCTCCATACGCTCTTCAAGCTCGGTGTCTATATAGCTTTCGTTTGCGACGGGGAAGTCGCAGAGGTGAACGCTTATCGGGGCGGTCTTGTCAACGCTGCAAACGAGGTTTCTGTATATCTCGTCCGTCATAAACGGGATCATCGGAGCGGCAACCTTGGAAACGGTCACAAGAGCCGTATAAAGCGTCATATAAGCGTTGATTTTGTCCTGCTCCATACCGGGCGTCCAGAAGCGTTCGCGGCTTCTGCGGACATACCAGTTTGAAAGCTCATCGACAAAGTTGTCAAGCGCACGGGCGGTCTCTGTTATCTTGTATGTGTCAAGATCCGTATCGACTGTCTTTATAAGCGTTGAGAGCTTGGAAAGCAGCCATTTATCCATAACGGAGAGCTTGTCATAGTCGAGAGTGTATTTTGTCGGGTCGAAATTGTCTATATTCGCATAGAGCACGAAGAACGCATATGTGTTCCAGAGGGTGCCCATAAACTTTCTCTGACCTTCTATGACTGCGTCATCGTGGAATCTGTTCGGGAGCCACGGAGCGCTGTTCGAATAGAAATACCAGCGGATCGCGTCTGCGCCGTGCTTTTTGAGCGCGTCAAACGGATCGACGGCGTTGCCCTTTGACTTCGACATTTTCTGACCGTGCTCGTCCTGAACGTGTCCGAGAACGATAACGTTCTGATAGGGAGCTTTGTTGAAGAGAAGGGTGCTTTCCGCGAGGAGCGAATGGAACCAGCCTCTCGTCTGGTCGACAGCCTCCGAGATGAACTGAGCGGGGAACTGTCTCTCAAAGAGCTCCTTGTTTTCAAAGGGATAATGATACTGCGCGAAGGGCATTGCGCCGGAGTCAAACCAGCAGTCAAGCACCTCGGGAACTCTGTGCATATCCTTTCCGCATTCGGGACATTTTATCGTTATTTCGTCGATATACGGGCGATGGAATTCAACGGTTTTTGCCTTTTCGTCGCCGCTCATTTCATAGAGCTCCTGTCTGCTGCCTATGCAATGACGGTGCCCGCATTCACATTCCCATATCGGGAGCGGGGTGCCCCAGTAACGGTTGCGGGAGATAGCCCAGTCCTGAATGTTTTCAAGCCAGTTGCCGAAGCGTCCTTTGCCGATCGACTCAGGTATCCAGTTTATCGTGTTGTTGTTACGGATAAGGTCGTGCTTTACAGCCGTTTCGCGGATGTACCAGGATTCTCTTGCGTAATAGATGAGGGGGGTGTCGCATCTCCAGCAATGCGGATAGCTATGCTCAAACTTCGGAGCATCGAAGAGCAGACCCTTTGCGCGAAGGTCGTCAAGCACCATCGGGTCGGCTTTCTTTACAAACACGCCGGCGTAAGGTGTTTCTGCGGTCATATTGCCCTTGCTGTCAACGAGCTGAACGAAGGGAAGGTCATACTTCTTGCCGACCTTCGAGTCATCTTCACCGAATGCGGGAGCGATATGAACGACGCCGGTACCGTCTGTAAGAGTTACATAAGTGTCACAGACGACGTAATAAGCCTTTTTGCCCTGCTTTTTGCATATGTCAACGGCGCAGTCGAAAAGCGGCTCGTATTCTTTGTATTCGAGCTCTTTTCCCGTGAACGTTTCGAGAATTTCATATGCGGGCGCACCGTCCTTTGCAAGCTTGCCGAGAACCGTATCGAGGAGCTCCTTTGCCATATAATATGTGTATCCGTCCGCAGCCTTGACCTTTGCATACGTATATTCGGGATTTACGCAGAGCGCAACGTTTGAGGGAAGCGTCCAGGGGGTTGTTGTCCACGCGAGGATATATGCGTCCTCGCCTACGACCTTGAAGCGCGCAACTGCGGAGCGCTCCTTTACGTCCTTATATCCCTGCGCAACTTCTGCGCTTGAAAGGGGGGTTCCGCAGCGGGGGCAATAGGGAACGATCTTGAAGCCCTTATAAAGCAGACCCTTGTCCCATATCTGGCGCAGAGCCCACCATTCGGACTCAATATAATCGTCGTGATAGGTTACATAGGGATGATCCATATCAGCCCAGAAGCCGACCGTACCGGAGAAATCCTCCCACATACCTTTGTATTTCCAGACGCTCTCCTTGCATTTGTCAATGAAAGGAGCGATTCCGTACTGCTCTATCTGATCCTTTCCGTCAAGACCGAGGAGCTTTTCAACCTCGATTTCAACGGGGAGACCGTGTGTGTCCCAGCCGGCTTTGCGGGGAACATAATAGCCCTTCATAGTGCGGTATCTCGGAATCATATCCTTTATGACACGTGTGAGAACGTGACCTATGTGCGGCTTGCCGTTTGCTGTCGGGGGGCCGTCATAGAAGGTGTAGACTCTTGAGCCCTCGCGCTGTTCCATACTTTTTTCAAAGATATGATTTTCTTTCCAGAACTCAAGCGTCTTTTTCTCTCTGTCCACAAATCCGAGATTTGTCGAAACGCTTTCAAACATTTTATAACCTCCGAAAATTTAATATCATTATTTTTTGCGGAAAATAAAAAAACTCCGCCCGCGCATAAACGGGACGGAGAAAAATCCGCAACCACCCGCAGAGCATATGCAAATATGCCTCTCTGTTTACGGAGAGAAACCGTCGGAGCTTAATCGGCTTTCGCCTTTCTGCGCCGCGACTCGGAAGTGATCTTCGCTCTCCGCTCTCATCGCCGACCTTTCACCGTCGTCGGCTCGCTATGGATGGGTTTGCGGGGCTACTGTCTTCGTCACAGTCTTTAACGAGTTTATTAAACTTATTTTATTATATTTTAATCGGCGACGGTTGTCAAGTCCTTTTTGCAATTATTGCGCCGCGGAGCGGGCGCTTTCGCCGTTTATTTATTGAAAGGGCAGACGCTTATACATATTCCGCAGACCGCGCCCCTCCCGATGTTCTTATACGTTTTCATATGCTCGGAGCACTTTTTTGCGTCAAAGATTGTGCTTCTGTCAGCGCCGGGAACATAAATTTCGCCGGTTATCGCTCCCGCAGGGCAGGCATTTTTGCATATCTGACAGCCGCCGCAAAGGCAGGGCTGAATTTCTCTTTGCGCTGTGAGCGGCATATCCGTCAGCACGGTTGCAAATCTTACGGCGGAGCCGAACTCCGTTATAAGCAGACCGTTCTTGCCGACAAAGCCAAGTCCGGAAAGCACGGCTCCCGTTTTATGCGGGAAGATGCCTCTGTATTCCTCTTTTTTATCCGGTGTGCTCTGCGAGGCGGCGACGGGAAGGGCGAGATACCCCGCATTTTCTATAAACGAGACGGCGTCAAGAGCGATGCTGTCAAGGCGGGCGTTCGTCGCGCGATAATGCTGAAAATATTCCATCGTCGGCGCGCCGTTTATCGTCTTTATGACTGCGCGCGACAGCTTTCTTGCGATAGTTACCGCATAGCCGTATTCCGGATGCTCCTGGGAGCGATTTTCTCCGAGCTCCGAAAAGCCGACAAGATCCGCTCCCGCCGTCATCAGTAGTTTTTCAAGCTCTTTTTCGTACATATAAAGCCTCCGCCGTTCTCTGATACTGCCTTATCATATCACAAAACGACGGATCCTGCAAGTGTTATTCATCCTCCTCGGGAAGATAAATTTTTTCTTCGTAGTGTTCTTCTTCATAGCGATAATGCGGGCAGGCTCTGTTGTATGCGCTCTGAACACCGGAGGTTCCGCAGTATTCTCCGGGCGACAGAAGCGATTCAAAATATGCTTTTCCCGCATCAAGCGAAGGTTCTTTGAGCGGGGAAAGATCCCTGTAAACAAACTGTGCGTCTGTTATTTTTATCTGGCAGGGAAAGCCGCGGATGACTTTTATAAGTGCTTTTACCGTCGTTTTCTCATCGCATTCGCCAAGCGAGACCCCGCCGCCGGAGCAGATCCTGACTTCTCTGTGAATATCGCATTTTTCTTTCGGCTCCGTGCCCTTTATAAAATATCCGGTTTCGATACGGTGACCTCTCGGGTCGAGCAGGCAGCTTTTCGACGGAACAAGCCCCGAATCCTTGCAATAAAGGCAGGTAACAACGTTTCCGCTCTTCGGAAATTCCGTGTGTTTTTCGGACTGCGGAATCAGCTCGAATACGCCGCCCATAACGGCGTCAAATATCTGCGCTGCGGGATTTGCCTTGAAATATCCGACGTCGCGCGCATCCTTGAAGCCGTACCAGACGCCGCAGATAAGGTCGGGCGTGTAGCCGATGAACCATCTGTCCGTGTTTGCGTTTGACGTGCCGGTTTTTCCTGCGACTTCTGTCTTTCTGCCGAGCGTCACGCAAGAAGCCGTGCCGCCCGCAGAGACAACGGTCTTCATCATCTCCGTCATCACCTCTGCGCTTTCCGCGCTGATTGCTTTTCTGCCTCCTCCGTCATTTGAAAGGAGAAGGTTTCCGTCCTTATCATAGACCTCCGTATAGAAATGTGGCGAGGAGCAGATGCCCTCTGCGGGAAACATCGTATATGCCCCCGTCATTTCGAGAAGGGAGATTCCGCGGCTGACAGCGCCGAGCGCAAGGGGTGCCTCCGCTATGTCGGAAAGGTAGCCGCCGTCAGCTTTTTTCTCCTTTTCGACGAGCGTCGAAATGCCGACGGTGTTCCGCAAAAATGCAAACGAATTCTCCTTTCCGAGCCTTTCGAGAACATTTACGGCAACGGTGTTCGTTGATACCTTCAGCGCCTGGCTGACTGTTGTAAGTCCGGAATAGACGCGCGGATTGTTCTTCGGCCAGAGAGAGTAATTTCCTGATGAGAGCTTGGTTATTTTTGTGGGAACGTCATCGAAAACGGTTGCCCAGGTTATAAGCCCACGGTCGATCGCAGGAGCATAGACCGATACTGGTTTTATGACCGAGCCCGGCGAGCGGAGCATCTGGGTTGAAAGGCTGAGTATTCTGTCTGACGATTTTTCGCCTCTCCCCCCGACTATCGCGAGGACTGCGCCTCGCTTGTCCATTATCACAGCCGCCGACTGCGCCTCGCCGCTCGTGCTTTTCGGGAAATTTCCGTTTTGCAGATAATATTCTTCGAGATATTTCTGCATTTTGACGTTCATCGTCGTGTAGACGGTAAGTCCGCCGCCGTATATGAGGGCCGACGCCGCCTTCCGGCTCATATTTTTCTGCTCGCAAAGATCGGCGATGAGCTCCTCTATCAGGCTGTCCGTAAACCACGAATTCTTTGATCCGGTTGCCTTTTGCGGGGTTATTTTAAGCTCCGGAACCTCCGCCAGCGCCTTATGATATTCCTCATCGGAAAGATACCCCAGCTCGTTCATACGGGAGAGAACAATGTCCCTTCTGCGACGGTTGTTTTCGGGGCTGACTATCGGGTCGTAGCGGGTAGGGTACTGAATTATTGCCGCAAGCGACGCCCCCTCTGCGACTGTCAGCTCGGAGACCCTCTTTCCGAAATATTTTTCGGCGGCGGTTTCAACTCCGTAGCACCCCTGCGAGAGATAAACGGTGTTGAGATACATTTCAAGAATCTCCCGCTTCGATTTTTTCTTTTCAAGCTCCGTTGCACGCTTTATTTCGGCAATCTTCCGCTTGACAGTCACCTCGGAGTTTCCCGTCAGATTTTTTATGAGCTGTTGAGTGATTGTCGATCCGCCATAGCTCTGAGATGAGGGGGAAACGAAGCTGAGGACAGCTCCGCCGGTGCGATACAGATCGACTCCGCCGTGCTCATAAAAGCGGTGATCCTCTATGGCGATAAACGCGTTTGCAACGTGTTCCGGAATCGAATCGATGTCCGCAAAGATCCGGTTTTCGAGTCCGTACAGTCGCTGATCCTCAAGCTCAACCGCCGCCCCGACCTCGTTTTTGACATAGATTTTCGTTGTCAGACCGTGAGAATAAAAAAGCGTGTCAGTATCGAGTTCGGCGTCAATGCTTCTGTAATATATATAAAAATCTGCGATAAGAATTGCCGAGGTGAAGATCACCGTCAGAAATACCGCAAGAATTATTTTCGGAAATATATGCTTTTTGTTTTTTATTTTTTTCATAATATCCGCCTTTTTGAATTTTTATATGAATATTATGGATTTTTGGGTCAATAATATGTGCGTGAAACAAAAAATCTCAGAGGTGAATGTTATGGAAAACGCAAGCAAAATTACATTCGGAGCGGTAGTCCTGCTTCTTCTGATAGCGGTTGTGCTTTCGGCAATATCGGTATCTGTCGGGCTTTCGCTGAAGAATTCGGGTCAAGTCGGCAAAAACGAAAATACCGATGACATTGCCGCAAACGCAACCGTCGGCACAAGCAGTGTTACGGAAGAAAAGAAAGCGATCTATAAGGTCTGCTCGGAGAATGGTGTTGTAACCGTCAAAAACGCTGCCGGAAATACGGTCAAAACGCTTGATGTGCGTACGTCGTTTCTCCCCGAGGCGGACAGAGCCGCGCTTGAAAAGGGTATCGATATTTTTACGGAAGGCGAGCTTTCCGCTCTCATAGCCGATTACAGCAGATAAGTTTTTCTCCTTTATATAAAAAATGCGACGGAACTTCGTGTCCGCCGCATTTTTATTGTTGATAAAATGTAAATTAAATGCACCTGACTTGATTTTTTCTTTCATTTGTGATACAATTCGTTTATATCAAGCGAAAATATACTTTCAAAGCAAAAATATACTTTCGGAAAATCAGAATCGAGAAAAGGTTATGGCAAAAATTCAGGAATCCGGCGAAATGTATCTTGAAACTATATACGTCCTTTCAAAGAAGGGCCCCGTGCGTTCGACTGACGTTGCCGAACATATGGGTTATTCGAAGCCGAGCATCAGCCGCGCGGTCGGGCTTCTCAAAAGCAGCGGATATCTGCTTATGGACAAGGAGGGCTATCTCACCTTGACCGACGCAGGACTTGAAATTGCGTCCAAAATGTATGAAAGGCATATTCTTCTTTCGGAATTTCTTGTGAGACTCGGAGTTGATAAAGATGTCGCCGCGGCAGACGCCTGCAAGATCGAACATGTTATAAGCGAGGAATCGTTCGAGGCGATAAAGAGTCATATTCACAAGCAGAAATGAGCAAAAAAACACCCGGCAGACACGTTTTGAGTGTGTGGCCGGGTGTTTTTATTTCAGAACTCCGTCCGAAATTGTGTATATTTTGTTGCAAAGTGCATTTGCTTCGTCGTCGCTGTGAGTGACGATAAGCGCGCATTTTCCGCGAAGATGTTTTTGCAAAGCGGAGATTACGATTGCCTTTGTCGCTTCGTCAAGTCCGCGCAGGGGCTCATCGAGCAGGCAAATGCTCCGATCCGACGCGATCATCCTCGCGAGCGACACCCTTTGAGCCATCCCGCTTGAAAGCTCGGAGGGCTTTTTTTCGTATACATCTGAAAGAGCAAGCGAGGACAGAATTTCCTTTGCACGCTCGGCGTTTTTCTTTTCGTCTCCGTCCATAACGCAGGTGACGTTTTCAAGCACGCTTATGCTTTCAAAAAGTCTCGGTTCCGCAAAGGAAAACGCAATGTTTCCATCCGTTTTTACCGCGCCGCTGTCTGGCTTTTCAAGTCCTGCGGCTATGCGGAGAAGAGTCGTTTTTCCCGAGCCGGATTTGCCCATTACGGCGACAGATTCATTTCCGACAGAGAGCGAAATTCCGCGCAGAACGCTGTTTTCTCCATAGCTTTTCGATATGTTTTCGAGCAACAGTTTCATATTGTCTCACCGCCTTTGCAGAGCTTTCCGAGGGCGAAAATCAGCGTTTTTTCAATGATGACGCTTAGAATGATTATGACAGCCGTCAGCGCAAAAAGCTCCTCGGATTCGAGATAAATTCTCGCGCTGTAAAGCATTGTTCCGATCGAGCTTGTCGGCGTGCAGATGACCTCGGCTGCAATTCCGGCTTTCCATGCAAGTCCGAGCGCAGAACGGCACCCGGCGAAAAAATAGGGAAGGGCTGACGGAATATAAAGCAGGCGGAGTTTTTTTGACCGCGAAAAATCATATATTTTTGCGACTTCAAGCTTGTCCTCCGGAACTGCGTCCAGCCCTTTACGGACATTCATAAATATTATCGGAATGACCATAAGCGCGGCGGCGAGCATCGGGACGATATTTTTTGAAAGCACGAACAAAAGCACAATTATCACAGAAGCGACAGGCGTTGCTTTTATGACTTCGACCGCAGGCGAAACAACCGTTCCGAAAAGGCGCAACGCCTTGGAAAGTACGGCAAGTATAACGCCGATCGCCGTTCCCGCCGCAAGACCGACGAATATCAGCCCGACGGAGCGCCCGCAGGCGATATAGAACGATTTTGTTTTGAGAAGCCCGAAGAGAGCACGCAAGACCGCCGGAGGCGACGGGAGGATAACCGATTTCGCGATTATCAGCGAGGCAACCTCCCATACAGCCATCCAGAACAGAAAAACTCCGATGCCGACGGCAAATTTCTTTGCTTTTCGGCTCATTTTACTTTGATTGATTTATAGAAGTTATCTTCCGGGAGCTTTCCGCCGACAGACGCGGGATTTGCCTTGTAAAGAACTTCGAGCATACCCTTCATAGCGTTTACGCCGTCATCGCCGGTCATTGCGCTGATGTTGCAATTCGGGATTGCCTTTTTTGCGACTGCGGCTTTGGGAACGATGCCGTATTTTTCGCAGTAGCCTGCGCCTGTTTCAACGTCGGAATTGATAGTTTCAACAGACTTTTTGTATTCGGAAAGGAATGTGTCGACAGCCTTCGGGTGCTCGCTCAAAAACTTGTTTGAAACGACAAGAACACCCTGAACGAGGGTTGTATCGCTGACCTTGTCCCATTCCTCTGTCAGATTGAGGGCGATGCGGAGGTCGCCTGTCTTCTGAAGAAGCGCGCTTGTTACGTTCGGTTCGGGAAGAACGCCGATCGAAACGGTGTTTGCGGCGAGCTTTGAAGCAAGCTCTGCGTGATCGGAAAGGTATTCGACGGTTACATCCTCGCCGACTTTGAGCCCGTTTTTCTCAAGGATGAAATTAAGCGCATATTCGGGAGTTGCGCCCTGACCTGTCGAATAGATTGTTTTGCCTTTCAGGTCTGCGACGGAATTTATTGTGTTTCCGTTTTCGAGGACATAAAGAACGCCGAGAGTCGCAACGCCGATGAAGCTTATGTCTGCGCCCTTGTTATAGAGCACGGAAGCAAGGTTTACAGGTACGGCGGCAATGTCAAAATTGCCCGAGATTATCGTCGACTGCACCTCTGCCGGAGCGGAGGCGAGGGAGAACGTGTAATTGTTCTGAGTTGTTCCGTTCTCGTTTTCAGCCATAAGGGAAGCCATTCCCATTCCCGTCGGACCTTTGAGAGCGGTTACGCGGACGTCCGCCCTTTCCACGGGCGTTTTTTCTTTGCAGGAGGCAAAGCATAATACAAGCAAAGCCGCCATTACGATTGCAATGATTTTTTTCATATTTTTCCTCTTTTCTGTCAGCTTATCTGACGTTTTTAAGAATTTCCTTTGAAAGGATTTTTACGGTTCCTTCGGAATATCTGATTGCACCCGATTTTTCGAGGGACTCAAGCGAGCGATATACCGATGTTCTCCCTATTCCGAGCCGCTTTGACAGACGCGAAACATTCAGCTCAAAGCTCTCGCTTTCTTCTGTCAGCAATGCAGCGGCGACGGCGGCATCTGCGCTTTTTGCGGTGAATGCGCTTATCTTTTTGTTGAGAAAGCGTATTCTGTCGGAAAGAAAAGCGATATAGGCGAGGGAAACGGCGGGGTCGGAGATGATTATCTCTTTCATTTTGCTTTCGCTTACGAAAAGCACCTCGGACGCCGTTTTTGAGATGACCGTGCTTACGTAGCCTTCGCCTTTTCCGAAAATCGCCGCCGCACCGAACATATCTCCCTGCGAGAGGGAATTGAGCCGGACTCGCTTGTTTTCGTTTTCGCCGAATACATCAACCTTTCCGGAAACAATGATTCCGAGACTTTTTTCAAAACTGTCCGCCGAGTAGATCGGCTCTCCTGCGCGGAAATTTCCGGAGCGACACGCAGCCAGCACGCGAAGGGTCTTCTCTGACGCATCCGAGAACACCGGGCAAAGCCGCAACGCCGAAAGAATCTTCTTTTCAGACATAAAATCCTCCAAAACTGTTCTATTTGGAACAGTTTTATAATATCACGCTGTTTTTAGTTTGTCAATAAATTTTCTGATATTTTTGCGGAATATATACACAACCGCAATTATATCTGATATAATTATATATGTGAAAGAATGTGACAAGGGAAGGTGGCTGTCATAGACGAGCGATATATCTGCGAGATAAGCGAAAAATGTATGACGGAGAAAGGCTCTGCTTTTTCTGAAAATTGTTCATTTCGGGTCGGCGGGGAGATTGCGCTTTGCGTCTTTCCGAAAAATGCGGACGAACTGATATTTGCCGTTGAGGAAGCGGAGAGGTACGGCGAGAAATACGTCGTGCTCGGAAATATGACGAATATTCTCCCGCCGGACGGAATATATGACGGGACTGTGATAGCTACGTCAAAAATGCGAAGCGTTACCGTTGAAGACGGGAATTTCAAAGCCGATGCGGGCTTTCCTTTGACGGCGCTTTCCGCGCTTACGGCAAATGCAGGTCTTTCCGGTCTTGAATTCGCATACGGAATTCCCGGTAGCGTCGGCGGGGCGGTATATATGAACGCCGGTGCTTACGGCGGGCAGATGGCGGACGTTATAACTTCAGTTACGGCGTACAGCCCGAGAGAAAAGAAAATCAAAGTGTATTCAAACGAAGAATGCCGCTTTGGTTACAGGGAGAGCATTTTCCGGACAAACGGGGAGATAATCCTTTCGGCTGAGATGAACTTTGCGCAGGGCGACGGGGATAAAATACTGTCCGACTGCGAGAAAAATCTGGCGGCGAGAAAAGAAAAACAGCCGCTTGACAAGCCCAGCGCCGGCAGCACCTTCCGCAGACCCAAAGGGCATTTTGCGGGCGCGCTTATAGAAGCGGCGGGGCTGAAGGGGTTTTCTGTCGGCGGGGCACAGGTCTCTGAAAAGCACGCGGGCTTTGTCATAAATGCGGGCGGAGCGACTTCTGCGGACGTTTCGGCTCTGATAGCAGAGATAAAAAAGAGAGTTTTTGAAAGCTCCGGCGTTATGCTGGAGGAAGAAATAATATATATAAAATGAGGTTTTGGGGCTATGTCATTTTCGGGCGATACAAAAACGGCTCTTGCAAAGATACACTGCGAGCGCGACTGTTGCGCTTCGGCGGAGCTTTGCGGAATGCTTATATTTGCTTCGGTTTTTGAGAGAAATAAAACGGTATTTCTTTCCGAAACGGAGGAGGCGGCATATCTTTTCTCCGGACTTCTGATACGCTGCCTTGACATTTGCTCCTCGCCAGAGGTGTTTCCGAAGGGCAAAAGCGGCACGCTCGTTTTCAGAACGACTGTCTGCGGGGAGGATGCCGAAAAGCTATATGATTTTGCCTTTCCGGATGGCGAATGCCGGATAGATACGAAAAAGTTCGGCTGCGGCCATTGCGCGGAGGCTTTTATACGCGGGGCGTTTCTTTCCTGCGGATTTGTAAACCCTCCGGAGAAGCGTTACGGAATTGAATTTACCGTTTCGAATGCGGATATTGCCGTCGAGCTTGCAACCGTGCTTGCTTCGTGCTTCGGAATGCCGAAGCTGAGCGCAAGAAAGGGAAATCAGATAGTTTATTACAGGGGCGGAGAGAAGGTCGCCGATGTGCTTATGCTTATGGGAGCGCAGAACGAGGCATTTGAGATAATGAACAGCCAGGCTCTGCGGTCGATAAGAAACGAGCAGAACAGGCAGACGAATTTCGAGGTTGCGAACATATCAAAGCAGAGCGCGGCTTCGTCAGAGCAGATCGAAGCGATCACGGAGCTTAAAAAAATCGGGAAATTCGAGCTTTTGTCGCCTGTTTTGCGTCAGACGGCAAATCTGCGTCTTGAAAATCCGGAGGCTTCGATGTCTGCGCTCGGGAAGCTGGAAAATCCGCCGGTGTCAAAGTCGCAGGAGAGCAAAAGACTTCTTAAAATAGTCGATTTTTACAAGGCTCATAAAAACAACTGAAAGGGGAAAACGGAAAATGTCGTTCTGCCATTTGCATCTGCATAGCGAATACAGCCTGCTTGACGGCGCCTGCCGCATAAAGGATATACCGAAGCTGGCGGCGGAGAACGGGCACACCGCCGTTGCGATAACGGATCACGGCGCGATGTATGGCGCTGTTGACTTTTACCTTGCCTGCAAAGAGAACGGGATCAAGCCGATAATCGGTTGCGAGGTGTACGTTGCCTCCGGCTCCCGTTTTGACAAGACCCGCGACTCTGAATATTCGAGGTATCATCTCGTCCTCCTCTGCAAGAACGAAACGGGATACAGAAATCTTATATATATGGTCTCAAAAGGGTTTACAGAGGGCTTTTACACAAAGCCGAGAATCGACCTTGAGCTTTTGCGCGAGCATAGCGAGGGGCTTATCTGCCTTTCTGCGTGCCTTGCCGGGTATGTTCCGAGAATGATCTCTGCCGGCGAATTTGAAAAGGCGGAGCAGCACGCAATCGAAATGGACAGGCTCTTCGGCAGGGGAAACTATTATCTTGAACTGCAATATCACGGAATCGATGCGCAGAGAGAGGTAAACGAAGGACTTATCGACATTTCAAAGCGCACCGGAATCCCGCTCGTCGCAACGAACGACGTGCACTATCCGAGAAAAAAGGACGCGGAAAATCAGGCGGTTATGCTCTGTATTCAGACGAACTCCCGCCTTGCGGACGGCAGACCGATCGGCTTTGAAACGGACGAATTTTATTATAAAAGTACGGAGGAGATGACTGCGCTTTTCGGAAATATCGAGGGCGCGATCGAAAACACGGGCAAGATTGCCGATATGTGTAACTTCGATTTTGATTTTTCGAAGCGTTTTCTTCCGAGGTATACCCCCGAAAACGGCGAAAAACCGGAGGACTTTCTTTCATCGATGGCTCTTAAAAAATTCGAGGAAAAGGTTCGCTCGGGAGAGATCGTTTTTGATGACGTAAACACAAGAGAAGTCTATGAGGAGAGGATAAAATACGAGCTTTCCGTCATCTGCAAGATGGGATATTCGGAATATTATCTGATCGTCTGGGATTTTATAAACGCCGCAAAGGAGAGAAACATACCGACGGGCCCCGGAAGAGGATCGGGAGCGGGGTCACTCGTTGCGTATCTCATCGGGATAACGGACGTAAATTCGATCAAATACAATCTTATGTTTGAGCGTTTTCTCAATCCCGAAAGGGTCAGTATGCCTGATTTCGATACCGACTTCTGCTATGAACGCAGGGACGAGGTTATAGAATACGTTTCGGAAAAATACGGTAGGGAGCGGGTCTGCGGAATAATCACGTTCGGTACGCTTGCGGCGAAGGCTGTCATACGCGACGTCGGACGTGCGCTCGGAATGAGCTATGCCGACGTTGATGTCGTTGCAAAGGCAATCCCGTTCGACCTTCATATGACGCTTGAAAAGGCGATGGAGGGCAAACTCGGCGACCTTTATAGGTCTGATGCGAAGATAAAAAGACTTGTCGATATTTCAATGGCGCTTGAGGGAATGCCGCGCCACGCCTCTGCTCACGCGGCGGGCATAGTCATTACGGACAAGCCCGTTTATGACTACGTTCCGACAGCCGTCGGCAACGGGATGATACTGACGCAGTTTACGATGGACACAATCGCAAAGCTGGGTCTGCTCAAGTTTGATTTCCTCGGTTTGCGTTATCTGACGATCATCTCCGACGCCGAAAAGCAGATAAGACGTGAAGAACCCGGCTTTGATATAAAAAAGGTTCCGCAGGACGATGCGGAAACCTATGCGCTGATCTCCTCCGGGCATACGGACGGCGTGTTCCAGCTTGAATCCGGAGGGATGAGGAGACTTCTTTCCCAGATGCAGCCGAGAAATCTTGAGGATATAATAATCGCGATCTCGCTTTACCGTCCGGGACCTATGGAGTCTATACCCGTTTTCCTTGAAAACAGGGCGCATCCGGAAAAGGTCAGGTATGCCTGCCCGCAGCTGAAAGGCATACTTGAAAACACGGCGGGATGTATCGTATATCAGGAGCAGGTTATGCAGATATGCCGCGACGTTGCCGGATTTTCGTTTGGCAGAGCCGATATTATCAGACGAGCAATGTCCAAAAAGAAGAGCGGAGAAATGGAAAAGGAGCGCAACGCCTTTATCCGCGGAGAGAAAGATGCGGAAGGAAACGTAATCTGCTCCGGTGCTGTCGCAAACGGGGTGTCTGAGGAGGTTGCAACGGAAATATTCGATACGATGTCCGCCTTTGCAAGCTACGCTTTCAACAAATCTCACGCAACGGCATACGCGTATCTTTCTTACAGAACGGCATATCTGAAATGTCATTATCCCTGCCAGTATCTTGCCTCGCTTCTGACGAGTGTTCTCGGAAATATGGCAAAGACAGCGGTGTATATCGAGGAGGCAAAGAATTCATATCATATCGACGTTCTCTCGCCGGATATAAACGAGAGCTTTGAAAAATACAGCGTTGTCCGTCACAAAGGGAAAAACGCCATACGTTTCGGATTGCTTGGAATTAAAAATCTCGGAATATCATTTCTTTCAAGCTTGATAGCGGAGAGAAACAATGGCGGAGCGTTTACGTCGTTTACCGACTTTATATCGCGAATGAGCGCATATGACATAAACAAGAGACAGATAGAGGCGCTTATCAAGAGCGGTGCGTGCGATTCGCTCGGAATCAAGCGCAGCGTTCTTCTCGGAAACTACGAAAGCATCGTTGATATTTATCTCCGTCGCAAAAGGAGCCAAAACGAAGGTCAGATGGATATGTTTTCTGCCTTTTCCGATGCTCCGGAGAGCAATGACGAATATGCCTATACGGATGCGGAGGAGCTTTCGAAAAAAGAACTTCTGGCTCAGGAAAAGGAAAGCACGGGAATGTATTTTTCCGGTCACCCTTCCGATGAATATTCCGCTATGTCCGAAAAGCTTGGCGCCGTGCCGATAAGCGAGCTGGTTTTTTCGGAGGACGAAGAGAGCGACGAGAGAAAATATGCGGACGGAGACAAGGTGACGGTTGCCGGACTTGTTACGGGTAAGGTCAACAAGCAGACGAGAGCCGGCGCGCCGATGGCATTTGTTACTCTTGAAGACAGGTTCGGAGAAATCGAGGTTGTCATTTTTCCGAAGATACTCGAAAAGCACAGAGCGCTTTTGTCAGAGGGGAGTGCAATAGCCGTAACGGGCTCTGTTTCGGAAACTGAGGAAACGGCAAAGCTGATAGCGGATGTGATCGTTCCGCTGTCAAATCGAGTAGGCGATAACCCGCTGCCGAAGGCTGAAGCGGCGGATCCGAGCGCCGAAGCCAGCAAAGCCCGCAAACCGAAAACCATATATTTGCGCCTGCCGTCGCTTGATGGAGAGATTTTTGAAAAGATCAAGGCGGTGCTTGATATTTTCATAGGCGAAACGCCTGTGATGCTTTATGGCGAATACGAAAAGAAATATATAAAGCGTGTTGGAGCGGGGGCTGATATTCAACCGAATATGCTTGCGCTTCTGAAAAAGCTCCTCGGCGAAGAAAATGTTGTTATAAAATGAAAAAATCCCGACTTCGGTTTGTAACCGAGGTCGGGATTTTTTCGGGTATTATTTATCTTCCTCAAATATATCAAGCCCTTTTAATCTGAAAAAGTTTATGAAATCATGTCTGTAATTGCCGAAAACAGTAACCCTGTGCCAAATAGGCATCCAGTTTTCGAGAAGGGCTCTTGCATTGCACGAGGCGACGAGTTTTGAGCGGCATCCTGCGTCGCCTCCCGCATTGCCGACGGAGACTGAGGAATGTATGCAAGCCCAGTTATCGGAGTTGCTCATATTTATCGTTGTCAGCTTTTCTCCGACAGGGAATATGACCTGAACGGATGCGCCGAGCTGATCTTCGGCGTGGCTTCTTATGTAATAATCGCAGATTTTCGGTGATGAGACGCCGAAAACCTTGCGGCACGCAACGCAATGCGCATAGATGATCTCGTCGCTCGACGTATCGACGACAGGATCTGAAACAAAGCCGTGCTTGCCGGTCAGATAGAGGGTGAGAAGGGAGGAGATCGTTGAATCTATGTCTGCCTCGCAAACGCCGAGCTCTCCGTCATCTGCCATCTGAAAATGGGAAAGGCAGGGATACATATGGCGGCTCTTGCCGTAAACATCGTTATATGAAAGCTCAAGGCAGGCGATCGTAACGGCGTCTGCGCCCGTTTCCTTCATCATTTTCTTTATGGCGAGGTATATTTTTGCGCTTTCGATTATGTCTGCTTGCGACGGTTCGATCGTTTTTACGGCTCCGCCAATCCATTTTTCAGCCGTTGCAAAGGCTTCCTCTTCTCCGATGCCGTCGAACACTTCCATAAGATCTGCTGCGGTTTTGTTTATGAACTTGACGCCGAAACGCTTTTCCGCAGCGCTTTCAATCTCGTTTTCAACATCATTTTTTACGACGAGGACCGTTGTCTGCGCGAGCTTTGCATTGACGACGAGCGTTCTCGCAAGGCGGGCAATGTCATTATAATCAGTGGATGCTTCGAGCGGAACGGGGAGCTTTTCGTTTCTTATCATAGGCGATGTTCCTGAAAGAGCCGAGCCGCTTCCGCAGAAGGGTACGTCCGCAACGGCGCAGGGAAGTCCGTCCTTTGACCTGCGTGCATAGAATTCGTCAAGCCTTATCCAGTTTGTCATAAGGAGAACGAGAACTCCGTCATATACGGCGCAGTCGCCCTCGTAAACAGCCGCCGCTTCCTCCTTTGAGCTGTATCTGAATACATCGAATTCCGCATCGGGGTTGTATGCTCTGACAACCGCCATAATTTTTTCCGTCTCTCTTTCATAGCCGAAGTTTATATGCGGCCAACCGGGGACATTCTCTTTCTTTGCCTGAACAACTACTTTTATCTTTATCTGCTTTTTCACGATAGCCTCCTGAAATGTACTTGACGAGAGTATATCATAAATTTATCTTTATTCCTATTGACTTTTACGGCGAAAAATTGTATTATTATGTCATACGGAGGTGCGCTATGAACGATTATGAGATAAACTCGTGCGGTATATCAGATTGCCCGCCCGAATGGAGCTGGGTGACAGGAGACTGCGGCTTTGACGATTATGATATTTGGGCGGTGTTCCGCGGACACGGGAAAATATCGGTCGGAGGGCGGGAATTTGCCGTTTCTGCCGGGTCGTGCGTCATACTGCCGCCGAGAAAAAAGATAGTTGCCTGTCACGACCCACGCGATCCGCTTCTTGTAATTCATACCCATTTTTCGCCGCGCGGCGAAGGCGGAGACGAAAAGCTTCTCGGCGGTCGGTGCGTAAGCGTGAGAGATATTGTCTTTTTCAGGGATTTGCTGGATAGAGTTATCCTTTGTTATTACAGAAGCTGCAAGGAGGCGGCGTCAATGTGGCTTTCTGCGGCATTGTCCGAGCTTTCCTCTTCTGCCGGAGGCGGCGAAGGGAACAAGTCAAACCCGATGATATTTGAAATATGCGACAGGATAAATTCCTCATACGGGGCTCCGCCGTCGCTTTCGGAGCTTGCAAAGAACTACGGATATTCAGAGGCGTATCTCGGGAAGCTGTTCCGGAAAACCGTTGGGATCGAGTTTTCGGCATACGCTATCAATGCGAGGATAAACAAGGCAAAAATCCTTTTGCGCTCATCAGATTACAGCGTCGGCAGGATAGCGGAGATGCTCGGCTATTGCGACTCGTGCTTCTTCGTAAAACAGTTTACAAAAGTCGCCGGGGTGACTCCGGGAAGATACAGGCGACTTTAAAAACAGACAAAAAACGCAGGAGCGGACAGATAAAAATTATTGCAAGGTTACAAATTTGTGAACTATTTTTTGTATCTATTGCAATTTGCGAAAAAACCTGTATAATGACAACAGGGGAATTTGGGATTTACCCATATTTATATGTCTATAAGCCTTGAGGTCAAGGCAAAAATACGAAAAAAGAGGTATGGTTTATGAAAAAAATCGATTTGACAAAGTACGGTATAACCGGAACGACAGAGGTTGTTTATAATCCTTCCTATGAAATGCTTTTCGAGGAAGAGACAAAGCCCTCTCTCGAAGGCTACGAAAAGGGTCAGGTCAGCGAGCTCGGCGCCGTCAACGTTATGACGGGTATCTATACGGGTCGTTCGCCCAAGGACAAATTCATCGTCGTTGATGACAACTCAAAGGACACCGTCTGGTGGACCTCAGATGAATACAAGAATGACAACCACCCGGCAACGAAGGAAGCGTGGAACGCTGTCAAGAATATCGCAATAAAGGAGCTCTCAAACAAGAGACTTTTCGTTGTTGATGCTTTCTGCGGCGCAAACAAGGACACAAGAATGGCTATCCGTTTCATAGTTGAGGTTGCTTGGCAGGCGCACTTTGTAACGAATATGTTCATCAAGCCCACGGCAGAAGAGCTTGAAAACTTCGAGCCGGATTTCGTTGTTTACAACGCCTCCAAGGCGAAGGTTGAAAACTATAAGGAGCTCGGTCTCAATTCCGAGACGGCTGTAATGTTCAACATCACGAGCCGCGAGCAGATAATCGTCAATACCTGGTACGGCGGCGAAATGAAGAAGGGTATGTTCTCTATGATGAACTATTACCTCCCGCTCAAGGGTATCGCTTCGATGCATTGCTCCGCAAATACCGATCTGAACGGCGAAAACACGGCAATCTTCTTCGGCCTTTCCGGTACAGGCAAGACAACCCTTTCGACAGACCCGAAGAGACTTCTCATCGGCGACGACGAGCACGGCTGGGATGACAACGGCGTTTTCAACTTCGAAGGCGGTTGTTATGCAAAGGTTATCAACCTTGACAAGGACTCCGAGCCCGATATTTACAATGCTATCAGACGTGACGCCCTTCTTGAAAACGTCACTCTCGACGAAAACGGCAAGATCGATTTCGCTGACAAGAGCGTTACGGAAAACACCCGTGTTTCCTATCCTATCGATCATATCAAGAATATCGTTCGTCCCGTTTCCGCGGCTCCGGACGCAAAGAGCGTTATCTTCCTTTCCGCAGACGCATTCGGCGTTCTGCCTCCCGTTTCGATTCTTACTCCCGAGCAGACGCAGTATTACTTCCTCTCCGGATTTACAGCTAAACTTGCAGGTACGGAGCGTGGCATAACAGAGCCCACACCGACCTTCTCCGCTTGCTTCGGTCAGGCGTTCCTTGAACTCCATCCGACAAAATATGCGGAAGAGCTCGTAAAGAAGATGAAGAAGAGCGGCGCAAAGGCTTACCTTGTAAACACGGGCTGGAACGGCACAGGCAAGCGTATCTCCATCAAGGACACGCGCGGCATAATCGACGCTATCCTTGACGGCTCGATTGACAAGGCTCCGACAAAGACGATCCCTCATTTCAACTTCGAAGTACCGACAGAGCTTCCCGGCGTTGACTCCGCAATTCTCGACCCGAGAGACACATATGCGGATGCTTCCGTTTGGGAGAGCAAGGCTCTCGACCTTGCGGGAAGATTCATAAAGAACTTCTCGAAGTACGAAGGCAACGAAGCCGGCAAGGCGCTTGTTTCCGCAGGCCCGACGGTCAAATAAAAAAATACAGAAAATTCCCGGCGAAAAGCCGGGAATTTTTTTCGCATATAATTTGATTTTTTCTCTTCATTATGATATAATATGACAAATATTTTATTTTTGAGGTCAGTATGAACTATAAGTATGCCGCAACGTGTCTTTTCGGACTTGAAGGGCTTCTCGGAGCGGAAATTGACGCTCTTGGCTTTCATCGGACGGAAACGATAGACGGCAGAGTATATTTTGAAGGCGACGAGACAGCCGCCGCAAAGGCAAACATATGGCTGAGGACGGCGGAGAGAGTATTTCTTGTGCTTGGCAGCTTTTCCGCGCCGACATTCGACGCCCTTTTTGAGGGGACGAAGGCGCTTCCCTGGGAAGAATTCATCGGAAAGGACGACGCATTTCCCGTTAAGGGACATTCCGTGAAAAGTCAGCTGACGAGCATTCCGGATTGCCAGAAGATCGTCAAAAAAGCGGCGTCGGTAAGGCTCGGAAATGTTTATCGCACGGACTGGATGAAGGAAACAGGGACAAAATATCAGATTGAATTTTTCATTCTCAAAGATGTTGCGACTCTGATGATCGACCTTTCCGGTACAGCGCTTCATAAAAGAGGTTACAGACCCGAATCGGCGGCGGCACCGCTGCGCGAAACTCTTGCTGCTGCGCTTGTCAAAATTTCAAGACCGAGAGAGGACGTGCTTTTCTGGGATCCGATGTGCGGCAGCGGTACGATTCCGACGGAAGCCGCGCTTCTTATGACTAATACCGCCCCCGGGCTTTACCGTGGCTTTGCGGGCGAGATGTATCCTTTCATCGGGTCAAAGACCTGGAGCGACGCAAGGGAAGAAGCCCGCAGCCTGATAAGGCAGACAGGCTTTGAAGCGTACGCTTCGGATATTGACGGAGATTGCGTCGAGCTTGCCAAAAAGACCGTGCGCAATGCGGGAATGGACGGTGTCGTCAAGGTTTTCCGCAGAAATGCGCTCGAAATAACGAGCGAAGGGCGCAGGGGAACAATTGTCTGCAACCCGCCTTACGGAGAAAGGCTTCTCGACATAAAAGAGGCGGAAAAGCTGTATGCGGCAATGGGCAGGCATTTCAAAACGCTTGAGCCGTGGCAGATATATATCATAACAAGCAACGAAAGCTTTGAACGGATTTACGGCAGAAGAGCGGACGCAAAGCGAAAGCTCTATAACGGTATGATACCTTGCACATATTATCAATTCTTCAAAAAAAGGACGGGGACAAAATGATTTGCGAAAGAATAGCACAGCTTGTCGAATACGCCGTAAGGCACGGGCTTATAACCGAAGCGGACAGAATCTGGGCGACGAACAGACTTCTTGACGCTATGGGCGAGAGCGAATACACGGCGCCGGAAAATGTAGCTGTTTGCGAGCTTGAAGAGATTCTTTCCTCGCTTTGCGATATTGCGGCGGAAAAGGGGCTCCTCGGCGGCGACGGCATAGTTTACAGAGACCTTTTCGATACAAGGCTTATGGGATTGCTTACCCCCGCTCCGCACGAGGTCATCTCCGAATTTGAAAAGAAATATTCCGTCTCCCCCAATGAGGCGACAGACTGGTTTTACGATTTTTCCCGCAGTACCGATTACATAAGGACGTATCGCGTAAAGAAGGATATGAAATGGGTCTATCCTTCGGAATTCGGCGATATTGACATAACGATAAACCTTTCAAAGCCCGAAAAGGATCCGAAAGCGATTGCGGCGGCGAAGAACGCTCCGCAGAGCGGGTATCCGAAATGCGCTCTCTGCGCCGAAAATGAGGGCTACGCCGGCAATCTCCGCTCGGCTGCAAGAGAGAACCACAGGATTATTCCGATAACGCTCGGCGGCGAAAGATGGTATCTCCAGTATTCGCCCTACGTCTATTACAACGAGCATTGCATTGCGCTTTCCGGCGAGCACAGACCGATGAAGGTCAACCGGGCTTTGTTTGATAAGATGCTTGATTTTGTTACGATTTTCCCGCATTATTTCATCGGCTCGAATGCCGATCTGCCGATCGTCGGCGGGTCGATACTCTCGCACGACCATATGCAGGGCGGCAGATACGAATTCGCTATGGAAAGGGCGGAGATTGCGAGAGGTCTCTCGTTTGACGGCTTTGAAAACGTCGAAGCCGGGATAGTCGAATGGCCGCTTTCCGTCATCAGACTGCGCTCGGATGACAGAGGGGCGATTGCGAGCCTTGCGGAAAAAATTCTCGCAAAGTGGCGCGGATATACGGACGAGGCGGCGTTTGTTTTTGCCGAGACGGACGGCACCCCGCATAATACCATAACGCCGATCACCCGCAGAAGAGGAGAAAAATTTGAGCTGGATCTTGTTCTCCGCAACAATATAACAACGGAAGAGCATCCTCTCGGCGTATATCATCCGCACGCGGACAAGCACAACATAAAGAAGGAAAACATAGGTCTCATCGAGGTTATGGGGCTCGCTGTCCTTCCGGCAAGGCTGAAAAACGAGATGGTGATTCTCCGCGAAGCAATCTTTTCCGGAGCCGATATTTCGGCAGATGAAAGAATAAGCAAGCACGCGAAGTGGTTTGAGGCATTCAAGGATAAATACGTTTTTACAGAAGCCGATACGGAAGAGATTCTGAAGGGTGAGATCGGCAAAACGTTTACGGCCGTCCTCTGCGATGCCGGCGTTTATAAGCGCACGGAAGAAGGGGAAGAGGCAATGATGAGATTTGTCAGATACTGCGACGGCAAATAAAAAATAATTTTCCCGCAAACCGCGTTTGTTTCGGTCTGCGGGATTTTTATATTCAGATGCGGAATATTTTCCGAAAAAGAAAATATTTATGAAAGGGGTTGACAGAGAGACTGTACGGTAGTACAATAATAACTGTACAACAGTACAAATTCACACGCCCAATCTGGAGGAAACGATGGACATTTTTGAAAAATGCGAAAAATATACTGTGGCAAAGGACATTCAGAAGATGGGGCTTTATCCCTATTTTCACGCACTTCAGTCCCGACAGGACGTTGAAGTCATAATGGAGGGCAAGCGCAGAATAATGCTCGGCTCAAACAACTATCTTGGACTGACGACAAATCCCGAGGTTGTTGAAGCTGGGATAAAGGCTTATGAGCAGTACGGCTCCGGCTGTTCCGGCTCGCGCTTTCTCAACGGAACGCTCGCTCTGCATATCGAACTTGAAAAAGAGCTTGCAGAGTTTCTGCATAAAGACGACGTTGTTACATTTTCAACGGGGTTTCAGTCAAATCTCGGAATAATCAGCGCAATCGTCGGCAGAGGAGATTACGTCATCTGCGACAAAGAAAATCACGCCAGCATTTATGATGGCTGCAAGCTCAGCTACGGAAAAATGCTCCGCTTCAATCACAGCGATATGGCTCATCTTGAAGAGGTTATCGCAACCGTTCCGAAGGACGCCGGAATACTCATAGTAACAGACGGCGTTTTCAGTATGGGCGGTGATATTGCAAAGCTGCCGGAAATCGTTGAGATAGCGAAAAAATACGGTGCGAGAGTTATGGTTGACGACGCTCACGCGCTCGGCGTAATCGGCGAGGGCGGCAGAGGAACGGCAAGCCATTTCGGACTTGAGGACGAAGTTGATATTTATATGGGCACATTCTCAAAGTCTCTGGCAAGTCTCGGCGGCTATATGGCGGCGTCGAAGGTCGTCTGCGACTACGTTCGCCATAATTCCAGGCCCTTCATCTTTTCTGCATCGATAACGCCTGCGTCGTGCGCATCGGCACTTGCGGCTCTGCGCGTACTCAAAGCACACCCGGAGCTTGTTAACAGGCTCCAGAACATCGCGGAGTATATGAGAAACCGCCTTGTTGAAAAGGGCGTGAAGATACGTTTGTCAAAAACGCCGATAATTCCGATATTCACATATGATGCTATAAGAACGCTCACTATAACAAAAAAACTCTATGATGAGGGCGTTTACGCAAACAGCTCGATTCCGCCGGCAACCGCGCCGAACGAGTGTCTTGTCCGCACGAGCCTTATGGCAACTCATACTGAACCTCTTATTGACGAAGCAACGGACATAATTGCAAGAGTTATAAAGGAATATTGATAAAATGGAAAGAAAAATTGCCGTGATAACCGGCGGCTCGCGCGGAATAGGACTTGAAACAGCGAAAGAACTTTCAAAATCGTGTACCGTTTACGAGCTCAGCCGCAGGGGCGAAAGTCATAACGGAATAACGCATATTTCAGCCGACGTTTCGGACGAAAACGGTGTTTCCGCCGCGATAGATACCATAGTTGAAAAAGAGGGAAGAATCGATATTCTCGTCTGCTGTGCGGGCTTCGGAATATCCGGCGCCGTTGAATTTACTGACGCTGCGGACGCAAAGCACCAGCTTGACGTAAACTTCTTCGGAACGGTCAATGCGGTTCGCGCCGTTCTGCCTCATATGAGAAAGGCGGGCGGGGGAAGGATAATCTGCGTCAGCTCCGTTGCGGGCGCAATACCGATACCGTTCCAGACGTATTATTCAGTATCTAAGGCGGCAATAAATTCGTTTGTTCGCGCGCTCGGGGGCGAGGTCAGACCTTACGGGATAAGCGTCTGCGCCGTTATGCCCGGTGACACACAAACGGGGTTTACCGCGGCAAGAGAGAAAATTCATTGCGGAGACGAAGAATACGGAGGGCGAATATCACGCTCCGTTTCGGGAATGGAAAAGGACGAAATGTCGGGCGGCAGCGCGGCTTTTGCGGGCAAATTCATCGCAAAAAAGGCTCTTGCAAGGAAAGTCCCCGCTATGTGTACGATAGGCTTCAAATATAAATTGTTTGTCTGGCTTTCCCGCGTGCTTCCGCAGAATGCCGTTACAAAAATAGTTAATACGATGTATGCAAAATAGATTGCCGAAAAGCAATCGCGGTTTATCTCCTCCGCGGTTGCTTTTTGTAATATTTGCCTTGACTTTTTGGCTTATATAAAATATAATTAAATTATAAAAGCGCCGCATATGCGGCTACCGACGGAAAAAACGTCGCATAAATCAATCAAGGAGGACCAGCAATGGCAGATTATCCAACACCACACATCAAAGCAGTACCGGGAGATTTCGGCAAGACTGTTCTTATGCCGGGTGACCCTCTCCGCGCAAAGTTTATTGCGGAAACATTTCTTACGGACGCAAAGCTCGTAAACAATGTCCGCGGAGTTCAGGGCTACACGGGTTATTACAAGGGCAAAAAGGTTTCCGTTATGGCGAGCGGAATGGGTATGCCGGCGATTGGAATTTACAGCTACGAGCTCTATAAATTCTTCGGCGTTGAAAGCATTATAAGGGTCGGCTCCGCCGGCGGAATGACGGAAGGCGTCAAAATCCGCGACGTTGTGCTTGCGATGGGCGCATCGACAAACTCAAACTTCCAGGATCAGTACCTCGTTCCGGGTCATTTTTCGGCAATCGCCGATTTCGGAATGCTCACAAAGGCGTATGAAAACGCCGTAAAGCTCGGCGCAAACTGCGTTGTAGGCAACGTTCTTTCTTCAGATACTTTCTATACGGACGACGTTACAGCGAGCGAAAAATGGCGCAAGCTCGGAATTCTTTGTGTTGAAATGGAGAGCGCAGCTCTCTATATGACAGCGGCTCGTCTCGGCAAAAAAGCCCTTTCGATACTCACGATTTCCGATCATCTTCTCACAGGCGAGGCAACAACCTCCGATGAAAGGCAGACCTCATTTAAGCAGATGATGGAGATTGCTCTTGAAACGGCTGAAGAATGATTTCCGGAAAATTATATACAGATTATAAAACCAAAAGCGTCACGGCTGAAAAAGCCGTGACGCTTTTGTACATATAAAAAGGGAAATAATGCCTGTAATAAATGAGCGTTATGCGAAAAAAATAATATCAAAACTTATTTTTCCGAAGGGATACTGTTTTGGATATTAACGAAAAAGAATATAAAAAATACTGCGCAAAAAAAGCAAAGAAGTCGCCGCTTTTCAAAGATGTTTTTGCCGCGTTTGTCTGCGGCGGGGCGATCTGTGCTTTTGCAGAGGTACTCAAAATGCTGTATGGGATGACATCGCTTCCGGAGGATACAGTAAAGTCGCTTGTTCCGGTTACACTCGTTTTTCTTGCCGCTCTTGCAACAGGACTCGGCGTTTTCGATGACTTTGCAAAGTTTGCCGGAGCCGGTACGCTTGTGCCGATAACGGGTTTTGCAAACGCAATGGTTTCTCCCGCAATGGATGACAAAAGCGAGGGACTCATTATGGGCGTCGGCGCAAAAATGTTCAGCGTTGCAGGCCCCGTTATCGTTTACGGAGTGCTTTCGTCTGCAATTTACGGATTTATATACTGGCTTTGCGGGGTGATTTCGTGAGGGTTAAAAAGCTATTGTCAAAACCGTCGCTCATCGGTTACGGAGCGGTCGTCGGAAGAAGGGAAAGCGAAGGTCCGCTCTCTGCCGACTTTGATATTCACAGCACAGACGAGCATTTCGGGATGAACACCTGGGAAAAAGCCGAGAGCGAAATGCAGAGACTTGCGATGAATATAGCTCTTGCCAAATCAAAGCTCGGAGCGGAATCGATAGATGCAGTGTTTTCCGGCGATCTGCAAAACCAATGCGTCAGCTCCGTTTTCGGACTTGCGGATTTTAAGATTCCTTTTTTCGGACTTTACGGCGCCTGCTCAACCTTTGCGGAAGCGCTGATGCTTTCCGCTATGCTTATTGACAGCGGGAAATTCGAAAAGTGCGCCGCCGTTACCTCCTCGCATTTTTGCGCGGCGGAGAGACAATACCGTTTTCCGCTTGAATATGGCGGGCAGCGCACACCGACAGCCCAGAGAACCGTTACAGGCGCAGGAGCGGCGATAATCGGCGCGGACGGCGGAAATTTCCCGCACATAACCGAGGTTATGCCGGGGCGCATTGTCAACAAAGGCATATCTGACGCAAACAATATGGGCGCGGCAATGGCACCTGCGGCGATTGATACGCTGCGGACATATTTTGAAGAAACAGGTTATTCGCCGAAGGACCTCGATCTTATCCTGACAGGCGACCTCGGCGCTGAGGGGCACGCAATAGTTCTTGAATATCTCCTCCGTTACGGAATCGATATAAGAGAAAACTATAACGACTGCGGGCTTATGATATATGATATAGGCAGGCAGGATATGCACGCGGGAGGCTCCGGATGCGGATGCAGCGCATCGGTTGTATGCGGACATATTATGAAGCGATTTGAAAAAGGCGAACTGAAAAAAGTTATTTATGTTGCAACAGGAGCGCTTATGAGCCCGTCAACCTCAAAGCAGGGTCTTTCAATACCGGGAATAGCTCATCTTGTACGGATAGAATCGGAGGGAAAGCAATGAATTTTTTATGGGCATTTATAATCGGCGGGGCGTTTTGTGCCGTGGCGCAGGTGCTTATCGACAAAACAAAGCTGACTCCCGCAAGGATACTCGTCTTGTATGTCACGCTCGGCGTTTTTCTGACGGCTGTCGGTATTTACAAGCCGATAGTTGACTTTGCGGGTTGCGGTGCAACGACACCGCTTCTGGGCTTTGGATATTCGCTTGCAGATGGTGTAAAGAAAGCCGTTGATAAAAGCGGGCTCATCGGAGCGCTCACCGGGGGACTTACGGGAACCTCGGCGGGCATCGGCGCGGCAATAGTTTTCGGCTATCTGATTACGCTTGTTTTCAAAGGAAAGCCGAGAGACTGAAAAAAGAGACTGCGGGAGCAGTCTCTTTTTATGTCATTCAGCTTTTTTAATATCGAAAACGCAACTACCGGCGATCTTTTCGAACTTCACCGAGCTGACACCGGCATAATCGAAGAGGGAAAACTGATGATTGCTTGAGGTGTCAAGGTATACAAATATCTTTTTATAAATCTCTGCCCGCTTTTCTTCATCCGTCTCCGGCGCGAACCTGATGATAACGACGCTCGTTGAAAAGTCGTCGGTTATGATTTTCTTCACGAGATAGACCTTTTCTATAAGACCTTCGTCTATGGATTTTATATAAGAGAGGATGTTATCGAGCATACCGTCCGGAAGCTCTTCTGCCGAGAGCTTGTCGCCCGGGCGCAGAATTCCCGCCTCATCATATTTATCTGCCTGCGCCTGATACATTTCGGTGCAGGAGTTGCGATATTTTTTAAGTTCATCGGAATTTCCTGTTATACAGCAGAACGCTCCGATCTCGGAAAGTCCGGTATCTATGTAATTGGTGTTTATTGCGATCGCGCGGTAAACGAGCTCGATGCCGCCGCTGTCGAAGCGATGAAGCATACATATTCCTTTTATGAAATACGCATAGGCGGTTGCGGGTTCGGGAAGCTCGTTTATAACCCTTTCGCATACGGAAACGGCTTTTTCGGTTTGCCCGCAATACATATATTTATCGACAATATCTACGAAGGTTTCTACCGAAATCGGCTCGCCGGAGGCTTCCCAAGCGTCCGTTTCAGCTTTCAGACCGAGATGAATGTCTCTTTTCTCTTGATATATTCCGGAGAGATGACTGTAAATAAGAGCGTTTGTGGCGTCAATCGCTTTTTTGCGCTCGGCGGAGAAGGAGTCGTCCTGCGGGACGGGCAGGGCAAAGGGTCGCTCCGCGCCTATTGAAGAAAGACGCATTCTTAGGGTCGGATGAGTTGCGTTGTTCGATATAATTTCGTTTTCAAGCAACTTATTCCAGAACTCAGAGCGTGCTTCTATCGCTTTTTCGAATTTGTCAGCATTGTCCGAAATCAAGGTCTCTGACAGCTGTTCGGATTCGAAAAGCCAAGAGTCGTCATAGTATCTTTCGTAGTCATAAAGGTTCTTGTAAGAGAGCTTTGTGAGCACGGAGGCTGCGTCGCGCACATTGCCGTAGGTTGCCATCGCTTTATCGGCAGTTTCCTCGCTTATAACGGATGCGGCATAATGATATAGTCTGTATTCATTTTCAAACACCATATCAAGGTGCACAAAGGGAAGGTCTGCCAAATACGAAAGGAAATGGCGGCATTTTTCTGTTTCGAGCCACCTTGAATACCCGGAGACTTTCAGCGCCGCTCCGCCGTCTGCGGCTATATGCCCGAATTCGTGAAGGAATATCGCATAAAGTTCTCCCTCAGACGACATTTCGATAAGCTCCGCTCCGATGCAGAGAAACAGCGTTTTTGACCGCGCAAGAACCGACGCGCCGAAGTCCGTGTTCAGCATTATTACAAGCTTATTTTTGCATCCGAGCGTATCGAGAGCTTTTTGCGCAAGCGAATGCAAACGGGGATATTCCGTTATGGTTGCGACGTACATCCCGTTTGTGAAAACGGCTTTCGGGGGAGCTATTCGTAGCCTTGAAAATGAGCACAGGAAAAGCACAAATGCGAAAAACACATTGCTGGATTCAGAGCTGATGCCGGTTGAGACCGCCGTGACAACGCCCGCAACCGCACACAGAATGGCGATTGTATCAGAGCGGCAGCGTAGCTTCATCAGTATTTTCAGCTTTTCATTTGCCGTTTGCTCTGCGCGCCGGCGGTGCGATAATAAGAAATCGGTTGCCTTGGCAACGCTTTCGAATTTAAACTTTTTTCTGTACGCATTCGGTTTCAGTATTGAGAGAATCACCGCCAAAGCGAAAAGCCCTATCGGCAGAGCATAAGAAATTGCTGTGAAGATCCATAAGATATTGCCCGGAATGCCTTTTTGCAAATACGCTCCGAGTGCACTGAATCCGACGGTACACAGAACGGAAAGCAGGAGCTCCGAGGCGCCTGTTATCAGATTGAATTTTTGGATCGGCGATTTTTCGCTCCGTTTCTTTTGATTTTTCATCATATGCGCATCCTTTCGCTTGATATAAAGATTATAGCATACACAGAAAAGCATTGCAAGACATAGCAAAAAAACGCATCCGAGGATGCGTTTTTATTGGTCAATACACCTTTTGCGGACAATATAATCTATGCCTGCTTTTCTCGCCTGAGAGATCTGAAATCTGCGTGGAATTTTATATGCTTTCCCGCATTTTATAAAGTTTGCGCCCGTCTGATGAAAGCGGAAAGTTACCCCCTTTTCAACGCATTGGCGGCGCAGACTGAGTACCCAATCAAAATCGCAGGGGCGCGCCGAGGCTCCGGATTCGCCTCCCGCAGAAACCTCTTCGATTCCGTCTCCTATGTATTCCGAAATGTCGATTTTTTCAAGCAACGGAGCCGCGATTATCAGCCTGTGCTTTATCGGCAGGGAAAGGAATATCGGGAGACGGAAGTCTGCCATTTGCCCGTTTTCGACGGTACACCCGATGACGACGTTTTCGTAGCCGTCGCCCCAATCCGGAGGGAGACAATCCGAAAGGCGGTCGATACGCTTTGTAAAAAACATAAAGAAGCAATCGGAGCGTTCTTTTATCATTTTCCAGCAATCTCCGCGCCATTCGTCCGCATCCTTTAAGAGAAAATCCGAGGTAAAGCACGTGCAGACGAGGGAACCGGCAGGTATTTTGTAGCAACCGTCACGCTTTTTCTTTATCGGAGCATCAAATTGAGCAGTTTTTCTGCAAAGACTGCTCGATATTTCCGAACCGTATGCCTCGTCCTGACGGTAAACATAGCAATATTTGCAGCCGGGGCTGATTTTTGTGCACCCGTGCCACGGGTTCCAAGCGACACCTTCCATAATTCTTTTGTCAATCTCTCCTGCGAAGATCAGGGTTGTGACGTTTTATTTCGTCTCCTTCGGGAGAGTCTGCCTGTGCGGGCGTCAGCTTCGTAGCATCAGTACTGCTGTTTATGACGAATATCATTCCCATAAAAATCTCTCCGAGCCTTGAGACGATCTCTTCCTCCGAAAATTCGCAAACGCCCGTTGCGCAAAGGGAACAGAGACCGTACGTATAGACCCACATCTGCCCGAACAGGCGCTCCGCCTGTTCCGCCGTAGCGTGATAGTCGCGCATAATTATTGCAATATCATCCTCCTTGCCGAAGGGAATTGCTTCAATCGCGCTGTTGAAATCAGAGCCTGCGCCGGTTTCGCTCATAAAGAGCCATTGAAAGAGCTTCGGATTTTCCTGCGCAAACTTTACCCATTGCATTCCGCGCTTTTTATATGCGGGGTTGTATCCCTCGGCAACTGCCATATAGCTGTCAAACAGCCGCTTGGCTTCCTTATAGACCTCGTTTTTAACCTCGCCCATATCCTTGAACATTGTGAATACCGGGCAGGCGGAGCAGCCGAGCGCTTTTCCGAGCCCTCTTGAAGTCAGGGCTTCTATTCCGTTTTTGCTGACAAGCTCAAGTGCCGTGCGCACAACGTGGTCCTTTGTAAATTTCGGTTTCGGAGGCATTTTTTCATCTCCCTGTGTTTTTGATAACGTATGCTCTATTATAACGCTTCGGAGACGAAATGTCAATCAAAAAGCAATTTTATAATTTTTAAACGCCACCGAACTGGCTGTAATAAAGTTTTGCATAAAATCCGTTTTCCGCAAGGAGGGAAGAATGATTTCCGCGTTCGATGACGTGTCCGTCATTCATAACGAGGATAACATCCGCTTCTTTGATCGTCGAAAGTCTGTGCGCAACGATGAACGATGTTCTGCCCGCCATCATTTTCGAGAAGGCAGACTGTATTTTCATCTCCGTGCGAGTGTCGATTGAGGAAGTTGCTTCGTCCAGTATGAGCATCTGCGGCAAGGAGAGCATCGCTCTTGCTATGCAGAGCAGCTGCCTCTGACCCGCCGAAAGGTTGCTTCCGTTTTCCTTTATGATGGTGTTATAGCCGTCCGGAAGACGTCTGATGAAGGAATGTGCGTACGATGCCTTTGCCGCCGCCTCGACCTCCTCGTCAGTTGCGTCAGGTTTGCCGAAAGCGATATTTTCGCGAACGGTGCCCGAAGAAAGCCAGGTGTCCTGGAGGACCATACCGTACCTTGAGCGGAGATCGCTCCTTTTCATATCCCGGATGTCTGCGCCGTCAACTTTTATGCTGCCGTCGCAAACGTCATAAAACCGCATAAGAAGGTTTATAAGCGTCGTTTTTCCGCAGCCCGTCGGACCGACTATGGCAATGCGCTGCCCCGGTTTTACGGAGAGGGAAAGGTCTTCTATAAGCGGGCGGCTCGGAACATATGAGAACGATACGTTTTCAAGATCGACTCTGCCTTTGACCTCCGGCGACAGGGGGTTCTTCGCTTCGGGGATTTCGTCGCTTTCGTCAAGCAGATCGAAAACACGTCCGACGCAGGTGAATGCGTTCTGGAACTCCGTTATTACGCCGCTGATCTCGTTGAACGGCTTTGCGTATTGAGAAGCGTAGCTGAGGAAAATGCTTATCTGACCGACAGAAATGTGTCCCGAAAGGGCGGAGAGTGCGCTTATAAGCGTCACAACGGCATACACGACGTTGTTCACAAGCCTTGTGCTCGGATTGGTTAGGCTGGAGAAGAACGTTGCGCTCATAGCTGATTTTCTGAGCTTTTCGTTTGCCTCATCAAACTCGTCAAGGCTTTCTTTTTCGTGCCCGAACGCTTTTACTACGCTCTGTCCCTCGACAAGCTCGTTTGTCAGAGCCGTCTGTTCGCCTCTTGCGACAGCCTGCTCCTTGAAAAAGCGGTTCGTTCTTGACGCAATGAACTTTGCAACGAGGAACGAAAGCGGAGTGAGAATGAATACCGCGAGGGCGATTTTCCAATTCAGATAAAGCATTATTCCGAGCGTTGAGATTATTGTGATAACGCCTGTGAAAAGCTGGGAAAAGCCCATAAGAAGTCCGTCCGAAAACGAGTCAACATCGGCGATCATTCTGCTGACGGTATCGCCGGCTGGATGAGTGTCGAGATATGAGAGCGGGAGGTTGTTCAGCTTGCGGTTTATGCTGTTTCTTAAGTCACGGCAGACACAAAATGCAACCTTGTTGTTACAGTTTGCGAGCAGCTTCTGCGCCACCGCTCCGAGAGCGGCAATTGCCGCAACGATTACAGCAGCCTGCGCAACTATCCCGAAATCGACTTCGCCCTTATCGATCATAGCGTCAATCGCATTGCCGCAAAAAACCGGAATGAGAAGCTGGGCGGCGGTTGTTATCAGGGCGAAAAACAGACTTGCAAAGACAGACAGCGAATACGGCTTTATAAGCGAAATCACTCGCTTTACGGGTTTCTTTTTCATTTGCCTGCCTCCTCTCCGAACTGGCTTTCATAGATTTCTTTATAAACGTGACAATTTTTGAGAAGCTCATCGTGTTTGCCGTAGCCGACGAGCCTTCCGTCGTCGAGGACGAGTATCTTGTCCGCATATGCGATCGATCCTGCGCGCTGGCTGACTATGACGACCGTCATATCACTCGGCAGCTCCTTTATCGCTTTCCGTAGTGCCGCGTCGGTTGCATAGTCGAGGGCTGAGGTGCTGTCGTCAAGAATGAGGACGTCTGCTCCCGCGAGAACGGCACGCGCAATCGTAAGTCGCTGCTTCTGACCTCCGGAGAGGTTCGCTCCGCCCTGAAGGACTTTTTCGTCAAGCCCGTCAGGCTTTGCGCGGACGAATTCCGCTGCCTGCGCCGTTTCAAGCGCACTCCAGATCTCCTCATCCGTTGCATTATTTTTGCCCCAGAGCATATTTGAACGTATTGTTCCGGAGAAAAGCCTTGTTTTCTGATCAACCGTTGCAACGGTTGAAAGAATCGCCTGCTTTGACAGCTCCTTTATCGGCTCGCCCTTCAGGTATACCGTTCCTTCCGTTGCGTCATAAAATCTGGGAATCAGCCGCACGAGCGACGTTTTTCCGCTTCCGGTACCGCCGATTATGCCGATCGTTTCACCCCGATTTGCGGAAAACGATATATCGGAGATCGATTCCGCGCCTGCACCGGCATAGCGGAGAGAAACGTTTTCAAAACGGATAATTTCTTCGGAGTCCGTTCCTTCCTTGTTTCCTTCAAAGGTCATTGAACTTTCCGTATCGAGCACCTGACCGATGCGCCCCATTCCGGAGATTGATTTTCCGAGAAGGATGACGAGATTTGCCAGCTTGACAAGCTCAATGAGTATCTGGCCGATATAGTTTATGAGGGCGATGATGTCCGCCGAAAGGAGAAGCCCGCCGTCAACCTTTTTCGCGCCGATCATAAGAATGAGGATTATTACTGTGTTCACGGCGACATACGTCAGCGGGTTCATAAGCGCCGCCACCTTGCCGACCTTTATTTGTGCCTTTGAAAGAGCGGAGTTTATCCGCATAAATTTCTCGCTCTGAACCTGCTCGCGCCCGAACGCACGTATAACACGCACGCCGCCGAGCTCTTCGCGCACGGCTTCCGTAACGTTATCGAGATTTTTCTGAACGTTCTTATGCATCGGGGCAGTGATGAACATTATCCCGAACACTATGACGAACATAACGACGATCGCTCCGGCAAATATAAGTGCAATCTGAGTGTTTATCGTAAACGCCATTATCATTGCGCCGAACACAATGAACGGGCTCCTCAAAAAGAGACGGAGGAACATATTTGTGCCGTTTTGGACTTGGTTTACGTCGCTTGTCATTCTTGTTATGAGAGTTGAAGTACCGATTTTGTCAAGCTCGGTAAAGCTGAGGCTCTGTATTTTTTCGAGCAGCTGATGGCGAAGCCCAGTAGCCGTTCCGACTGCTGCCTTTGCGGCAAAATACTGCGCAACAACGGTGCAGGCAAGACCGGAAAACGCCATAAGTATGAGTATGGCGAAGCGGCTGAGTATATAGCTTCTGTCTCCGGTTTCTATGCCTTTTTTGATAATGTTCGCAACGACTATCGGCACGGCGAGGTCAAAGCACGCCTCAAACATTTTGAAAAGCGGCGCGATGATCGCTTCCAGCCGGTATTTTTTCAGATAAGGAATTAAATGTCGCATTTTATACTCCGATTTTTCGTTTTTAGTTTAACACAAGTATTATACCATAGAAAATCATATTGACAAATATATATTTTTCGGTATAATTATATAAAAAATATATTGATTTGGAGCGGTTATGGATATTCGTCAGCTTATATATTTTGTGACGACTGTTGAAGAAAAAACCGTCACGGCGGCGGCTGAAAAGCTACATATGACCCAGCCCCCGCTGACGATGCAGCTGCATATGCTTGAGGAAGAGCTCGGCTGCAAGCTGTTTTTCAGAGAGGGCAGAACGCTTTCTCTCACGGAGGCGGGCAGGCATTTTTACGAGAGGGCAACCGAAATAATCAACCTTTGCGACGGCGCAAAAGCCGAGATGAGCGATTTCCGCTCCGGAGCGGCGGGAGTTCTTCGGGTCGGGGTTATTTCCTCTGTGCGCGGCAGGCTGTTTACGGAATGGATAAAGCAGTATCATAAGAAATATCCGGGAGTTACTATCTCCGTCCGCAGCGCAAATACATATCAGCTTCTGGAATATCTCCACAACGGAGAAACGGATATGGCGATAATCAGAACGCCGTTTCCCTCCGGAGATTTTGAAGCTGAATATCTGGGCAGAGAAAGCATATCCGCGATAGGCGATAAGTCGTTTTTTGAAAATACAAGCGGCGACTGTATATCGCTTCCGGAGCTTGCAGAACTGCCACTGATAGTATACCGCCGTTGGCAAAAGATAATCGAGTCCGTGTTTGAAAGAGAAGGGCTTTCTCCGAAAATATGCTGTGTAAACGACGATGCCGAGATGACACTCTCTCTCGCTTTGGGCGGAATAGGCGTCGGACTGCTTCATAAGTCGGCGTTGCCGGAGAATTATGACAAAAGCATAAGGATATTAAGGCTTGACGAAAAGGCGCTGTCCTCCGAGATAGCGATAGTTTATCAGAATAAAAAAACGCTTTCGGAGCCTTCGAAAACGTTCTTGAAGCTGATAAAGGAAAGCATAAAATAGAGAAAACCCGCCGCTTCGGTAAATGCCGGAGCGGCGGGTTGTTCTTAAAGAGCCGCAAACGCCTTTGCGCCTTTTGTTTTGAGATATTCGTAAATAATGACGGAAAGTATCGAAATGATGACCGTCCATATGATGAGATAAACAGCGGCAGACATAATATGACATCCGGCGAGCAGATAAAAGAGACCGAACACAATCGCAAACGCCCAGTCGATAAGCAGAACTATCAAAACTCCGGAGTTTTGTTTTATGGGGTATATCTCGCTGGTCCAGTTCAGGTTTGCCTTCTTCAGACCGATGAAAAGACACAGCAGAGCAAAGAAAACAATATATACCGCAATGAAAACAACGGAGAGCACCGCAGAGAGAAAATCTGTTTTTATCTTGATGAAGAATGCCGCGGTGAATATTGCGGCGGGGAATACGGTTATCAATATCTGAACGCCCAGTTTTGCTTTCAGAGCTGTCCAGGGGTCTATCGGGAGCGACTGCGCTATCCAGACGCTTTTCCCCTCAAGCGAAACGGACGGAACGGCTGTATCGTTCATCGACATAAGCGTCGCCGCGCTAGTACACAGGATGACGGGAATAAGCCGTGCCGTCGTTTTTTCGTCAAACAGAACGGAAATTCCGGAGACGACAACATCGCCCTTCATAAATATGACGGCGGTCAGAACGAGAAAACCGAGAATGCCGAAGCCGCAGTTCAGCATATAGTTCGGGCTTGAAGTGAAGCGGGAGAACTCTTTCCCGAGCATAGCACCGAAAATGCTGTTCTTTTTCGCCGTTTTTTCAACGTACTTTGCCTTTGAAGCCGCGCCGCTTGAAGTTGCTATTTTGATGAAGCTCTTTGCGATAACATAAAGCACAAGCGTGAGAAGCGCCGCCGTTACCGCCGTGAAGCCGAGGATTGAGAGAATCTCTCCCTCGCCGCTGCGACCGATCGCATAAATCGGGTATGCAAAGCCCTTGATCTTTTCGCCGATTGCTTCCGCATTTGCGATAATTCCTTCCATTGCTTCGCCCGCTTTATAATACACAAAATAATAAGCGGCTACAAAGATTATCGAGAGGGCAACCGTTGCAAAGCTCTTGTTTTTCAGCTTGAGGCTTGCCTTTGCAACTACCCATCCGAGCAGGCACGAGAGGATAAACACGATTCCCGATATATTCAGGATGAACATAAGTCCGCCAATGACCGACATAACCGTCACGCCGGCAAAGATATTATAAACAATAACTGCGGGGATAAGAACCGCGCCGGAGAACATAAGCCCGAAGAGGTAAACGCAGATAAGCCTTGATGCGAGGATGTATTTGACGGGAACCGGCAGGGAAAGGAGAAGGTCGTTATCCTTTGCGAGATAAAGGGAAGAATATGTGCTGAAAACGCTTCCGAATATGCCGATCGCAATCGCTACCGTAGCCGTCAGGGCAAAGAAGAACCAGCCCATTCCCATTGAAACGAGCGAATCACAGAGCAGAACGGACATAACGGTAAACATTCCGCCGAGAACGCCTATCATCAGAACGGCATAAAGAATTATGCTGACGATGCTTGCCGCTTTAGAGCGGGCTTTGTTCTTTTTCTGGTCGTAAAAGAAGTTGCGATAAAGCTCCGCAAACTGCTTTTTTATAAGTATACCGAGCATTTTCAGTCCTCCAGTTCAAGGAATACGTCTTCAAGGGAGGAATCGCCCTTGACCTCTTCCATAGTGCCGGATTTTATCAGCTTTCCGCCCTTGATTATCGCAACCTTATCACAGAGCTTTTCCGCAACTTCAAGAACGTGAGTTGAGAAAAAGATCGCGCCGCCGTCGTCGCAGACCTCGCGCATCATCCCCTTGAGCAGGTGAGCGGCTTTCGGATCGAGACCGACAAACGGTTCGTCCATAATAATCAGCTTCGGATTGTGTATCCAGGCGGAGATTATCGCGAGCTTCTGCTTCATACCGTGCGAATATGCGGATATCGGGTTCGCAAGATCCTGCGTGATTTCAAACATATCTGCATATTTTGCAATTCTCGCTTTGCGTTCCTCCGCGCCGACACCGAATATATCCGAGATGAAATTGAGATATTTGATGCCTGTCATATATTCGTAAAGATCCGGATTATCCGGAATATATGCGATGCGCTTTTTACATTCGATCGGGTTTTCCTTTATCGAAATTCCGTCTATTTTTATCTCTCCCGTGTCAAACGAGAGAATTCCGACGGAAGCCTTGAGCGTTGTTGTTTTTCCGGCGCCGTTATGACCGATGAATCCGTATATTTCTCCCGGCGCAATGTGCAGGGAAAGATCATCGACGGCTTTCTTTTCGCCGTATGTTTTTGTAAGATGTGAAATTTTCAGCATTTTGATAACCTCTGCTTTTTATTGATATAGAACGGTTGGTATATTATACAGCAAAAAATTGCCGTTGTCAATATATGTCGCGCAAATTACGGCGAATCCGAATTTGCACAAATCAAACTTCGGAAATGACTGAAAAATAGTTGAATTTTTATTTATACATCATATTGAAAAAAGGTGACCTTTATGATATACTTAATGTTGTTTTGTTATCTGCCGGAAAAGAGGGGCAGAAATTATATGTCGAGAGGGGAGACGGCTTTTTTATGACCAAATATATTTTTGTAACGGGAGGTGTCGTTTCCGGACTCGGAAAAGGAATAACGGCGGCGTCTCTGGGAAGATTGCTCAAGGCAAGGGGGCTCAAGGTTGCGGCGCAGAAGCTCGACCCTTACATAAACGTTGACCCCGGTACAATGAGCCCGTATCAGCACGGCGAGGTCTATGTAACCGAGGACGGTGCGGAAACGGATCTTGACCTCGGTCATTACGAAAGATTCATAGACGAGGATCTGAACAAGTATTCAAACCTTACAACGGGCAAGGTGTTTTCAAACGTGCTTTCAAAGGAGCGCAGGGGAGAATACCTCGGAAATACCGTTCAGATAATCCCGCATATTACAGACGAGATAAAGAAATTCATATATACCGTCGGCAAAAAGACGGCGGCGGACGTCGTCATAACCGAAATCGGCGGCACGACGGGAGATATTGAAAGTCAGCCTTATATAGAGGCGATACGTCAGGTCGGGCACGAGGTCGGCGAGGAAAACTCGCTTTACATACACGTTACCCTCGTTCCTTATCTCAAAGCGTCCGGCGAGCATAAATCAAAGCCGACCCAGCACTCCGTAAAGGAATTGCAGGGCTCGGGAATAAACCCCGGAATACTCATTCTCCGTTGCGATGAGCCAATAGAGGACGAGAGCATATTCCGCAAGATTGCAAACTTCTGCAACGTAAAACCCGATTGCGTTATAGAAAATATGACGCTCCCCGTGCTTTATGAAGCACCGCTTATGCTTGAAAAATCTCATTTTTCGGACATAGTCTGCCGCGAGCTCCATATCGACGCTCCGAAGCCTGACCTTTCCGAATGGAGAGCGCTTGTTGACAGGATTGAAAACAGAAAAAAGACGGTCAGCATTGCGCTTGTCGGCAAATACGTTCAGCTTCACGACGCTTATCTCTCCGTTGCCGAGGCTCTGCGCCACGCGGGGTATGAGCTCGGTACACACGTTAAAATAAAATGGATAGACTCCGAAACCGTAACGGACGAAAACGCTGCGGAAATATTCTCTGATGTTTCGGGCATACTTGTTCCGGGAGGCTTTGGCAACAGAGGCATTGAGGGCAAGATTGCCGCGGCGAAATACGCAAGAGAAAACAACGTCCCGTATTTCGGAATATGTCTCGGAATGCAGATTGCCGTCATCGAATATGCGAGAGACGTCCTCGGCTATAAGGATGCAAACTCCGGCGAATTCGATCCCGATTCCGCTCATAAGGTCATTGATTTTATGTCCGGTCAGAGCGACGAGATCGATAAGGGCGGCACGCTCCGTCTTGGCAGCTATCCCTGCAAGATAAAGGACGGAACGACGATGAAACGCCTCTACGGTAAGGACGAAATCGCCGAGAGACACCGCCATCGCTATGAATTCAATAATGACTATCGCGATGAGATTCAGGCGGCGGGTCTGAACATAAGCGGAACCTCGCCGGACGGAAGGCTTGTTGAGACAGTTGAAATAACGGAAAGACCGTTTTATGTCGGTGTTCAGTATCATCCGGAATTCAAGAGCAGACCGAACAAGCCCCATCCGCTTTTCCTCGGATTCGTCGGCGCGGCGCTCGAAAAATCGGAAAAAGAAAATAAAAATTAAGGACAGGCTATGAAAAATACATATGAAACCCCGCTTTGCTCGCGCTACGCAAGTACGGAAATGAAGCAGATCTTCTCTCCGGACGAAAAGTTTTCAACCTGGAGAAAGCTCTGGATTGCGCTTGCGGAGAGCGAAAAGCAACTCGGCCTCGATATAACAGACGAGCAGATTGACGAGATGAAGGCGCATATTTACGACATTGATTACGATCTTGCCGCAAAGTACGAGTCAGAGGTGCGCCACGACGTAATGGCGCACGTCAAGACCTTCGGCGATGCCTGCCCGAAGGCGAAGGGAATAATTCATCTCGGCGCTACGTCGTGCTACGTCGGCGACAATACGGACGTTATACTTATGCGTGCCGCGCTTTTGCAGATAAAGAAGCTACTCGTAAACGCTATAAAGGCAACGGCGGATTTCGCGCTTGAATATAAGTCGCTCCCGACGCTTGCATATACGCATTTTCAGGCGGCACAGCCGACGACTATGGGCAAGCGCGCGACGCTTTGGTGTAACGACCTGCTTTCCGACCTTCGCCATCTGGATTTTCAGCTTTCGGAGATGAAGCTCCTCGGCTGCAAGGGAACGACAGGCACCTCGGCTAGCTTCCTTGAGCTTTTTGAAGGCGATACGGAAAAGGTCTCGGCGCTGGAAAAGCTGATAGCCGAAAAAATGGGCTTTGACGGTTGCGTTCCGGTTTCGGGGCAGACGTATTCCAGAAAGCTGGATTATGATGTGCTTTCCGTGCTATGCGGAATAGCGCAGAGCGCATCAAAATTCGCAGGTGACATAAGGCTTTTGTCTCATCTGAAGGAATTCGACGAGCCGTTTGAAGCGGGGCAGATAGGGTCGTCCGCAATGGCATACAAGCGCAACCCGATGAGAAGCGAGAGAATAGCTTCGCTTTCAAGATACGTTATGGCAGACGTTATGAACCCTGCTGTGACGGCGGCGTCACAGTGGCTCGAAAGAACGCTTGACGACTCGGCAAACAAGAGAATATCCGTTCCGGAAGCCTTCCTTGCAACGGACGCAATACTTTCTCTTTATATAAACGTCATTTCCGGCGGCAGCGTATATCCCGCAATAATCAAGCGTCATCTCGATGAGGAGCTTCCTTTTATGGCGACGGAAAACATCCTTATGTATTGCGTCAAAAAAGGCGGCGACAGACAGGCTCTGCACGAGGCTATAAGAGTGCACAGCGTTGCAGTCGCAAAGGATATGAAGCTCTCCGGCGGGAAAAACGATCTTCTTGACCGTATATTATGCGACCCCGCCTTCGGGCTGACGAAATCCGAAATGGACGAGCTTTCCGACCCCAAAACCTTTACGGGATGTGCGGAAAAGCAAACAGAAGATTTTATTTCCGGCTATGTCGATCCGGTTCTTGCAAAGAACGGCGACCTGCTCGGAATAAATATAAAAATAAATGTGTGAGGTAAAGAAAATGCTTACGGCAATTGTTGGAATCAACTGGGGCGACGAAGGAAAGGGCAGAATGGTTGACCTTCTCAGCGAAAAATATGATATCGTTTCAAGATATCAGGGCGGCAACAACGCAGGACACACCGTTGTAAACGAGAAGGGAAAATTCATTCTCAATCTTCTTCCCTCGGGAATACTCCGTGACGAAACGGTAAACATTATGGGACCGGGAATGGTCATTGATGTCGAACATCTCTTCGGAGAGGTACAGCGTCTGCGTGATGCGGGAATCGAGATTACGCCCGATCATCTCAAAATCAGCGACAGGGCAACAATCTGTATGCCTTATCATAAGCTTCTCGACTGTCTCGAAGAGGACAGACTCGGCGACGCAAAGTTCGGCTCGACAAGACGCGGCATTTCTCCCGTCTATGCCGATAAATATATGAAAAAAGCGCTCCGCATGGGAGATCTGCTCCATATGGATGATACAAAGAAGCGTCTTCCCGCAATAGTCGAATGGAAAAACCTCACGATCGAAAAGGGCTACGGCCACGAGCCGATCTCGGCGGATGATATGATTGCCTGGCTTGAAAAGTACGGACTTCCTTTCAAGGATTATATCTGCAACACGACGGAATACCTTGAAAATGCAATCGCAAACGGCAAGAACGTAATGTTTGAAGCGCAGCTCGGTGCTCTCCGCGACATTGATTTCGGTATCTATCCTTATACCTCCGCATCTTCGACAATTTCCGCATATGCTCCGATCGGCGCGGGAATTCCTTCAAAGAAGCTCGATAAGGCTATCGGTATAATGAAGGCATATTCGAGCTGCGTCGGCGAGGGACCGTTCACCTGCGAGCTGTTCGGCGAAGAGGGCAAGGCTCTCCGCGATGCCGGCAACGAATACGGTGCCGCGACAGGCAGACCGAGAAGAGTCGGTGGGTTTGACATTCCCGCATCAAAATACGGAATTCTTATGCAGGGAGCGGACGAAATTGCGCTAACAAAGCTCGATGTTCTTTCGTATCTTGACAAGATCCCCGTTTGCGTCAAATATGATGTTTACGGAGAGATAACCGATGTTTTCCCGTCCGGCAAGGCGCTTGAAGAGGCAAAGCCGGTTTATGAATATCTCCCCGGCTGGAACAAGGACATCAGCGGTTGCAGGAGCTTTGACGAGCTTCCGCAGGCTGCAAAGGACTATATACTCTATATTCAGAAGATGACAAACTGCAAGATCAAGTATGTTTCTGTCGGTGCCGGCAGAGACGAATATTTTGAAATGTAAGGAGAGAAAAATGAAAAAGTTTATAGCTTTGTTTATGGCTGTGATGTTCTGCTTTATAGCAGCATCCTGCACAATGTCCGGCAATAATAAAACGACAACGACCGCTCCGGGCGTCACAACAACGACGGCCGGGACTACAACCACCGGCTCTGACGTTACGACAACAAAGCCCTCTGAAACAACCACATCGACAACAACCGAAGAAGAACCTCCGATAATCGAGCCGCAGAAGGAAATCCTCGATATTGAGACGGTTATGGTCGGAAATTTCGTTAGACTTCAGTACAACAAGGCAACCTGCACTGTTGAAACGGAAGTTAAGAAGGGCGTCGGCTCGAAGCAGAGCGTTACAATCAAGGTTACTATGCGTGACGGCTTCATTTATGACGGAATTTCGGTAGGCAATGCGCTCGTCAATAAGAACGGGCAGAAAGTGACGACTTCAAAAACGTATACGCTTGAAAACGTTTCGAGCGAAACAAAGGTATACGTCAACACGTCTATGACAGTTGTTTATCACACGGGCGAGGGCAAAACCTCAAACGGCAGCGACACAAAAACCGTTACTTTTTCGCTTGTCGGATATCATAATCCTAAAACGCTTGAGGAAAACGGCTACTTTAAGCGCGACGGTTACACCCTTGTCGAGTACAACACAAAAGAGGACGGAACCGGAACTCCTGTTTCTCTCGGCAGCAGAGTTGACGCAGAGGGCAAGCCTTCGCTTGATCTCTGGTGTGTATGGCAGAAGAACACGGAAGAGTCTTCGTTCAAGACAGAGACCGCTATGGGTGGCGTCAGAATAAAGGAATATACGGGAAATGACGAGATCGTCTGCATACCGGAAAAGATCGGCGGAAATAAGGTCATCGGTATTGCAGCGAACGCTTTCAGCGGCGCTACGATGAAAGAAGTTATCATAGCAAAGACCGTAAAGGCGATTGAAGAAGGCGCATTCACAAACTGCAAAAACCTTGAAACCGTTGTTGTTTTTGACGGCGAATTCGGTGCCGGCGGAATAGGCGAAAGCTGCTTTGTCAATTGCGACAGCTTCAAACATTTCTATGTCAACGCCACATACACAATCTATGAGTCCTGGGCTCTGTACGGTTCTGGTCACCTTGACAGACTTATGTGGGCAAAGGATATGAAAAAGATAATAATCGTCGGCGGATCCGGCTCGTATTTCGGTTATGACAGCGAAATAATCGATAAGGCGCTGAACGGCGAATACGTTATAATCAACTTCGGTGAAAACGCAAATGTCAGCGCGCTTCTGTATTTTGATCTGATTGAAGATTTCGTTGGCGAAGACGATATTCTTCTCTGGTCTCCCGAGTCCGGACGTTATACCCTTGGCAGCTATTCTTTCGGACACAGAGGATGGTATTTCCGTCAGAGCGATTACGGATTCCTCCGCTATATTGACAGATCTCAGTTCACCGATCTGATTTCGAGGTTCCCGGCTCAATGCGTTGAAATGAAAAATGCGGAAAAGAAGAACATTCTCCCCTATGACGCATTCAATAACAACGCCAGCAAATACGGCGACGGGCTTGACACCGCAGACAGGGTCACTCAGGGCAGGGACAACAGCTATAACCTCGGATGGAGCATTAGCGCAAAGGAAGAAATGGCGGCGCTTGCCAAGCGTATGAAGGAGAAAGGATGTAATATATTCTTCACTTATGCGGCAATGCAGGACGGCGGCGAGGGAATTTCCGATGACGTGATCAAGGAATACACAGAGAGACTGACATCCGTTATCGATATGACGGTTATCTCCGATTATAAAAACTGCCTCTATCCGAAGGATTACTTCTCGGACAGCGAATGGCATCTTGTCTGGAAGGGCGCGCAGGAGCGCAGCCGCCACGTTGCGGAAGATCTCAAAAAACAGCTCGGAAAATAAATAATCAAAAACAAAAACCGCATCGGCTTAGCCGATGCGGTTTTTATATTGCGGATTAATTTATTCCTTGATTATGAGCTCGCTTGCGTAGGGAAGAGTCTTTATCCAGTCGCAGAAGGTATGCCATTCTTCGAGCTTGTGCGCCTTGCGGGAGTTATAAATGTTTGTCAGCACCTCGTAATTCAGGGTGACCGTGCGCATTTGGTTATAGCTTTCGGGAAGGAGCTGAATTATTGTGTACCAATAAGATTTTTCCTTTGTTTCGACGTATTTTTTGCGGAGAGCCTCTATGCTTGCAATGAATTCGTCGAGAACGGGAAGCATTTCGGGAATCGTATGGTCGTAAGAGAAATCTTCGCGTTCGATCGGCTTTGAATGTATCTTGTGCATCGTGCTTGTCGAATTTGCAACAGTCCCGATTTTATACGTGTCAAACTCTTTCCACCAGTAAAGCGGTGCTGTTATGTCAACGGAGACAAATATCTGGCGGATGAACTTGCGATGGTCGCTGCCGGCATTGCAAAGGCGTTTTGCGAGGTCAAGGTCGCTATCGCCGAGGGTAAAGACGCCGTTTTCATCTGTGTAGCTGTCGCTTTTAGCCCAGCTGTTCATAGGGTTCCTTGCACCTCTCATAGCGTTTTCGAGGTTCATAACGTCGGTTCTTTCGAGCTTGATCATATGTTATCTTTCCTCTCTGAAGTAGTTTGTTCCGAGACCTGCCGGAGGCTGGTTTTCTCTCTTGTTCTTTATGCTTGTTATTATAAGCACGACAACTGTAACAAAATAGGGAAGAATCTTGAAAATTTCTTTTGTTGCAAGGCTGATTCCGTTTATATAGCTTGCCGCGATATAAAGTCCGCCGAAGATTATCGAGCCGAGAATACCGATGCTCGGCTTCCATACCGTAAATATTACAAGCGCGACGGAGAGCCAGCCCATAGCGTCTATGATATATTCCCAGTTGCCGTTGAGGTTGTCCATAATGAATGTCAGACCGCCGAGAGCCGAAATCGCACAGCCGATACACGTCGCGCCGTATCTGTAAGCTGAGACGTTTATTCCCGCCGCATCTGCCGTTGCAGGATTTTCGCCGACAGAGCGGAGATAAAGGCCGAGCCTTGTTTTTGAAAGGACGAACGAGGTTATAAGAGCTATTGCAATTGCGAGATAGATCATTATGCCATATGAGAGGAACAGCTTTCCGATAACGCCGAGTTTATCGGCGAAGGGGAGGGGCTTTGTAAAGTATTTGCTTGCCTGGGTGAAGCTGATGTTGGTTCCCGTGCTCGCTACGGCAAGGATCTTCTTCTGAACAGTCGTAATCATCAGCTTCGAAACGCCGACGCCGAATGTTGTGAGCGCAAGACCGGTCACGTTCTGGTTTGAACGCAGGGTGACCGTCAGCACGCTGTAAAGAAGACCGGAAAGAAGCCCTCCGATTATTGCCGCGAGTATCGGAACGAGAACGGCGAGAAGATATATAAAGAACGATCTTCCGTCTGTAAGCGGTCCGACGAGGCTGATATAGAGTGTTTCCGAAACACAGCCGAACGCCGCGCCTATGCACATTACGCCTGGAACGCCGAGGTTGAGATGTCCGGATTTTTCGGTTATTGTTTCGCCTGTTGATCCGAAAAGAAGCGTCATACCTATTCTTACGGCTTGGGTTAAGAACGTAAGCATATTATTTTACCTCCTTTTCTTTTTTACGGAACTGAACCTTATAGTTTATGAAAAATTCGCAACCGATTATAAAGAACAGAATGATTGCCGTTGTAATATCGGCGAGGGAAGTGTCGATTCTGAACGCGGTTGACACCTGCTTTGTTCCGACCTGAAGGAACACAATGAGAAACGACGTCAGTATCATAAATATCGGGTTGAACTTGCCGAGCCAGGATACCATAATTGCCGTAAAGCCCTGACCGCCGACAGTTTCCGTACTGATTGTTCTGTTGATACCGCCGACGAGGAGAAGTCCGCAGAGACCGCAGATAGCACCCGAAAGGAGCATTGTGCGGATGATGACCTTTTTAACGTTTATGCCTATGTAACGGGCGGTATTTTCGCTTTCGCCGACGACGGCGATCTCATATCCGTGCTTTGAATATTTCATATAAACATATATGCCGACAGTCAGCAGCGCAACGACTATAACAGCGAGGAGGTAGTCTCTTTTCGCTATCTGAGGCAAGCCGTAATCTGGCATAGGGCGGAGAGTGCCGGAGCCGTCCTTAGCCCAGCACTTCACGCAGAATGACACGAGTGAAGTTGCAACGTAGTTCATCATAAGGGTGAAAAGGGTTTCATTGGTGTTCCATTTTGCCTTGAAGATTGCCGGAATGACAGCCCATATGGCACCAGCCATAAGGCTTGAAACGCACATAAGAATAATCAGAAGCCATTTCGGTATGCTTCCTCCGAGATAGAACATACAGGTTACGCAGGCAAGTCCGCCGATAAGCGCCTGACCTTCCGCTCCGCAGTTCCAGAACTTCATCTTGAATGCAGGTGTAACGGCGAGAGAAATGCAGAGGAGGATCGCAAGGTTTTTCAGCGCGGTTGTTATTCTGTGCGTCGAGCCGAAGACGCCGAGAAACATCTGCTTATAAACATCGATAGGACTGCGTTTTGTGAGAATGAATACGAAAAGTCCCGCTGTGAGCAGAGCTGCCGCAACGGCTATCGCACGGACGGCGATCGATTTTTTGAGCGATATGCTGCTACGTTTTACAATATGAAAGAGGGGCTCGTGCTTTGCGTGTTCGTTATTTTGCATCGTCGCTTACCTCCTTTTCTTTGTCCGCCGAGACGTGCTTTGTCATAAGCAGACCTATATCTTCTTTCTTTGCCGTTCTTCCGTCAAGTATGCCTGTGACCTTGCCGCCGTTTATGACGAGTATTCTGTCGCAGAGTTCTGTCAAAACGTCCAGATCTTCTCCGACGAATATGACGGCGACCCCGTTTTCTTTCTGCTGGGTGAGCAGGTTGTATATAATATAAGACGAGTTTATATCAAGTCCTCTGACAGGATACGCCGCCATAAGCACGGACGGCGCCGCCGCTATCTCTCTGCCGACGAGCACCTTCTGAACATTGCCTCCCGAAAGGCGACGGACGGGGGTTTCTTCGTCCGGAGTTGATACCTCAAGGCTTTTGATTATCTCTTTTGCGAGATTTTTCGGGGGAATTCTGTCAAGGAAAACGGACTTGCCCTTCGTATAACTGCGGAGCATCATATTGTCCGTTATGCCCATATTGCCGACAAGCCCCATACCGAGCCTGTCCTCGGGAACGAAAGAAAGCCTTACGCCGAGCTCGCGTATCTGCATAGGAGTTTTGTTGCGGAGGTTTTCTATTTCACCGTTTGCCGGATTGTTATACATTATTTCGCCGCACGTAAGGGGGTAGAGCCCGGCGATTGATTCGAGCAGCTCTCTTTGTCCGCTGCCTGCGATACCGGCAATACCGAGAATTTCTCCGGAGTTTGCCGTAAACGAGATGTCGTCAAGCACCTGAACACCATCCTCGTTTACAGCGGATATATTTGAAACAACGAGTCTTTCGCAGGTGTTTTTCGGAAGCGGGCGGTCAATATTGAGGCTGACCTTCTTGCCGACCATCATTTCCGTCAGCTCCGCCTCAGAGGTTTCCGCAGTATTGACCGTTGCAATATGCTCGCCCTTGCGGAGAACGGCAACTCTGTCCGAAATTGAAAGAACTTCGTGCATTTTATGCGTAATTATTATAATCGATTTGCCGTCTTCCTTCATTTTTCTGAGCACGGCAAAGAGCTTTTCCGTTTCCTGCGGAGTGAGGACGGCGGTCGGCTCGTCGAGAATGAGTATGTCCGCGCCTCTGTAAAGCACCTTGATTATTTCAACGGTCTGCTTTTCGGAAACGGACATTTCGTGTATTTTTTTCTTGGGATTGATTGTGAATCCGTATTTTTCGGCAATGGCTGAAACTTTTTCGTTTACTTCGGAAAGCTTGTACTTGCTTCCGTCGTTGACGCCGAGGATGATGTTTTCGCTTGCGGTGAATACGTCAACAAGCTTGAAATGCTGATGTATCATACCGATTTTGTATTTGAAAGCGTCCTTCGGAGAGCTTATAACGGCTTCCTCTCCGCCGACGATTATGTGACCCGCATCGGGATAGTATATCCCTGCGATCATATTCATAAGGGTTGTCTTGCCGCTGCCGTTTTCTCCGAGAATGGCAAGAATTTCTCCTTTGTAAACCGTCATATCGACATCCTTGTTTGCAACAACGCTGCCGAATGTCTTTGTTATATGACGTAATTCTATCGCAATTTCTTTGTTCAAGGGGTAACCTCCGGAATAAAAATGGGGAAATCTGCAAAAATCAAAGCAATTTAAGGCGTGTCAAAAAAGAAGTATAAGGCGGAGGGAAGCTCCGCCTTTATACACAAGATGTACTTTGGAAAAATCAGTTGCCTTTCTGGGGGCCTCTGTCAAGAAGAGTGATACCGTCGATCTCAACGTTGAAATAAGGAGCGGAACGGTATTCGGATTCGTGGAAATAGCCGTCCTTGATAGCTTCTGTGTCTGCCTTGTAATCGCCCATATCGTCAACGTCTGCAAGGTATGTTGTGAGCTTTTTGCCGCCTACGGTGAAGTTGTTTGTATCAAACACTTTAACTTCGCCGCTTTCGAGCTTAGCTTTTACTTCGTCGAGTTTAGCCTGCGTGTTTGCTGCAGCCTCGATTTTGCCTACTGCCGTGAGAGCAACGGAGCCTGTTGCGAGAGTACCCGTATAGTCAACGGGGATTGTTTCCTTGCCGTCTCTTACGGCTTTGATTATAAGCTCAAAATAGGGCTGCCAGTCTATTCTGGACGAAACGATGAATGTGTTGGGGCAGGCAACTTCCGTTGAACCGTTGTAAGAAACGTTCGGAACATCTGCTGCTTCGCAAGCTCCGGGAGCACCCATAGAGTCTGCGTGCTGGCTGATAAGATCGCACTTCTGGATGTTTATGAGCTTTTCTGCTGCCTGTTTTTCAAGGTTGACATCGTACCACTCGCCTGTGAACGTAACGTCCATAACGACATCGGGGCATACGGACTTTGCGCCGAGATAGAATGCTGTGTAACCGGAGATAACCTCTGCATAGGGGAATGCGCCGACATAGCCCATCTTCGGGACATCGCCTTTGAGCTTGCCTGCTTCTTTGAGCTCGTTGAGCTTGAGACCTGCGGCAACGCCTGCGAGGTATCTGCCTTCATATATTGAGGCGAAAGCATTGAAATAGTTGGGAAGGTTTTCTGTGTGAGCCTTTGTGCCTGTTGCGTGGCAGAACATAACCTCGGGATATTCCTTTGCAGCCTGGATCATAAAGGATTCGTGATTGAAAGAGTTTGCAAAGATAACCTTGCAGCCCTGGTCAACGAGATCCTTTGCGGCGTCAAAGCATTTGCTGTCTTCGGGGATGTTCTTCATAATGATGACCTGCTCGTCCGAAAGACCGAGAGCCTTCTGTGCAGCTTCGATTGCGTTTATGAAGTTGAGGTCATAGGTAGATGTCTCGTCGTGGAGGCAGATGATACCTATTTTGAAGTCCTTTGCGCTACTTCCGCAGGAAGCGAAAAGAAGGCAAGCTGCCGCAAGCATTGCAACTGCGAGCACTGTGGAAAGAGCCTTTTTCAACATTTTGTTTCTCCTTTGAGTTTTGGTTTTTGTTTATTTATTTAATGTAGCCAAGGCTACGTTAAACCGTTTTTACCGGCAGAATTCAATCCCGCCCTCCGAGCTCATTGACTTTATCTTCGCAAGCGACTCGATACGCAGTCCTTCTTTGCGGAGAAGGTTACCTCCGCCCTGATATTCCTTTTCTATGACGATCCCGGCGCCGACAACCTCCGCTCCTGCCTGTTTTGCTATGTCCCAAAGAGCGGAAAGGGCGCTGCCTTTGGCGAGAAAATCGTCTATTATAAGAATCTTATCGCCTTTTCCGAGAAATTTTTTTGAAACGATTATGTTGTTATCGCATCCGTGTGTATAAGAATGGGCAACGGATGAAAAAACGTCGCCGGTTATGTTTGATGATTTTGATTTCTTCGCAAAAAGCATAGGCACCCCGAAACAGAGTGCCGTAAGAGATGCTATTGCTATCCCCGACGCCTCTATTGTGAGTATTTTGGTTACGCCGCGGTCCGAGTAAAGACGGTGCAGTTCTTCCGCGAGTTTGTTTACGAAGGGAATATCTATATTATGGTTGAGGAACGAATCGACCTTCAGAATGTCTCCTCCGAGGATCTGCCCGTCCTTAATTATCCTGTTTTCCAAAAGCTGCATTGGAATCACTCCTTTTTGCATATTTCACAAAAGTGAAGCACGAAAACTATACTAATCATACAATATGTTGTGTCAAAAATCAATACTTTTCATCGAAAAACGCAAAGTTTGGCATATTGACGAAGCACCCCCGCCTTTTTTGCAAAATCGCTTGTAAAAAATGTTCATATATGATACAATGAAAACCGCAAAAAATGCACAAACGAATATGGAAACTCGAAAAATATGGATAATAAAGGAAGCGCGCAAAAAATTGCGAGCTTTAAAATCGATCACGACAAGCTTGTTCCGGGGATATATTTTGCGAATTGACGGCAACTGCGTCATCTGCGATCTGCGGACAAGAAAGCCGAATTTCGGGGTCTGTATATTATTGCGCACGAGGGAAAGGTTTTCGGCGCACATAGAAAATAATGCGGAAGTTACAGGTGACGAATCTGTTGTCTGCGAAAAACATCTTGCGGTTTTGAGAAAGCGGGGAGAAAAAATGATTTCAGATACGAAGAATAAGGTCAGGGCGGGGATAATCTGCGCGCTGACAAAAGAGGCGAAAACTCTCATAGATGAGATGACGGAAAAGCGGTCGCAGACGCTGCTCGGCAGGGAATACACCTGCGGACTTCTCTGCGGGAAACCGGTTTGCGTCGCCGTGGCGGGCGTCGGAAAGGTTGCGGCGGCGGCTTGCACGCAGACGATGCTCCTTTGTTTTGAGCCGGATTTCGTCATAAACACGGGCATCGGCGGGACACTTGTGCCGGAGGTTACTGTGCTTGATACAGTCGTTGCGACGGATGTCGTTGAATATGATTACGATACCACGCTTTGCGGAGGCGAATGTGAAGGCTTTATAGACGCAATCGGAGAGGTACATATAAAATGCGATGAGAAGCTCTCGGATCTGCTTGCCCGCTGTACGGAAAAGGCAGGACAGAGAACGCTTCGGGGAACCGTTGCAACGGGAGATACCTTCATCGGAGACGAGAAAAAAAAGAAAAACGCACGCAGGATAAGCGGCGGTATTGTTTGCGAAATGGAGGGCGGAGCCATCGGGCAGGTATGCAGAATGGCGAATGTGCCGTTTTGCGTTGTGCGCACGGTTTCCGATGCCGGCGGGGAAGGAGAATATCTTAAATTCATAAAGGAGGCTTCAAAACGCTCTGCTTTGGCGGTAACCGAGTTTATCAAAAACGTATAAAACAAAAAGACGGCTGCGAGCCGTCTTTTTTCAGTTTACTTTGTTGAAATCCGTTTTGTATGCGCTGTAATAGTCCTCGCGGGGGATATATTCCGTTTCGCTTGACGAAAAGGTTGAAGAAGCGTCGCCCGTAAATGAAATGATCTCGTTTTCAGGGGTGATAAACACAAGCCACATAGCACCGACCGTGACGGCGATGGATCCGTCCTTTGAAAGCGCTTCTGTCATTGCGTTGTTGCCGTTGCAGCTTGTAAACTGCGCCTGAAGCTTTCCCGCGTCGTTACGGAATATCTCTAAAAACGAGGTCACTTTTCCGTTCGTTACGGCAGGGAGAATATAGACATTATAGTTCATATAGTTGCCGTCTTCCGTTACGGAGAGGAGGTAAAACCCCCGTGACACAAGGCGCGCGTTTTTTCCGTCGTGCTCGGCAACCATTTCTACACCCTCGGTCGTTATCAGCTCGTCTATTTCAGATTGAGAAAAAGGTTCGCCGGAGTAAATTATTTTGTCCAGCGTCGGGACAAAGGCGATGTCGCCACCGCCCTGACTTCTGTTAAAAATGTCAGCCCTTGCGGCGGCGAATATTCCCGTTATAACTATTGCAATCGCCGCGCAAGCCGCCAGAATTTTGACAGAAGGAAACATTTTTTGCGTTTTTTTGATTTTTGAGGCAGAGAGGTCCGCCTCGCCGATCGCTCTGAAAAGCTCTTCTTTTTTCATATGGTATATCCTTTCTCACAGAGGTATGCTTTAAGTTTTTTTCTTGTTCGGGAGAGAACGGCGGAAACGCTGTTCTCGCTCATCAAGCGCTTTTTTGCTATCTGTCTGACGGAAAAGCCGAAATAGTATCTTCCGGCAAAAATATCTCTTTCGCGCGACGAAAGCGATGAAAGAAAGGCGGTTATCGTCTCGCCGAGCTCTTTTTGAGAATATTCAGATTCCGTATCGGTAACCGAGGGAATACATTCTTCAAGCTCGCCGAGGAGCGCTTCAAATTCGCCCCGCTTTTGCGCGTGTGATTTTTCGTACATGTCAAAAGCGAGATTTCTCGTAATTTTTGCGAGAAAGAGCTTCAGTACAGACGGTTTTGCCGGAGGTATGCTGTTCCAAGCCCGAAGCCAAGTGTCATTTACACATTCGCGGCTGTCCTCGTCGTTTCCGAGAATATTGTTTGCGACGGCAAAGCAATATTTCCCGTATTTATCGCTTGAGGCGGAGATCGCCTTTTCGTCGCGGGCAAGGTACATAGAAACGATTTTTTCGTCATTCAAGCAAAAACACCCCCTTTTTGTCTTTTGTAAGGACCTTACGCCATATAAGACGGAAAAAGAAAAACTTTCTGACATTATTATATCACAATTTTTAATTCGCCTGGGCGTATTGACTTTTTTTCCGTTTTGAAATATAATATTTCGGTAACACAAGCGAAAGGATATATGGATTTATGAAGAAATCATTCAAAATACTTGCCATAGGAAACAGCTTCAGCTGCGATTCTTACGAATATCTTTACAGAGTTGCGGACAGTATGGGGGAGAAGAACATCGTTCTCGGAAATCTCTTTATTCCCGGATGTACCGTTGATATACACAGCGCAAATGCGCTTTACGGAGCGCCGGTCTATCAGTATTTCAAAAACACGGACGGGCAATGGAAATCGACAATGTTCGCGACGATAGAAAAAGCCGTAAAGGAAGAGGACTGGGACGTTATCACGATGCAGCAGGGCAGCGGGTCGAGCGGTATGCCGGGGGCTTATTCGAATCTCGGACTCCTCGTTGATTGCGTAAATAAAATAAAACCGGAAAAGACAAGGCTTATGTGGCATATGACCTGGGCGTATCAGGGCGACAGCACTCACGGGCATTTTGTCCGCTATGATCACGATCAGATGAAAATGTATAATGCAATATGCTCCTGCGTGCAGGATCAGGTGCTTGCGATAAAGGATTTTTCGGGCGTTGTTCCCTCCGGCACAACAATACAGAACCTCCGCGCGGGCTATATGGGCGACACGCTGACGCGCGACGGATTTCATCTTTCGATTCCCGTCGGCAGATATGCGGCGGCGGTGACGACGTATTTCGCTATCACGGGCAAGGACGTTTCAAAGCTCCGCTGCGACCTTTCCGGCCTCATAAGCAAAAAGGAACTTGCGGAAATAAAAATATGCGTAAAGAATGCGCTGGAAAAGCCCTTCGGCGTTACGGAGAGATAATGATAAAACAGTATATCGGGGATAAAAAATTTTATAAGGGTGTGCTTGCAATAGCCATACCCATAATGCTCCAGAACGGTATAACAAACTTTGTCAGCCTTCTGGACAATATAATGATAGGTAAGGTCGGAACGCTTGAAATGTCCGGCGTTGCGATTGCAAATCAGCTTATATTTGTATTCAACCTCTGCATTTTCGGCGCTTTGTCCGGAGCGGGGATATTCGGGGCACAGTTTTACGGAAAAAACGATATTGAAGGCGTAAGAAGCACGTTCCGCTTCAAGATGATAATCTGCGTTGTGCTGGCTGTTACGGGAGGACTTGTTCTGTATTTCTTCGGAGGAGATCTTGTCGGTCTTTATCTGAAGGGAGAGGGAACGGCGGAGGATGCCGCCGCATCGCTCGGATTCGGCGTTTCGTACATAAAGATAATCATAACGACGTTTATCGTCTATGCGATAGCGCAGGCGTACGCCAGTACTCTGCGCGAGACGGGGGAAACGATTCTGCCGATGGTGGCGGGAATAGTTGCGGTGCTGGTCAACCTTTTCCTCAACTATGTTCTCATCTACGGGCATTTCGGTGCGCCGGCAATGGGTGTTGAGGGAGCGGCGATAGCAACGGCTGTTTCCCGATTCGCGGAGCTTGGCGTTGTCGCCATTGCAACTCATACAAGAAAGAAAAAATATACTTTTGCAATCGGGCTGTATAAGACCTTCCGAATTCCGGCGGAGCTTCGCAGACAGATACTCGTCCGTGGCACGCCTCTGTTTGTAAACGAGGGTCTCTGGTCTGCGGGAATGGCTATGCTCAACCAGTGTTATTCCGTCAGAGGGCTGGACGTTGTGCCTGCGATGAACATAATGACAACGCTCTGGAACGTTATGAGCGTTGCGTTTATGGCGCTCGGATCAACTGTCGGTATCATTGTCGGACATAGGCTCGGAGCGGGGGACATCGAAGGAGCAAAGAGCGATGACAAAAAGCTCGTTGCGTTTTCGGTATTTTCGGCGGTTCTTGTTGCAGGGCTGTATGCTGCGGCATCAAAGTTTTTCCCGCTTCTTTATAATACGACGGACGAAGTTCGGACGCTGGCTATGCAGCTGATATGCGTCGGCGCGATATTTATGCCGTTTGATGCGTTTGTTCACGCCTCGTATTTTACTCTCCGCGCAGGAGGGAAAACCTTCATAACATTTATTTTTGACAGCTTCTTCATCTGGGCGGTGTCGGTTCCTCTGGCGTACGTGCTCAGCAGATTTACCTCTATGCCGATAGTATGGCTGTATGCCTGCTGTCAGGCGTTGCAGCTGATAAAATGCGTTGTCGGCGCAATTCTCCTTAAAAAAGGCGTTTGGATACACAATATTGTTGCCGAAAACGGCAACGAGGCGGGATGATAGTGATTGTGCAAAAAAACGACGGCTGAAAATTTGTTCAAAATGCACATAACATTTTTTGTTGAAATATGTTATAATAGAGTCGCAGATATGTTTTGACCGGAATTTGCGGCTTGCAATACGGAACCGTTTTGCGCTCTGTTTGCAAGCCGCTTTTGAATTGCTTTATCAAAGGGTAAGAAAGGAGCTTTTATGATACCTGTCATTGGTGCGAACGTTGTTTACGGTGCGAGCGGAGTATGCTCTGTCATCGATATGCGGGAAGAAGATTTCGGCGGCGGAAGAAAAACTTATTATGTTCTTCGTCCCCTCGGAAAGCTCTCCGGCGGGACGGATATATTCGTTCCCGCGGATAATGAGCTCCTTCTCGGAAGAATCAAAAACGTTCTCACTCCGCAGGAAATATACGAGCTTATCGATGTAGCCTCTGAGGAACAGCCCGAATGGATAGACGATAACAGAGCGCGCTCTGCAAAATTCGAATCGATTATTTCGCGCGGCGACAGAAAAGAGATCGTTGCTATGACAAAAGCCACATACAACAAAAAGCGCGAGCTTGCGAAGTGCGGCAAAAAGATGAGCATAGCCGACGAACGCTTTATACGCGCGGCGGAGAAAATACTTTTTGATGAATTTGCCTTTGCGCTTGAGATCGAACAGCACGAGGTTCTCCCCTTTATCACAAAGCAGATAACCTGCAAAGAAAAACAGCCTGTATAAATTTAAAGGTCTCCGCCGTCCGGCGGAGACCTTGTATTTTACATTTTCATTTTTCCCTGATCTGCGGCGTTCAGAATTATCGATGTCAGAATATCGGATATTGTTTCCATTGCCTCGCAGGAAGCGAATTCAAATCTTGAATGGAAGTTTTCGCCGCCCGTGCAGAGGTTGGGACAGGGAAGACTCATAAACGAGAGACGGGCGCCGTCCGTGCCGCCGCGGATGGGAACAATCTTCGGCGTTACGCCGTTGTCAGCCATAGCTGTTTTTGCGCGGTCAATTATAAACATATTTGGCTCGATTTTTTCCTTCATATTATAATATGAATCCGAGATCGAAAGTTCGATTGTGCCATCGCCGTATTTTCTGTTCAGAGCGTCCGCGATTTCGGCAAACTGCGCCTTTTTTGCCTCGAATTTTGCTCTGTCGTGGTCGCGGATTATATAGCGCAGCTCGGCTTTTTCAATTCCTCCGGAGATGGACGAAAGATGATGAAATCCTTCATAGCCTTCCGTTTTTTCCGGAACCTCGTCTGCCGGAAGCATAGCGTTGAATTCGCAGGCGATAGTCGATGCGTTCTTCATCTTATCCTTTGCGGAGCCGGGGTGAATCGATACGCCGTTTACCTTTATATGCGCGCCTGCGGCGTTGAAATTTTCATATTCGAGCTCTCCGAGGGCGCCGCCGTCAACGGTATATGCGTAGTCCGCGGCAAAGCCGGCAACATCAAAATGATTTGCCCCTCTGCCGATCTCTTCGTCCGGCGTGAAGCCTATTTTAACGGTGCCGTGAGGCTTGCCGGATTCAATTATCTTTTCGATAGCCGTCATTATCTCGGCAATACCGGCTTTATCGTCGGCTCCGATGAGAGTTGTACCGTCGGAGACGATTATATGCTGACCTTTGTAATTTTCAAGATACGGATAATCCGAAATGCGCATAACGATGTTTTCCTTTTCATTGAGAACGATGTCGCCGCCGCGGTAGTCAACTATGCGTGCTTTTATATCGGTGTCGGACGCTTCGGGAGAGGTGTCCATATGCGATATGAAGCCGATTGTGTTTATTTCTTTATCGCAGTTTGAGGGAAGAGTGGCGTAGACGTAGCCGCAGGAATCGACTTTGGCGTCGGAAAGTCCGAGCCCTTTCAGCTCTTTGCAGAGCTCCTCTGCAAGACGGAGCTGCTTTTTCGTGCTGGGGACGGTCTCGCTGCTCTCATCTGACATTGTCGGATATGAAATGTAACTCAAAAATCTTTCATATGCTTTCATTTATTTTCAAGTCCTTTCGTGCATTTTTTCTTTTATAATATATCAAATTGGCGGCAAAATCAATAGCGCGGGAGAAATTCGGAGGGGCGAAATTAAATTAAACTGCAAAATAATTACAAAAAAATGTTGACAATTCCGTTTGTTTGTGATAATATAAATGAGCCGCTTTGAGGAGAGCACGGAGGGATATCGAAGTGGTCATAACGAGGCGGTCTTGAAAACCGTTTGTCCGCAAGGGCGCGTGGGTTCGAATCCCACTCCCTCCGCCATTATTTTTAATATTGAAAGCAGAATTCGGAGAAGTACTCAAGAGGCCGAAGAGGCGCCCCTGCTAAGGGTGTAGGTCGGGTTTACCGGCGCGAGAGTTCAAATCTCTCCTTCTCCGCCAGAAAAAGTCGTTCGCAAAAGCGAGCGGCTTTTTTCATTTTTGCCGCAAATTCCCGCCGTATGCGACGACAAAAAAGCTATTTGACCGGTGTTTTGTGAATATTTCACACAGTTGTGTGAACAGAATTGACAATTAACGGCAAAATATTGCAAATTGTGAATTGATGTTGTAAAATTCAGTTACAGGGGCGCATCGCAACGACGCGTTTCCTGAAAAAATATTTTTTGGAGGACATATTTATGGGATTTCTTGACGGACTTAAGGCTGCCGCAAAATCAGTTGCAGCCCAGAAAAACTCATCGGGAGTTATCATCGGAGGTGCAAACAAGGGTTGCTATGTATCTGCTGTTATTTCCGAAAAATTGGACAAAAAGACCGGAGCTCACATTGCGGAATATATCGAATCTCCGGACACGCTGAAGATCACAAAGGCAAACGGGGAGGATGTTAAATCGTTCACCAGTGCCGACGTAAAATCATACAAGATAATCGCTTCTACACATTTGATGATGTTTATAAAGATAAACTTCAGAAACGGCGAGGTCAGCACACTCAAGGTTGAGACTATGACAATAGAAAAGAGCACAAAAGGCGGAACGACTACAACAACTACCGTATACACGCACGACGCAGACAATATTGTCTCCGTGCTCGCCCCCTGCGACGTTGAATGAAGGCGATCAGGTGCCCCTTCTGCGACGCAAACGAGCTTGTTCCCGTGTCCGGAAGGACTATGAAATGCGAGTACTGCGGCTCGGTTTTCGTTCTTGAGAGCGATGAAATACCGTGTGACGTTTTGAAAGCGGATTTTGATTCAAAGAGCTTCCGCGACAGGATGATGAAATATCTGTCCGAATATCCGACAGCCCCCGCCGATATATTCGATTCAGAATTTGAAGACGTTGAAATAAAGCTGCGTCCCTTCAAAAGTGTTCATTATGATCCTAATCTTGTATATCGCAGAGAAACCCTGAATCCCGATTCAAACGCTTTTGTTCCTTACTATACAATGAGATACATATACGAAGGAAAAGGATATTATCTCGGCGCATACGGAATAGGGCTTACAAAGTCATACGGGGTACCGCCCGATGTCACAGAGAAGATTTCAAAATCCGTTCTTAGGCGGATAGGAAATGACAGAATAGGCGTTCTGGCTCTCATTCTCGGTACGCTTTCCCTGGTGTGCAGTTTCAGCCTCACCTCGGTCTTTCTCGGGATAGTTGCTTTGGCGCTCCTCGCCGTAGGCGGGGTCATAACTTATCTGTTTTATCAGAAGTACAAAGCAGAAAAGCTGAAAGAACTCGTGAAAAACAGCGCAGAACGAAAAAAGAAATACGCAGAGATGTTTGGAAAAGATCAGTGATAAAAAGTTGCCGCTATCAAAAATAAGCAAACAAAAAACAAGCCCGAAAGGGCTTGTTTTTTGTTGCGGAAAAAATATAAAAAACTTTTGCAAAACCTATTGACTTTGAGTGAACTCAAAGGTGTATAATGATTTCAGGTAAAGGAGGTGAGCATAGGTGACGATAAAAGAAGTCGGCGAAAAATACGGAATTTCGGGAGATACTCTCAGATATTACGAGCGTATCGGTATGATACCGCCGGTTACAAGAACTTCGGGAGGAATACGGGATTATACCGAAAATGATTTGAGTTGGCTTGAACTTGTACTTTGTATGCGCGGCGCAGGACTTCCCATTGAGGCGATAATCGAATATGTAAAGCTTTATCGTATGGGAGACGAGACGTTCGCTGCGCGGCTTGCGCTTTTGCAGGATCAGAGAGAGGTGCTCATTGAGCAGAAGGAGAAGATCGAAGCTGCTCTGAACAGACTCAATTACAAAATCGCAAGATATGAAGTTGCCGTTGAAACCGGGAAACTGACCTGGAGCGGCGACGAATGCAAAAAATAAAAAATAATATATGAAAGGAAAAACCATTATGAGAAAGAATTTCGGAGCAAAGCCTTATACCTATCCGCAGCCCGTTTTTATCCTTGCCGCTTATGGCAGCGACGGCACGCCCTGCGCAATGAATGCAGCTTGGGGCGGAATAAGCGAGGGAAATGAGATTTCAATGTGCATAAGTGCCGGTCACAAGACGACAAAGGACCTTCTTGAAAAAGGCGCGTTTACGGTCAGTATGGCGGATGCGGATCACGTTGTCGCCTGCGACTATGTCGGCATAGTTTCGGGAAACGCGGTTCCCGACAAGCTTGAAAAAGCCGGATTTCATACCGCCAGATCCGAATTTGTCGATGCGCCGATCATAAATGAGCTTCCGATAACGCTTGAATGCAAGCTGAAAAGCTATGACAAGCATACTTGCCGTCTCGTCGGAGAGATAGTCAACGTAAGCGTTGACGAGCGTGTGCTCGATGCGGACGGAAACGTTGATGTCGGCAAGGCAAAGCCGATAACCTTTGACCCGTTCAACAACACATATGTTGTGCTCGGAGAGACCGTCGGCAAGGCATTTGAGGACGGCAAAAAACTGAAATAAATTCCGAAAGGACGTGAAAAAATGAGTTATTTTGAGAACGTGAAAAAGAATTTCGGCTTTGGATGTATGAGGCTGCCTATGCGGGGCGAAGAGGTTGACCTCGAAGAGTTTTCGCATATGGTTGACACGTTTATCTCCGAAGGCTTCAACTATTTTGACACGGCGCACGGCTATATCGGCGGCAAGAGCGAAATTGCAGTCAGAGAAGGACTTACAAAGCGCTATCCGAGGGATAAATATATACTGACAGACAAGCTGACAGGAACATTCTTCAATAAAGAAGAGGACATTCGTCCGTTTTTTGAGAGCCAGCTTGAGGCTTGCGGAGTTGATTATTTTGACTTTTATCTTATGCACGCGCAGAACAAGAGCGTGTTTGAAAAGTTCAAAAAATGTCGCGCTTATGAGACGGCGTTTGAACTGAAAGCAGAGGGAAAGGTAAAACACGTCGGGCTCTCGTTCCACGACAGTGCGGATGTGCTTGACAAAATATTGACGGAATATCCGCAGGTTGAGGTTGTTCAGATACAGCTCAACTACGTTGATTTTGACGATCCGGCTGTTCAGTCCGAAAAGTGTTATGAGGTTTGCCGTAAGCACGGAAAGCCTGTGATCGTAATGGAGCCGGTCAAGGGAGGAAGCCTCGTAAACCTTACGGACGACGCAAAGAAAGTCCTTTCCGACCTCGGCGGCGGAAGCCCCGCAAGCTATGCGATACGTTTTGCAGCCGGCTTTGACGGAATTTTTATGGTTCTTTCCGGTATGAGCAATATGGAGCAGATGGAGGATAATCTTTCTTATATGAAGGATTTCAAGCCGCTCGATGAGACCGAAAAAGCAGCTGTCGACAAGGTTTGCGAGATAATCCGCTCAAAGCATCTCATCCCTTGCACGGCTTGCAGATATTGCACGGACGGTTGCCCGAAGCATATCTCAATTCCCGATCTTTTCTCCTGTATGAACGCAAAGCGCGCATATCACGACTGGAACGCAGATTACCATTACGGCGAAGTTTATACAAAGCACAATGGCAAGGCTTCCGACTGTATCGGTTGCGGAAAGTGCGAGAAGATCTGCCCGCAGCATTTGCCCGTCCGTCAGCTGCTGAAGGATGTCGCAAAGGAGTTTGAGAAATGATTGAATACAGAAAACTGCCTAAGGGAGACGAGCGGATAAGCACGCTCGGACTCGGTATGGGCGGGATACAAAACACCCCGCCGGACGAGATAGAAAAAGTCATATCGACGGCGATTGAAAACGGAATAAACTTTTTTGACCTTTGTGCCGGAGGCGCGTCGGTATACGAGCCGTTCGGAAAAGCGATACGCGGCAAGAGAGAAAAGGTTTATTTCCAGCTTCATTTCGGCGCAGTATATAACGAAAACGGCGAATACGGCTGGTCAAGAAGTCTCGAAAAAATAAAGTCAACTTTTGCCTGGGAACTGGAAAAGCTCGGCACGGACTATGTTGATTTCGGATTTCTTCATTGCGTTGACGAAGACGAGGACATTACAGATATATGGCAAAGCGGCATTGCGGATTACCTCTCCGAGCTGAAAAAGCGGGGAACCGTGCGCCATATGGGCTTTTCCTCGCATACGCCGTCGGTCGCAAATAAGCTGATAGATGCAGGACTTTTTGATATGATGATGTTCTCCGTAAATCCCGCATATGACCTTGAATGCGGGGATGAATACGGTATCGGAACAACGGGCGAACGCGCGGCGCTTTTCCGTCGTTGCGAAGCGGAGGGAATCGGAATTTCGGTTATGAAGCCGTTCCACGGCGGACAGCTCCTCTCCGAAAAAACGTCGCCTTTCCGCAAATTGCTTACAAAGAATCAGTGTCTGCAATACGTTCTTGACCGTCCCGCGGTGCTGACGGCGGTTACGGGGGTGAGAAGTCTTTCGGATCTTTCGGAGCTTCTTGAATTTTCAAAATCGACGCGGGAAGAAAACGACTATTCCGTCATAGGGCAGTTTACGCCCGAAGCGGCTGTCGGAAACTGTGTCTATTGCAATCATTGCCAGCCCTGTCCCGCCGGGATAGACATCGGGCTTGTGAACAAATATTATGATCTTTCGCTTGCCGGCGACGGAATGGCTCACAACCATTACAGCAAACTCGCCGTGAAGGCTGACGCCTGTCTTGAATGCGGACATTGCGAGAAGCGTTGCCCGTTTGGCGTAAAGCAGCAGGCGAAAATGAAAAAAATCGCAGAATACTTTAACAAAGGAGAAAACCAAAATGATTGATAACGTACTTACAAGAAAACACGCTTCGGCGAGAGTCGGAATCGCCGTTAAAACACTTATTTCGCTCGGAATTATAGCGCTTGCGCTTGTTCTGCCGCAGATTGCTCACCTTGCCGTCGGTGCGAGCGCAGGTATAATGCTTTTGCCGATGTATCTTCCCGTGCTTCTCGGCGGATGTCTGCTCGGAGCAAAGTGGGGTGCCGCAATCGGCGTGCTCTCTCCGCTCGCAAGCTACTTTATCACATCGATGCCCGCGCTTTCAAGATTGCCTTTTATGATGGCGGAGCTTGCCGTTTTCGGGCTTATAACCGGACTTTTCTCCGATAAAATTCAGAAAAACGTCTGGATGGCATTTCCTGCCGTTATAATCGCGCAGGTAAGCGGAAGAGCGTTCTTTATGCTTGCCGTTGCAACGTTCGGAAGATTTGCCGGTCTTGCAACCTCTGTGATATGGGGACAGATAAAGACAGGTATGATCGGACTTTTCGCACAGGCTGTGATAGTTCCGCTTATGGTGATTGCGCTTGCAAAGATTCTTGAAAAGGACAAAGCAAATGACTGACATCGAGCTTGCAAAAAAAGCCCTTTCCGGACACACAATCGCTCTTTGCAGAGACGGAGATACCGTCACAAGCGATAAGCGCGGAGTTGCGCCGATGGTTGACTTTATTCGCGAGGGAAGAGATCTCTGCGGATATTCCGCGGCGGATAAGATTGTCGGAAAAGCCGCTGCTGTGCTGTTTATAAAGGCTGGGATAAAAGAGGTTTTCGCCGAGGTGATCTCAAAATCGGCGAAGGAGACTCTGTCTTTGCACGGAGTTCCGTTTTCCTTCGGGAAAGAAAGCGAAAGAATAATAAATCGCGAAGGCACAGGACTCTGTCCGATGGAAACAGCCGTTTCGGAAATTGATGATGTCGATACGGCATTCGAGGCAATATGCCGAAGACTTGAAAGCCTGCGCGACGCGAAATAATGCAAAAATCTCCCGTCCGCATTGAGCGACGGGAGATTTTATATATTTATTGTGTTTTCCTTGATTTTTTCAGTCTGCGCTTATATTTTTTCGTTTCAATGATATATTTCGGCAAAGCCATCATTCTTCCTATGCGGGACGGCTGCTTTATCAGTCGCCAGAGCCATTCCAGATGGAGCGAGATGAAGAGTTTCGGCGCGCGCTTCGCCGTCCCTGCGTAAATATCGACGCTACCGCCGAGGCAGGCGATGACAAGGGGAGAAAGGCGAGCCGCATTTTCCATAGTCCATTTTTCCTGCGCCGGAAAACCGAGACAGACATAAAGAACATCGGCTTTTGCAGCGTTGATTTCGTTTACTACGGCTTCTGAACCCTCCGGGGATTTATCAAAATATCCGTCGCGACAGCCTGCAATTTTCAGCCCGGGATACCTGCCGCGCAGGTTTTCGGCAGCCTTTTCCGCAACGGTTGGCTTGCCGCCGAGAATAAAGAGGGAATAGCCCTTTTCGGCACACATACGGGCGACGTTTTCCCCGTAGTCAACGCCCGCAACCTTCTCACGAAGGGGTGTTCCGAGAATCTTTGCCGCCTTCAGTATTCCGGCACCGTCCGGGAGGAGAATATCGGCGGAGGAGATCATCTTCATTATGCCCTCATCCTCCGAGCACGCCTGCGCAATTTCTGCATTTGGCGTAAAAACTACGGTTTTCTTGCCTTTTTCGAGTGCGTTTTCTGTTATCAGAACCGCCTCGGACATTGTTATATTATCAATTTTGAGCCCTCTTATATCGGTTTTTGACAAGCTATCACCACCTAACGAAAGAAATTTTATCATACAAGCCGTTTTATTACAATATAAAAGGCATATTTTTATTATTTTTTGCAAAATTTTATGGACATTATTCCGTATGCGTGGTATAATAACAAAGATAATTTTGAAAATGGGGCAGTATTTATGACGGAAATGTTTTCCTTGCCGCCGATAGGCACAAATTGCTATCTTTATTTTGACGAAAACTCCCGCGACGCGGCGATTATTGACCCTGCGTCCGGCGGAGATGCGGTCTTTGAGAGGGCAAAGGAGCTTGGGCTGAAAATCAGATATATCCTCCTTACGCACGGTCATTTTGACCATATCGGCGGGGCGGACAGGCTTTCCGACATATGCGGCGCGCCGATATATGTAAGCGCAGAGGACGAGGAGCTCCTCTCAAGTCCGGAAAAGAACGCTTCGGCGCAGATGAGCGCTTTTCCTGTTAAGGTTTTGTCAAAGGTCAAGACCTTTTCGGACGGCGATGAGTTTGCAATCGGCGAAAAGAAGCTGACAGCGATGCTCACGCCCGGTCACACAAAGGGCTCTGCCTGCTTTTTCGGCGAAAAAGAGGTTTTCACAGGCGATACCGTTTTCTGCGACGGTTACGGAAGGACGGATCTTTACGGAGGCGACCATAAGGAAATGCGAAAGTCGCTTGCAAAAGTTCTGCCGCTTCTGAAAGGAAAAAAGATATACCCCGGTCACGGTGAAATGAGAGATTTTTAATTTTTCAAGGAGATAAATTCAATGGATTACAATTATCTTGCCGATCTGCTTTTCCCGAATGTAACGGAGACTCCGGCTGATATGGAAAAGCGTTATCCCCCGAGAGTACTTCCCGAGGGCGCAAAGGTTACGAGATTTGCCCCCAGCCCGACGGGATTTGTTCATTTCGGAGGACTTTTCCCGAGCACCGTCGGCGACAGGCTGGCTCATCAGAGCGGCGGCGTTTTCTATCTTCGTATAGAGGATACGGACGCGAAGAGAGAGGTTCCAGGCGCGGCTGAAGCGCTTATCAGAACGCTTGAAACATACGGAATAAATTTTGACGAGGGAGCAATCCTCGGCGAGGACGGAAAGATCAGCGATAAGGGCATTTACGGCCCCTACAAGCAGAGCCTAAGAGGCCCGATTTATCACGTCTTTGCAAAGCAGCTCGTCCGCGAAGGCAAGGCGTATCCCTGCTTTTCGACAGAGGAGGAGCTTGAAGAGCTCCAGCAGGTAAACAAAAAGGAAGAAATAAAGAATACGGACTGGGAAGCGGTTGCCGCGCAGAGAAAAGCGGAAATGCTTGCGAGAAGAAACTTTACCATCGAAGAGGTTGAAGCAAATCTCAAGGCGGGAATGCCTTTTGTTCTCCGCATACTTGCGGACGGCGACCCCGAAAAGAAGATCAAATTCACCGATCTTGTAAAGGGCAATATGGAGGTTACGGAAAACGATGAGGACTTCGTTCTCCTCAAATCCGACGGTATTCCGACATATCATTTCGCTCACGCAGTCGATGATCACCTTATGGGTACGACGCACGTAATCCGCGGGGAAGAATGGCTTCCGAGCCTTCCGAAGCATATTCAGCTTTTCCGCTATCTCGGCTTCAAGCTGCCGAAATATATGCACATAGCGCAGATAATGCACCTTGACGAGCACGGCAACAAGAAGAAACTCTCGAAGCGCGATATGGGCGCCAATATGGATGAATACACCAAGATGGGCTACTGCCCGGAGGCTGTCTGCGAGTATGTTATGACACTTCTCAATTCCAATTACGAGGAATGGAGAATGCAGAATCCGACGGCAAGCTATAAGGATTTCCCGTTCAACATAAAGAAAATGTCCGTTTCCGGTTGTCTTTTTGATTTTGACAAGCTAGGCGATGTCTCAAAGAACGTTGTTTCAAGAATGACGGCGGAGCAGGTCTACGAATCGACGGCGAAATGGGCAAAGAGCTTTGATCCGGAGTTTTTCTCCGTATTTACAAAAAATCCGGAGTTTACAAAGGCGGTTCTCGCAATCGGCAGAGGCGGAAACAAGCCCCGCAAGGACTTTGGCAGATGGGACGAGGTCAAGGGCTATATGGGCTTTATGTTTGACGAATTCTTCGGTATTGAAGAGGCATATCCCGATAAGTTCTCAAAGGAGATAATAAAATCGGCTCTCGAAAAATTCCTTGAAACCTATGATGACAGCGACGAGCAGAACGTCTGGTTCGGAAAGATAAAAGAAATTGCAACGTCAATCGGCTTTGCCGCCGATATGAAGGAATACAAGGCAAACCCCGAAGCGTTCGGCGGTAGCGTTGCGGATGTAAGTATGTTTTTGCGTCTCGCCGTTACGGGAAAAATGAATTCGCCGGATATGTATTCCGTTATGAAAATTCTCGGCGGAGAGAAAGTCGGAGAGCGCATAAACGCTATGATTGAGAGGTTATGAAAATGGAAGAGATCAAGGAAATAAAGAATAATTTTATTCACGATATAATAGACGAGGATCTGAGAAACAATCCCGATCTGAAAATCCATACGCGTTTTCCGCCGGAGCCTAACGGTTATCTTCACATCGGCAGCGCGAAAGCGATCTGGATAAACTATGAAACGGCAAAGAAATACGGCGGAAAGTTCAATCTCCGTTATGACGATACAAACCCCGTCAAAGAGGGCGATGAGTTTGTAAACAGTATAAAAGAGGATCTTGAATGGCTCGGCGCAATTCCGAACGGCGGTATTTTTTACGGCTCCGATTATTTTGACGCAGACTACGAATACGCCGTCAAGCTGATAAAAGCCGGCAAGGCATATGTCTGCGACCTTACAGCGGAGGAGCTGAGCAAATACAGAGGCACGCTTACAGAACCCGGAAAGAACTCTCCGTATCGTGACCGCTCCGTTGAAGAAAATCTTGACCTCTTTGAGAGAATGAAGAACGGCGAATTTCCGGACGGCTCGAAAACGCTCCGCGCGAAAATAGATATGAGCTCTCCGAATATGAATATGCGCGACCCCGCGATCTACCGTATTCTTCACGTTCCGCACCAGAGACAGGGAAATAAATGGTGCATTTATCCGCTCTATGACTATGCTCATCCCATTCAGGACGCTCTTGAAGGAATCACACATTCTCTCTGTTCAATCGAGTTTGAAAACCATCGTCCGCTATACGAATGGGTAGTTGACAACTGCGGCTTTGACCCCAAGCCCAAGCAGAGGGAATTTGCCCGCCTCAACGTTACAAACACAGTTATGAGCAAGAGATACCTCCGTTATCTCGTTGAGAGCGGAATGGTTGACGGCTGGGACGACCCCCGCCTTCCTACAATCTGCGCTCTCCGCAGAAGAGGCTTCACGCCCGAATCCATATTTGATTTCATCTCCCGCGCAGGCGTTGCAAAGAATGACAACCTTGTAAACATTGCTTTACTTGAGCATTGCATAAGAGAAGAGCTGAACGAAAAAGCGCAAAGAAGAATTGCTATTCTTCATCCGATAAAGCTCATAGTCGATAACTATCCAGCGGATAAGACCGAATATTTTGAGGTATCGAACAACCCGAATGACGAGTCGGCGGGAACGAGAAAGCTCCCGTTTACCCGCGAGCTTTATATCGACGCGGACGACTTTGCCGAGGTACCGCCTCCGAAGTTCTTCCGTCTCAAGCCCGAAGGCGAGGTCAGACTTATGGGCGCATATATAGTCAAATATGCGGGCATTGAAAAGGATGCGGACGGCAATATAGTTGCGATTCACGTAAATGCAGACCTTGAAACGGGCAACGGAAACCCCGCAGACGGCAGAAAGGTCAAGGGAACGATTCATTGGCTTTCCGCGCCGAACGCCCTCACAACGACCGTTATGCTTTATAACAACCTCTTCGCTGTTGAAAATATGGGCGAGATTGAAACGGCGGATTATGATAAGTACCTCAATCCCGAATCTGTCATAGAAATAGACGATGCAAAGATTGAGCCGTCGCTTGGCGAGGCAAAACCGGGCGAAAAGTTCCAGTTTGTCAGAACAGGATACTTCACTCCGGACTCCAAGCACGCAAACAGGTTCAACAGAATCGTCAGCCTTAAAGACGGATACAAATTCTGATAATTAAAGAGCGTCGCCGAAGCGACGCTCTTTTTTGTATTCAGAAAACATCCTGCAATTATCCGCGGATAATCTTGTTGCTTGTGGTCTTGGGGAAGGGCTCCTTGCGGATTACGACTTTTGTCACCTTTTTATAGTTCGGCAGTTCCGCGAGAGCTTCGGAAATAAGCGCTTTGACCTCGCTCTCCGTTTTTTCCTCGCTCAGGTATACCTCGGCTTCGAGCGCGTGTTCGTCACCCTTGCTGTTTTTCAGCCCGCGGACGACGACCTCAGAAACGCAGTCGATATTCATTATGAGATTTTCAATCTCCTCGGGATAAATGTTTTTGCCGTTCGAAAGGACGATTATGTTCTTCTTTCTGCCCGTTATGCAGATCTGGTCGTCTGGTGTGATATAGCCGTAGTCGCCTGTGAAGAACCAACCGTCGCGGATTGCTTCCGCCGTTTTCTCGGGCATTTTGTAATAGCCGAGCATAACAACGTCGCCCTTTACGGCGATCTCGCCTATGCCTTCCTCGTTCGGCTCGTCTATGCGCCACTGGAGACACGCAAGGCGGTGACCTGCGGTGTGGAAGTCGTTTGAGCTTTCATCGTTTACGGATACAAGAGGAGAACACTCGGTTATACCGTAGCCGCCTGTCATAGGAATGCCGATGTCATTGAAGAACTCTCCCATTTCGGGACGTATCGGAGCGCCGCCGCAGACAATCTTGCGCAGCTTGCCGCCGAAAAGGTTATGAAGCTCGGCAAAGAGCTTGGGACGAAGGTCAATCCCTATTTTGAGCGCGGCTCTTGAAATTTTGACACCTTTGCGGAAGGTTTTCAGCTTGCCCTTTTCCTTTAAGTTTTTCATTATGAGGAAATATATGAATTCCGCGATTGCTGGCACGATATATATGTTTGTCGGGTGATAGAGCTGCATATCGGAGACGAGCTCGCGCATAACTGAATTTATGCAGAGAGTTGCGTGAAAATGAATGTTGACAAGAATGTCGCATACGGACTCGTACGTGTGATGATAAGGAAGAATGGAAAGTGCGGTATCATATATTCTTGACACCTGCATTCCGTAATAAACGCCGCTGACAAGGTTGTGCTCGGAGAGCATAACGCCCTTTGCGATTCCCGTTGTACCGGATGTGTAAACAAGCATTTTGAGCTCATTTTCATCACTTTTGAGGCTGTCATAAGCGGTTTTGTCCAGTTTTGCACCGTCCGCTATGAGACGTTTATATGAGATGATACCGTCGGTATCATCGTCGATGTCAAAGCAGATGAAGGCTTTTATGTTCGGAAGCGACGCCTTGTTTTCGACAAACCAAGGCATATACTGCTTGCTGAAAAATACAACCTCGCTTTCGCTGTCTGTCAACAGATGCAGCTTTTCCTTTGTTGTGAGCTGACGGTCTATCGGAACGAAAACTCCGGCAGAGCAGAGGGCTGTCAGATATGTGACGATCCAGTCATAACGGTTTTCGCTGACTATCGCCATATGAGATGATCCGAATCCCATTTCCGTAAGCGCTGCGCCGAGCGCCTCGACGGTCTGATGAAATTCTATATAGGTTACTTCGCGAACGGTTCCGTCCGGATTTTTGAACTTGTACGCGATTTTCTCGCCGTCCTCGTTTACAGCCATCCAAAGCATTTCCCGTATGGACGAGAAGGGCTTTATCGGCGTTTTTTCTTTGTTCTTTCTTGACATAAACACATCTCCTTTGAGAAAAATAAAATGCTTCGGACAATAAAAATACCCGAAAAAACATTATTGTAATTTGAAAAAGTATATGATATAATACTATCAAGCGGGTCGGTACACGCAACCACAGTTCAATTATACTGCCGGAGAACGCCGAATTCAATAAACCGAAGAACCACGCTTGTAAACAGATAAAACACGCCGAAGTAGAACGACAAAACACGACTCTACCGGCAGTAGAGAGGAGAATAACCGACTGTGCAGGACACAAAACAGATTATCGGCAGAAATATAACGCGCCTCAGGACCGCATCACATCTGACGCAGGCAGAGTTTGCCGAGAGCCTGAATTACACGGACAAGGCGGTGTCCAAATGGGAAAGGGGCGAATCGCTTCCGGACATCGTTGTTCTGAAGCAGCTTGCCGATATGTTCGGCGTCAGCGTCGATTATCTTCTTTCCGAACACGGAAACGACGAAAAGCCGACGGTCGGCGAGGAGAAGAGAATCAGGGACCGCAACCATTTTATAATCGCATTGATGGCGATTGTCATTGTCTGGTTTTTGGCGGTGTTTGTTTATTTTCTCGTCAATTCAATTACGGGAAGATACCTTTGGCAGGCTTATCTTGTGGCGGTGCCCGTATCGGCGATAGTGGCACTTGTGTTCAACTCGATATGGGGAAGAACGCGCGCAAACTATATCATAATTTCCGTTCTGATGTGGTCAACTCTGATCACATTCTATGTGCTTCTTCTCAAATATAACATATGGACAATATTCCTCCTCGGAATTCCGGGGCAGACATCAGTTGTGCTTTGGGCGTGCCTTGGCATCGGCGGCAGAAAGCTGCGTAAGCTGAAGTCTCAAAAGGCCGGCAACGAAAGATAATAAGAAATCATCCGAAAATCCGGATGATTTTTTTATTGTTCATTAAAAACTCCAAGTATTGAATTTGTAAACCTCATTATAAATAAATGATCGCAAAACGAAAATATTAACAATAAAGCGAAAATATGATATAATTACAATGAAAATATTGACAGCCCGACAAAAATATGATACGATATGGGTGAAAACGTTACCCAGAGGTGTCGTTATGAATATTATGCAAGGACAGGTTTACCTTTTGCACAATGTTTTCAGATGCCGCTTTTATACAGACAGAGGGCAACTGAAAATCGTAATATGAAGCGCATAGGTAGAACTGCTTTGACAGGCTATCTATGCGCTTTTTGCTTGAAAAATCAAAACCAATCACAGAAAGGGGTCCACCGTTATGAAAACGAATAATTCAATAAGGATAGTGATTTTAGTCTTCTTTTTGCTTGCAACTTTTTTAATGGCAGCGGGATGCAGGAGGACACCATCCGAAACCGAGCAAGCTATATCAAAAAAATGGGAACACGTAATTTCCGGTGAGGATACCGAAGTAAAAAAGGTGGAGATAAAAAAATATATTATGCAGCCCGGATACAGCAGTATCGCCGCAACATCTCAAAAATTTACATCAGAAGATCCTGATACCATAAAAAGTCTTATTGGCATAGTTCGCGGGTCAGATGTTTCGTTTGAGGATTTTGAATTTGATACAAGCGGAATGGAAAAATTCCATAACTCTCATATGTACAGACAAACGATACAAATAGCTCTGATTGATTCTGCCGGAAATGAGATTTTGGGATTATATTTATACGAAAACGGAGATATTGTCATCGTTGAACCACGAGAAGCCACCGAAACCAAAAAAACATACCAGCCATACCTCGTATACTTTGAAAATTCAAACACGGATGTTTTTGCCGCATTTGACGGTTTTTATGAAAATAATTTTACGGAATGAAATAAGTATATTTTACGCGATTGGTTAAAAAGAGCGCCGCCGAAGCGACGCTCTTTTTTTATTTCAGTCTCTTATCAGTCTTTACGGAAAGTGCCGTGCCGACGCTCTGGAAAACCTGAACGAGGATTATCAGCAGTACAACGGCAATCAGGATGACCATATAGTTATAACGCTGATAACCGTACATAATGGCGATGTTTCCGAGCCCGCCGCCGCCGATTGCGCCGCTCATCGCCGTGTAGCCGAGGATTGTGGTTACGGCGATAGTAGCGTTTGAAATGAGCGAGGGAACGCTTTCCGGAATCATAACCTTTGTTATTATCTGAAAAGGCGTTGCTCCCATACTCTGCGCCGCCTCGATTATATTCGGATTGACCTCGCGCAGACTGCTTTCGACAAGCCTTGCAACGAACGGGAACGCCGCTATGACAAGCGGTACGATCGATGCGACAGAGCCTATCGTCGTGCCGACGATAAGTCTTGTGAGAGGAAATACGACAACAATAAGTATTATGAAGGGGACAGAACGGAGAAGGTTTACAATAATATTCAGTACTTTCATCAGCCACTTAGGAAGGGGAAGGATTCCGCCCTTATCGCCGACGACGAGCAAAACGCCGAGCGGCAAGCCGATTATAAATGCAAAAAGCGTCGAGATAAGCGTGACATAAAGCGTTTCAAAAACTGCGCCGGGAATATCGTGCTTCAATATGTCGAAAGCTGTTTGCAACTTTTCCGCAGAAAACATATTATTCATTTTCACACCTCCTCAACGGTAACATTATCGACAGAGCCGAGGTATTCGGCAACCATTTTTGCCTGTTCCTCGCCGCCGGGAACGCCCAAAAGCATAGATCCGTAGGTCTTGTCATCGATACAGCGTGTTGCGGCGGAAACTATGTTGACAAGAATATTCATCTCAATTGCCATAGATGAAATAAGGGGCATACTTGCCGCCTGCGCGCCGCTGAAAACAACACGTAGGCGTTTTTCCTTATGCGGATTTGAAACCTGATCATCTGCGCCGCCGGGAAAAACGAGCCTTTTTGCCGCTGCCGATTTCGGGCTTGCAAATACCGTTCCAACCGCGCCTTCTTCAACAACCTCGCCGTTATCGAGGATTGCAACGTGATTGCAGACTTCTTCAACAACGCTCATCTGATGCGTGATGATTATGACTGTTATTCCGAGTTTTTTGTTTATGTCCCGTATCAGTCCGAGAATGGAATGGGTTGTGTTCGGGTCAAGAGCACTTGTCGCTTCGTCGCAGAGGAGAACCTTCGGATCCGTTGCGAGCGCGCGGGCAATGGCTATTCGCTGTTGCTGACCGCCGGAAAGCTGCGCGGGATATGCCTTTGCTTTGTCCGGCAGACCGACCAGTTCGAGCAGTTCCGTTGCACGTTTTACGGCTTTCGACTTCGGCACACTCGCCAGTTCCATAGGAAAACAGATATTTTTCAGGCAGTTTTTCTGCATAAGCAGGTTAAAACCCTGAAAGATCATCGTTATACCGCGTCTTGCCTCGCGGAGCTGGGCAGGGGAGAGCTCCCCGATATTCACTCCGTCTACTATGACTTCGCCCTCTGTCGGGCGTTCGAGCATATTGATACAGCGCACGAGCGTACTTTTGCCGGCGCCGCTCATACCGATGATGCCGTAAATATCTCCGTCTGCGATTGTTAGATTTATGTTGTGAAGCGCTTCGACCCTGCCGCCTGCGCCTTCAAAAGTCTTGCAAATGTTGCGTAATTCTATCATTATAAACTTACTGCCTTATTTATTTTTGATGTCGTCAAGCGTTTTGTGGCTTGTTGAGTAAATGCCCATAGGTTCAACGTGAACAGCGGAAACGGAAACGATGTGTGTGCCGTTTGCTTTGTTGAAGTCGTCAAGATAGGGGGCGTGCTGGAAGTAGTTTGCGTCGCATTCTCCGCTTTCAACGACGTTGTTCGGAACGACGTAATCCGAGAAAACCTTTATGTCAAGCGAGATATTCTTCTCGGCAAGAATCTTCTTTACTTCTTCGAGAATTTCAGCGTGGGGAGTGGATGAAGCGGCAACGGTTATCTTTGTGCCTGCGAGAGCGGCGTAATCGACGGAGGCGTCAAAGCCGTCTGTCGGGTTATCGATTGTGCTTATAACGGCGCCTTCATACTTGCCTGCGATGAAATCCGCAACCTGCTTGCTTTCGAGGGCTGCCTTGAGAGCCTTTATTTTGGGAGTGTTTTCGTTGCCTTCCTTGACGGCAAGAATGTTTGCGTATTTACTGTATGAGCCTTCGATTGCAAGAGAATCCTTTGTCGGATTCAGACCTGCGTCAATGGCGTAGTTTGAGTTGATGACCGCATAATCAACGTCTGCAAGGAAATTGGGAAGCTGAGCGGCTTCGACTTCTTTGATTGTGATATTATAGGGATTTTCTACGATGTCACGGGCAGTTGCCGTTATGCCTGCGCCTTCTTTGAGCTTGATAAGTCCGTTGGCTTCGAGAAGAATGAGCGCGCGGGCTTCGTTTGTTGTGTCGTTCGGAACTGCGATCGTTATGCCTTTTTTGCCGCCGCAAGAAGCGAGGAGCAGAAGGGTAATGGCGAGTGTGATGACGATTGCTACGATTTTTTTCATTTTTGAAATCTCCTTTTGAGAAAATAATTTTGAAAACAAAAAACGGAAGCCTTAAAAATACGGCTTCCGAAGATTGCTTTATTTACATATCCGCTTTTGGGATCAGACGTTTTTTTGCGTGCGGAAACGTATGATACAGCAATCTTCGGCTTGCATCATAGACATGCACATTATCATCCCTTTAAGCGTAAGCGCTGTAAGCATCACGTGTTCCTCCCTGCGGATAAATATGGACGTATCATATCACAAAGGCATAGGCTTGTCAAGAGGGAATTTTGAAAAATGTGCAATTTTTTCGGAATTTATTTAAGGTTGACTCTTTTGTAAGCCGAGCCGCCGATGGTTTTCCAGGTTATGTCGTTTTCTGTCATAACGATGTAGCCTCTGTCGGAATTGAGCTTGGGGATTGATACGGAGCCCGGATTTACATATAAAAACGAGCCGTGATCATCGCAGGCGGGGACGTGTGTGTGTCCGCAGAGAAGGATGAAATTGCCCGCCATTTTCGGAGGATTATCGTCATTTAAAAGATGACCGTGCGTTGCGAATACGGTCTTTCCGCCGATATAAAGAAGAGCATAGTCCGCCTTTATGGGAAAGTCGAGAACCATCTGATCGACTTCGCTGTCGCAATTTCCGCGCACGCAGATGATGTTTTCCTTTATCCCGTTGAGAAGGGCTGCGACCTTTTTTGTGTCATACCCGCCGGGAATATCGTTTCTCGGGCCGTGATAGAGCAGGTCTCCGAGAAGAACGAGCTTGTCCGGCTGTTCGGCTTTGTATGCCTCTATGAGCTTTTCGCAAAAGAGAGCAGAGCCGTGAATATCGGAGGCAATCATAAGTTTCATATAAACATCCTCACTTTCGGTTTATAATATCGCAGATACAGTCGCAAAATCCTGGTTTTTGCCGACTTTATAATATTATCATAAACTGTATGCATAATCAAGAGAAAAATTACATAATCATCTTAAAATCGCTGTTGCTTTTTTGCGCGTTTTGATGTATAATGAATTTGTAAGGGATACGAATGCGTATCCGCAAATAATAAAAACGGAGGGAAAACAGTTATGGGACTTATTAAAGCACTTTCGGGAGCTGTCGGCGGTACGCTTGCCGACCAATGGAAGGAGTTTTTCTATTGCGACGCTCTCTCATCGGATACTCTTATGATAAAGGGCGAAAAGCGCGTCAGCGGTCGTTCGTCCAACACAAAGGGAAATGACAATATCATTTCAAACGGATCGGGAATTGCCGTTGCGGATGGTCAGTGTATGATGATCGTTGAGCAGGGAAAGATCGTCGAAGTCTGTGCGGAACCCGGCGAGTACACATACGATAAGTCAACGGAGCCAAGCATATTCACAGGCCCCCTCGGCAAGGGAATAATCGATACTTTCAAAACTATCGGTAAACGCTTTACTTACGGCGGCGACACGGGCAAGGATCAGAGAGTTTACTATTTCAACACAAAGGAACTCATTGACAACAAGTTCGGCACACCGAACCCCATCCCGTTCAGAGTTGTTGACACAAACATCGGGCTTGACATCGACGTTTCCGTCCGTTGCTCCGGCGTTTATTCCTATAAGATTGCAGACCCGCTTCTTTTCTATACGAACGTATGCGGCAATGTTGAAAGAGAATACACAAGAGACACGATTGACGGTCAGCTCAAGACCGAGTTTATAAGCGCACTTCAGCCCGCTTTCGGTAAGCTCTCCGAGCTTGGGCTCCGCCCGAACCAGATAGTTGCTCACAACACAGACCTTGAAAACGCAATGAACAGCGCGCTTTCCGCAAAATGGGGCGAGCTGAGAGGACTTAAAGTCGTCAGCATTGCGCTCGGCTCGGTAACGCTTCCCGAAGAGGACGCAGAGCTGATAAAGAAAGCACAGCACGCGGCAATCCTCCGCGACCCTTCAATGGGTGCGGCAACACTCGTCGGCGCACAGGCGGAGGCTATGAAAGCCGCTGCCGCAAACGAAAACGGCGCAATGATGGGCTTTATGGGTATGGGAATGGCGGCTCAGGCAGGCGGAATGAACGCTCAGAGCCTCTATCAGATGGGTCAGCAGGCAAGACAACAGCAGCCGCAGCCGCAGCCGACGCCCGCTCCCGCAGGCGCTTGGAAATGCAAATGCGGAGCGACCGTAACAGGTAAATTCTGCACGGAATGCGGAGCCAAAAAGCCGGATGACGGCTGGACGTGTCCGTCCTGCGGAGCGACAAACAAGGGCAAATTCTGCTCCGAATGCGGAACAAAGAAGCCCGAAGGCGCACCGCTTTACCGTTGTGACAAGTGCGGTTGGGAGCCGGAAGATCCTGCTCATCCGCCGAAGTTCTGCCCCGAGTGCGGCGACATCTTTGACGATAAGGACAGAAAATAATACATTTACTGCGGGAAAGGCAAAAACGTCTTTCCCGCAGGCATATACGGAGGGGAAAACATCTCTATGGCAGATATTATAGAGTATAAATGTCCGTGTTGCGGCGGGGCAATCGGCTTTGACAGCAAGACCCAGAAAATGAAATGCCCGTATTGCGATACGGAATTCAATGTTGACGATCTCAGATCGTACGACGAGGCGCTTTCCGAAAGCGAAGTTGAGAAAGAGGATAAATGGGAAAAAACGCCGGAGACCGAATGGAGCGATTCGGACGGCGTCCGTGCTTACATATGCAATTCCTGCGGGGGAGAGATTGTTTGCGACGAAAACACCTCCGCGACGAGCTGTCCGTTCTGCGGAAACCCCGTCGTTCTGACGGAAAGGCTTGGCGGTACGCTCAAACCGGATTGCGTGATTCCTTTCAAATTCGGAAAAGACGAGGCTAAAAAGAAGCTGCTTGAACATTTTTCGGGGAAAAAGCTCCTTCCGAAGGTGTTCAAGGATGAAAATCATATAGACGAGATAAAAGGGATTTATGTTCCGTTCTGGCTTTTCGATTCGGACGTCGACGCTGACATAAGATACAGGGGAACGAAGGTTCATATGTGGAGCGATTCGCGCTACAACTATACGGAAACGAGCTATTTCTCCATATTCAGAAAGGGCACGCTTGATTTTGAAAACGTGCCGGTTGACGGGTCGAGTAAGATGGCAGATGACCTTATGGAATCTATCGAGCCGTTTGATGCTTCCGAGGCTGTCGACTTTCAGACGGCATATCTTGCCGGCTATCTTGCCGATAAATACGATGTTTCAAGAGACGAAAGCATCGATCGTGCAAACAGGCGTATAAAGAAGAGCACGGAGGATTGCTTCGCGGCAACAGCGCGCGGCTATGCGACTCTTCGGACAGAGAACAGCAATATCGGCATAAACGGCAGGCAAACGAGATATGCGCTTTATCCCGTATGGATTCTGAATACAACCTGGAGAGGGAAGAAATACACCTTTGCGATGAACGGTCAGACGGGAAAAATGGTCGGCAATCTGCCGATGGATAAGGGTGCATACTGGAAATGGTGGGCGATATATGCGGGGATTTCGAGCGCAGTTGCATTCGGAATAATCACGCTTTTGTCGCTGCTTTGAGAGGTGACGACTATGAAAAAATATCTATCGTTTGTTTTTGCCGTAATTCTTCTTGCCCTGACGGCCTTTTCGTGCTTTGCGGCGGATGGCCGACCTCCGCTTGTTGTTGACAACGCAAATTTGCTTACGGCAAGCGAAGAATATTCCCTTGAAAGTTACCTTTCGGACATAAGTGACCGTCTTGGCGTAAACATCGTTGTTGTGACGGAAAACTCAATAGGCTCAAAGACCCCGACAGAATACGCAGATGACTATTTTGATTACAACGGCTACGGCGAGAACGGCGCGCTCCTGCTTATCAGTATGGCGGATCGCGATTGGTATGTTTCGACGAAGGGTACGTGCATTGAGAAAGTAAATTACAGAACGGTCGAAAGGAGAATTCTTTCAGACCTCAGCGACGGAGATTATTATTCCGCGTTTATTTCATATGCGGACGCCTGCGAGAGTATGATGACCGGCGGTTCCGGCGGCTCTTCCCCCGATGGCTCGGACGGAATTGTCTCCGATTTGCCTACATTTTTGGTTTTTGCGGTTATAGCCGGCGTTATAATATCGTTTTTGATAATGATAAAATATACAAAACAGCTCAAGAGCGTCAAAGCCAAGGCAAAGGCGGACGATTACGTCGTCAAGGACAGTCTTGAACTCAAATCCGCAAAGGACATCTTCCTTTACAGAACGGTTTCCCGCGTCAGACGCCAGACCGAAAGCAGCGGAGGTGGCGGAGGAGGAATACATACCTCGTCATCCGGCTCGTCTCACGGCGGGGGCGGCGGCAAATTCTGACCTACTTTTCTTCGAGAAGAAAAGTAGGCAAAAGAAGCTTTATTTATTGTTTTCCGCAGACCTGTTACCATCTGCGCAGACGGAGAAGAGCTAAAAACAAATGTTGTGTCCCATTCGAGAAGAAAAGCAGGCAAAAGAGTCTTCATTTACTGGTTTTGTGCAGATCTCTTATCATCTGCGCAGACGGAGATGAGCCAAAAACAAATGTTGCATCTCATTTGGGAAGGAAAGCAGGCAAAAGAAGCTTCGGTTACTGGTCTTGTGCGGTTTTGTACTGACCTGTTATCATTTTTGCAATCAAAAAACAGGGACGATTTTGCCCCTGTTTTTTCTGTCAACAGAAAAAGGAACCCTTGCGGGTTCCTTTTTAATCAGTCTATGAAATTTTCAATATCGCGCACGACTTCATCGCGACAGGTGTCGTTCAAGATTTCGTGACGGCAGTTTTCGTAGAGCTTTATACGGACGTCACAACCCGCTTTTTTCAGCTTTTCATAAACCTTGGTCACGCCTTTTCCGTAGTCACCGACGGGGTCATCCGCTCCGGAAACGAGAAGCACGGGCATTTTTATGCTTTTGAACCACGCTGCCCGGTTTGCCTTTTTATTCAGGGTTACAAGATCGTGCATAGCGCTGAGTGTAAACTTGAATGTACAATACGGGTCTGCGGCGTACTTCTTTTTCTGTTCTTTGTCTTTTGTCAGCCACGCAATCGGATCGTTTTCATCCTTGAAATGCGAGTTATATGTTCCAAAGGCAATATTGTCTATCGTTTTCGAAATATGCCGTTCGCCTTTGAAAATTTTCGCAACGTCGATTACGAAAAGTCCGATTCCCGCCGCAGGGTTCGGACCACCCGTTCCCATAATTATAAACTTATCCGGTTTTATATACTTTTCCGCAGCGAGTCTTGATATAAACGAGCCCATACTGTGCCCCATAAGATAATAGGGAAGAGATTCTCCATATTTTTCCTTCATCGCCTCGGCGAAAACGGAAACATCTTTTGCAAGATAGTTCCAGCCGTCTTTATGAGCAATAAATCCCAGTTCATCTGCATTTTTCGCTGTTTTCCCGTGACCGAGATGGTCATATCCGAAGCAGACATAGCCGTCCTCTGCGAGCTTGCGCATAAAGAAATCATAGCGTTCGATATGCTCTGTCATACCGTGAACAACGTGAAAAAGCCCTATCGGATTGCCTTCGGGAATATATGCTTTTCCGGAAAGCGTGTGTATCCCGTCGGACGACGGAACGTATTCTTTTACTATTGTTATACCCATTGTTTCCTCCTTAAAACCCTCTGCAGGAATTGACAGCTCTGTGCCAGCCTGACAAAAGCTCCGAGCGTTTTTCGCCTGCCATATCGGGCTCAAACCTTTCTTTTTCTTTCATCAGCGAGAGAAGTTCGGCTCTGTTTTCAAAAAAACCGACAGCCAAGCCCGCAAGAGCCGCCGCGCCGGCCGCAGTTGCCTCTTTCAGCTCCGAGCGGACGACGGTTATATCCGAAATGTCGCTCTGAAACTGCATCAAAAAGCCGTTTGCGGACATTCCTCCGTCTACTTTGAGTGATGTCAGGGGCTTTTTCATATCACTTTCCATAGCGCGAAGCATATCCTCGCTCTGATACGCAACAGATTCGAGTGCCGCGCGGATAATATGACTTCTGCCTGTACCTCTTGTCAGCCCGAATATCGCGCCTCTTGCCTGCATATCCCAATACGGAGCACCGAGTCCGGAAAACGCAGGAACTATATACACCCCGCCCGTGTCGCCGACTTTTTTGGCAAAATATTCACTGTCTCCGGAATCTGAGATTATGCGCAATTCGTCGCGGAGCCACTGAACAACAGCTCCGGAGGCGAAGACGCTGCCTTCAAGCGCATATTCCGGTGCGCGACCTTTTTCCGTCGCCGCCGCTGTTGTAATAAGTCCGCTTCTGCTTTCGACCCTTTCATTTCCTGTGTGGGTGAGGAGAAAACATCCGGTGCCGTAAGTGTTTTTGGCATCGCCCGCTTCGTAGCAGCCCTGACCGAAAAGCGCCGCCTGCTGGTCGCCTGCCATTCCGCAGATCGGAACCTTCGCGCCCATAAGATCCATATATCCGTATATCTCGCCGGACGAGCATATTTTCGGAAGCATTGCGCGGGGAATTCCGAGCATTTCAAGAAGCCCGTCATCCCATTCGCCGGTCTCAATGTTACACATCATTGTTCGGGAGGCGTTCGTTCTGTCTGTGCAGAAGGATTTTCCGTCTGTCAGCTTCCAGAGAATCCAGGTATCGACCGTACCGAAAAGAAGCTCTCCGCGCTCCGCTTTTTTGCGTGCGCCTTCAACATTGTCAAGTATCCATTTCAGCTTTGTGCCGCTGAAATAAGCGTCTATGCGCAGTCCTGTGGTCTTTTTTATATAATCGGAATAACCGCTTTGCCGCAGCTCTTCGCAAATGTCGGCAGTTCTGCGGCATTGCCATACGATCGCATTGTATATTGGCTTGCCTGTATCTTTATCCCAGACGACGGTTGTCTCGCGCTGATTTGTTATGCCTATGCCGGCTATTTCATCGGGCGATATGCCGCTTTTCGCTATACATTCCGTAAGCGAAGCATATTGAGACGCATATATCTGCATCGGGTCGTGCTCGACCCAACCCGGCTTTGGATAAAACTGTGTGAATTCGTGTTGCGCCATACTGACAACGGAAAGGTTTTTATCAAAAAGAATACTTCTTGCGCTTGTTGTGCCTTCGTCGAGAGCGAGGATATATTTTTTCATAAAAATCACCGCCTTTTTGTTTATTTTAACATATAAAAACAGTTCTTTTCAATATTTATTTTGAATATAACGTAAAAATTTTCGCTTTGCGAGGAACACTAAATCAAAAAAGGAGAAAAAATGAAAATACTATTTTATGACGCAAAGTCATACGATGTCGATTCGTTTGACAAAGTGCTTTGCGACCGGAAAAATATCCATATAGACTATCTTTCCGCCGATCTTTCGGAAAAGACCGCCGCGCTTGCACGGGGTTATGACGCTGTCTGCCTTTTCGTAGCGTCCGATGCGGGAGAGAGGAGCCTGAAAATTCTTTCGGACTGTGGCATACGGCTGATTTTGATGCGCTGCGCGGGCTTTAACAACGTTGATATTGCGGCGGCGGAGAAACTCGGAATGACGGTTATGAGGGTACCGGCATATTCGCCGGAAGCAATAGCGGAGCACGCGCTTGCGCTGGCTTTTGCCGTAAACAGAAAGATACACAAGGCATATATAAGGGTCAGAGAGAACAACTTCAGCCTCAGCGGCCTTGCGGGAACAAATTTTCACGGGAAGACTGCGGGAATAATCGGTACGGGACGGATAGGCGCGGCGATGGCAACGGCTTGTCACGGGCTGGGGATGAAAATAAAAGCGTTTGACAAATACAAAAATCCGAGCCTTGACTTCGCAGAATATACGGAAATCGACGAGCTTTTGCGAGAAAGCGACCTGATCTCGCTCCATTGCCCGCTGACCGAAGAAACCTATCATATGATAAACGCCGAATCGATTGAGAAAATGAAAGACGGGGTGATCCTTGTAAATACCTCGCGCGGCGCGCTGATAAGCACGGACGACCTCATCTCCGGCATAAGACACCGCAAGTTTGCTGGCGTCGGGCTTGACGTTTACGAGGAGGAAGAACCGAACGTCTTTGAAAACAGGGAGGACGACATTCTGCAAAGCTCCGTGACGGCGAGACTGCTTTCGTTTCCGAACGTGATAGTTACATCTCATCAGGGATTTCTGACAAGGGAAGCGCTCGAAGCCATAAGCCGCACAACTCTTGACAATGCCGAAAGCTATGCCCTCGGCTCTCCGACAAAAGAAAACGTCGTTTCATTTTCCCACTTTACAAAGTGAGCGTAATAGGCTATAATGTATAAGAATACAATGCTGAAGAGGTGAGCGGAAAATGATGACGGATATTGAAATCGCACAGTCTGTAAAACCGAAAAATATATATGAAATTGCCCAAACTGCCGGCATTGACGAAAAATATATCGAGCCGTACGGCAGAGCGAAGGCAAAAATCAGCCTTTCGTTCCTTTCGGAATGCGGCAGTCGGCAGGGAAAGCTCGTATTGGTCACAGCCATAACGCCGACGCCCGCAGGCGAAGGAAAAACAACGACGACAATCGGTCTTGGGGACGGACTTCGCAGAATCGGGAAGAAGGCGGTGCTTGCGCTTCGCGAGCCGTCGCTCGGGCCTGTTTTCGGAATCAAAGGCGGCGCGACGGGCGGAGGCTATGCGCAGGTTATTCCTATGGAAGATATAAATCTGCATTTCACAGGCGATTTTCACGCTATCGGCGCGGCGAACAACCTCCTTGCGGCAATGGTGGACAATCATATTTATCAGGGAAATGCGCTCGGAATAGACCCGAAGAAAATTACTCTCCGTCGTTGTGTCGATATGAACGACAGACAACTTCGCTCCGTCATTGACGGTATCGGCGGGATGACGGGCGGCGTGCCGAGAGAGGACGGCTACGATATAACCGTAGCTTCGGAGGTAATGGCTGTTTTCTGTCTTGCGACGTCGATCTCCGACCTCAAAAAGCGGCTTTCGGACATAATCGTCGGATACACATATGATGACAGACCGGTCACCGCCGGCGATCTCAAGGCGGCGGGTGCTATGACGGCGCTTCTGAAGGACGCGCTTGCGCCGAATCTTGTTCAGACGCTTGAGGGCACGCCTGCAATCATTCACGGCGGACCCTTTGCGAATATTGCACACGGTTGCAATTCTGTTATTGCAACGAAAACCGCGCTTGCCACAAGCGATTACGCCGTCACAGAGGCGGGTTTCGGCGCAGATCTCGGAGCGGAAAAGTTTTTTGATATAAAGTGCCGCGCGGCAGGATTTACGCCATCAGCGGTTGTTGTAGTTGCGACGGTCAGAGCGCTGAAAATGCACGGCGGTATGGCGAAAACCGACCTTGCAAAAGAGAATCTTACAGCCCTCAAAAACGGTATGCCGAATCTGCTTCGCCACGTCTCGAATATAAAAAATGTGTATGGGCTTCCTTGCGTTGTCGCAGTCAACCGTTTTCCGACGGACACTGAAAGCGAGCTTGAGCTTGTGACTGGTGAGTGCAAAAAGCTCGGAGTGAACACCGTGCTTTCCGAGGTCTGGGCAAAGGGCGGCGAAGGCGGAGAAGAGCTTGCGAGAGAGGTTGTCCGTCTTTGCGAGGAGGAAAACAGGTTTGAATTTGCGTATGGGCTTGATTGCACGATAAAAGAAAAGCTTGAGCAGATCGTTAAAAAGGTTTACGGCGGCGACGGTATCGTGCTTACGCCGAATGCGGAAAAGCAGATTAAAAAGCTGGAGGCGCTCGGGTTTGATAAGTTGCCGGTCTGCGTTGCAAAAACGCAATACAGCTTCTCGGACGACCCGCAGAAGCTCGGAGCGCCGGAGCATTTTTCAGTTACAGTCAAGAACGTAAAAGTCTCGGCGGGGGCAGGGTTTATAGTTGCTCTGACGGGCGACGTTATGACAATGCCGGGGCTTCCGAAGGTTCCCGCGGCGGAAAACATCGATGTTGACGAGAACGGCAGAATAACCGGACTCTTTTGACTATAAAAAAACAAAAACGGCTCATTTTGAGCCGTTTTTATTTTGAGGAAATTTGTCCTTTGTGTGTTCTTTAAGAATAAGATTGATATACTGCGAAAGCGATCTGTCGTCCTTTTCGGCTTCGCTGCGCAGGATTTCAAGCAAATCTCCGTCAAGCGTTATGCTGATCTTTTCCTTGAGAGGTTTCATAAATATCACCGCCACAATATATTTATGACATAATTCTATAATAAAATACGATTTTGTATTGACAAGTAGGATAAAGTAGGATAAAATAGGATTGTCGAAAGACGAAATATTTTGTAAGGAGAAGTAAAAAAATGAAGTTTTGTACACATTGCGGTCAGCAGGTTGATGACAATGCAGTCGTTTGCGTAAAATGCGGCTGCGCTATTGAGGGTAGTAATATCCAGACGAAAAATTACGCAAAAGACGATGCGCCGAGCACGGGTTTTGCGGTGCTTGGATTTTTCTTTCCTATCATAGGTCTTATATTGTATCTTGTGAATAAGGATACTCATCCGCAGAAAGCCAAAAGTGCAGGAAAAGGTGCGCTTGCCGGAGTTATTGTCGGTGTAGTCATCTCGGTTATTTATGCCATAATCGTAGGGGTTATTGCAGGAGGAGTTATCGGCGGGCTTTATTGATAACGCAGATTTAATACATATTTAAAAACTTGCCCCTCTCATCGCAAATTAGCTTGTTTGCAATGAGAGGGACCGATGTAAAATCAAAAACCGCTCATCCGTTTGGACGAGCGGTTTTATATTTTCAATTATTCTTCTTCGGGAAGTTCGCTCTTGAATACTATGCGCTTCTCGGTTTCCTTATCGAACAGGTGCATACGCGCCGTGTCGATTGCAACTGTGATCGTGTCTCCGTTGCGTGCTGTGGAACGGGGGGATACACGAGCTGTGAGCTTCTGCTCGCCGGAACGGTCGATAACTATATTTTTCTTTGAAGCGAGTTCTTCATCAACAACAACTCTGTTTGCGATGAGGTAGAGAAGGATTTCGGAGCCCATAAGCTCTGTAACGTCAACATACGCTTCAAAGGAAGAATCCTTGAGAGCGGCAATCTGCATAGGAGTATCAACGATACATTCGGGACGGACACCTGCGATAACTTCCTTGCCGATATAGGGCTTGAGCTCTTCGCTGTTGCCTTTTTCTTCGGGGAGCTTGACGGAGATGTCGCCGAACTTGAGGTAAACGCCGTCATCCTTTTTCAGGAGCTTACCGTTGATGAAGTTCATCTGAGGTGTGCCGATGAAGCCTGCAACGAAGAGGTTAACGGGGGAGTCATAAAGGTTCTGAGGAGAGTCAACCTGCTGGATGATACCGTCTTTCATAACGACGATACGCGTTGCCATTGTCATAGCTTCTACCTGGTCGTGCGTAACGTAGATGAACGTTGCGCCGAGCTTGTGATGGAGCTTTGTAATCTCTGTTCTCATTGCGGCACGGAGTTTAGCGTCAAGGTTTGAGAGCGGCTCGTCGAGAAGGAATACCTTGGGGTTACGAACGATTGCACGACCGAGCGCAACACGCTGCTTCTGACCACCGGAAAGAGCCTTGGGGTGTCTGTCAAGGAGGTGAGAAATGTCAAGGATTCTTGCAGCTTCTTCAACCTTACGCTTGATTTCTTCCTTCGGAACCTTGCGGAGTTTAAGACCGAACGCCATATTGTCGAAAACGGTCATATGCGGATAAAGAGCGTAGTTCTGGAACACCATTGCGATGTCTCTGTCCTTGGGGGCAACGTCGTTTACAAGGCGGTCGCCGATGTAAAGTTCGCCTTCTGTGATTTCTTCAAGACCTGCGATCATACGCAGCGTCGTTGACTTACCGCAGCCCGAAGGTCCTACGAAAATTATGAATTCCGTATCTCTGACTTCAAGGCAGAAGTCGGAAACGGCTGTAACACCGCCCGGATATTTTTTGTAAATGTGTCTGAGTGATAAGCTTGCCATTATTGACTCCGTTCCCGGCGACAAAAAACGAGATTTTTTTGACGTCCTTCAGCCGCCGATGAAGGACGTTTTTATGCAAGGCTCAAAAGGGGAGCGTTTGCATAAAAAATTACAAGCATATTATATCAAAAATGAAAGTACAATGAAAGAGTTTATTCATCCAAAGTTTCAAAAAAATATTTGTGAAAATTGCACAATAACAGGGAAAATCGAAACAAGACTTAACCCAAAAAGCAAAATTTTCTAATATATTAAAAAATGCGGTTACTGCGGAGCGTTTTCGAGAAGTTCCTCCTCGCTTTCCGTGAGCGGTCTGAATTCCCCTTCGCGAAGGGCTTTGTCCAGCGGAATTTTTGCAAATTCGGTCCTCTCAAGCGATGTCACTTCGGAGCCGACGGCGAAAAACATTCTCTTGACCTGATGAAATTTCCCCTCGGATATTGTTATAAAGCCGCTTGCGCCGTCATCCGAAAGGGCGACTTTTGCGGGTTTTGTGAGCGTCTTTTCGCCTATGTCAACGCCTTTTTCGAGCTTGTCTGCCTGCTCGCGGGACACGGGAGGAAAACAGGTGAAAAAATATGTTTTGTCAACGTGATATTTCGGAGAAAGAAGCCTGTGCGCAAGCTGACCGTTGTTTGTCAGAATGAGGAGCCCCGTTGTATCAATATCGAGTCTGCCGCAGGGGAAAAGTCCGAGGCGACGCAGGTTTTCCGGCAGAAGCTCAAGAACGGTCTTTTTTCTTGGATCATCCGTCGAGCTGATGTAGCCTGTAGGTTTATTCATCATTATATAGGTAAATTTTTTGTATACGACCGGCGTGCCGCGGAATGAGACCTTATCGTTTTCCTCATCTATATGAACGGACGTGTCCCGTACCGCCACCCCGTTTACCGTAACGGCTCCGCTGCGGGCAGCCTTTTTGCCTTCGCTGCGGGTTGCCGTTGCCGTGACCGTCAAAAATTTGTCAAGACGCATAATTGCCCTCTCTGAATATTTTATGACATCATTTTATCACTTGCGGAGGGCAAAGTAAAGCAAAAAACAAAAATTCATCTTTCTCTTTGCGGGGAAAGATGAATTTTTGCCTTAAATGCTCATATCTGCTTGCGAATTCTGTCAATCGCGCCTTTTTCTATGCGTGATACCTGCGCCTGCGAAATGCCGATCTCGTCCGCTATCTCCATTTGCGTTTTTCCGCTGAAAAAACGCATTGAGATGATCGAGCGTTCTCTTTCCGAAAGACGCTTCATTGCCTCGGTGATTGCGATATTGTCTATCCACGATTCGTCGTTTTCGTTATCGTCGCTGAGCTGATCCATAAGGTAGAGAGCGTCGCCGCCGTCTCCCGAAACCGGCTCATAGATTGAAAGCGGAGTCGTTATTGACGTAAGCGCTTCCGTTACATCGGCGGCTTCGGCGCCAAGCTCCGCCGCAATTTCAGCGTCCGTCGGGTCACGGGAGAGCCGCAGAGAAAGCTCCTCCTTTGCACGCAGGGCACGATAAGCGAGATCGCGCTGACTTCGACTGACCCTTATCATACTGTTGTCCCGCAGATACCTGCGGATTTCTCCTATTATCATCGGTACGGCGTATGTGCTGAATTTGACGCCGACGCCGAGATCAAAATTGTCTATTGCCTTTATAAGTCCTATACAACCGACCTGAAAAAGGTCGTCCGCTTCCTCGCCTCTGCCTCCGAAACGCTGAATAACGCTCAGCACAAGGCGCATATTACCGGATATAAGCTCCTCTCTTGCACGCATATCACCGTTTTTTGCTTTCCTCAAAAGTTCGTTTTTTTCCTCTGCGGTGAGTGTTTTCAGTTTTGATGTATTCACGCCGCAAAGTTCGACTTTATTATAATACATTTTTCATTTCTCCCAAAAGCAACCGTATTTTTGTGTCGAAATAAGTATTGCCTTTGTCGGTTTTTGTTTATTCGGGAAAAGCCTTGCAACATATTTCCATTTTTATTTCACAACAAAAAATTAACAAACAAAAATCATCGTTCATACTTGAAAAATGCGTGTGAGTTTGATATTATATACAGGAAAAAACGGAAAACAGGGGTAGTGTTATGAAAGGGTTGAAGCGACTTTTGAGCTTCGCAAGGCGCGCTTGCGACGATTATAATATGATTTCGGAAGGCGATACCGTCGCCGTCGGGCTTTCCGGCGGAAAGGACTCGCTCGCCCTGCTTTATACAATGGCAACCCTGAAGAAGTTTTATCCCGTGCCGTTCGAGCTCATTGCCGTGACGATTGATATGCGGTTTGAGGAGATCGGAAAGGAAAAGGCGGATTTTGCGCCGATCGAAAGGCTCTGCGAGGAGCTTGGCATCAAATATTATATCGAGCCTTCGGATATAGCGAAAATCGTTTTTGATATAAGGAAGGAGAGCAACCCCTGCTCGCTTTGCGCAAAATTGAGAAGGGGAATGCTCTGCGATGCGGCAAAGAGGCACGGAGCGACGAAGATCGCTCTCGGTCATCACTTTGACGACGCCGTTCAGACCTTTATGCTCAACCTTTTCTACGAGGGCAGACTCGGATGCTTTTCTCCTGTGACTTATCTTGACCGCTCGGACGTGACGGTCATCCGCCCGTTCATATATGCGCAGGAAAAGGATCTGAGATATTTTACGTCGAATGCGGAGCTGCCGGTTGTTGAATCGGAATGTCCCGCAAATAAAAAGACGGAGCGCGAAGAGATGAAGATTTTGCTTGCGACGCTTGAAAGAGAAAACAAGGGCTTGCGACACAGAATTTTCGGCGCAATGCAGAGAGCGGGGCTTGACGGCTACAAAGCTTCAAAACTGAAGGAATACGATGACGAATAATTTTTCAAAAGCGGGAAAAACTACGTTAAAACCGCTTTTGGAAAAGAATTATGTCGAATAACAGAGAAAAAGATAAAAAAGACAAAATATCAAGGCACTGGTGCGGAAATCTCGGCTCGTCCGTGATACTTATGCAGTCCGGCGGAGAGAGCAGGTGTCTTTCCTCGCATCTTTGCGGCGGAGAGGCGGCTCATTGCGGAAAGCAGCATTCCGCGGGCGGAGAAGAAAGCCCGACAGAGGGCCGGATAACGATGTAGCTATGCGGGCTTGCCCGCTTACATAAAAAATAAATTTGAGAGGTACATAAAATGGCATTCAGTTTCACAGACAAATATCTGCGCGAGTTCGTGACGGATTTTTCCCTCGCGGCTATGGCAGACGAAACAAAGCGCGCTTTTGACACGGTCTTCAGCGGTACGGGCGCAGGCTCGGATTTTCTCGGCTGGCGCGACCTTCCGGACAACTACGATCGTGACGAGGTCTCCCGCATAAAGAAGGCGGCGGAGAGGATTATAAAGACCTGCGACGTTTTCGTCGTTATCGGTATAGGCGGCTCATATCTCGGCGCGCGTGCGGCTATCGAGTTTGTAAAGGGCGCAAGCTATAACAACAAGAAAAAGGCAACCCCGGACATATATTTCGTCGGCAACGACATCAGCTCCTCGCACCTTCGCGACGTGCTTGAAATATGCGAGGACAAGGACGTTTGCATAAACGTCATCTCGAAATCCGGCACAACGACCGAGCCTGCAATCGCTTTCAGAATTTTCCGCGATATGCTTGTGAAAAAGTACGGTAAGGCTGCATCGGAAAGAATCTTCGTAACAACCGATAAGGCTCGCGGGGCGCTCCGTCCGCAGGCGGAAGAGCTTGGATACGAGAGCTTTGTCGTTCCGGATAACATCGGCGGCAGATATTCCGTTCTCAGCGCAGTCGGTCTTCTTCCGATCGCCGTTGCCGGTATCGATATTGACGAAATGCTCGCAGGAGCAAAGGATGCAGCGGATAAATATTCAAAAGGCGACGTTTTCTCAAACGACTGTATGAAATATGCTGCGCTCCGCAATTATTTTCTCCGTCGCGGAAAATCGGTTGAAATTCTCGCTGTAAACGATCCCGCTCTCGCTATGACCTGCGAATGGTGGAAGCAGCTCTTCGGCGAAAGCGAAGGCAAGGACGGAAAGGGAATTTATCCCTCCTCGGCTGTTTATTCAACGGACCTTCATTCGATTGGTCAGTTTATTCAGGAAGGCACGAGAATAATGTTTGAGACGGTCATCAACGTAAATGCGGAGGATAACTTCGTCATCGAAGCCGACGCAGACAATGCAGACGGGCTCAACTTCCTTGCGGGAAAGACGATAAATTATGTAAATCAGCAGGCGTTCCTTGGAACTGTTATGGCTCATACGGACGGCGGTGTTCCCAATGTTTCAATCGAGCTCACATCGCGTACGGCAAGAGACTTCGGTCATCTCGTATATTTCTTTGAGCTTTCCTGCGCCGTTTCGGGTTATATGCTCGGAATCAATCCTTTTAACCAGCCCGGAGTTGAAGCGTATAAGAAAAATATGTTTGCGCTCCTTGGCAAGCCCGGCTATGAAGAAAAAGCCGAAGAGCTCAAAAACCGTCTTGAAAAGATAAAATAATCCGAAAACACTTGAAAAAAGCTGAAAAATAAATATAATGGGAGCGGACTCTGCGTCCGCTCTTGTTTTTATTTTTTCGGGAAAGGTTGTGACGGAGATGAATGTGTACGGGAAAAGAGGCGCGTTTATATTTGCGCTTTATTCCTTTGCGCTCTCGGTCACTCTGCTATTTGATTTTGGCAAAATATTTGCCGCCTTTTCCGTTGTCATAGCCATTGCGGTGTCTGTTTTTGCCGTGATCGGATCAAAGAAAAAGGTCGCTGCGATTATTATTTCGGTTATAACCGTTGCGGCTCCGCTTGCGGGAATTTTTGTAGGAAAGCTAAATGTTAAAAACGACTCTGCGGCAAAGGCTTATGCGGACGGAAACGAGCATATAGTTTCGTTTGAAATAACGGACATCATATATGAAAAGCCGTTTGGCTCGCTTTATTATGCAAAGGTCAGTTCGGTTGACGGCAGCAAAGCCGATTTTTCGGTAAGCATCGAGTTTCCGTTTCTTCCGGAGCTCGGGCTTCATTCAAATGCTGAAACGAAAGCTGTTTTGACAGAACCTGACGATTCCGATCTGCCTTATATGCGCTCGAAAGGTGTCATTTTGTCAATTGTGGCGGATGAATATACATTGAAAAGCGAAGGGAAGCTGACGTTTCCCGAAAAAGCAAATGTCTTTCTCGCAAACATTTTCGGGGATAATATAGGCGGGGAGGAGGCGGGCTTTGCGGAGGCGATTTTTCTCGGGAACAGGGAAAAGGCGACGCAGAAAACAAAGCTGGCTTTTCGCAGAAGCGGCACATCTCATCTGCTGGCGCTCAGCGGCCTGCATCTTTCCGTGCTTGCGATGGGGCTTGAATTTTCGCTCCGCACATTCGGGTTGAAAAAGAAGATAAGAATAGCCGTTTCCATAGCCGCGACGGTTTTGTTCGCCGTAATAACAGGGCTTTCCGCATCTGTACTTCGCGCGGCGATAATGCTTATCATATATTTTATATCCCAGCTTATAGGTGAAGAAAGAGATTCGCTGACGTCGCTTTTTGCGTCGCTTGCAATCATACTTTCGCTTCGCGCGGGCGCCGTGTGGGATGTTGGTCTCTGGATGTCATTTTCGGCGACGCTGGGTCTGGTATTGTTTACGGACAAGCTCCTTCCGCATTTCAAGCCGATGACAAGAAAAACATACTCTAAGGCGAAGAAGTTGTTCCGTGGTGCTTTTTTATATATTCTCGGAACCCTTTGCGCTACGATGATCGCAACTCTTTTCACTCTCCCGATAACATATCTTGCGTTCGGCGGCGTTTCTCTCGTTTCGCCGGTTTCGAACCTTGTGCTTGTCCCGCTTTCGCAGCTGCTTTTGTATCTTCTGGCAATACTTTGTCTTGTTTCGGGAATACCGATAGCGGCTCCCGCCCTTGGAATTGTATCAAAATATCTTATAAAGCTCATATGCAGTCTTGCGGAAATGTTTGCGTCCCCTTCGGGCGTCTATATCTCAATAAAATATCCGTTTGTTCCGTATATCATAGCGGCGGCGTTCATCGCCGTTGCGCTGATTGTCTTTGTGCCAAAGATAAAGCCGAGAGCGATTTTTGCGGTGTTTATTGCCGCTGTTGTTGCTTTTGCCGGAGGGCTTTCCGTATGGCGTGGGATTTCCGGAAACGATATTTATGCCGTTGCGCTCAGCGAAAAATCAAGCGATGCCGTAAGCCTTGTTTATCGGGGCAGGAGCATAGTGATCGATATTTCGACAGGCGGATTTTCCGTTCCGTACAGGGCGATGAACGAGACATCGGGCTACGCTGCCGGCGAGATAGACCTGTATGTTCTGACGCATCTGCACAGGTATCACGTTGCCTCCTTCGATAAGCTTTGCGGTTATTACAAAATAAACAAATTGCTCCTGCCCTCGGCGGAGAACGCATCGGATGCGGAGCAGATATTAAAGCTTGTTAATATTGCCGAGGAGAACGGAACGGAGGTTGAATTTTACAACCGCAGAGCGGAATCGACGGTCACCTGCGGTGATATGAAGATAGTGCTTCCGGGCTATGTTCTCCTGAAAAGGTCGGTTCATCCTGTGATAAATTTCTCCGTCTTTCTGGGCGATGAAAAGGTTCTTCTTTATAGCGGGGCGGCAACGGAGGAGACCGGAACCGACGGACTTTATTCCGATGCACAGCTTGTTATCTTCGGTGCGCACGGACCTTTGAGAAAGCAGAAAACAGATACGGAAATATGCGTTTCGGCGCAGAGAATAATCTTTGCCAACGCAAATGTCCTCTCGTTTTACGAAAACTGTTCTTCGTCTTTTGTTCTCTCCGAAAAGGGCGGAAAGGCGAGCATAAAAATAATAGGTGACAAATGAATAAAAAAGTCGCAGAGGGCTATGTCTTTTGCGACTTTTTGCTTTTCCGGGTCGTATATTTCACCGGCGGCAAGGCAAATAATATAAATAAAAAATTATTTGCGGAGGGTATTATGAGTGCTTTGACTCCGATGAATCGCGATAGCGGAAAGGCGGAGACGGTGAACGTCCCGCAGTTTTTGAGAAGAAAGAAAAAAGACGTTTTTCCTCTTGCCGGATACAAAAAAGCGGATGACGTTTTCAATGCCGCAAAAGCGGCGATAAAGAGCTTGTCGCATATAAAGGAGCTCCCGAAAGGGCGCGGAAACGACCCTTATATTTATGATTTTTCCGAAAAATATATATCGAATTGCCGCGGAAGGATAAGCGAGGAAACGCTTTCGATTGCGCTTTCCGCAGAGAAGGGACGCTTTTCATCGGACGAGATGAACGCCCTCTGCGATATACTGCGGCTCGCGGCAGCCGTTCGTATCTGCAAGCTTGTTTCAGAGCCGGGCAAAAGCGAAGGCGAGCTTGCGGAATTGCTTTTATGCGATGCGAAAATATCGCAGATCGATTTTTCAAGGCTCTTTTTTGCGTATTGCGGATGCTGCATAGCTCTGTCATCCGATGAAACATATTCGGTCTGCTCCGATGAAACCAAGCGGGCATATGTCAGGCGAATAAGAGAAAAAGCCGCAGAATGGGAAACGGACGAAATCGGCGCTACGGAAAGATGTATAAGCGAAGCGAAGGCGAGCGGGAAGGACTTGAGTCTGGTGCTGTTCGAAGAGGATAAAAAGCCCGCCGTCTGTTATTTTGTATCGGTGTTCTCGCTTACGCTTGCAATGCTCGGAATTTACATCTTTCTTTGCGTCGGAACGCCCGCCGTATTCTTGTTTCCGCTGTTGATTGCTCCGGCATTCGAATTGTCGAAGCGATTTGTTTCGTTTTTCTATCTGCGTCGCACTGCGGATAAACTGCTTTCCGTTTCATCGGGGAAGGCGCTCGAAGAGACGCGGTGTGTTGTGACGGTTGCGACCCTGCTTTACGGAGAAAAGCGTGACTGCGAGGTCTTTGACAGGCTTGAGGATTTTTATCTCCGCAACAAAAGCAAAAACTATGTATTTTCCGTTCTCGGAGACTTGGGTGAATCGGCTTCCCGGGAGGACGAGGGAGACGAAAAAAAGATTGCTTACGCCGCCGCAAGGATAACGTCGCTCTGCGAAAAATACGGCGGAGGCTTTGCGCTTTTTGTGAGAAAAAGGACGTATGTCAAATGTCAGAAAAAATATATGGCTTGGGAGAGAAAACGCGGTGGAGTTATCGAGCTTTGCAGGTTCATCTCCGGAGAAAACGTTGATTTTCTCCGCGTCTGCGGCGATGCGGAGGCGGCGCGAGGATGCAGATATATTTTGACGCTTGACAGAGATACCGAGCTTTTTTACGGCTCTGTCAGAAAGCTGCTCGGCATAATGATACATCCATTCAATCATCCTGTCTTTGATGCGGAAAAGGGAAGGATAACAAGCGGCTACGGTGTAATTCAGCCGTCTGTCATACCTTCGCTTTCTTCCGCTTATGCAACAACATTTGCATTTCTTTCGGGTGGGGAGGGAGGACTTGACGTTTATACGGGCAACGGCAAGGAACTGTATCAGAGCATCATAGGCGAGGGATGCTTCTGCGGGAAAGGAATGATCGATGTATCGGCGTTTCTTTCAACCTGCGAAGAGTCCGTAGCGGACGAGAGAATACTGAGCCACGATATTATCGAAGGCAGTCTTCTCAGATGCGGAGCGGCGACTGATGTTGTCCTGACAGACGGTACCCCCTCAAACGCGCTCTCTTATTACACAAGGCTGCACAGATGGATAAGGGGCGATCTTCAGTCGCTTCCTTATCTTCCCGCAACGGTTCAGAACAGAGCGGGCGAAACGATAAAAAACCCCGTCGGAGCGGCGGGAAAATACCGGATAATTGAAAATGCGATCAGGCATTTTGCTCCGTTTTCTGCTATGCTTGCGCTGCTTTTATCGCTTTTTTCGGGTGAACCTGCGGCTTACGTCACGTCGCTCTTTGCATTTGCCTATCTTTTATACCCGTTTGCGGAAAGCATCCTTGCGCCGATATTGACAGGCGGAATTTTTCGGTTTGGTACGCTGCGGGGATACCTGAAAGATGTTTTATATGCCTTTGAGCGACTTTTGTTCTCTTTTATGTCATTTGCGCAGGACGCATTTGTCTTTGCGGATTCAGCCTTCAGAACGGTGTACCGTTTTTCTGTCTCAGGCGAGCATTTTCTCGATTGGAAAACAGCCGCAGACGGCGAGGGCGAAAGCAGCGACATTCTTTCCCATTACGGGAAGATGCTCGTATCGACGGTTATCGGACTTGTTTCGGTTGTTATTTTTCCGGGTTTTCTGAAAATTCTCGGCGTGCTTTGGGCACTGTTTCCCGCCGTATCGTTTTTTTGCTCCGTTACAGGGGGGGATAAAAAACGTGTTTCGAGACGTATCAGGTCAAAATTAAAGAAGCTCTGCGAAAGGGAATGGCGTTTCTTTGCGGATAACGTCAGCGAGAAGACAAACTATCTTCCGCCGGATAATTATCAGTTTTCGCCCGCGGAGAGAGTTGCGATGAGGACATCGCCGACGAATATCGGGCTGTTTCTCGTTTCGGCTCTCGCAGCGAGAGATTTCGGATATATTGACAGCTCCTCGCTTTCGGGGTATATCGGCAACGCCGCGCGTTCTATTGAAAAGCTCCTCAAATGGCACGGAAACCTTTATAACTGGTACGATTTGCAGACCCTTGAGGTTATAGGAGAGCCGTTTATATCTTCCGTTGACAACGGAAATTTTGCCGTTTGCCTTGTTGCGGTATGCGAGGGAATAAAGGAATACGCCTGCGAAGAACCCTCTCTTCTGGATGCCTTGATGAGGCTTGAAAACATTCTTTCCGAGCTTGATCTTATGCCGCTTTACGATGAGAGCAAAAAGCTGTTTTACATCGGTTATAATGCCGGAACCGGAAGGTATACAGACAGCAGATATGACATCTTTATGAGCGAGGCGAGACTTTTGAGTTATTACGCCGTGGCGACCGGGCAGGTACCGCCCGAACATTATTTTGCGCCGGAGAGGAAAGTAGGTGCAAAAAGCGGGAGACGAGGGCTTCTTTCCTGGAGCGGCACGGCTTTTGAATACTTTATGCCGTCTTTGTTTTTGCCTGCCGAGAGAGATTCCGTTGTCAGGTACGGGCTTGATTTTGCATATGCGATGCAGAAAAAAGCGGCTGTTACACGGTTTTTTCAGGGAAAATATTTTTCACTCTGGGGCATATCGGAATCGCAATATTTCGCATTCGACGGCAAAATGAATTATCAATATAGGGCGTTCGGTGCCGAGACGCTCTCTCTTGATCCGGAATTCGAAAAAAACGAGGTGGTTTCTCCATATTCCGTTTTTCTTATGATGGCGGAAAATGCGGGAGCGGCGATCGGACAGCTACGGCAGCTGCGGCAGCTCGGCGCTTGCGGAAAATACGGCTTTTGCGAGGCTGTCGATCTGTCTCCGAGCCGCGTAGGAGACGGATATGCGGTTATGAAAAGCTATATGTCGCATCACAAGGGAATGAGCCTTGCGGCGGCGGCAAATATCTGCTTCGGAGATGTCTTTGTCCGCAGATTTCTGAAATCCCCATCTATGCGCGCAGGGAAAATACTTCTTTCCGAGAAAATACCGAAGCGGGCTCCCGTTTCAAAGCCGCAGAGGATAAAAAAGCGCAGGACAAAGCCGCTTCCGCCGGATGTCGGCTCGGTTGAAAGACGAAGCTATCGCCACAACATTCTTTATCCCGATGTTTGCGCCGTGTCAAACGGAAAAACAAGAATAACGGCGTCAAGCTCCGGACATATTCTTCTCTACGACGGCGACGATTGCATTTCATATTCGGATTTTGATCGCTTTTCGCTTTCCGGCGGGCTGTCCGTCACGGCGGAGGTGAACGGAAGGATGATCTCTGCCGTCCCACTCGGCTATACGGACAAATCGCTTGACTCTGACTTTTCGTTCTTCTGCGACGGCAACGTAATAACGTATCGTTCGTCTCACAGGGGCAGAAAATTTTCCTGCGACTTTTCCGTTTCGCTGACGGTTTCTTCGGAGCATTCGAAGTTTATAATATCGGCAAAGACGAGCATCCCCGATGCAAAAATAATGCTTTGCTTCGAGCCCGTTATGCGTGACGGAAAAGCATATAGGGCTCATAAATGCTTTTCCGGACTTTTCCTCGAATGCGATTATGATGAGGAGGAAAACGCGTTGGTGTTCCGCAGGCGGCCGAGAGGTTCCGGAGAAGCCGCGTTTCTCGGCATAACGGCAAACTCTGCCGGAGGCTTTGAATTCGATACGGGAGCGGACGCGTTATCGACGCGCAAAGAAAGGGAGCTTGCCGCAGAGGAAATGCCGCGTTGCGAGGGGAAGACGGGAACTCCCGTAAACCCGCTGACGAGGATAGTCTGCGGGGGTACGCAGAGCGCGGTTTTCTCGATAGGATATTCGAAAAGCAGAGAAGATCTGCTGTATTTTCTCGAAAAAAAGCGCGACAGGATAGCCTTGAAAAGTATCGGAAATATGATGCGGTCGGCGGCGGGAACAGGAGAAATTTCAGACGGTGCCGAAAGGTTTCTTCTGAGATCGATCTATTTTCCCCAGCCTGAGGAGAACACGGAAAGCGGCGGTCTTGTCTTCCGCCAGTCTCTCAAAAGCGACTTCTATAAATTTTCGATTTCAGGCGATCTGCCGATGATCGCCGTCAGGCTGTTCCGCACGGGCGGCAGACAGAGCGAAAATCTGAAAGCGATGCTCGGTATGTTCCGATATGCCTGTATAAGGGGAATACGGTTTGATCTGATCGTTCTTTACAGGGAGAGCGACGAATACGGCAAGAGTACTCTTTCGCACATAAAAAGGCTTGTCTCGGATATGGGCTGCGAGAACTTTCTCTCTGTTGACGGCGGCATTTTCGCAATCGATACGGAAAAGCTCTCCGGAGCTGAAATGTTTGCGCTTTTGCGTTCCTGCGGAGCTACTGTAGACGCTTCCGCTCCGCTGTCGGTCACGCTGTTTTCAAACAAATATTTCACGCCGCTTTCAAAAGATGCCGAGCGGTCACTTTGCGATAAGGTCTGCGGCACCGTTTTTCCCTGCGAGCGTCCGCCTTTGAAAAACGAGATCAAAAAGGTATACGGCGGAACGTTTTATGACGACGGCTTCCTCTGCGATAAGGAAGAAATCGCCCGTCCCTGGGCGCATATTGTATCGACGCATTCCGCAGGCTTTGTTGCGACGCAGAATTCTCTTGGCTTTACCTTTGGTACAAACAGCTCGCAGCTGAAACTCACACCGCACGACGGCCGCGCAATGACGGAAGACTCCGGAGAGAAGCTCATAATGCAAGTCACAGGCGAAGGAAACACATCGGCTCGCTTTGACCTCTGCGGCTGCTCGGCATATGCCGATTACTTTTTCGGCGGTGTCAGATATACCGGAAAAGTCTGCGGGATAAGCTACGAGATTGAGGTTACGCTTGACGAAAAGCTCGCAATGAAATATACCGCATTGAAACTCTCGTCGGAAAAGGAGGAAAATGTCCGCATAACGTATTCTGCTGTGCCTTGTCTCGGGGCTTTTCCGACTGACGCAAGAGGGTATCTCTTTTCCTGCGATACGGCAAAAAATGCCGTGCGCATACGCAGGATATGCGGGGAAAAGATCGTGCCGAAAATAGAGATAATAACAAATTCGGAGGAAAGCAAGGTCTATACGGACACCGCTGCCGCTATGACTGACGGCGCAATATACGGCGGAACCGCAGACTGTGCGGCGATATGTGTGTCTTTGAAAATAAAGAAGTCGGCAAGCTGTGACTTTGCTCTGTTTGCTTATCGGACGGACGCCGACAGGGAATACTGCGAGAAGGCATTTTCATCAGGCGCAAGAGAGCGGGCTTGCCTGAATATAAAGCCGCCCGTAGCTGTAAAAACCTCGGATCCCCTCTTTGATCTGACGGTAAACCGATGGCTCAATTATCAATGTATCGTTTCAAGAATTACGGCGAGGACAGGCTTTTATCAGAACGGAGGAGCATACGGATTTCGGGATCAGCTTCAGGATTGTCTTTCAGTCGGCGGGGATCTGCTGAAAAAGCAGATACTTTTCTGCGCCTGCCATCAATACGAGGAGGGCGACGTTATGCATTGGTGGCATAATCTGTATGAGGGAGGAGGCGGGCATTACGGAATAAGAACACGCTGTTCCGACGATTGCGCCTGGCTTCTTTATGCCGCAGAGGAGTATATTCTCCGCAGCGATGACAAGACGATCCTCGATATGCCGTTGCCTTTTATTTCATCCGCACCGCTTGATGCACGAGAGCTTGAAAGGTATGAATTCGGCAGGTTTACAAAGAAAAAATATACTCTCTTTGAACATCTCCTCCGTGCGGCGGAGAGACTCTGCCGAACCGGAAGTCACGGGTTGGCGCTCTTCGGCACCTGCGACTGGAACGATGGGATGAACGAGGTCGGCAGGGGCGGAAAGGGAGAGAGCGTATGGCTTTCCCAGTTTGCTTCCGCAAGACTTTCCGCTTTCGCCGTCATATGCGCGGAGCGGGGAGAAAATACTGTGGCACAGAGGTTTGAGACTGTGGCAAGCGGTATGAGAAACGCCGTCGAGGCGTATTGCTTTGAGGGCGACAGATATATCAGAGGATTCTATGATGACGGCTCGCCCCTCGGTTCGAAGACCTGTGATGAATGCAGGATTGACATTCTTCCGCAGGCATTCTCCGTTCTTTGTCTTGCCGGAAAACCTTTAGAGCGGGCAAAAACGGCAATGGCGACGGCGATAAAAGAGCTGTATGACAGCGACCTCGGAATTATAAAGCTGCTTTCTCCCCCGTTTGACAAGACCTCCCGCTCACCGGGATATATCAAGGGCTATCCGCCCGGCATAAGAGAAAACGGCGGTCAGTATACGCACGCTGCCGTATGGGGCGCTATGGCCACGGCAGAGATCGGAGACGGCGGGCTTGCTTTCCGGATGCTTTGCGATATAAATCCGGCAGTCGGAAGCGAAAAAACGCTCATCCGATACGGCGCAGAGCCTTATGTCCTCTGCGGCGATGTCGGCTCTGTCGGCAGAAACGCCGGACGTGGCGGCTGGAGCTGGTATACAGGCGCCGCCGGTTGGTACAGGACAGCTGTTATATCGTCGCTTTGCGGCTACAAAGAATCAGGCGGGGGATTTTATTTCTCTCCCGCGCTCTCGGATGACTTCTGCGGTTTTTCGCTTGAAATAATAAAAGGGGAAAGCATATATCGGGTATGTGTTTCCTGCGGCGAGGAAAACGTCGTTTGCCTTGACGGAGATGTCATATCCGAGGGGAAACCTGTTTTTGAAACATTGTTCTATCCGGACGGAAAAGAGCACGTTATTAAAATCGCAGTCAAAAAATAAAGAAAAACGGCGGAATTTCCGCCTTTTTCTTTTTGCAGAAAATATGTTGCCTTTTCCCCGGTGCCTATGATATAATAAAGACGAAGGGAAGTGACTTTTATGGCAATACCGAAGATAAACGTCGGGGACAGGCTTGTGATGAAAAAAGCGCATCCGTGCGGGGAGAATGTTTTTTCTGTTCTGTACGCAGGCTCGGATATCAAGCTCAAATGCGAAAAATGCGGAAGGGAAGTCATCATTCCGAGAATCAAAGCCGAAAAAATGATAAAAAGCACGCTCGAAAAGCCATAAAAAATCCGATATTCAAAAATATTTAATCATTTTGAAGAAAATATCACTTGCAAAATGCGTTCAAATGTAGTATTATTATAGCAGATAACATCCTGCGCCATTGTCAGCGGACGTGCGCAGGAGAGAAAAATCCATATCCGCTGAGAAAGAGTGATTATCTTGACTAAACTCATCGTAGGCCTTAAGGGCACCGGAAAAACAAAAACTCTCATCGAAATGGTCAACGCAGCAGCGTCTTCTTCAAACGGCGCGGTCGTTTGCCTTGAAAAGGGCGATAAGCTCCGTTTCGACGTAACATATCAGGCAAGACTTATGGATACATCCGAATACGGCATCTCCGGCGCGGACGCACTTTACGGTTTTGTATGCGGTATTTACGCTTCAAATCACGATATTACACACGTCTTTATCGACTCTGCGATGAAAATGTGCGACGACACGGTTGACGGACTCGCAAGATTCCTCCGCCCTGCTGTTGCTTTTGCAGAGAAAGCCGGCATAAGCCTCGTTGTTACTTCCTCCGTAAAGGAAGAGGAGCTTCCCGAAGATCTGAAAGCATATCTTTGATAAGCAAAATGTCAAAACCGCCGTTTTCGATCTGATTACGGCGGCTTTTTTAAGCTATGGCAGAAAGGAACTCATAAATGAAGAAAATCACTATTTTTGTACTCGCGCTCGCTATTGCCGCTTCCGTGCTTCTTCTCACAGCTTGCGGAAAAACCCAGCAAACAACCACATCGACAACCGAAGCCGAAGTCATAGTGCCTGTTAAGAAAACGGCGTACGATGTATTTTCTGAGGCTTACGGAAAAACAAAAGCGCTCAGTGCCGTTGAATATAACTGCAAAATGGGCGTTTCGATGGTCAATGGCGAAGAGGAAATCGGAATTGATGTCAAAACGCACGCAAAGACCGTCGGCATAAATGATAAAAAACCCGTTTCATCAGGCGTTGTCGATCTGTCAATGGGCGGGGTCACAGTCAGCGCATCTGTTTACAATGCGGACGGAATGGCATATATCGATATTGCAAAACTGTCAAAAAAGAAGATTGCAATCGACTCTCCCGAAGCAATTACATACAACCTTTCCTCAATGACGAAAAAATCAATCGTTGCTTTTCCCGAGGAGATTTTAAAGGATGTCAATATCGTTGAAAACGATGACGGCACAAAGACAATCGCCTTCGAGCTGACTTCGGAGCAGTTCAAGAGCAGTTATAAAGAAGCGCTTGAGAGCTTTCTCAAATTCATTGAAGAGGATGATTATTCCTCGCTATCGGAAATGTCATTCCGCGGCGTCAATGTAAATGTGTGCATCGGCAGCGACGGATATATATCGAAATACAGCCTCGACTATACGCTTGTCAAAGACGAAGCTTCAAAAACAGAGGAAGACGAAGATATAGAGCTTAACGCTTCGATAGAAATAGAATTTGTCAATCCCGGAGCGGAGGTCAAGGTTGACGTGCCGGCTGATATAGACAGTTATTTTTCTGCGGCAGACGCATATAAGGCATATCTCAACGCTTTCAGAAAAACGAGAAGTCTCAGCGCCGTTGAGTATGCTATGCTGTCAAAGGCGACGGCAACATCGTATCTTGGCGTAAGTGTTTTGACAGAGGTTTCGTCCGGGGCAAAAATATCCGGCTTTGATACCGAAAAGCCCATAGCTTCCGGATATGTTGAATCCAAAGGCTCTCTGTCAAGCGGCAGAGCTTCCGTTTATAACGAGAACGGCTATGCTTATGTTACAGTTGCCGGAGTCGGTAAGGGGAAATTTGACATTGAGGTTGAGCCGATAGCTGCCTATAATCTCATTTCCCCTTTCAAGGAGCTCTTTGTTGAACTTCCGAAAAAAGCGTTTGATGATGTTGAGGTCGAAACGGTATCGGGCAAAACAAAGATAACCGGCATTGTGCTTGATCAGAAGGAGTTTCTCCGTTGTTTCAAAAGCGTTGCTGATACTCTTTCGGAATACGAAAAATACAATTACGGATATGAGATCTCGAACGCACTGATCTCCGTTACGATAGACTCAGACGGCATAATCTGCGAACATTCCGTCAGCTATGATCTTATGCTCAAAAATGTTGACGGAACGACGCTTTCCTCCTCTGCGGCTCAGGTTGATACAGAGATTCTGAACACGGGAGCGAAGGTCAAGGTTGACGTTCCGAGCAATCTTGACGATTATAAGCTTGAAAACGAAGCATATTATCTGCTTATGAGAGCTCTGATGAAGACAGGGGACCGCGACTCTTATAAATACTATATGATAAATAACGCAAAATACGAATTTGATGGCGTCAAGAGCGAATTGAACGTGCGTTTCGGCGGCGACGTAAAGGGACTTACCAGCGGCGTTATCATCGGATCCGGCGAAATTAAAATAGAGGAAGACGGAAAAACGAGCGAGGCATCCGTTTACAGAAAGGACAAAACAGAGTATCTGAACGCAGGCGGGCAAAAGACCAAATACAATATTTCCGATGAATCAGACAGTTGTCTGCTCCTGCCTTCGATAGATGATATAAGGAATATGCTTCCCAAAGAACTGTTTGAAAAGGCGGAAGTAACAACATTCGACAGCGGATCGATGCAGATAAAGATAAATCTTGGTGAGTTTGATTTCGGCGAAGTCTACGGAAGCGACATCGAGGAGCTGGAGCAGGCTGTCCGTGAGAGATACGGAAAGACGATTCTTGGCTCTGCAAAGGAGTATCATTATATGGCTCCGACAATTTCGTTTGGAATTGACGAAAACGGTTACTTTACAGGGTATTGGACAAACTTCCATATCGGTCTCGAATTCAGTCTTGTCGGAGGAAACAAGGTCCTGATAACGAAAAAGTGCTTGGATCAGGTCGGCATATGGAGTCCCGAAGTCGGCGCATATATTGAAGTTCCGACGGATCTTTCGTCATATGTAGCAAGCAACTGAATACGCTCTTAAAAAATGAAAGCGCCTCTTGCGGGGCGCTTTTCTTTTGCGCGGCAAAACTGTTGACAACAGAGGTGCGTTGTGATAAAATTTGTCTAAGCAAAAGGAAAAGGAGTTTTTGATAGATATGAAAATTGCCGTTATAACAGGGGCTTCCTCCGGAATGGGAAGAGAATTTGTTTTTCAGCTTGACGCCTGCCATAATTTTGACGAGATATGGGTTATTGCCCGCAGGCTTGACCGTCTTGAAGAGCTGAAAGGCAAGACGCGCGCGCAGATAAGACCGATCTCTCTCGACCTTACGAAAAAGGAAAGCATAGAGACATACGGAAAAATGCTTGAAGAGGAAAAGCCGGAGGTTGAGGTGCTTGTAAACGCAGGAGGTTTCGGCAAATTTGCGGCAACGACGGATATGCCTCTTGAAACATATTATCAGATGATAGAGCTGAACGATATGGCGCTTGTCGGAATGACATACAAATCAATTCCTTATATGAAAAACGGAAGTCAGATATACGAAATGGGGTCGCTTTCTTCGTTCCAGCCTGTTCCTTATATAAACGTTTACGCTGCAAGCAAAGCGTTTGTGCTAAGCTTCTCGCAGGGGCTTGCCGCAGAGCTTGCGCCGAAGGGAATAGATGTTATGGCTGTTTGCCCGTTCTGGGTCAAGACAGAGTTTTTTGATCGCGCTGTCGAGGACGATTCCGTCATAACGTATTACAGCCATTATTACACGGCGCAGCAGGTTGTCGGTCGTGCAATAAAAGATATGAAAAAGCATAAGAAGGTTTCCGTCTGCGGTGCCGCGGCAAGACTTCAGGTGTTTGCCGTAAAGCATCTGCCGCATAACTTTGTTATGAAAACGTGGTGTCGTCAGCAGAAAAAGCCTTATGGGAGAAAGAAATAATGAGGTTTGAAAATACTGTTGCTCTTAAGGACGGTCGCAGTTGTGTTTTGAAAAATGCAACGGCTGCCGATGCCGAAGAGGTTTGCAGAACATTTCGTCTGACACACGACGAGACAGATTTTCTCCTGTCATATCCGGACGAAAATACTATGGAAATCGAAATGGAAAGAATTTATCTTTCTTCAAAGGAAGAAAGCGACAGGGAGATAGAGATATGCGCCTTTATCGACGGCAGGATCGTCGGAACGGCGGGGATTGACGCCGTTGGCAGAAAGGAAAAAGTCAGTCATCGCGCGGAGTTCGGGATAAGCATTGAAAGGAACTTTTGGGGGCTCGGAATCGGCAGGGCGCTTACGGAGGCGTGCATAGAGTGCGCAAAGATCGCCGGATATGAGCAGCTTGAGCTGGACGTTGTCTCGGACAATGCCGCCGCTATGAACCTTTATAAAAGCCTTGGATTTATCGAATACGGAAGAAACCCAAAGGGGTTCCGCTCGCGCAGGACCGGCTGGCAGGAGCTTGTTTTAATGCTTTTGCCGCTGAAATAGAGGAAAATAAAAATCCCGCACGCAAGTGCGGGATTTTTGGAGCTACTAGCCGGATTCGGACCGGCGACCTCGTCCTTACCAAGGACGCGCTCTGCCAACTGAGCCATAGTAGCATCGCGAATGTTATTATAACAAAACCTTTTCGATTTGTCAAGATTTTGTTTGCAAATAATAAAAAATGTGATATACTATGCTTAACAATCGGAAAAGAGGGCTGAAGCGATATGAAGAAAATGCTTTGCGTTGACGGGAACTCGATAATAAACCGCGCTTATTACGGTGTCCGCGGGCTGACCGCAAGGGACGGCACGCCGACAAACGCAATTTACGGGATGATAAATATAATTTCAAAGCACATAGCGGAGATAGAGCCTGATTATTTTGTCGTTGCCTTCGATGTTCACGCGCCGACATTCCGCCATAAAATGTTTGCGGAATACAAAGCTGGCAGGCACGCGACCCCGCCCGATCTGCTTTCGCAGTTTGCCCCCGCAAAGGAGTGTCTGCGGGCTATGGGCGCGCATTGCGTTGAGCTTTCGGGCTATGAAGCGGACGACATCCTAGGCACTTATTCACGCATATGCGGCGAAAATGACGTTATGACATATATCGTTACGGGTGACAGGGACTCTCTCCAGCTCATAAACGAAAACACAACCGTTTTGCTTGCGACGACGGGAGAATCCGTAAAATACGATGCGGAGGTATTCCGCGCAAAGTACGGCGTCGACACTTCGCAGTTTGTCGATATGAAGGCGCTGATGGGCGATAGCTCGGACAATATTCCCGGCGCTGCCGGTATAGGCGAGAAAACGGCGGGAAAGCTGATTGCCGAATACGGAGATATAGACAACCTTTATGAAAATCTTTCCTCCGGAAGCGTATCGACGAACACAAAGACAAAGCTGATTGCAAGCAAGGAAAACGTATATCTTTCCCGTGAGCTTGCAAGGATAGACAAAAACGTTCCGTCGCTGCCCGCTCTTTGCGATGTTGAATACAAGGGCGTTGACAGCGCGGCGCTTTATGATATATTCCGAAAGCTCGATTTTTCGGGCTTCATAAAGCGTTTCGGTCTTGGCGAGACGGAGGTTGCGGACAAAACTCCGGAGGTGCCGGAAGCAGAAGAAGCGGGTGTCGGCGATATTGACCGAAACGCCGTGTACGGTTGCTCGATAGATTTTGAAGACGACAGGGTATATCTTTCGTGCGAGGGAAAGTTGCTTTGTATAAACGGAATTACGCAAAGCAAAGACCTTCTTTGCGGCGGGGCAAGGCTTGTTTGCTATGACGTAAAGGAAATGTGCCACAGACTCGAAAAATACGGCATTGACTTCTCATCCTGCATAGATGACGTAATGCTTATGGGTTACGTCTGTGTTGGCGGAGCGGGCGAAGTTTCGCTTGCAAAGCTGGTTTCGAGATACCTTTGCGCAGAGACGAAGGATACGGGCTCCGAGGCGTATTATATATCTGCGCTTTACGATGTTTTTGTTGCCGAGCTTGAAAAAACGGGGCAGATGAAGCTCTATAAAGAGACGGAATTCCCGCTTGCGAGAGTGCTTTATAAAATGGAGAGCGAGGGCTTTAAGGTCGATACGGAGAAGCTCGCGGAGTTTTCATTCGTGCTCGGAGAGGCTCAAAGACAGCTTGCCGAGCAGGTATATATGCTTGCCGGCACGGAATTCAACATAAATTCGCCGAAACAGCTCGGAGAGGTTCTCTTTGAGAAAATGCATTTGCCGACCGGAAAAAAGACAAAGAGCGGGTATTCGACAAGCGCCGAGGTACTTGAGTCGCTACGACCGTTTTCTCCCGCCATAGACTATATTCTCGAATACCGTGCGGACGGAAAGCTTAAAAGTACCTATGCGGACGGGCTTATCGAAGCGGCAGACGAAAACGGCAGGGTCCATACCAGATTCAAACAGGCTGTTACGGCAACGGGCAGGCTTTCCTCGGCTGAACCGAATCTTCAGAACATTCCGATAAAGACCGAGCTTGGCAGGGAATTCCGTAAATTCTTTGTTCCGACGGGCGAGGGAAGAGTTCTTATCGACGCCGACTATTCGCAGATAGAGTTACGCCTGCTTTGTGCCGTTTCGGGCGACGAAAATATGCGGGAAGCATTTCTTTCCGGCTTTGATATTCATTCCTCGACGGCGATGAAAATGTTCGGAGTTTCAAAGGATGAAGTAACAATCGAAATGCGCAAGAAGGCGAAAGCCGTCAACTTCGGAATAATGTACGGAATGGGAGAATTCTCTCTTGCCGCGGACCTGCACACCGGTCGCAGACAGGCGGCAGAGTATATAGAAAGCTATCTCCGATCATATCCGAAGATAAAACAGTATCTTTCCGATGTCGTTGAAGAAGCAAAAAGAGACGGCTATGTGACGACTTTGTTCGGGCGTCGCAGGTATATTCCGGAACTGAAATCGCACAGGAAGAACGAGATTGCCTTCGGAGAAAGAGTTGCAATGAACAGTCCGATCCAGGGTGCGGCGGCGGACATCATCAAAATGGCAATGGTCGCCGTTGACAAACGGCTGAAAGATGAAAAGCTTGACGCAAGACTGATTTTGCAGGTTCACGACGAGCTTATCGTTGAAGCCGCGGAGAACTGTGCAGACAGAGCCGAGCAGATACTGAAATACGAAATGGAGCACGCGGCTTCGCTTTCCGTACCGCTGACCGTTGAAATTTCGCAGGGGCAGAGCTGGTATGAAGCTCATTGACGAATAAAAATACCGATCACCTCAAACAATAGCTTTGAGGTGATTTTTTATGAAGAAATTTTTGATAATTTTCCTTTTGACAGCGCTCTTTCTCTGCTCCTGCGGGGAGATGAGAAATATATCTTTTTCCGAAATGTCAGAGAAAATGGTCGGCGCGGCGGAAAGGTCGCTTACGGATAAGAGAATAACTACGGATGACTGCTATATTCTCGGCGTTTCCGAAAAAACGTATATCAGTTCGATAGAAAATGCGGCGATCTTCGCTCCGGATTTTTCCTCTGACGGCTTTCAGATGATTATTGTGAAGGCGAAAACGTCGATCGATGCGGAACGCCTTTGCGCCGAAATGAAGAGCAATTATGAGCCCGCTCCTTGCGATCCGGCGGAGAATACGGAGTTTGTTTATTACAGAGACTATGTTCTTTTTGCAAAAGGCGATGTGTCGGAGACGGAAAGGCTTTCCTCGGCATTTATGAGTCTCTTGAAGAAAGGCTCGGTTGCGTAAAAAACATATATAAATTTGTCTCTTTCTATTGCATTATGCGATTATTGGTGATATAATTACCCTGATATAATATAAATGCAGCAGAGAGAGGAGGGAATATGCGTGAATACGTCAAGCACGCCGCTTGAAAGCTTTTCGTCGCCGTTTCATAAGGACTACTGGCGATGCGCCGCCGCGGAATTTACAAACCCGAGAACAATAATCATTGCGGCGATGATAACGGCGCTCAGGATAATCCTGAAAAGCATCAGCATTCCGATCGCGCCAAGCCTGAATATAACCTTCGGGTTTTACGCAAACGCCCTCGGATCAATGATATACGGTCCTCTCGTCGGACTTGCGAGCGGGGCGATAAGCGATACGCTCGGTGCGTTTCTTTTCCCCAAAGGGACTTACTTTTTCCCCTTCATCATCACAGAGATGGCAGGCTCCTTTATTTACGGTCTGTTCCTTTACAGGGCAAAGCTCTCCGTCGGGAGGGTGGTGCTTTCAAAGTTCTCGGTGTCTATGATATGCAACCTTCTCCTGACGCCGATCCTTATGAAATGGTATCACGCTTACTTTGCAACGGAGAGTACATACAAATTTTTTACGTTGATAAGAGCTTTGAAAAACGTTGCTCTTTTCCTGCCGGAAGCCTTTCTTCTCGTGTTGTTCCTGTTTGCCATAATGCCGATAACGTCAAGAATGAAATTGACGCCGCAGACCGACGCGAAACCGGAATTTACACGCAGAAACATAATTGCTGTCATCATTTTGCTTCTCGTATCGATTGCCGCTGTGTGCTTCTTGGTTTATCTGCTTCATCAAAAATAAAAACGGAGGAATGAATTTGGAAAAGCTGACACTCGAAAACACGGTTTCCGCAAGCCTTATGCTTTCGGAAAGAAAAACTTACCGCCATAACGAAACGGTCATTGCGACAAAATTGCCGTTTGAGCTTTTTCTCTGCGTTGAGGACGGGAGTCTTCTTATCGACGCGGACGACAGGCAGTTTGTCGTTTCTGGAGCGGAAGCGGCAGTTATCCCGTGTGATACGGAATACACGCTTGACGTCTCCGAGGGAACGACGGTCGTCTTTGCGGCAATAAGCCTCTCCGTATATTCAAATCTCCGCGTCTTTTCACTCTTTGACCTGGAGCTCCGCCTTACAGGGGATAAGGGCGCAGAGGTTACATCGATTTGCAAAGAGCTTTGCTCGCTTTTTGCGGACAGAGAATTTACCAATTCAAGACTCGAAAACGCCGTAAAGATCAAAAATGGGGTATATTCTCTTGCGAAAATTGCGCTTGACGGAGCGATACCGAGATCGGGCGGAAGCGACATAATGGAAAGGCACGAAAAGCTTGCAGAGGTTCTTCGTTACATACACGAAAACATAAAAAGAAACATTGCGCAGAGCGAGCTTTCCGATCTTCTCGATATGACACCGGACTCGTTTTACCGTATGTTCAAAAGACTTCTCGGCTATGCCCCGAAGGACTTCATTATATCGGAAAAGCTGAGAATCGCAAGGGAAATGCTTGCTCTCGGCGAGCTTCCGATCGGCGAAATATCAAAAATGCTCGGCTATGACAATCAGCTTTATTTCTCCGCGCTTTTCCGCAAGAAATACGGCGTCTGTCCGACGGAATACAGAAAGGCAACAGAAAGAATAATATGATAATCAAAGGCGATACCAAAACACTCGCAGATATTCGTCTCTTCCTGTTTGATATGGACGGGACGATATACCTCGGTGACAATCTTTTTCCGTTTACAAAGGAAATGCTCTCTGCGATACGCAGTCAGGGGAAAACATACCTTTTTATGACCAACAACTCGTCCAAAAGCGTTTCGGCATATGTCAAAAAGCTCGGAAAGCTCGGCATTGGCGCAAGCGAAGGCGACTTTATAACGTCATCGCAGGCGACAGCCCTTTATCTGAATGCAAATCTCCCCGGAAAGCGACTGTACGTCGCCGGAACGGAGTCGTTCAAAAAAGAACTGCGTGAAGCGGGCGTCTGCGTTTGCGAGAACTACTCGGACGATATCGAAGGCGTTGTTATGGGCTATGACACAGAGCTTACATACAAAAAGCTGGACGATGTTTCAAGACTTCTGACAGAGAAGGACATTCCGTTCATTGCGGCGAACTCGGATCTCGTCTGTCCGACGGAATACGGCTATGTTCCCGATTGCGGCTCCGTTTGCGGTATGCTTTTCAATGCGACGGGCAAAAAGCCGTATTATATCGGCAAGCCGCGCCCCGAAATGCCGCTTCTGGCAATCGAATGGATGAGGAAAAAAGACCCTTTGATCTGCAAGGAAAACACGCTTGTCATCGGAGACAGAATGTATACGGACATTGCCTGCGGGATAAATGCGGGAGTTAAAACGATGCTTGTTCTGAGCGGAGAAACAACCGAAAAGCAGGCAAGGGAAACGGAATATAACATTGATTATATCGTTGGGGACGCAAGTTGCATTCTCGACGTATTGAAATAAAGATTTGGAGATAAAAAGAAAATGATTTACGATGTTGCGATTATCGGAGCGGGAGTGACCGGCGGTCTTACGGCGGCGGCTCTCGCAAAGTACAAGCTCGGCGTATGCATTGTCGAAGCGGGGGCTGACGTTGCTCTCGGCGCGACAAAGGCAAACAGCGCGATAGTTCACGGCGGGTATGACCCCGTTCCGGGAACGCTGAAGGCGGAGCTGAATGTAAAGGGCGCGGCTATGATGGCGGACCTCTGCCGCAGGCTCGATGTCCATTACAAAAACAACGGTTCAATGGTCGTTGCCTTTGACGATGAACAACTCGAGCACGTCAAAATGCTCTGCGAAAGAGGAAAGACAAACGGCGTGCCGGGACTTTCCGTTATAACCGGTGACGAGGCAAGAAGCCTTGAGCCCGCGCTTTCGAAGAACATAGTCGGCGCGCTGCTTTGCACGTCATCCGGCATAGTTTGCCCCTACGATCTTACGATTGCAGCCGTCGGCAACGCTATGGATAACGGAACCGATCTCGTTTGCAATTTCAAGGTTGCATCGATATCCGATGACGGGAAAGTTTACACTCTCACCTCCGAAGGCGGAGACGAGATAAAGGCAAAATATATCGTCAACGCTGCCGGGCTCGGCTCTGACGAGGTTGCCCGTCTCTACGGAGACGACTATCATCTCGTCGCAAAGAAGGGTGAATATATGCTTCTCGATAAATCCGAGGGCGGACTTGTTTCAAGAACGATCTTCCAAACGCCGACAAAAGCGGGCAAGGGCATACTTGTCACGCCTACGGTTGACGGAAATCTTCTCGTCGGACCGACATCTGAAAAGACTGAGAAGGACGACAAGACAACGACGATCGAAGGCCTTGACACAATAAAGGAAAAGGCGTCTCTCTCTGCCGACGGCATAAATTACAGAGCCGTTATAACGTCGTTTGCGGGGCTTCGCTCCGCCTGCGAGGAAAGCGAGGACTTTATCCTCGAAGTTTCCGCTCATTCTCCCAGAGCCGTGAACGCTGTCGGAATTGACTCTCCGGGCCTTTCGTCATCGCCCGCAATAGCGGAATATATCGTAAACCTGCTCGCCGGCGCCGGACTTACGCTTGAAGAAAAACCAGAGCATATCGACACACGCGTTTCCTGCAAGCATTTCCGCACACTTTCCGCAGAGGAGAAAAACGAAATGATAAAGAAAGACCCGTCATACGGAAGAGTCATCTGTCGTTGCGAAACGGTCACCGAGGGCGAGATACTCGCCGCTATAAGACAGAACCCGAAGGCGACGACGACCGACGGTATCAAGCGCAGAACAAGAGCCGGAATGGGACGTTGCCAGGCGGGCTTCTGCACACCGTTTGTGACGGAGCTCATCGCAAAGGAGCTCGGAATTGCCGAAAATCAGGTAACAAAAACGGGCGGCGGCTCAAGACTTTTGCTTGGGAACAGGAAATAAGGCGGAGGAAGAACAATTATGAAAAAATGTGATATTGCCATCATAGGCGGAGGCCCCGCGGGAATGGCGGCTGCCGTTTCCGCTTATGACAGCGGCGTAAAGGATATACTTATAATCGAACGTGACGAAGGGCTCGGCGGCATTCTCCGCCAGTGTATTCACAACGGCTTCGGACTTCATCGTTTCGGCGAGGAGCTGACAGGACCCGAATACGCGGACAGATATAAGAAAATGGTTATCGAAAGGGAAATCCCTTATATCGTAAAGACTATGGTGCTCGGAATCGAGCAGGGCGAAGGTGGCAGACACATCGTCACGGCTATGAACAGCGAGGACGGAGTGTTTACTGTTGACGCAGGTGCTGTTGTGCTTGCGATGGGCTGTCGCGAAAGAAGCCGCGGACAGCTCAATATCCCCGGTGAACGTCCCGCAGGCGTATATACGGCGGGTACTGCGCAGAGATTTATCAACATAAAGGGCGAAATGCCCGGAAAGAACGTTGTCATTCTCGGCTCCGGAGACATCGGTCTCATTATGGCGAGAAGAATGACGCTGGAAGGAGCAAATGTCAAGCTCGTATGCGAGCTTATGCCTTATTCCGGCGGACTTAACAGAAACATCGTTCAGTGCCTGAACGACTTCGGAATTCCGCTCAAACTCAGCCACACGGTATCCAAGATACACGGAAAAGAGAGAGTTGAAGGTGTTACGGTTTCCGAGGTTGACGAGCATCTGCGCGTCATTCCCGAAAAGAGCGAGTATATCGAATGCGATACGCTTCTCCTTTCCTGCGGACTTCTTCCCGAGAACGAGCTCACAAAGGGTGCCGGCATAAAGCTGGACAGAGTTACGGGCGGTGCGACGGTCAACCAGAACAGAAGAACCGAGCAGACAGGCGTTTATTCCTGCGGCAACGTTCTCCACGTTCACGACCTCGTTGACTACGTTTCCGAGGAAGCGGAGCTTGCCGGAAAGAGCGCGGCGGAATTCGTCAAAGCAGGCTGCAAAGAGCCCGAATATGTCCGCTCGCTTTCCGTTATCGCAACGGGCGGCGTCAGATACACGGTTCCGCAGAGAATCGATGTTGCGGAGGATCCGGATGATATCAAAATCTATTTCAGAGTCGGCGCGGTTATGGAAAATGTCAAGGTTCGTGTTTCCTGCGGAGAGAAGGAACTTCTTCTCCAGAAAAAACGCAAGGTTGCGCCCGGTGAGATGGAGTTCGTCCGCATAAAGGGCGAACAGCTCAAAGAATGTGACGGCGATATCACCGTTGAAATAGTAAAGTGAGGTTGGAGCTATGAATATCGGTGAAAAGAAAGAAATGATATGTATAAACTGCCCGATCGGCTGTACCGTAACGGCCGAAAAGACGGCAGACGGCTTTATCGTGACGGGAAACACCTGCCCGAGAGGCGAAAAGTATGCAATAGCGGAGCTCACCCATCCGACAAGAACACTCACAACGACTGTAAAGGTCGCAAACAGAGAAGGTGTTTATCTGCCCGTAAAGACGAGTGCACCGATCTCAAAGGAGAAGCTTTTTGAGGCGATGAAAGCGCTTTCGAAGGTTACTGTCAACGCCCCGATTGAACAGGGAGATGTCGTTTTTTCCTCGATATGCGGAGAAAGCGACATAATAGCAACGGGTTCCGTAAAATAATTTAACAAAAAACACTTTTATTTTCGGATCATCTGTGTTATAATGAGCAAAAGACATTGCGAACGTATGATACTGCGGCTCAAAAGCCGTCTGGAAAATAATCGATTTTTGTACGGAGGAAGCAAACAATGAAAAAGAAAATAGCAGTTCTCTTGGTAATCGCCTGCGCTGTCTCGGTTTTGTTTTGCGCTTGCGGGAAAGACCCCGTGACAACGGAGCCGTCTGCAACAACGACGACCGCAACAACAACGATTCAGTGGGAAGTGCTTCAGAAAAACGAGATCTATGAAAAGCTGAAAATAGTAATGGAAGTCAATAAAAACGTTGTGGAAAATCCCGTTTATTCCGTTATAGACGGAAAAATCGGTCAGATCGAGTTTACCTGCAACGGAAACAAATTCGTTTTCAGAGGTGCAAAGGATATTGATTTTTCATATGTTCACGGCGTTGAAAAAGATATAGACCATAATGCGGTCAGATCGTTTGACGACGGCGAAGAAAAGTTTTATTACTTTACTTTCACAGACGGCTCAAGAATGGTCGGCTGGGAGAGATACAAGGGAGAGGACTACGCAATCAGTTGCACACTGTATACCGAAGCAAATCTTACGGACGATGAGATACAGAATGTCATAACCACCGCATTGAAGAAATAAAGCAAAATACTGTTTTCAAACGAGTAAAACAAAACGGAGGAATGAATATGAAAAAGATAATTGCAATGATTATCGCATTAACATTTGTCTGTCTTTCCGCTTTTACGCTCTGCGCGTTTGCGGACGGAACGACGAGTCCCGCATACAAAATGACTCTTACGGGACCGAGCATTATGGTTGTTGACGAATGGGAAGAGTTTACCGTCAAGGTTGACAATATTGCAACGGCGACAAGCGGACTCAAGAGCCTCAAAATAGTTCTTACATATTCCGACAGCGACTTTGTCAACGACAGTACTCTTGAATGGTCGATGCCCGCGCAGTCCTGGAGACAGAAGGGCGGATTCAGTTCCGACAACGGCATAACAACAATAACGCTTGAGCCGTTCGGTTCTACGACAGGCTCGGACGCTATAACATCGGGAGAAATAACCATAAAATTCAGCCTTAAACTCAAAGGCAGCGCATCGGCTTCTCCCGCAATAAACATAATCACTCTCTCCGGTACGGCTGTTACAGCTTCATACGGCGAGGTAAAGGGTGAAAGCACAAACGGTGTTGGAATTACAGTCAAGCGCGCTCTCAACAGAGCTGCGACGCCCGGCGCTCCCGTATTGCAAAGCAAAGACACAGCTACCGGGTCTGTAACTCTTGAGCGCGGCGAAAATTCGACAGGAAATCTCGAATTCTCCTGGGACCGCGTAAACTGGCGCTCGACAAAGGTCTTTACAGGTCTTGACAAGAACGGCAAATATAATTTCTATGCACGTGTTGCAGCCGATGGAGATACAGCGGCAAGTCTGCCGAGCGAACCCCTTACAGTTATATTCGGCGCAGGAAACGTAGACTACACAACGGGCAAGACGGATAGCGGCAGCGGTTCGACAGATCCGTCAACCGAATACGAACCCGAAATTATTTCGATAACAGAGAGCAGAATAATTGTCAAAGCTGTCACAGGCTATGAATATTCTCTTGACGCAAACGCATCGACCTGGAGCACCTCCGGCGTATTCACAAACCTTACGCCGTCGACTGTATATAACCTGTTCTGGAGAAAAGTCGGCGAGACGTATTTCAAAGCAAAATGGGGTCTCAGAACGTCTGCAAGGGCGCTCGGAAAAGCTCCGGCTCCGACAGTCAAAACCGTTACGGAAACTTCAATCGAGCTCAACGCCGTAACAGGCTGCGAATATTCGATCGACGGAAAGAGCTGGCAGGCTTCGCCTCTCTTCACAGGCCTTGAAAATAACAGGGTATATATCCTTTATCAGAGATACGCAAAGACAGACTCGAACGAAGCAGGAGAAACTTCTGATCCTATAACGGCAACGACGAAGAAGGTCTGCACTCACGCAAACGTATCGACAACCGAAACAAAGGCAACCTGCACGGAAAACGGACTTATAACCAAAAAATGCAACGATTGCGGTCAGATCATATATACAGAGTCAGTAGCGGCAAAGGGTCACGATTGGGCTTGGAACGAAGTTCCGGCTACTTGCACGGAAGCAGGCAAGAAAGAGCATTATTGCAAGAACTGCGGAGCGTATGACCAGAGAGAAATAATCCCCGCAAAGGGTCACACCCCCGGCACAGCAGCAACCTGCACAGAGCCTCAGAAATGTACGGTCTGCAATGCGGTAATCGCAGCTGCAAAGGGACATACCCCTGGCGAACCTGCGACCTGCACGAACCCCCAGAAGTGCCTTGTCTGCGGTGAAGTTCTTTCTGCCGCAAAGGGGCACACTCCCGCAGGCGAAGCAACCTGCACAAATCCTCAGAAATGTCTTGTCTGTGGTGAGGTTATCGTAGCGGCAAAGGGTCACGTAGAGGGCGAAGCTGTTGTTGAAGTTGAACCGACAAGAAAGAAAGAGGGTTCAAGAGTCATCAAATGCTCGGTATGCGGCGAGGTAGTCAGAAGAGAAGTTATACCGAAGGTTGAAGGATCGAACGCAATTGTTACAGTGGTCATTGTTCTTGCAATCGTTGCCGTAATTGCGGCAGGCGGAGCAGTATTTTTCATACTCTCTAAGGGCAACGGCACAGGCGCGGGCGGCGCCGGTAAAAAAAGCGGCGGCAGAGCGTCCATAAACAAATAAACGTTTATAAAACAAAAAATCCCGTGAAAACGGGATTTTTGTTTTGGAAAATTATTCGGTCCTGAGTGCAATGACGGGATCCTTTTTCGATGCTATCTTTGCGGGGACAAGTCCTGCGATAACTGTCAGAAGTACGCTCAAAATGATGAGTATTGCTGCGCCGAGCGGCGGCAGAGAAGCTATCGAAGCGATGCCGGTCAGCGAGTTCAGTATAATATTTATGGGGAGCAGGATCAGTAGCGTAATGCCGATACCCATAGCGCCGGAAATAAGCCCGATTATGAACGTTTCCGCATTGAAAACTCTGGAAACATCTTTTTTCGATGCACCGATTGAACGGAGAATACCGATCTCCTTTGTCCGTTCAAGGACGGAGATATATGTGATTATTCCGATCATTATTGAAGAAACGACGAGCGAGATTGCAACGAAGGCAATAAGGACATAAGTTATCGTATCGATTATTTTTGTGACGGACGAGAGCAAAATTCCGACATAATCCGAATAGCTTATTACCTTTTCGCTCTCTCCTGCGTCCTTCATCTTTTCGTTATAAGCCGAGATGACATCTTTTACGTTGTCTTTGGATTCAAAATCGACGGGATAAATATTGATTACTTCCGGGTTTTCAAGATCCTTTACTCCAAGTGTTTTGAGGTTATCTGCAAGAGTTGCTTTCGAGGTTTGACCGAGCAGCTTTGCTTCAAACATTTTTATAACGGCTTCTTCGCTCATTTTTGAAATATAAGCCTTGGTTTTCGCTTGCTCTTCTTCCGGCAGAGTTGCGATATACGCATTTACATCATCCATCGTGATTTCTTTTTTCTCTCCCGAGTCAAATTTCAACCCTGTGAAAATGTCTGTCGATTCATCGGCAAGCTGAGCTCTTACTATTTCCGAATCGTTTGTTTTTTCGATGATATGCTTTGTAAGGGAAGATGAATATCCTATGACGCCGCCGATCGACGTTGCCGATGCATTTTGAGTCGGGCGGAGAATACAGGCAACTGTAAGAGTCTCTCCGTTTTCAACTGTGCTTTTGACATATTCTTCATCCTTGCTGCCGTCCGTCCAAAGCTTTGTGCTTTCATCATATTTCCAAAGATCCGTGTCAAGGATGAGCTTGTATTCGAGACCGAGAATTTCGTCATAGGTATACGTTGTTTGTTTTGTTTCTATCGGCTTATGCTCAAGGATCTTTGCTTTCATATCATCAAGATCCTTTTGATCACGCAAGCCGAGAGAATAAAGGGCAAAATCGCTGATTTCGTTGTTTTTGTCAACTACGATCACTAACTTCGTATAATCATCCTTTTCGGGCCATTCGCCGGCAAGAACATCGTATTGTGATTTTACAAAATCTCTGTTGTCAAGTATTTCAGACCATACCGCAGATGAGTTTGCTCCGGAATAGCTCGAATAGCTTTGCGACATCTGGGAATAATCTGCGCCGTACAGCGTTTCCATAACGGTTCCGGGGTTTACGCGGAGAATGCTTCCGTCGTCTCCGAGGCGATATATTTTGGGCGTTACGCCGTAACCGTACTGAATGCCGTTTATATATTGCTCTATGCCGCTTTCGCCACTGTCAAGATACTTTTTAAAGCCGGAGAGCTCGCTCTTTTTTGTTCCCGACGCCATAGTTGCAAACATCTCGCCGAGAACCTCTTTGGAATATACCTTGTCGAGCAAGTGACTTACAGAATCGCTCTTTCCGTTCGCCATTGACGTCATAAGAGACGCAAGATCAACTGATTCTCTGGTTATGCTGAGCGGATAAGATGAAAGGGTATCGGCTTGAACGGTGTTTATATAGCTCTTAAAACCGCTTGAAACAGCCATTATCAGCGCAATCCCGATTATTCCTATGCTGCCCGCAAATGAGGTGAGGACGGTTCTGCCTTTTTTAGTTTTCAGATTGTTGAAGGAAAGGGCGGTTGCCGTTGCGAACGACATTTGTTTTTTGCCCTTTTTCTTTTCTGCGATGCTCCGCTCTGCGGCGATCTTTTTGTCTTTATCGCTTGGAGTAAACGGTTTCGAATCCGAAATGAGCTTGCCGTCGAGGAGGCGAACGGTCCTCGTTGCATATTTTTCGGCAAGATCGGGGTTGTGAGTAACCATTATGACGAGCTTTTCTTTTGCAACCTCTTTGAGTATTTCCATTACGGCAACGCTTGTTTCCGTATCAAGGGCGCCGGTCGGCTCATCGGCGAGGAGAATATCCGGGTCGTTTACGAGCGCGCGTGCGATTGCAACTCTCTGTACCTGCCCGCCGGACATCTGATTCGGCTTCTTTTTGAGCTGGTCTCCGAGGCCTACTTTTGTCAGCGCTTCGGTTGCTCTGCGCCGTCTTTCTGCTTTTGAAACGCCGGAGATTGTCAGCGCAAGCTCAACGTTTGCAAGCACGGTCTGGTGAGGAATGAGGTTATATGACTGGAATACAAAGCCGATCGAATGGTTTCTGTATTTATCCCAGTCCTTATCCTTGTATTTCTTCGTTGAAACGCCGTTTATTTCAAGGTCTCCGCTTGTATATCTGTCAAGCCCGCCGATAATGTTCAGCAGAGTTGTCTTTCCGCATCCTGATTGTCCGAGTATTGCAACAAATTCATTTTCCCGAAAGCTGATGTCTATACCTCGCAATGCCGGAACGGCGCAGTCTCCGACGTAATATTCTTTTGTAATTCCTTTCAGCGTGAGCAAATGTTATCACCTCTATCTTTTTTTATGATACTACTTTATCATCTAAATATTAACAGATTATAGATAAAATTAAAAATATAATGGATTGTGTGTACAAAACGTTGATTTTGTGATATATTGTACTTATAAGATATTGTTCAAAGGAGCGATTATGAGGGCGAGGACACTTCTGCGTATTTTTTCTCTGGCGACAGCTGTTTTGATTATGATTGCCATTTTTTATATGTCGGCGCAGAGCGGCGAGGAGTCATCTTCTCTCAGCGGGAGTCTGACGGGCTCTGTCCTCGATAAGACAGAAGACGGTTTTTCCGAGCTTGATGACGCCGAGAAGTCCGAAATAATAGAATCTGTCGGTAAATATGTTCGCAAAGCGGCTCATTTTGCGGAATATTTTGTCCTCTGCGGGGCATTGACAGTATTTGCATTTACCTTTGATATTAAACGGATTCCGGCTTGCGGATTTTCAATTGCCTTGGCGACGGTTTACGCCGCAAGCGACGAAATACATCAGCTTTTTGTTCCTGGAAGGTGCGGACTTTTCACAGACGTGCTGATCGATACGGCGGGTGCGATATTCGGGGCTGTATTTGTGCTTTTGATTTGCGCGGTCTTCAAAATACCGGTAAAGAGAAAGCAGAAGCAGAGCGAAAAAATAGCCTGAGACAAACAAAAATGTGCATACAGGATCGCAAAAGTCCTGTATGCACATTTTTTATGCCTTTACATCCGAAAAAAGCTCGTCTATACTTTTTGAAAAAAGCGAGGCAAGCAGGGGCAAAAGGGAAATGTCGGGGCAGCATAACCCACGTTCCCATTTTGAGATCGCCTGAGGCGAAACGCGAAGCACCTCCGCAAGCTGCGATTGCGAAAGCGAAACGTTGCTTCTGTATCTGCGTATGTTGTTACCGATGATCAAAGCCACATTCAAATCAAGTTTCCTCCGATAAAAGCTTTTCCGATGCCGCAGCAGGACGCTGCGGCATCGGTTTTACCGGAAAATCTCCGCCTGTTTACAGAGTTAAACCGCGGCGGGAAAACATCCGGTATATTTTTGAGCTGAACATTTAACCGCCTCCTTTTACATTTTATTTCACGGCGTCCCGTGATGCTTATATATTATCATATTGCTTCTGCTTTGTCAATAAACCTGCGGTTTAGAGCTGCTTTCGCAGTTTTTCAAATATCTTTTTCTCCTCGCGCGAAACTTTGACTTGTGTAAGTCCGAGAATCTTTGCCGTTTGCTGCTGCGAGAGCTCTCTGAAGAAGCGAAGTCTGATGATGTTTTTGCTAACATCGTCAAGCCCTTCAACAGCACCTATAAGGGCAAGGCGATCGGTTGTTTTTTCTATTTCGTCCTCGTCCGAGGATATGAAGCTCTCAAGGGTCGCGCCGTCATCGTCATTTCCGAGCGTTTCGTGTATCGAATAAACGGGGCATACCGCATCGAGCGCATAGACAATATCCTCCGGGCTTACCCCCGTAAGCTCGCTGAGCTCGGATATTTTCGGCTCTCTTCCGTATTTGGCGGCAAACGCTTCCTTTTCGCGCATTATCTCCGTTCCTCTTTTGCGAACGTCGCGACTGACCTTTATCATTCCGTCGTCCCGCAGAAAGCGCCGTATCTCGCCTATAATGAGCGGAACGGCGTAGGTTGAAAATACTGTTCCGAAGCTACGGTCGAAGCTCCTTGCGGCTTTTATCATACCGATAGACCCTATCTGAACAAGATCTTCGTATTCTGTGCCACGACCGACAAATCGTCTCGCTATATTTTTGACAAGCCCCATATTCTGCGTTATCAGTTTCTCCAGCGCAGCCGTATCTCCCGACTGGGCAAGGTCAATAAGATCAAGATTTTCGTCCTTGCGGACAGGCTTAACTTCAGCCATATATACCCCCTTGATTTAGGCGAAAAAATCGCCTTTTTATGTATTGGGAGCAGAGGAGAGCTTCCTCGTCATTACGACCTTTGTTCCTTTTCCCGTTTGGGAAGCTACGGTCAGCTTGTCGGAAAAGCTCTCCATAATAGAGAAGCCCATTCCGCATCGGTCTTCGTCCGGAAGAGTTGTGTAAAGCGGCTGTCTGGCCTTTGCAACATCCGGAATGCCGCAGCCCTTGTCGCAAACGGAAATTTTTACGGTTCTGTCGTCATACGCTTTTGCGGAAAGAACAACAGTACCGACTGTTCCCGAGTATGCGTGAACTATGCAGTTTGTGACAGCTTCCGAAACGGCGCAACGGAGATCCGCAAGCTCTTCAACATCCGGGTCAAGGGGAAGAAGAAACGCTGATATTATGCCTCTTGCAAGCGCCTCGTTTTGAGAGAGCGAAAGAAAACTGCATTTAATTTCGTTTAAAAGCACTCTTTTCACTGTCTTATGCCTCCTTTTCTTTGATTTTTATCATTTTGTCTATTCCTGTCATAACTATAAGCCTCTCCGTTCTCGGCGAAGGGTTTGAAAGCATAACCTCAATTCCGAGGTCGCTCGCCTTTTGGTATCTGCCGAGTATAAGTCCAAGCCCGGAGCTATCCATAAATTCAACCCCGGAAAGCTCTATGCAGAGCGTCTTCGGCATAAGACGGAACATTGCATCGTCTATCTGCGTCCGCACGCTTGCAACGCCGTGATGATCCATATCGCCCATTAAAACGGCTGTAAGTGTATCTCCGGAAAAGTCAAGTATCAGATTTTCCATTTTTTCTCCTTTCAAAGACTGTTTGTCCGTTTGAATAATGATAGCATTATTTCTGTGCGGATTTTGTCAAAGTAGGGAACCGAAAGAAAAATAAATATTATTTTTGAAACAAAAAAATGACTCGCAGATGCGAGTCATTTTTGCTTTGTTATTTTTGCTCCGGAGCTTTTTCGCTTGCGGCAATTCTTTTCTTCTTTCTGCGCTTAACCGAAATAACAACTATAAAGGCAATTATTCCGCACACAAGTGCAAAGGGGAAAAGCCACACAATCGCTATCAAAAGCTCGCCGACGACTTTCCCGAATACAACGAATGTCTTCTTTATGGCATTTCCGAGACGGGAAATAAATGTTACATCGGATTCTTCCGTATATTCGATAACCTCGCAGAGGCTTATCGTTGCATACGAATAGTCAACTGATTTATCATAATATTTCAGCTTGTAATTAAGTTCGTTTATCTCTGAGCGGATCTGCGAGAGCTTATCCTCCAACTTTATCAGATAATCGAGGGAGTCCGCTTTTTCCATCATATCAAGAATTCTCTGTTCCTGAAGCGCAAGCGCATCCAGACGTGACTGATACGAATAATACGACTCCGTAATGTCATCTGTTGTAAGATTTGAAGAGATGACATTGCCTTTTCCGCCGAGCTCCGAAATGAACTCATCGAGCTTTTCTGCAGGAATACGAACTGTAAATTCTCCGTAGCGAGATGAGCGTCTTCCGGATGATGTCCCTCCGCCCCTTTCGCTTGAGGAGGAGAAATATCCGCCGTAGCTTTCAACAAGAGCCGATATTTCAGATCTTGTTCTGTCATATTCGGTCGTTTCAAGGGTTACGCGGTATCTTTTGATGAGCTTCTGCTCGGGAGATGACGGGTCGTTTGAGCTGTCCTGCTTCGGAGGGTCGGAGCTGATTTCATCGTAATATCCGCTGCCGGATTCTTCGCCTTTGCCAAACCCGTCCGATGCGTTTTTACCTCCGCAGGAGCAGAGAAGCGCAAGCAGAAGTAAAAGTGCGATGGCTGATGCTAAAATTTTCTTCATTTGTGTTATCCGCCTTTCAAAAGTATTTTTGCCTTGCTTTTGCTTATTAGTCGAATAAACGAAGGAATTTTCTCATTTAGTTTTTGTATTTTTCAATCGAACCTCTGACGGAAGCAAGCTTTTCTTCATAGCTCTCGCGTTTTGCGCGCTCCGCGTCAACAACTGCAGCAGGCGCTTTTGCAACAAAGCCTTCGTTTGAGAGCTTGGCGTCTATGCGGGCAATCTCGCCTTCAAACTTCTTTTCTTCCGCAGAGAGACGTGCAATTTCCGCTTCGATATCAACCATTTCCGCAAGCGGGATGAATATCTTCGCCTTTTCGGAAACTATCGCAATAGCCGTATCGTCGTGGAAATCGTCTGCATATTCAACGCCGGATGCCTGCGCCAGCTTTTCAAAGAAAGCGGAGGCGGAAGAGTTGAAGACATTTTTTTCGTCCGAGACGATTATCATCTTTGCTTTTCTGGACGGCGGAACATTCATTTCCGCGCGGCGTGCTCTGACAGCCTTGACGGCGGAGATGATCAGCTCCATACTATCTGCGTCGGAAGCAAATGTCGGGATGTTCTCAGCCTTCGGATAGCTTGTTATCACAATGCTTTCGCCTTCGTGCGGGAGCTGCTGCCAGATGGTTTCCGTTATGAACGGCATAAACGGATGGAGAAGCTCTGTGAGGTTGCGGAGAACGAAAGAGAGTACCCGGCAGGCATCTGTATGAGATGAGCCCTCCTTGTCAAAGAGACGGGGCTTGATAAGCTCAACGTACCAATCACAGAATGTGCCCCAGAAGAAGTCATAGAGCTTGCCGAGGGCGATGCCGAGCTCATATTTATCGAGGTTTTCGCAAACCTCGCCGGTAAGCTCGGAGAGTCTTGTAAGTATCCATTTGTCCTCAATTCCGAGCTTGTCGTCAGAGGGGAGAGAAGTATCTGTAAGGTCGTCCGGAATGTTCATAAGAGCGAAGCGGGCGGCGTTCCATATCTTGTTTGTGAAGTTTCTTGCGGATTCGATCTTTTCGTCCGAGAAACGCATATCGTTGCCGGGAGAGTTACCCGTGAGGAGAGCAAAGCGGAGAGCATCCGCACCGCACTTATCGATTATTTCAAGCGGATCGATTCCGTTCCCGAGCGACTTTGACATCTTGCGCCCCTGCGAGTCGCGGACGAGACCGTGAATCATAACGTGGTCAAAGGGCTTTTCGTTCATACAGTACATACCCATCGTTATCATTCTGGAAACCCAGAATGTGATGATGTCGTAACCCGTGATGAGAACGGAGGTCGGATAGAAATATTCGAGATCTTCTGTTTTGTTCGGCCAGCCGAGCGTTGAGAATGGCCAGAGAGCGGAGGAGAACCAAGTATCGAGAACGTCCTCATCCTGATGGACGTGCGTTCCGCCGCACTTCGGGCAGACGGTCACATCCGTTTCGGAAACGGTCATTTCGCCGCAGTCTTCGCAGTAATAAGCGGGAATTCTGTGTCCCCACCAGAGCTGGCGGGAGATGCACCAGTCGTGAATACCGTTCATCCAGTTCATATATATCTTTGAGAAACGCTCGGGGATGAAGTCTGTCGTTCCGTTTTCAACGACCTCGATTGCCTTCTTTGCGAGCGGCGCCATTTTTACAAACCATTGCCTTGATGCGAGCGGCTCGACAACCGTTCCGCAACGGCAGCAATGACCGACGGAATGAGTATATTTTTCAATCTTTACAAGGTAGCCCTGGGCTTCGAGATCCGCAACTATCTGCTTTCTCGCCTCATATCTGTCAAGCCCGGCATATTTGCCGCCCTCTTCGGTTATCTTGCCCTTTGTGTCTATAACGAGGATTGTATCAAGGTTGTGACGTGCGCCGACCTCAAAGTCGTTGGGGTCGTGAGCGGGTGTGATTTTTACCGCGCCTGTGCCGAATTCCTTTTCAACATATTCATCTGCGATGACGGGGATTTCTCTGCCGACAAGCGGGAGAATAAGCTTCTTGCCGATCTTGTCCTTATAACGCTCGTCATCGGGGTTGACGGCGACAGCCGTATCGCCGAGGAGCGTTTCGGGACGCGTTGTTGCGATGATTATTTCGCCGCTGCCGTCCGCATAGGGATAACGGATGTGCCAGAATGCCCCTTCCTTATCGCTGTGTTCGACCTCTGCATCGGAAAGCGCCGTTTCACAGCGGGGGCATATATTGCTTATGCGGAAACCTCTGTAAATGAGTCCGTCGTTATAAAGTGAAACAAACACCTTTTTGACTGCGGCAGAAAGATTTTCGTCCATCGTGAAGCGTTCTCTTGTCCAGTCACAGGAGGAGCCGAGGGCTTTGAGCTGTGAAATGATACGGTTACCGTATTTATGCTTCCATTCCCAGACCGTATCGACAAATTTTTCTCTGCCGAGATCATAGCGGGAGAGTCCCTGTTCCTTGCGGAGCATTTCTTCAACCTTTATCTGCGTTGCGATGCCGGCGTGGTCTGTTCCGGGAACCCAGAGCGTACAGAAGCCCTGCATTCTCTTGTATCTTATGATCGTATCCTGCATCGATTCGTCAAGCGCGTGACCCATATGGAGCTGGCCCGTTACGTTCGGGGGCGGGATAACGATTGTGAAATGCTGTTTGTTTTTGTCAGGCGAGGGGGTGAAATATCCTTTGTCGCACCACTCCTTATAAAGCGGAGCTTCAATTTCGCCCGGATTGTAGCTTTTTGAAAGTTCTCGTGGCATTTTACTTAACCTCTGTTTTTAATAAATTTCTTTTTTGAGTCACTGCGGGGACGAATGCTTTCCCGTCAAGCGAGGATGAGACATTCGGAGCCCCTGGGGACGGCAAACGGGATTGCCCCCGGTATCGCTTCGATATATATATCCCTGAGACGGGTTATTTCTCCGTCCAGACATACGCCAACTTCCTTTTCCGCTTCAAAATGAATCTTTTTGCATTTTTTATATGTCACAAAATCAAGCGGAACATCGCGGATTATATGCGTGCCTTTTTTATAGTCTCCGAGAAGAGAGATAAATTTTCCCCTCGATATCTTGTCCACAGTACAGACGTCGATAAGCCCGTCATTGAGCTTTGCGAGCGGAGCGGCACAGAAGCCTCCGCCGTATATTCTTGCGTTACCGAATGCGCAGAGAAGATAATTCTTTGTCACGGGCGTCTCATCATCGAACGTTATCGTATATGTGTTTCCGAAGTGCCCGAAGAATGCGGAGAGCACTCCGAGCGGGTAAGCAATGCTGTTCGGGACTTTGATTTTCGAGCGTATGCTTCTCATTTTTTCAACGACAGAGCAGTCAAAGCCGATGTTTAGAACGTTGAGACAGTATTTTTCATTGAATTTGATGAGGTCAAGCCTCTCCGTCGAGCCGCAGAGCTGGGATTCGATGTCAAGAAAGGCGTCGTGCGACGAAAACGACTTTATAAAATCGTTTCCGGTTCCCGCCGGAATAGCCGCAATCTCGGCATTTTCAAAGCCGACCGCCCCGTTTACAACGTCATTTAGCGTGCCGTCGCCGCCGCAGGCATAAAACCTTATTTTCTTTCCGGATTTTTCAACACATTCCCGACGGACGAATTTTTCCGCGTCGCCCGCTTCCTTCGTTACGTGTATTTTATATTCGTCGCCTTGCTTTTCGCAGGCTGTGCGGATCTTTTCGATAAGCTCTTCCTTATTCTTTCCGCCGCCTGCCGCAGGATTGACTATAAAACAGTTATATAGTGAATTCATAATGATACCTTCATATACATAATAGAGACATTATATCAATTCAAACGACTTGTGTCAAGCGAATTTTGACGATTTGCGTCTTCTATCCTGCCTTTTTCGGTCGCAGACAAAAAAATTTGCCAAAAGCATTGAAAAAAGTATGCTTTTGATATATAATGACCGACGTACTACTGCTTATGGAGAGTTATTATGAAAAGAATTTTTGCCGTTTTTATGGCGCTTTTGTTTATACTGACGCTTTTTTCCGTCATTGTGATTGCTTCTGAAAGCGGGAGCGAAACCAAAATGGAAACCGTTACGGACAGGGCTGACGACCCCGCGTCATACGACACGCCGCAGGGGAAAAGGGTGCAGACTTATATCATAGTTGCGTTGTTTGCGCTCGGACTTGTGACAGTTGTCGTTATGATAATCAAAAACTACGCAGCTTCAAAATAAAGCGTTCTGACAGCCGCTCCGAAAGGGGCGGTTTTATTGTCGCCCAAAGGCTATCCGGAATATATTATAACTGGGCGGAAATATCTGCCCGCGATAATAAAATGATAGGTGGATGTATATGAAGGAAGCTTTACTTATGACTTGTGCCGGGACGGGCTTTATGTTGCTTATGACCTGTCTCGGAGCATTTACGGTGTTTATATTCGGGAGGGAAACGAAACTCTCGACTCAGAGGTTTATGTCCGGATTTTCCGGCGGAGTAATGATAGCCGCTTCCGTTTGGAGTATGATAATTCCGGCTCTTGAATTTTCGGAAGGAAAAAAGGGAGTGCCGATTATAGCAATCGGGATAATACTCGGCGCTTCGACGATTGCGATTGCCGACGCCTTGCTCTGCAAATACAGATTCAAAGGAGAGGATGAGTCGCTTCAAAAACGAAATTCGCTGCTTATGTTGGCAGTCACATTGCACAACATTCCGGAGGGAATGGCTGTCGGGCTTTCGTTTGCGATAGCGGCAACGACGGGCGAATATGGCGCCGCCATAACGCTTGCTTTGTGCATAGGAATTCAGAACTTTCCCGAAGGGGCGGCGATATCCCTGCCAATGAGGCGAGAAGGAATGACAAAAGCAAAATCCGCGATAAAGGGCTGTATGACGGGGTTTGTCGAGCCGCCTGCGGCGATACTTGCGGTGTTGCTTATGGCGGCGTTTAGGTCCGTAATGCCGCTTATGCTCAGCTTTGCGGCAGGCGCAATGCTTTATGTGACGGCGGAGGAACTTATTCCGGAATCGAACGGCGGCGGAAAGCACGGCACGGCGGGACTCATTTTCGGATTTATAATAATGTTTGCGCTGGACGTCGTTCTAGGATAAATTTTTCGCAAACAGATGAGAAAATCGGCGGGGTGCGGCGACTAAATGGCGTAAACTTAAGCTATGGAGGATGAAAAATGATTGCGAGAAGGGTGATAATTCTTATTTGTATATGCTTGTGTTTTGCACTTCTTATATCTTGCGCTGAGAAAAACTATGCGCCCGACAGCGAGACGACACCCGCTCTTCCGGAAACGTCCTCCGCTACTGAAGCAGCGACATCAAAACCGTCGCAAGATGCAACGAAAACCGAAGATCGGATCGTTGCTCCGGAGGTTGTTTTTGTATCCGGAGGCACGGAATACCGTTGCAATTACTATGAAAAATCGACGGAGACAAGAGCAAGCAACGGAACTACCGCAATATTTTGCGGCAGGGCGACCCTTGGCGGATTTGACAGGCGTGAGCTTGTCGGGAGGATACCGGAGGTAGTTGTCGGAGAACCGTTTTATATGAAGATCGACGGGGAGAGGGCCGGCGATGTTTTGCTCAATCTTTATTCCGCCGCAGATGGGGAAAACGCAGACTGCGGAGCGGGTCTGCCGACTCTTTCCGATATTTCGGAAAACGGAGAGCTTATCGGAGAGATTTTTGTGACGAAATCAGCCAGGGACGGCTCGTCTGTGACATATGCGTTTTATGTACTGTTTAAACGGTGATTTTGCGGTCTTATACAAGCGCGTGGGAGAAAATCCCGCGCGTTTTATTTTATTTTACTATTGAAATAATTGATCGGATGATGTATTATATTGTGGTAATTTGAAAAAGAGAGAGGAAATTTTCGTGAGAAAAGCAAGATATGAAATAGATATGACGCGCGGTCCGCTCTTCGGTAAGCTGATCAGCTTCTCCGTACCTCTTATGCTTACTGGTATTCTCCAGCTTCTGTATAACGCTGCGGATATGGTCGTCGTCGGCAAGTACGGCAGCGATACCTCGCTTGCGGCTGTCGGCTCGACAGGCTCGCTTATAAATCTGATAGTCAATGTGCTTATGGGAATGTCGGTCGGTGCGGGTGTTGTTGTTGCTAACGCAATCGGCGCAGGCGACAGGGAAAAGGCTTCGCGTGCCACGCATACATCGATTTTTATAAGCGTTGTGTTCGGAGTTGCCGTTGGCATATTCGGAGTTTTTATGGCAAGGCCGCTTCTTGAGATGATGAAGAGCCCGGAGGACGTAATCGACCTTTCTTCGCTCTATGTCAGGATATATTTTGCGGGTCTACCTGTCACAATGCTTTATAACTTTGGCTCTTCGATTCTCCGTGCAACCGGGGACACGAAGAGACCGCTTTATTTTCTCATCGCTTCAGGACTTGTCAATGTCGTACTGAACGTTGTATTTGTCAAGGGCTTTGGGCTTGATGTTGCGGGCGTTGCGATTGCAACGGTTATCTCAACGGCGATGTCTGCGACGCTTGTCACGATCTGTCTTATGAAGAGTAACGGCCCGTGCAGGTTGCAACTCAAAAAGCTGCGTATATACGGAAAAGAGCTTGTCGATATTGCAAAAATCGGACTTCCCGCAGGACTTCAGGGTTCGGTATTCTCAATATCAAACGTAATAATCCAGTCGTCGATAAACTCGTTCGGCTCTGTTACTATGGCAGGAAGTGCGGCGGCAGGCAGTCTTGAAGGCTTTGTTTATACATCGATGAACGCTGTATATCAGGCGGCGCTGACCTTTACAGGGCAGAACGTCGGAGCAAAGCAATACAAGAGAATAAACACTATCTGTGCGCAGAGCCTTATAATCGTTACGGTTGTCGGTATAATCGGCGGAATAGGGATATATCTTCTCGGCGAGCCGCTTGTTGGAATTTATGATGATAACCCGCAGGTAATCGCCGAAGGCGTAAAACGACTGGGAATAATATCCGCTACATACTTTATATGCGGTGCGATGGATATGATGGTCGGAATGATGAGAGGAATGGGCAAGTCTCTTATGCCGATGATAGTTACGGTTGTCGGCGTGTGCGGCGTGAGAATCGTTTGGATATACACCGTATTTGCTTATTACCATTCGCTCTTCTGGCTTTATGTTTCATATCCCGTATCCTGGATTGTGACACTATTTATACACTGCGTGTGCTATTTTGCCGTAAGGAAGAAGTTCCCGAAGGAAAATATGCCGCGCGACGAAGAAATCAGACAAACGGAGGAGATAAAAGTATGAAAACAGCAATAATCGAGATGGAAAACGGAAAGACGATGACACTTGAGCTTTATCCCGAAAAAGCTCCGATAACAGTCGCAAACTTTGAAAAGCTCGCCGGCTCCGGCTTTTATGACGGGCTTATCTTTCATCGCGTCATAGAGAATTTTATGATACAGGGCGGCGACCCGACCGGTACGGGAATGGGCGGTCCGGGCTGGCAGATAAAGGGCGAGTTTTCTTCAAACGGCGTAAAGAACGATCTGAAACACACAAGAGGCGTAATCTCAATGGCGCGCTCGCGTCATCCCGATTCCGCAGGCTCGCAGTTCTTCATTATGCACAAGGACGCTCCGCATCTCGACGGTCAGTATGCCGCTTTCGGCAAAATGACGGACGGCTTTGACTGCCTTGATGAAATAGCCTCTGCCAGAACCGATTATTCGGACAAGCCTCTTGCAGAACAAAAAATCAAGAAAATTACAGTAAAATAAGATTTCCCCTTGACTTCGGGTCTACTTTTATAGTAAAATGTAAACAGTTCAGAAGTAACGAAAGAGAAGGAACCCGAGAAAATGGTTATGAGAAAGCAGAGCAGAATTGTAATAACCGAGCCTGCTTTCAAATCCGTTTCGGATTGACCATATGCACCGGAGCCGACCCTCACAGACAGGTCGGTTCGGGTGCTTTTTTGTTGCGGGCATCTGCCGCAGCGTGCGGCGGATTTTGGAGGAAAAATGAACATTTTTGACATACTTGAGCTCATATTCGGGCTTGCGCTGTTTCTTTTCGGAATGAGCCTTATGGGCGACGCGCTGAAACGTAGCGCGGGAAACAAGCTGAAGGTGATACTCGGCAAGCTGACTTCAAACGTATTCAAGGGCTTTTTGCTCGGGCTTGTTGTGACAGCGATAATTCAGTCATCATCTGCAACGACGGTTATGGTTGTCGGCTTTGTCAGCTCCGGAACGATGACGCTGACACAGGCTGTCGGCGTTATAATGGGCGCAAACCTCGGCACGGCGGCGACAGCGTGGCTAATTTCGCTTTCCGAAATAGGTGCAAGCGGGGAGAGCGTCAGCTCGTTTATGGAGATTTTCAAAACGACAACGTGGGTCCCGATAATTGCGCTTATAGGTATATGCCTCCTGATGACGGCAAAAAGCAGCAGAAAAAAAGACATTGCGGCGGTGCTTCTCGGCTTTGCCGTGCTGATGGTCGGAATTGAATATATGTCGGGCTCGGTTGCGGGACTCAAAGACAGCGAGAGCTTCCGCTCCATAATGACAATGTTTGAAAACCCGATTCTCGGCTTGCTTGCGGGACTTTTGGTCACGGCGATTGTGCAATCGTCGTCTGCGTCTGTCGGTATTTTGCAGTCGCTGACCGTTTCCGGAACAATAACCTACGGTATGGCGATACCGATAGTTATGGGGCAGAATATAGGCACCTGCGTTACGGCTCTGATATCCTCCGCAGGGGCAACGAGAGACGGCAAGCGTGCGGCGTTTATTCATCTTTATTTCAACATAATAGGCGTTGCGATATTGCTTCCCGCATATTATCTTGTAAACGGCGTGGCATCGCTCGGCATTTCGGACAGGACTATCGATATGGTCGGCGTTGCCGTTGTGCATACGGCATTCAAAATACTTTCGATACTGATAATGTCCCCGTTTACAAAACAGCTCGAAAAGCTCGCCTGCGTAACGGTCAAGGGCAAAAACGATGAAGAATTCAATATGCTCGACGAGCGTCTTCTCGCAACTCCGGCAATCGCAATCGAACGCGCAAACGAAGTCGCAGCGAAAATGGCGCGGATATCCGTTGACGCAATGCGTATGTCTATAAAGCTGTTTGATTCATATGATAAGAAAACCGCACAGCTCGTTCGTGACTACGAGGACAAGGCGGATAAATATGAGGATATGCTCGGTTCGTATCTTATAAAGTTATCAAGCCGCAGTATGTCCGAGAGCGAGAGCCATTCTGTCACAAAACTGCTGCACATCCTCGGCGATTTTGAACGTATATCAGATCACGCTGTGAACGTTGTTGAGTCGGCGGAGGAAATGCTTGATAAGCAAATTGAATTTTCTGACGAGGCAAAGGCAGAACTTAAGACGCTCTGCTCGGCTGTGCTTGAAATTCTTGACCTTGCGGAAAAGTCGTTTATAGAAAACGATATATCTGCGGCAAATACCGTCGAGCCTTTGGAACAGGTTGTTGACTATCTGCGCGACGAGATAAAACGACGTCATATAAAACGCCTGCAAAACAGCGTATGCTCGATTGAGCACGGCTTTGTCCTTTCGGATATACTGACAAACCTTGAAAGAGTTGCAGACCATTGCTCAAACATTGCAGGCTGTGTCATTGAAATTTCGCAGCACGATGCGCTCGATATGCACGAATATCTCAAGGAAGTCAAAAAGGACGGAGCAGGCTTTAAGCGTATGTACGCAAACTATATGAAAAAATATTCTCTCAAAGCGGAAAAATAATTGCGAAAAGAGTAGATATTTGTAAACAAAAGTGATATAATTATATCTCCCAGTATAATAAGACGAGAAAGGCAACGAAATGGAAAATCAAACGGTACTTATTCTTGACTTCGGCGGTCAATACAAAGAGCTTATTGCCCGCAGAGTAAGAGAATGCGGTGTTTATTCGATGATAAAGCCGTATGACATCTCGCTTGAAGAAATAAAAAAGATAGCTCCGATAGGAATAATATTCACGGGCGGACCGAACAGCGTTTATCTTGAAAATTCGCCGAGGTGCGACGAAGCGATCTATTCTCTCGGAATTCCCGTGCTCGGAATTTGTTATGGCTCGCAGCTCATTGCTCATATGCTCGGCGGAGAGGTTTCGTCCTGCAAAAAGAGCGAATACGGAACACTTTCCGCAACGGTTGATAAAAAGTCAACGCTTTTCGAAGGGCTTGACCGCACGCAGAGGGTGCTTATGAGCCACACGGATATGATAAGCCGTGTGCCGGCCGGCTTTGAAGTCACGGCTTATACAAAGCTATGCCCTTGCGCGGCATATCAATGTGATGAAAGAAAGATATATGGCGTTCAGTTCCATCCCGAGGTTGAAAACTCGGAGCACGGAAAGGATATGATAAACAACTTCCTTTATAAGGTCTGCGGTGCCAAAGGCGACTATACAATGAAGGATTACCTTCAGAAGCAGATAGAAGCCGTCAGGGCGCAGGTTGGGAAAAAGCGTGTCCTGCTCGGACTTTCCGGCGGGGTTGATTCCTCCGTTTGCGCCGCACTTCTTTCTGAGGCAATCCCCGGTCAGCTTGTCTGCGTCTACATAGATCACGGCTTTATGCGAAAGAATGAAACGGACGAGGTTCGTGCGGCGTTTGAGGGGCGTGAACTTGATTTTGTCTATGTTGACGCAAGAAAGCGTTTTATCGAGAAGCTCCGCGGCGTTACGGATCCCGAGCAGAAGAGAAAAATAATCGGCACTGAATTTGCCCGCACATTTGAGGACGAGGCAAAGAAATGCGGTCATCCGGATTTTCTTGCGCAGGGAACTATCTATCCGGATATAGTTGAATCGGGAAAAAATAAATCTGCTGTCATAAAGAGCCATCATAATGTCGGCGGACTTCCGAAGGATCTCGGCTTTGAGGGCGTTGTTGAGCCGCTTGCGGGACTTTTTAAGGACGAAGTCCGCAAGCTCGGACATATGCTCGGACTGCCGGACAGCCTTGTAAACCGCCAGCCGTTCCCGGGGCCAGGTCTTTCCATAAGAATAATCGGAGAGATTACCGAAGAAAAGCTGGATATTCTCCGCGACGCAGACTATATCGTTCGCGAGGAAATAGGAAATTGCAAAAGCGCACATCCGGATCAGTATTTCTGCGTGCTTACGGATTCAAGAAGCGTCGGGGTTGTCGGCGATTTCAGGACATATAATTATACTCTTGCAATCAGAGCCGTCCAGACGAGCGACTTTATGACCTGCGAATACTCCCGCCTGCCTTACAGACTTCTCACAAAGATGTCTACAAGAATCACGAATGAAGTAAAAGGCGTCGGCAGGGTTGTTTACGATATAACCTCAAAGCCGCCGGCAACGATCGAGTGGGAATAATAAACGCAAGTCGAAAAAGCCTTATATATCAAGGGTTTTCTGCACGCGGGACGGATTTTTGATACCGTTTTGATACCATTGGTATTATTCTCATAACAAATTCAATATAAGAGATAGCCTCTCTTGTTGAACCGCTTAAGTTCAGCAAGAGAGGCTATTTTTGTATTCTTACTCTTTTGGCTTCCTGTTCGGGAAGTAATCTTCCATCCAAGCAACGTATTCCTCAACGGTGATCTTACCGTCAGAGCACTCATCGCGCTTGGCGAGAGCTTGGAACTTCCATTTCTTGAAATCCGCTTCTTTAATCTGACGGGAACGTACACGAGCTGCATAACGCTTATAGTATTTACTGTAAATCGGGAGTGCGGGATTTTCAGCCGCTTTCGCCTTGTAGTTCTCTTGCGCTGCGAGATCTTGGCAAGAACGTGTCTGACCTTCCGCAACACGATCACAGTAGTTCGTATCATAGTTGCCCTTCATAATGAAGTATCTGCCACAACGCTTGCACTTTCTGAATCGGATATCTTGCTCAAGCATCTTTGTGAACTCCAATTCAAGGATTTCGTGAAGAGCACGGAATTCATATTTGAAAATCATAAAGTGAGGCATACGCAGATTCAGTTCCAACGTTTTTGGATCCATATTGTATTTTTCGGCAAACTCCATATGCTTGTCCGTCATATTGATGCCATTGCCGATTCGTTTGAATATTTGAACCGCAGGCAAGCCGTAAGGCATAACGGTGCCGCTACCGCCTACGGTGCTGAAGCTCACAGTTTCCTTTCGTGAAAAGATGGCACCCCAATCATTGACTCTCCTAAAAAGAAACCATCTTTCTGAAGGCGCCATATGCCCAAGGACTTCGGGATAGTAATTGTCATCAAAACAGAATTCAAGCATATCCAAGTACTCTTTTTGAAGCATACAGAGGTAGTCATAGTATGATTTTAAAGCTCGGAATTCCGATTGAGTGTCTTTAAACAATGGAGGACAAATCGTTGTATAAAGAGAGGCGTAGCCAATATCCTTCATCAGCAAAACTGTGCTTTGATAACGCAAATAATCTTCTACGATGATCTGAGTTCGATTGTAAATCTTTTCCGGGGCTCTTTCTTGAGTGGCTGTTTCATTGCTCTTGTCGGGTTTCTTTTCGCCAATGGCTTGATTAAGAGCAGAAATGAACGCTCGGAACTCCAAGGCTTTTTTCGCAGGTGTATGAAAGTCTGCGTAAATAAAATCGAGAATACCTTCACCATATTTTATCTTGACCCGCGCACCACTCAAAACGTTGTTGAGTGGGATACGTTGAATATCGGGATGATCTACATAAAAATTATCTATCTCACTATCAATGATTTCTCTTGATAAGCAATATTTGCTTTCCAAAAGTTTAAGCATTTTCTCGTTGTATTCTAATTCTTCCAAACGCAGTTCTTCCCGTTCTTGGCGTTCTTCCTCGCTAATGATCTCTTCGTGAATCTCTCGACGATTTTTTTCGTCGGCTGCATATTCGTCCATATCCTCTTTCATATACCAATCTTCGTTGGCAGGGTCAACAAACAAAGTAAATTCACGTTCCTCGGGATTGAATCTCGCTTCGTTTATGAAATATGCATACGATACAGCACTATTACCATTTAACTTAGAATTCCGTTTTTCAATATCAGACATCTGATATTCGGAAAAGTCCAACTTCTTTTTAGCCATAATAACCTCTCGATTTTAGAAAATGCAAATCAAACATATTTTAGACAATCAACATCACTCCAATAAACATTATACAACACTATTGCAATTTTGTCAAGAGTCTTGTACAATGTATTTGGACAATGTGAGATGAACAAATCAAGATTATCCAAAAGTCAATAAAGGAGGCGGTTTTATGAAATTGAAACTATCGGGGAAAGGAGGTACGTTGAATGGAAAGAAAACTTATGGTTACCTCAGTTGAGATCGTTTCTGATCTCGGAGTTTCCCGCGCTTACGCATATAACCTGATCAAGCGTCTGAATGCAGAGCTTGAGGCAAAGGGTTATATCACGATTTCCGGCAAGGTTAGCCGCAAGTATTATGAAGAAAAAATCTACGGTATGCAGACAGAAATGAAAGGAGCGTAATAATGCCAGCTTACAAAGAAAAAGATGCCAAGACTTGGTATGTGTCCGTTCGCTACGAGGATTGGACGGGCAAGAAAAAACGAAAGGTCAAGCGCGGTTTTGCAACCAAGCGTGAGGCTCTTGAGTGGGAGAGAAAATTTCTGCTCAAGGAAAATGCAAGCCTTGATATGACGTTTGATTCCTTCTTAGAGCTTTACAAGGAAGATCTGAAGGACAGACTCAAGCTCAGCACTTGGATTATGAAAACAAGCGTGATCGACCAAAAGATCCTCCCCTATTTTAAAAACAAGCGTATGTGCGATATCAAGACGTCGGATGTGATTGCTTGGCAGAAGGAGATCATGGCATATAGGGATGAGGACGGCAATGCTTACACGCCCACCTATCTGAAAACGATCCACAATCAGCTCAGCGCCATATTCAATCACGCTGTTCGCTACTACGAGCTTGCAAGTAACCCTGCTGCAAAGGCAGGAAATATGGGCAAGGAAAAGACGAGAGAAATGCTCTTTTGGACAAAGGAAGAGTACACGAGCTTTGTCGAGGAGATTATGGACAAGCCTATTTCCTTCTACGCTTTCGAAATGCTTTATTGGTGCGGACTCCGTATGGGTGAGCTTCTTGCTCTGACACCGAGCGATTTTGATCTGAAGGAAGGTATCGTCCATATTACAAAATCCTATCAGAGAATTCACGGCAAGGACGTTATCACGGATCCCAAGACCGAGAAAAGCGTTCGCAATATCAAGATGCCCGATTTTCTTGTGGATGAGATTAAGGACTACCTTAACGCCTTGTATAACGTGGAGGGCGATACTCGTATCTTCCCCATCACCAAGAGCTATCTGCACCATGAGATGACGAGAGGCTGCAACGCAACAGGCGTGAAGCGTATCCGTATTCACGACCTGCGCCATTCGCACGTGTCCTTACTCATTAATATGGGATTCTCTGCAGTAGCCATCGCAGACCGTGTCGGTCACGAGAGTATCGATATCACCTACCGATACGCACACCTTTTCCCTACCACACAGAAGGAAATCGCAAACAAATTAAACACAGAAAGAGGTTAATATTATGTCAGCAAAAAATCGAGACAAGTATCAAAGATGGCGTTGCCACACCATCGCCTTCAGAATGTCCCCCGAGGAAAGCCAACAGCTTGATATTGCCGTGAAGCTTTCGGGACTCACAAAGCAAGACTACGTGTGCAACCGTTGCCTTGAGCGCGACGTGGTCGTACAGGGCAACCCAAGGGTCTACAAGGCTCTCAAGGAACAGTTTGCGGAAGTACTCGCAGAGCTTCGCAGGCTCGCCACAGCGGGCGAAATAACGCCAGAATTGCTCGAAACAATCAACCTTATCACCGTTACAATGGACGGTATGAAAGGAGCGAACGTATGAGCGAAAAAGAAATGACTGCCCTTGCAACATCTGTTGGCGCAGATGCAGGACAGCCATTCAATAACATTAACACAGTTATTATAACACAAACCGAAGAAGAAAACAAGGGGTTTGACGATTTTTCTTACGATTTTCAAAGAGAGTGGCTCTTGGCGAATGACACCTCCTATTTGAAGACCGTTACGATGGATGAGCTTTATGAAACGACCTTTGACGTTAACCTTCCGATAATCGAGGGTGTTCTCTATCCGGGAACATATCTTTTCGCAGGTCCTTCCAAGGTTGGAAAGAGCTTCTTTATGGCTCAGCTTGCTTATCATGTCAGCACGGGCATTGCTCTTTGGGGCAATGCCGTGCGCAAAGGAACAGTTTTATATCTTGCGCTTGAGGACGATTACGCACGTCTTCAGAGAAGATTCTACCGTATGTTCGGAACGGACAGCACACCGAACCTCCACCTTGCAACCGAGGCACGAGTGCTCGGTGACGGCTTTGACGAACAGATCAAGGCGTTCATCCGCAACCATCCCGACACCAAGCTGATTATCATTGACGTCCTTCAGCGCGTGCGCGATGTGGGCGGCAAGGATTACAGCTATGCGAGTGACTATGATATCGTTGCCAAGCTGAAGGCAATGACCGAGGGTTCGGGCATTGCTCTCCTGATCGTCCACCATACGAGAAAGCAACACGCAGACGATATCTTTGATATGATATCCGGTACGAACGGTCTGATGGGTGCCGCTGACGGTGCTTTCATCATCAGCAAAGAAACTCGTACCGGGAACGGTGCCACCGTTGCCGTTGTCGGCAGAGATCAACCCGACCAAAGATTTCACCTCCAGCGCAACGTGGAAACGCTTGCGTGGGAGCTTGAAAAAGCCGAGAACGAGCTTTGGGTTGAGCCAAAGGATCCGTTGTTTGAGTTGGTTTCTTCTTTTCTTTCTGCCGATAGAACAAGCTGGTCGGGTACGCCGACCGAGCTTGTAACTCTCCTTGGTGTTGCTCTGAAGCCGAACGTTCTCTCACTCAAGTTGAACATCAATGCAGGACGACTGCTCAAGGAATACGGTATTTTTTATAAGAGCAGCCGTAGTCACGACGGGCGCAGAGTGAGTCTATCACTTGCAGAACCGCGCCGGGCGTGACGCTCCGTGACGGTCGTGTCGGTGTTTTTGAGGTGTATCAAACATCGTCACCACCGACACGCATCGTCACGGTGCCGGGGTGCAGGGGCAGCGTCCCGCCCCCTCGGGAGAGCGCAATAGCGCTTTTGATGGCCTTTAGGCTGTCAAAAGTGCTTTTGCGTTTACTTTTGACAAAAGTAACAAAACCGCTACCCTTACGGGCAGCAGATAGGAAGGTGATATTATAGAAAGAACGATAAGCGCAGAGATGGGAAAGGGATCCGTAGCCCACAATTCAAGACAGTTCAAAGCTTCCAACGTAGATCCCGAACGAACCTCGCTGAACCGACGATACTGTAACCGAAATATCAAAAAGGTTTATGAGGAACTCTTTGGAGAAGCGTTAGAAAAATACAATGCCAGGCAAACACGCTCGGATAGAAAAATAAAAAACTACTACGAGAAGATCCGCACGAGCAAACAGGAAAAGACTTTCACCGAGCTTGTTATGCAGATAGGAAATCACGAGGATACCAATGCACAAAGTGAATTTGGAGCAAAGGCTGCGGAGATCCTTGACGAATATATGAAAGGCTTTCAAGAGCGCAATCCGCACCTGCACGTGTTTTCAGCCTACTTGCACATGGACGAATCAACACCACATTTGCATATTGACTTTGTTCCTTTTACCACCGGGAGCAAACGAGGACTTGAAACGCGCGTATCTCTGAAATCGGCTCTTGCTCAGCAAGGTATTACAGGCGGTACAAAGTACGAAACCGAATGGAGCATTTTCACTCGCAGAGAGAAGGAACAGCTTGCCGAAATCATGGAGAGGCACGGCATCGGATGGAAACAGCTCGATACTCACGAGGAGCATTTGTCCGTGCTTGACTACAAGAAAAAGATGCGAACCCAAGAGGTAGAGGAGCTTTCAACCGAGCTTGAAGCCTTACAAGAAAGCAAGGACAGCGTCGAGGAGGATATTGCGGATGCGCGTGAACGTTACGATGCTTTGACCGATGCGCTCGGAACAATGAAGAACACGGTTGAACGTGTAGAAACGGAGGTGTCAAAATACTACGTCGGTCAAGAGTGGCGCACACCCGAACCGAAAGGCTTGATGAGTGCCAAGACTTATAAAGAAAAGCTTGTAGATCCTTTTGTGAAAAAATTGAAGGATGTCATTGCAACCTTCATCAGCAAGTTCTTGGATCTGACTCGTGAGTATCAGCGTGTCAAGGATCAGCTTTGGAGGGCGCGTAACGATAACGAAAAATTGGAGCATCAGAACCGAGCACTCCAAAAGGATTCCGAAGAGCTTAAAATTATTAAGCACGAGCTTGGTTCTGATGAGGTCGCTACGATCTTGAACACCGCCCATCAAAAAATAATTGATCACGACCAATTGGTGGAAAAGCAATATACCGATGTAAAAAGCAATTGGGAAATGGAACTCTGATATTTTATTTGCTATAGCGGCAGGAGCATTCCTCTCGCCGCTATAGTAACAATAAGATTACACATAATATTTACTCTTTTTGCTCAAATAATTGAACTGAAATTGAACTGAAGGCTTGACAACTAAAATCGTTTGTGATATAATATAGCTGGAGGTGGTATGTTATGAATTCTGTAAGTGCAGCAACTCTATATATTGATTATCTTGCGAGATTACTCGTTATAATAGATTCCTTTCCGTTAAAAGCCAAGCAATTATTTGCTTTGCATGATTTTTTGAATATTGCCAATGTAGCAAAAAAAGAATTTGAAGCGCTTTGGAAGTTAGATGAGAAAAATTTTTTCCTGAGCTTGGATGCAAAAATTTCTCAATTAGAAAGTTCACAAACGCAGGATAGATATGTTACAGCGTATGTACTATGCATCGAAATGGATGCTTGTATAACTTTCGTAGATGTGTGCGATAAAAACAAAGTATCATTGTATCCTATTATACCAGTAAAAAAGAATAATCCCATTATTCGCACCACACCGTTAAATAACAATTGCTCAAATACAAAAATAGAAATACACCCCAAATTCGAAGTATATCAGATTGATGAAAGTATTTATGGTGAGCAAAAAACGAGGGCAATGTCCAACAAAGATGCATTTAGTGGTATTAATGGTTATTTAACTCATATAAGTTACACCAAAAGTACAGATGATTATTCTGTAATAGACATTGTGCTTGATCCTCCTGATTCTTTTGATGGTAAAGAAATATCTATTGGCTTTTCCCCTTTAACCAATCAAGAGGTCGTTGACTTTAGTGAAGGCATCATGCAGGTGCAGGGGATTTCTTTAAAAACCAACGCAGTAAAAGGCATTAAATCTACCAAAAGAGATAATCTAAAAAAAAGGTTCGAGAGTGCATGGAACGCTGCTTGTAAAAAGCAAGTGGATATCGTGTTTTTCCCCGAACTGTTGGGATTAGATGAATTTGAAACCAATCAATACTCTTTTAATTCTTACATTAAAGCATTATCCGAACAGGCAATAGAAAAAGGACTCAATCCACCCAAGGTGACATTCTTGCCAAGCTATTGCAGTGAAGAAGCCAATAGAATTTCAGTGGTATATCAAAACGGAAAATTAATAGGTTGCCAAAACAAGTTATACCCCTATGTCGATACTAATGGATACAAAATGGAAGCTGTGAGAACTACAGATCGTATTCAAATTGTAGTTCTTCATCTTCCGGGAGTACATAGGATAGCAACGCTAATTTGTTCTGATTATTTAACATGTTCTTTGGAAATGCAAGCTAAATTGTTTGCTGATTTGGGGATTACATTGTTGTTGGTTCCCTCATATTCAAAAGGAGAGCAGGATTTTATTAACAAGCTAACCGACTTAAAAAAATACGGTACATCTGTTGTTTGGGGAAATTGTTGCGGCGCAACAAAGCCTAAAAGAATTATTGGAGGTTGTTGCGTTGCAGCTCTTGATAGCATTAATCGCTTTGATGAAGTAGCTAAATGCGATAACGAATGTAAACAAGGATGTATATTTATCACCCGTATTCCGCTAAGAATAAAAAGAATTTTGAGAGAAAGAGTGGAAATTGAAAATTTAATAGTTCAAGAAAAATTGTAAAAGAATTAAGTTTTATTCTAATTGGTATTTATTGCGACATTATTTTTGATAATTAAATGGTATAATAACACAACAAAAAGAAAGGGAGAAAAAATGAACAAGGAGATAGTATGCAGTCTACAAGAAGAACCGGTCACACTCTTGCAGACCCAAGAATTTTTGAAATTAATTAACTACGCAAAAGAAAACCAACAAAAATTAGATAGCCTTTGGCTTGATGGCAACACAGAGAATATACAGTTATTTTTAAAGTATGCAACATCTAAGTTGAGTTATTTGGAAAGTTATTTAGAAACCGAAATTAATTACCATTCAATACTTCGGCTTGGTGCCCTATTGGGAGCCGTGGAGAGTTATGAAAAAATCTTATACGATAGGCAACAGGAAAACTTAGCAGTTAACAAAATTTACGAAGATGGACACACTATAAAATATTTGGACGATATTGTCAGATTGCTTGAAAACCATGGTGGATTAACACATGCTGAATTGTGTAAGTATTTATCTTTGAAGATATCTACATTGTCTGAAGCCATAAAGAAAGTCAAGGATGCAGGCGTAATTAGTACCCGTACTTCTGGCAAATATAAAATATATTCATTGACAGATGTGGGGATAAGATATGGCAAATATATTAGAAATAAAAGCAAAAACAATATCAGCAGTAACGATATCCTTCAGTTGCTGCAACATTATGTTGATGCATCCACTCCATCAGTAGAATTAGATGTATTTAGAGATTCCGTTTTAAAGATATTTGAGTTAGGAGCAACGATCAATAAAAACCAAGAAATCATGCTACATATTCAAAGTCCAAGATTGATAGAGATGAGAAATGTCCAAGTTATGGAAGTGGAGAGAAACGATGACGAAAAGACTCATCTTTACTGCAAATGGGATGGATTGAGAACAAATAATGAAAATATTGCGACATCTTTGGATAATAGAAACAAAAAGAAAACCCTTCTTCACGTATAAATTGTTATTGATAAAGTGTTTTAATTTATAAGGAGATATGAATATGAAAGCAAAAGTAAATAATATTTTAATGACTGCAAAAGGCAATAAATACGATGTATACTACACCCTGTGCGATGAATATATAACAGAAAATGATGAGCCTTACGTTGTATTAAAGCAAATTTTAGAGTTTTCTGATAAAATAGGCGTCGACGATGATTCTGAACCATCAAATATCTCTTTGACTGAAATTAAGGAAATAGAAGAAAAATACACTTCTCTCATTGTTGAAATTTCCGAAGTTTTAGCAGAAGAAAACTTGGAGGAAGATGAGTATTATAAAAAACTTTATGACGCTATCTTTTTGTCAAACTTTCTTCCCAGAACCAAAAAGACTCAGGCAACATTTCTCAAAATATTATGCGAAAATGTTAGAGTTGTTCCTTATTATCAAGCAACAAATCTTGTTAAACTCTCGAATGATGAGTTTGCGACCACATTTAAAAAGCTGAAACCACATATTATCAAAGCAATGCATATGTTAAATCGCAACTTTGATACAATGACGGAAGTCACTTCGCAAATATATCAGATTGAGAAAAGCATAACCGATGAACAAGAAAAAATCGTTTTTTTGTCATTTGTGTTTGGTTTTCTGATCAGAAAAAGGAATAACGAAGATAATGATTAAAAGATGAATGACTTGAGTTCTGTTTAAATCATCTTCAAAATGGCTCAAAGCTTTTCGAGCATACGGACAGTTATTAAAATCGAATTGATAATTACTCTTTAGTGATAAATAATTCAAGGGCATCACATGTTTGATTGTGGTGCCCTTATTTATTTGAAAAATATTGTCAAATATAATTGACAATATGAGCATTATGTGATATAATATGATCGTCAAATATAATTGACAAGGAGGGGCTATGAACGAGAAAATGAAACAAGCTCGATTAGAGAAGAACTTGTCTCAAACCGAGCTTGCCAAAATAATCGGTGTTTCTCGGCAAACCATAAATATGATTGAAAACGATGATTACAATCCTACGATTGCGTTGTGCCGTAATATTTGCAAAGTGCTTGGTTGCACCTTGAATGATTTGTTTTGGGAGGACAAATAAATGTTTAATGATGAACGGATAAACGCGGAATGCGGTAAAATTTACAGCAAAGGAATTCTGTTTGCGGTAATAATTACGTTGATTTATACTGTGAGCAGAACTATAACGCTTTTTATTCAAAACACGTTTCACTCATTTGTGACATATACCGAGGCAGTAATTTTGATTCTTGGTATAGGAATTCTTTTGGTTGGGTCGATCAGATTTCGTGTGGGCGGCGATGAACGAACCGCTTTTGAACGTCATTCGTTCTATAAGAAAGCGGCTAAAGCATTTATAATTGCGGTCTTTGGTACATATATTCTTACCATACCATTTACTACTGAGGAAATGCTTGGAGGTCAATATCATAATCATCTTTTGATTTTGCTTGAGGTGTTAGGTTACTTATATATTTTCTACGCCTTCAAGACAAAAGAAATCAACATAAACTATAGTTTTATCGCAGAAAAAGGATGGCGCTACTATAGTCGAGTGTTTATGGTCATTGGCGGCTTATGGTTGGGCTTATTTGTACCGTTTCTCATAGCAGCTTCGTGGGAGCTTGTTTTGCATAACTCTTGGGCTGGAGCACTCACAATTTTGCTTGCATATATCAGCTCTGCAATCGGACTTTCCATAGGGTATTTCTTCGTTTCCTTGGTTGAAAAAACCTCTTATGACAGTATGGGCAACGGAAGATTTGCTCTTGGCACGAAAATTGCTATACTTGTTGGTTTGGTCGTGGAATTTACTATTGCGGTATTTCAAGGGCTCTACGTTTATTATGCTACCGGAAATATTCAAGATATTCCCGATATAAAGAACTACGGTACTGTTGTTGCCTTCTTTTCCCAAAATATAAAACGTTTGGAGTTTCTTTCGATTGTTCTTGTCGGACTTGTGGTGTGCCACATCATGTCGCAAATCAAAAAAGGCGGATTCTTATATAAGATTTGTCAACTAAAGGTATCCTTGCTTGCGCTTGCCGCACTTGAAGCAACTCTTTCTCCAGTTTGGTATCGTGCTCTCTCCGAGGAAGCAATAAGATATTTGGCTAATTATGTTGATCCATATCTTAGCTTAATTTCATTTGCCATAACACTCATAATGTGGATATTGTTTATCAGATCCGTAATTAAAGAGTTAGGGGTATCCCGCGTTTTATGGACAATACCCGCGTTATATACTGTTGCTGAATTGGCTAATATATTTTTTGTTTCTCAAAGTATGTTGCGCGTGGGCTCATTCTGCACGCTCGGTGTTGAAATGCTTTGCCTGATAATTATGGTCATAGTATTGTGGAGATATAATGGATTCGCAACTACAAAGGATGAATAATTTAGTACGGAAGAGTGGCTATGAAGTTTTCTAAACGCATTGTAAACTCATAAAAATCTCTGCAAACCTCTTGTATTTATTCTGCTTTTATGGTATAATAAGTTATCGGAAATAATGTGTTTTCCGGGTGGTATCATTGATACCATTTTGATACCGTTTTTTCGCAGACTCCATAGACGAAGCGGAAAAAGGCGGTCAAATCCCCCGAAAAACCGCGCGAAAAGACCTAAATTCACTCAATATAATGCTAATTTAAGCGAGTGGGAATAAACCTATAAATCAAAAGCTCCGCAGATAGCGGAGCTTTTTCTTGCAATTCGGAAGGCGAAATGATATAATGATAAAAACAAAGTCAGAGAGGGGAGCGGCTATGAAAAAGCTTTTCCGATTTGTAAGTATTGTATTGGCGATGTTTACTTTTGCAATGTCATTGAGCGGATGTTTAATCCGTAATTACGATAAGTTGGCTTCCAATTTTCCTATGACAAAATGGGAAGCGGACGGGTACGAATTGTATATCGGTGACAACATAGAGTTGGGTGGCGTTCTGGTTTGTCACCTCAAAGACGGAAGAACCGTAACATATACAGCCGATATAGGTATGTTCGGAATAACAATAGCGGATACACGAAAGCCTATATTCGAAGTGCCTCCATTTACCGGAGAAGTTTTAAAATATTATCAGCTTGGATATTTTAAATATAAAATAGGATTTTTCAGATCGTCATTTACAATGAAATATTTCTCAGACAATGACGGGCTCAGCCCGGAATGGCTATGGGACGGAGCTCCGAAGAAGGAACTTAAATTCAAGCTAACCCAAAGAAATCTGAACAAGGACGATATTCCAAAGGTTGAATTTGATCCCGCGCTTGACTATTGTCCCGTATTTTATCCGGGATGCGAATGGTTGTCGGATGACGGAAAAGTAGCAATAAGAACAGAAACCGCAGAAGACCGCAAAGTATCTGAATCCGATGAGCTTTATTATTACAGACAGCCTTTTGCAGGCAAAGCAGCATTTTCAGGAGAGTCTTCTGAAGAACACGATGTGGTTTTCGGTCAACTTGATACAAAAATATATATCGGAAGCCTTCTACCCGGCGAAACAGACTCAACTATTTGTGACAGATCGGTTGCCGGAGAAATTTGGGAGTGTGAGTACCTTGAAGACGGTTTTACCGCAAGGGTGATAAAATCCCAAAGGTACGAAATCGGCACTGTGATTCGCTTTTCCAAAACAAACTGATCAATAAACCCAAAAAGCTCCGCAGGAAGCGGAGCTTTTTCTTGCAATTCCGGAGGGAAAATGATATAATGATCAAAAGTGAGCATCGGGAGGAATGCTATGAAGTATATTTTAATTATCGCATCATTGCTTATTGTAGAAATTATAATAGGACTTTTGCGTTTAATGAGAAAAACGAATGGGAAAACCGTTTGCTTACCAAAGTTTTTCTTTACATCGGGAACAGTTGCGTCAATAATATTCATTATTATCGTTGCAATTACGCTATACAATGGCGAAGAATCGTGGATACCGATACTTTTTTCCGTTTTTTCAATAATTTCTTTGATGCTTACGGTTGCCTACCTGAACTGTCGTATAACATATGATGAAAGTGAAATTATATGCAGAAATCTTTTGGGATTTACTAAAAAATATTCATATGACGATATCATCGGAATAGAAAACTGGGATAGCGAGGATTTGATTTTCTTTGGAAAAGAGCAAAAAGTAATATCTGTCGATTATTGCTTGCTTGGCGGGATCGAATTTGTTGTTTTTATAAATAAAAAATATAGCTCGCTTCATATGGGAAAAAATATCCCCCATATAAGGAACACAAAAGGGATATTTAAGGGAAATGTTAAAGATGAGCCGGTATTCGTCTTTTTGCTTGTTTGTATTGCTTTGCTTGCCACCGGTTTTTCTTTGATCATTATTAAGCTGGCTATGCAATCTAATATTGCAATTGGAATTATAATTGCAATAGTTATAGATGTTATCTGCGCTTTATATATTGCTATGACGATTATTGTCGGACGGAATCCGCAAAAATTCGGAAAAAGATTTGTCCGACTCTTTTTTAAAGAAGGATATGTAAGATATTAAACCATAAGGCTCCGTAGATAACGGAGCTTTTTTGATAAATTTTTTGAAACCGAATTTGAAAAATCGATACTTCTTAAGCGAAAGGGGGCGAGAAAAGAATGAAAGACGGCAAATGGCTTGCGGAACTTCGCATCAGCGAATTTACCTCCGAGTATTTTGAAAGAGTCTATTATTACTGCCTGAAAAAAACAGGTAATGAGACGGAGGCGGCGGAGCTTTCACAGGACATAGCTCTCGGAATAATCGAGCAGCTGCGCCGAGGGGCTTGCCCCGACAGTTTTTCGGGCTGGGTCTGGCAGATAGTGCGCAATATCTACGCAGGCTGGGCGACCGAAAAGCACAAGGCGAGGGAAAGGCTTTCGGATACGGACATTTCGGAATTTGAAATTCCGGACAATTCCGATTTTATCTCAGACATTATAAGAGAAGATGACATAGCTGCTGTCCGTCGCGAAATGGCTTTCATTCTTTCGGAATACAGAAACGTTTTGCTTATGTACTATGTACAGAACAGACGTGTCTGCGATATTGCGAAAAATCTCGGCATCCCGGAAGGCACGGTCAAAACAAGGCTTTTCCGTGCAAGGCAAAAACTGAAAGAAGGTATGTATATGGCAAGAGAATTCGGAAAAAGAAGTTATAACCCGGAAAGACTGAGCTTTTTGGCATCGGGAAATCAGCCGTCGGGACTGCCGTGGGGCGCGGTACAGAGAAAGATACCGGTAAATATTCTGTGCGAAGCAAACAACAATCCGTCAACGGTCGAGGAGCTGGCGATAGAACTCGGTATTGCCGCGCCTTATATGGAGGAAGAGGTTGACATCTTTGAAAAAAGTGAGCTTCTCCGCAAGCTCGACGACGGAAAATACATCACAAATTTCTTCATCGCGCCAAGCGAATGCATAGAAGCGGTGAATGCGCTCTGTGAGGATTTCGCCTATGACAATTACAAAAAATTCTGGCAGGTGGCAAGCGATTTTGTGGCAAAGCACTATGCGGAGTTTATCGGCGAAAGCACCATGAGCGAGCAGGACGCGACAATGTTTTTCTTTCTTAAACTCGTAACAACGGTGAAGGAAACAGTCGACGGCGACGTATGGGGCAGATTCAAGAGAAGAGACGGCGGTAACTGGGGCTTTATCGGATATGAGCAGGGCGCACGGCGCGGCAGAATAAACGCGTGCGGCTTCGGCGACAACGGAGCAATTATCTCCAATGACTGTAATAAATTGCACTTGCGCTGCTATGTCGATGTGAACGGCATGTTCGGAAAACGGATTTATAAAGATAGATGTTATGTACGTTCAGACGATCTGCCGGCAATCCGCGAGCTTGTGAAAAACGGATACGGCACAGAAGGCTTCACAGATTCACAGAAGAATATATTGGACAGATTCTGCGACAACGGCTACTTTATAAAGGATGGCGACAGATACAAGCCGACGATACTTATTTTCGAGGGAGATAAGCTGAGCGAGCTTATAAATCTTATGATCTGCGAGCACAGGGAAGAATACGACGCTCTTGTGGCGGCGATGAGAAAGCTTCATAATGACGCAGTCGGCGTAATTTCAAAATACAGCGTGCCTTATCTTAAGGACGATTTCGATTATTATGTTTCTATGATGCTTTACAGTATGAGAGGCTGTGTTGCGGCTCTCGTAAAGGAGGGCGGACTTTATACCGGCGAAAACGGCGACTTTGCATATTTCTCATACAATTAAAAATCGGCGGGGCAACCCGCCGATTTTTCGTTGTTTTATTTATATTCCGGTTTTCCGTTCCAGTCTGTGCCGTTCCAATCAAAATACAGCTCGCTGTATTTGTTTTCAAAAAACATAGGCAGGTACATTGAAAAGTTCGGGGAAAGCCTGTCCGAGTTTTTCAGCTCCTCAGGCGACATCCAAAAGATACTGCCTTCAACTGTCTCCGGCAGGAGCGCGCCGTAAAAACGATTTGTTTTATAAAGAAATTCGAGATAACAGTCGCCGCTTTGCTTGTTGCCCTAGTGAACAACGCCGCAGAGGTGCAGATCCGAGACGTCAAGCCCCGTTTCTTCCTTTGCCTCACGCGCGGCGGCATCATAAAACGGCTCGCCTTTTTCAACGTGACCTCCGGGGAAAGTCAGCCCCGCCCAAGAGCCGCGCCTGTCCAGCACAAGGACCTTGCCCGTGCTTTTGTTTTCTATCATTATCATATTTACGATTTCCGTTTTCGTGATTTTCAAGTCTGTACCTCGCTTTCCTTTTTGAAATCGCCCCGGTTTTCACGGGGCGATTTATCTTTGATTATTTGTTTTCCTTGTTCTTGACCTCTTCGACAGCTCTCTTTACGAAATCTTCGATAGTCATCTGACCGAGCTCACCGTCGCTTCTGCTACGAACGGAAACAAGCCCGTCTGCCATTTCCTTATCGCCAACAACGAGCATATAGGGAACCTTCTTGAGCTGAGCCTCTCTGATCTTGTAACCGATTTTTTCGTTTCTTGCGTCAACTTCAACGCGGATATGGTTTGCTTCAAGGGCATCTTTTACCTTGTTTGCATACTCAACGTGTCCTTCGCCGATTGCAAGCACCTTGACCTGAACGGGAGCAAGCCACATCGGGAACGCGCCTGCGTAATGCTCCGTGATAATACCGATAAATCTTTCGATCGAGCCGAGAACAACGCGGTGTATCATTACGGGGCGGTGCTTTTCGTTGTCGGCACCCATATATTCAAGCTCGAATCTTTCAGGAAGCTGCATATCGAGCTGGATCGTACCGCATTGCCACGTTCTTCCGAGACAGTCGGAGAGGTGGAAGTCGAGCTTCGGTCCGTAGAATGCGCCGTCGCCTTCGTTTATAACATAATCCTTGCCCATTTCCGTTACAGCCTGTTTGAGCGTCTCCGTTGCGAAATCCCAGTCCTTAACATCACCCATATGATCTTCGGGCATTGTCGATACTTCAATCTGGTATGTCAGACCGAATACGGAATAAACCTCGTCAAACAGCCTTACGACGTTTTTGATCTCGTCCTTCATCTGATCCCAAGTCATAAAGATATGAGCGTCATCCTGTGTGAAGCAACGGACGCGGAAGAGTCCGTGAAGTGCGCCGGAAAGCTCGTGACGATGTACAACGCCGAGCTCGCCCATACGGAGGGGAAGATCACGATATGAATGCATTTCAGACTTATAAACAAGCATACCGCCCGGGCAGTTCATCGGCTTTATGGCAAAATCTGCGCCGTCGATGACTGTTGTATACATATTGTCTTTGTAATGTGCCCAGTGACCGGAGCGCTCCCAGAGAGAGCGGTTGAGAATCATAGGCGTGCTTATTTCAACATAGCCGTATCTCTTATGGACTTCTCTCCAGTACTCAATGAGTGTGTTGCGAAGAACCATACCGTTCGGGAGGAAGAACGGGAAGCCGGGACCTTCGTCCATTATTGTAAAGAGACCGAGTTCTTTGCCGAGTTTGCGGTGATCACGCTTCTTTGCTTCTTCAAGCATATCGAGATAAGCGGCAAGAGCTTCCTTTGTCGGGAACGCTGTGCCGTAAACTCTCTGAAGCATTTTGTTCTTTGAGTCGCCTTCCCAGTATGCGCCTGTGCACTGAATGAGCTTGAACGCCTTGATAGCACCTGTTGAGAAGAGGTGCGGTCCTGCGCAAAGGTCTGTAAACTCGCCCTGTTTATAGAAGGAGATTTCCTCGCCTTCCGGAACTCGGTCTATGAGCAGTACCTTATAAGGCTCGCCCTTTTCTTCCATAAGCTTCTTTGCTTCGTCGCGGGGAAGAGTGAAACGTTCTATTTTGAGGTTTTCCTTGACTATCTTTTTCATTTCGGCTTCGATCTTTTCAAGCTCTTCTGCCGCAAATGTCACGTCGGAGTCGAAATCGTAATAGAAGCCATTATCAATAGCGGGTCCGATTGTGAGTTTGACTTCGGGGTAAAGACGCTTTACAGCCTGCGCAAGAATATGAGAGGCTGTATGGAAGAATGTCTTTTTGCCGCCCTCATCCTCGAAGGTAAGCAGCTTTACGTCATCTCCGTTATGAACGGGGGAGGAGAGCTCGTGTGTCTCGCCGTTTATCTCTGCTGCAATTACCTCGCGCGGTACTGCAATGCCTGCTGCTTTTGCCGCGTCATAAACGGAGAGACCACTTTCAACACTGTAATTTTCGCCGTTGATTCTGATGTCCATTGTTTTATATCCTTTCAAAAATAAATATTCGGAAAAATAAAAATCCCCATACTTCCGCCGTCGGAAATATGAGGTGCATAGCACGGTTCCACTCAAATTTTAACTCTTTTGCGCTGTAACGGGCGTGCCCGCAGTGCCATTTCCTGCACCGTGCCGACGGGTGGTATTCTTTCCGTGCTTTTCGTGAAGCGCTTTCAGCCTGTGACGCCTCTCTCTTTTACGTTGCCTGCGGAGGAACTTGTCCCGAAGATTGCATTTTTCTGTTCACCTTATAATATATCCGTTTTTCAATGATTTGTCAATAGAAGTCGATGATTTTTTATATTTTTTCAGAAAAAGACCTTGAATTAAAGAACCTGCTATGATGAAATGCTTATTGCAAACAGGGAAGCGTAGCTCAGTTGGTCAGAGCGCACGGTTCACATCCGTGAGGTCATGGGTTCGAGCCCCCTCGTTTCCACCAAAAAAGAAAAACCGCCGATGGCGGTTTTTCTTTTTTGGTCAGAGGCGGGCTCGAAGAGAGCGGAGGTGAATGACAGCCTTAGACGGCTGTCAGAGCCGCGATGACCGAGCGCCGCCGAGGCGCGAGAATCGAGCCCCTCCGAAAGCAAAGCTTGTATTTGATTCGCCTCCAAAAATAAACCGCCATCGGCGGTTTTCTTTTTTGGTCAGAGGAGGCTCGAAGAGAGCGGAGGTGAATGAGGCGTAGGCGCAACATTCAATCTTTCCGCTTTAACTTTTCTACAACCTCCGCCACAACCTCGCCGACGGTGTCGAGAGAGTCGCAGAGATCGCCTTTCAGATATTGTATTATCGTATCAACGCAGGCACTTACAAAAAAATAAACCTGCACGGCACGTTTTTCGTAATCTGAAGAGAAGCCCCACGCTACCGAAAGATTTACCATCCTTTTTGAGAAAATCGTTTTCAGCTTTGATGCAAAAATCGTCAGGTTTGAAGAATTTATAACAAGACGATAGCTTTCTTCGTTTTTCTTTATAAACGAACCGACGCTCTTTATATATTCCGAATAATCATCGGGGCTTTCTTTGCTTATGGTTTCAAGAGTGTTGCCAAGCTGAGAGACAAGCTCATTTTCAAATTCTTCTGCGACGGCATAAATATCCTCATAATGATAATAAAATGTTGTTTTTGAAATATCGGCGCGCTTTGCAAGCTCTGTCACGGATATTTTTTCAATATCTTTTTTCTCCGCCATAAGCTCTGTGAAGGCACGACGTATCCATTTTTTTGTTCTTTCGGCGTTTCTGTACGTTTTCAAAGCACAAATTCCTTACACATTGATATATTTTGTCAGATTTCTTACATATGACGCAAATCAGTTCTTCTCATATGCGACTGTTTTCAGTATACTATAAAGCGCAAACAATTTCAACCCGCTTAAGAAATTTATCAGGAGCGGATTTGGGAGGATATAATTTATGGAAAAAAGAAAAAGCCCGCAAAGTCGGGTAATGGTTGCGATTGCGATTTTGCTTTTTACGGCGGCGGAGATACTTTCTGCCGTGTTTATGGGCAGAGTTGCAATAAATTATGACCTTAGCGACTATCTCGGCAAGGGAACGCAAACAAAAACAGCGCTTGATATAATCGATGATGAATTCGGTATGACCGGCAACATTCAGGTTATGGCAAAGAACGTTTCCGCCGAAACGGCAGACGAAATTCTGGATAAAATCGAAAATATCCCGAATGTTATGAACGTCAACTTTGATAAATATGATGAAACGTATTATAAAGACGGAAATGCGCTTTTTATCGTAATTATCGACGGAGATGACTATTCCGAAAACGCAAAACAGGTTTCTTCGGATATAAAATCGGCGCTTGCGTCATATGACGGAATGGAATATGGCGGGACAACGGTTGAAAAACAGGCTCTTCAGGACTCGATAACGAGCGAAATGGTATATATTCTTGCAATTTCTCTCTGTCTTGTCGTTGCGATATTGCTTATCACGTCCGAATCGTGGCTTGAACCGTTTGTATTGCTTGCGGCTTCGGGCGTTGCCGTGCTTATAAACCGCGGAACAAACGTGTTCTTCGGCGAAATTTCATATATCACAAATTCGATTGCGGCAATACTTCAGCTCGCGCTTTCGATAGATTACAGTATCGTCCTGCTTCACACATATCGCAGGGAGAAGGAAAAGAGCGATAGCGACAGTGCTGCAATGAAAGCGGCGATAAAGTCGGTTATAAAGCCTGTTTCCGCAAGCGCCTTGACAACCATCGCCGGACTGCTTGCATTGCTTTTTATGTCATTCCGTATAGGCTTTGATATAGGCATTGTACTTATGAAGGGAATTGTCATTTCGGCGGTTACTTCCGTAACGCTTCTGCCCGCACTCGTTCTCCTGCTTGACAGACCGATGAAAAAGGCAAAAAAGAAAGCCTTCGTGCCGAGGGGTAAGAGCTTCTGCAAAACAGCTTATAAAGCGGGAAAGGTAATTGTGCCGATTGCGCTCGCGCTTGTCATATGCTGCGGCGTTTTGCAGACGGGAAATACTTTCATCTTCTCCGATACAAAAACGGGAAACGAAGCCATTTCAGATGTTTTCGGAAGCAACAACTCTGTTGTAGTTGTTTATAAAAACTCTGAAAACAACTATGAAAACGAGCAGAAGCTCGCCGATATTCTTTATGATTACCAAACCAAGAGCGGAAGATCCGTGCTGACGAATTACACAGCTTATACAAATACTGTAAGGGATATGTACGACCTTACAAAGGCTGTTCAGAAGCTTGATATTTCAGAAAAAGACGCGGAAATGCTCTTTACAATGTATAATCTTTACCGTTCACCATCAGAGATTCAGATATCGTTTGCCGACTTTATCGATTTTGCAAACAATCTTATCGAAACGGATGAAGACGCAAAAGAATTCATTGACGCAGACACCTCGAAGACGCTTAAAACGCTGAAGGTTGTTTCGGAAATAACGACAGGCGAGCTTACCGCAGAGGAGCTTTATGAAAAGCTTACAACCGGTGTTATGGAGGGAACTGACGTAAAGCTCTTCTCGATAAAACAGCTTTACGGGTTGTATTTCTATGATAAAGTTGACGAAAAGAATGTCAACTTCAAAACAATGCTTGATTTTATGATCTCCGCATCGGATGATGAAAATGTAAGCGGTATTTTTGATGAAACAACGGTCCTGCAGCTGAAAATGCTTTCAGCGGGAATAACGCAGTTTAATCAGCAGATGGAAACCCCGATGGATAAGACAACTGCAAAGGGCTGGATTTATCAGAATTGCGGTGCTATGCTGACAGACGCACAGCTCGCGCAGATATACGCCGGCTATTTTGCGACAACCGGTCAGGCTGAAAGCGACACTATCCCGTTCCTGCCGCTTATGAAGTTCCTTCTCGCAAGCGGACAGATAAAAGACGAAAAAGCTGCTGCGACAGTCAGCGGTTATGACGCACTCTATTCCGCGATAAACGCGTGCTACGGTTACGAGAGCTTCCTGCCCGCTCTTTCACAGATAGCAACGGCTCTCTCCGGAACTGCGCCGCAGATAACCGTAACAGCGGAGTCCGTTCAGCAGATCTATATAATGTATTTCTATAAAACAGGCGCAATAGCGGACGAAAAGGTCAACGGAAAGACGTTCGTTATGTATGCGATTGATACCGATAAGACAAATGCGGTTGTTCACGGACAGCTTACGGAAGAAAACAGAAATAAGCTCTGCGATATGCTGACTGTCAATTCATATATTTCGGATGAATCTTCTCTCACATATGAACAGGCATATGAAAAGCTGACCTCGCTTCAGGATGAAATCAAGAGCGATATGTCATCATCTGCGCTTGAAAAAGACAAGGTTTCCGGAGTATATATAAAATATGCGATAGCGGACGGAAAAGCCCTTGTCTCCCCGATAATGGCTTGCGACCTGCTGGACTTTGTCACGGAGAATATGAACAAAAATTCGCTTCTCGAACGCAAAATGAACGATGAAAACCGCGAAAAGGTGTCAGATGCGCAGGACGATATAGCAAAGGCGGAGGATCTGTTCCTTGGCGAAAATTATTCGAGGATGCTTCTTTCGGTTAACCTGCCGAACGAGAGCGAGGAGACAACGGAATTTGTTGACTATCTCTCCGGCGAAGTCAAGAATGTTTTCGGCGATGACGCCTGCATAACGGGAAACATCGTTTCAACATATGACCTTGAAACCTCCTTTGCTTACGATAACCGACTTATAACAATATTCACTCTTATATCGATATTCGTAATCGTTATGGTCATATTCAGATCGCTTTCTCTTCCGGTCATCCTTGTTGCAACGATACAGGGCGCAATATTCATCGCTATGAGCACACAGCTCCTCGGAAACGGAATATTCTTTATGAGCTACATCGTCACAACCTGTATTCTTATGGGCGCAACGATAGATTACGGTATCCTTATGTCAAGCAACTACGTTGCGTACAGAGGACTTTATGACAGGAAAAAGGCGCTTGAACTTTCAGTTGAAGCGGCAATGCCGACAGTATTCACTTCCGGACTCATTCTTACTGTCTGCGGATTTGTTATCCATTTCATATCGAGCCAGAACTCAATCTCAACAGTCGGACTTCTCCTCGGCATAGGAACAATCTGCTCAGTTATTATGATAACGATTGTCCTGCCTTCGGTGCTTTATATACTTGATAAGTTTGTTCTTTGCCTGTCGCTTAAAAAACGTAAAAAATAAAACAAAAAGCCGTCCGCTTTCAAAGCGGACGGCTTTTTTGTTTAGTTGTTTTTAAGAAATTCCGTAACCTCGGTCATATTCGGTATCGAGGGGGAAGCTCCTTTTCTGGATACGGCTATCGAGGATGCGGCTGACGCAAGGCGGAGCGCTTCGGCGGGTGTATTTCCGGATGAAACAGCGGAAATGAAGAAGCCTGTGAATGTGTCACCTGCGGCTGTCGTATCGACTACGGGAACATCAAATATTCCGAACGCACATTTTCCATCCGGACCGCTGTAACGCGCACCCTTATCGCCGAGGGTGAGCACCGTGCAGATTCCGGGAGCTTTTCTTTCAAGCTCAGAGACTATCTCGTCGGCGTTTGTTTTGCCTGTCATTTCATAGCCTTCCGTTTCGTTGAGAAGCATATAGTCAACAAGGGAAGGATCAATTGTTTTAAGCGCTTCGTTCATCGGCGAAGGATTGAGAACGACCTTCATACCTTTCGCTTTTGCCTTCCTGATTATAAGATCAAGAGCGTTTATCTCGTTCTGCAAAACGATAAAGTCGCCTTCGGAAAATTCGGAGAGAACTGAATCGATGTATTCTTCCGTCATACAGCGGTTTGCGCCGCCGTAAATGATTATGCGGTTTTTGCCCTTGGGATCAACCTCTATAATAGCGTGACCGGAGGGTGCGTCAACCTTTCTTATAAGATGGGTGTCAACGCCGGCATTTGCGAGAGCATCGACAAGAACATCACCGTTACTGCCGATACAGCCTGCGTGATAAACATTTGCGCCTGCCTTTGCAAGGGAAATCGACTGATTGAGTCCTTTGCCGCCGCAGAAGGTTTCGCGCTTCAACGCGCTTATCGTCTCTCCGGGAGCGACAAAATGATCTGTGCTGTAAACATAGTCGCAGTTAAGCGATCCGAAACTGAGTATTTTCAATGTGATCAGCTCCTTATTTCTGTATATTTTCGGGGAAGAACGCGGTTGTTTTCTGTGCCATTTCCTTGATTGAAACCTTATCAAAACCGAAGATGGAAGCGCAAAGCGTATCGTTTACTCTGCCGCCCCAGTATTCGGGAATGTTGCTTCCGCCGAGAACAACGCCGAGGACAGAGCCTGCCGTTGCAGCGTTGCAGTCAGTATCGAAGCCTTCGCTAACGGAGAGGCAAACGGTCTTTCCGTAGTCTTTTTCGCCATAAAGCAGGGAAGCTGCAACTATAACGGCATTGGAGATTGTATGGCACCAGTCGTAATTGTTTCTTTCGTTCCATCTTGCGTGGAGCTTTTTCCATACATCTTCAATCGTTACGCCGCTTTCATAATCTGCAATAACTTCATTTACGCTCTCATAAAGTCTTGATGTCTTCGGAACATATGCAAGACCTGTTTTTATTATCTCCTTCATATCGTCTGTGCCGAATGCTGCGGCGATCATTGCAGATACCCACATTTCTCCGTAGATACCGTTTTTGACGTGTGAAATCGAAGCGTCACGGAACGCCATAGAAGCCGCAGACTTGGGATCGCAGGGGTTTACATAGCCGAAGAAGTCGCCTCTTATCTGCGCGCCGATGTATTCTCTGAAAGCGTTTTTATAAATAGCGGAAACGGGCGGACGGAAACCGTTTACAAAGTTTCTGTACGCAACGCGCTCGGCTGTGCAGTATGCGTTTTTGCTCTGGCGCTCTATCCAAACGTTCATAACGTCGTTCGCTGTAAAATCTCTGCCGAACTTTTTGAGGATTATATATCCGATGAGAATATAGTTTGTGTCATCGTCAACGGGCATCATTCCGAAATCGGAAGGATACGCTCTTTTGTCGATGGGGAAAGAAATGTCCTTCATAACCTCTTCGGTTATCTCTTCTCTTGAAATATAGCGGGAGATGGGATAGTTATTTGTTCTCTTGAGAATCTCGTTGAGAGTCGGAGTGAGGATGCCTTCAATGGGCTTGCCGAGATAGCAACCGCATATTCTGCCGAGCCAACCGCCATAAACTTTGTCAAGAACAATATCGTCTGCGGGTCTTTTGAGCTCTGTGTGATTTTCTGTGCAGAGACGGCATATGTGCTCGTAATCGGAAGGCTCTGTGTATTTATAGTCGCTTTTCTGCTTTGCATCGCGGACGATCTTATAAATAACGTCTGCAAGCTCATCTTTTGCGGGAGTATCCGGCAGCTTGTGTACCGCATCAAAGAGGGCTTCATATTTCTCAATATCTTTTCCTTCGTCAACGCACTGCTTATATTCTATGGGAAGCATTTTGCTGTACGATTCCCAACCGCCCCAGCTCGGAAAGTCCGGCGAATCGTTGATAACGCCTGCACATTCAGCAGTATCGTTTGCGAAGCTGTCTGCCGTAATACCGAAAATATCAGCCATTGAAACGATGTGTGCAAAATCGGGAACCGTCGCTCCGCTCTCCCATTTCTGGATAGCCTGTCTCGAAACGCCTATAAGCTCGCTCAGCTTTTCCTGGGAAAGCCCCATACGCTTGCGGTTTTCAGCGATTTTTTCATATTTGAACATTGTGGTTTTTCCTCCGTAAACATAATATTTTCCACGCAGTCTATTGTAACCTAAACTTTGCAATAAGTCAAGCGAAATATGTCACTATTTTTCTCAATTTACAATACGGAAACAAAACGGTTACACACTTTGACTGTTGAAAACGGTTTGCTGTTGTGATATAATTACGAGCGCACGGGTTTTGCGTCGAAAAACAAAGAAAATCGTATCCTCTGCAAAGGAGAATGTATGGAAAATAATATTGAAAAAACGGAACTCACGAATATGTGTATGATAACCGACGGAGACAGAATTCTCGTTCAGAACAGGGTAAAAAGCTGGTGCGGGGTAGCATTTCCGGGAGGCCACGTTGAAAAATACGAGTCGATTGTCGATTCGGTCGTTCGTGAGGTCAAGGAGGAGACAGGGCTTATAATATCCGATCCGCAGCTTTGCGGGATAAAACAATGGTTTTCGGGCGATGTCCGCAGTATTTGTTTTCTCTTTAAGGCAAATTCCTTTGCAGGAGAGCTGCGGTCAAGCGACGAAGGTGAAAATTTCTGGATAAGGCGGGAGGACATCGGCAAGTATGTGCTTGCTCCGAGATTCGAAATTCTGCTTTCTGTCTTTGAAAACCCCGATATCAGCGAATATTTTCATCTTGAAAACAAAACAGAGGATATTTGTGAGTTGAAATAACTCAAAAAATCCAAAAGAACGGTTGACAGAGGAAATTTATTGTGATACAATGGTACAGTAAATTGCATCATCAAAGAAACGGAGATACATATTATGAAAAGAATCACAACTCTTAAGACAAGAAACCTCTGCAAGAGCGCTAAAAACGGCGGTTGCGGCGAATGCCAGACATCCTGCCAGTCCGCTTGCAAAACAAGCTGCGGCGTAGCAAATCAGTCTTGCGAGAACAAAAAGGCTTCCGAAAAGAAGAACTGAAAGAACTTTCAGCAAAAAGTGCCGCCCTTGCTGGCGGCACTTTTTAAATATTTGATAAACCGGAGGAACAGCAATGTTACACCAATATAAACTGAACGGATATAACATCGTGCTTGACACGTGTTCCGGCGCTGTGCACGTTGTTGACGACGTTGCATACGACATAATTGCCGAATATGAGAGCAGATCACGCGATGAGATAGTACGCCATATGCTTGAAAAATACAGCGACAGAGCCGATGTCACGGAAGAAGATGTCAACGCCTGCATCGACGATATAACCGCCCTTAAAGAGGACGGTCAGCTCTTCACGCCGGATACTTTTGAAGATATGGCGGGGACCTTCAAGGAACGCAGCGGAAACGTTATAAAAGCGCTTTGCCTGCACGTTGCGCACACCTGCAACCTCAACTGCTCATACTGCTTTGCAAGCCAGGGAAAATATCACGGCGAAAGGGCGCTTATGAGCTTTGAAGTCGGTAAGCGCGCCATTGATTTTCTCATTGAAAATTCGGGAGAAAGACGCAATCTCGAAGTTGACTTCTTCGGCGGCGAGCCGCTGATGAACTGGGATGTTGTCAAGCAGATCGTCGAATATGCCCGCTCAGTCGAAAAGCAGCGCGGGAAGAACTTTCGTTTTACTCTGACGACGAACGGCGTTCTGATAGATGATGATGTTATAGAGTTTTCAAACAGAGAGATGAGCAATGTTGTCCTCAGCCTTGACGGCCGTAAGGAAATACACGACGCAACGAGAGTCGATTACGCGGGAAACGGCAGCTATGACAGAATAGTGCCGAAGTTTCAGAAGCTCGTCGCATCACGCGGCGGCAAGAACTACTATATGCGCGGAACGTTTACTCATCGCAATCCGGACTTTACAAATGACGTTTTTCATATGGCGGATCTCGGTTTTACGGAGCTCAGTATGGAGCCTGTTGTCTGCTCTCCCGACGACCCTATGGCGCTCACTCCGGAGGATATTGAAATTGTAAAAGAGCAATATGAAATTCTTGCAAAGGAAATGCTCAAAAGAGAAAAAGAGGGCAGAGGCTTTACGTTCTATCACTATATGATAGACCTTACGGCAGGTCCCTGCATTTATAAACGCATTTCCGGATGCGGATCCGGAACCGAGTATATGGCTGTTACACCTTGGGGCGACCTTTACCCCTGTCATCAGTTTGTCGGGGAGGAATCATATAAACTCGGAGACATATGGAACGGCGTGACAAACGACACCCTGCGCGACGATTTTCGCTGTTGCAATGCGTATGCCCGCCCTGAATGTAAGGACTGCTGGGCGAAGCTCTATTGCTCCGGCGGTTGTGCGGCGAACGCATACCACGCTTCCGGCTCGATAAGAGGCGTTTATAAGCCGGGATGCGAGCTTTTCAAAAAGAGAATAGAATGCGCAATAATGATTAAGGCCGCGGAAAATGCGGAGAGCGAAAGCTGAAATATGAATACTCCTATATTTGATTTTGTGCGAAAATATGCGGCGGACGGCGGCGTCAGACTTCATATGCCGGGACACAAAGGAAATTCGTTTCTTGGTTGTGAGCAGTTTGATATTACTGAAATAAAAGGCGCGGACGAGCTTTATGCGGCTGACGGAATAATCGCAGAGAGCGAGAAAAATGCCGCATCTCTTTTCAACACGGCAAGAACGGTCTATTCAACTGAGGGCTCGAGCCAATGCATTCGCGCAATGATATACCTTGCATCGACGGAAAACGGAGGGGACCATCGCAAATATGTCCTTGCGGCGAGAAACGTGCACAAAACATTTATCTACGCGCTTGCGCTTTGCGATGTTGATGTCATTTGGCTGTCAGGCAAGACAGACTCGGTATGCAGTTGCGAAATAGCCGCTTGCGACGTTGAAAACGCCCTGAAAAATGCGGAATGTCCTCCGATAGCGGTATATGTGACATCGCCCGACTACCTTGGCAGGCGCCTCCCGATAAAAGAAATTGCGGATGTTTGCCATAAATACGGAACGAAGCTCATAGTTGACAATGCACACGGCGCATACCTACATTTTCTTCCCGAAAAATCACACCCAATCGACCTCGGAGCAGATATGTGTTGCGACTCTGCGCATAAGACGCTTCCTTCGTTGACAGGAGGGGCTTATCTGCATATAAGCAAATCCGCGCCCGAATATTATTCCGAAAATGCAAAAAACGCAATGGCGCTTTTCGGATCGACGAGCCCTTCTTATCTGACTCTTTCGTCTCTTGACCTCTGCAACCGGTATCTGTCTGACGGGTTTGAAGCCAAGCTCCGGGAGAAAGCGGAACAGATAAATAATGCAAAGCAGGCACTGACGGAAAACGGATGGGACATAATCCCTTCGGAGCCTATGAAAATAACAATTCTCGCGCCCCAAGGAAAGAGCGGGACGGAGCTTGCGAATTTTTTGCGTTCTGCGGGCTTTGAATGCGAATATGCCGACGGAGAATACGTTGTTTTAATGATTTCTTGCGAAACAAAAGAAAGCGAGCTTCTTTCTCTTGTACGCAAAATGGAAAAAAATCTCATGCCTCAGAGAAAACCGTTTGTTTTCACAACTTCTGCTCCGCAAAAAGCTATGACGGTTCGCGAGGCAATATTTTCAAAAAGCGAAACAATTCCCGTATCGCTTGCAAAAGGCAGAATCTGCGCCGATCCGACGGTCGGCTGCCCCCCTGCGGTTCCGATAGCAGTATCCGGAGAAATAATAGGGGAAGAACAAATCCAGCTTTTTCTGCATTACGGAACGGACAAAATATCGGTTGTTAAAAGAAAATAATATCAAAGCCGACGCAGAGATTTTTTGCGTCGGCTGCTTTTTGCTCTCTGATTTCTCTTGCTTTTTTCCGAGCATTGTGATATTATGTAAAAAAGCTGTTTCAGACAGCAAAATTTTATATAAGCAGAACGGAGTACATATGAAAAAGATTTTTGCGCTTATTCTTGCCGTTATGATGCTTGCTTTGGCGGCCGCCGGCTGTTCAAAAGGCGGAAACGATGTTACAACGACAAGTTCCTCCGACTCGACAACGACATCGGCAACCACCGTCGTCGATCCTGTCAAAAAAGATCCGATAGCTCATATCACGTTTGACGAGCTTACAGAATCGCTTGAGTTTATTGACGATACGGGTAATGGTCATAATGCGGTTGCAAACGGCAGTCTCAAAATTGTCGAAGGACGATTCGGCAATGCCGTGTATATCGAATCGGCCGGTCAACATATCGAAATTCCAGATTCCGAGGATTTCAAGCTCTCGAAAAGCGACAGTTTCACAATAGAAATCTGGTTCAAATGGAGCGAGACGTTTTCCGGTAGTAACTGGCCTTGCGTTATCCAGAAGGGTCTTGTTCAGAAAGAAAACAAATTCAATTACGTAGGCTTTTGGATAAACTCCGGAGACAAAAAGCTCAACCTCGGCACTACCTCATCAACCTCGTCAAACTTCTGCAACACGCCTGCAAATGAGGAGGTCGGAACTGCGTGGCATCACGCCGTCGCTGTTCAGGATGCCAAAGCGGGAACAATTACTTACTATCTTGACGACAAATACGTCGCTCAACTCACGGCAATCGATGCCTCATCAAATGGTTGCCCGTTTACAATCGGTTACAACGGTGCGGACGGTCAGTATATAGGCGCGATAGATGAGCTCAATATCTATGATTACGCTATCGATATGAGCGATATCAACATCCCGAAGTCTGTTGACAGTATGCTCTTCAAAACATATGATTACAAGAGCGAAAAGACAGGGAAGAGTTATAGCCTTCCTTACCGCGTTTTCCTTCCGGACGGCTATGATACCGCCTCAGCAGAGAAATATCCTGTTCTCCTCTTTCTTCACGGCTACGGCGAAAAAGGCAGCGACAACGCAAGTCAGATAAGAGTCCTCGGCGGAGCTAATCTGCTTCTTGATCAGTTGGTTGCAGACGGAAGCTGCGTTGTGATTGCACCTCAATGCAATGACCCTGCGGAATATAACTGGGTCGATATTAATCACCGATGGGCGACGGGAACACGTCAAAGCCTTCCCGAAAACCCGACTGTGACGCTTGAAGCGGCAACACAGCTCCTTCTCGACTATATAAACGAGGGGAAAATTGATAAGAATCGTGTTTATGTTTCAGGACTTTCTATGGGCGGATATGGAACTTGGGAGATCATTGCAAGAAATCCCGATCTTTTCGCGGCCGCAGTTCCTCTTTGCGGAGCTGGAATTCTTTCCTCTGCAGAGTCACTTAAAGATATGGCTATCTGGGCATTCCACGGAGATTCCGATACAACAGTTCCCGCAAGCGGAACCAGAGATATGGAAAATGCCATAAAAGCCGCAGGCGGAACGAAAATCCGCGCTACGTATTATTCCGGCGTCGGACACAACGTATGGCCTTATGCCTATGCAGAAGCAGGACTTGTCGATTGGATACTTGCACAATCCAAATAAACTCAATTAACACAAAACCCACTGCGTTGCAGTGGGTTTTATATTGCTTTGAAGAAATACCACGAAGCTGTATCGTTTGTCAATTAAATCAGAACTCGAGTCTCTTTTCAATGTATTCGCGGAGATCTGAGATCTTTATGCGCTCCTGCTGCATCGTGTCTCTGTCGCGGACTGTGACGCAACCGTCGTTTTCCGAGTCAAAGTCATAGGTTATGCAGAACGGCGTGCCGATTTCGTCTTCTCTGCGGTATCTCTTGCCGATCGAGCCGGTTTCGTCAAAGTCTGTCGGGAAATATTTTGCGAGCTCATTGTGTATCTCAACGGCTTTGTCGCTGAGCTTTTTCGAAAGGGGAAGCACAGCTGCTTTAAAGGGGGCGAGGGCGGGATGCAGATGAAGAACCGTGCGAACGTCGCCTTCGCCGATCTCTTCTTCATCGTAAGCGTCGCAAAGGAATGCGAGGAACGAACGCTCAACACCGAGTGAAGGCTCGATAACATAAGGAATGTATCTTTCGTTCTTGTCCGGATCGAAATACGTAAGATCCTTGCCGGATGTGTTCTGATGCTGAGTAAGGTCGTAATCTGTTCTGTCGGCAACGCCCCAAAGCTCGCCCCAACCGAACGGGAAAAGGAATTCGAAGTCTGTTGTTGCTTTTGAATAGAAGCAGAGCTCCTCGGGGTCGTGGTCGCGCAGGCGGAGATGTTCTTCCGTCATACCGAGGGAGAGAAGCCAGTTCTTGCAGAACGAGCGCCAATAAGCAAACCATTCAAGATCCGTTCCGGGCTGGCAGAAGAATTCAAGCTCCATCTGTTCAAACTCGCGGACACGGAAAATAAAGTTTCCTGGAGTGATTTCGTTACGGAACGATTTACCTATCTGTCCGATACCGAAGGGGAGCTTTTTACGGGTTGTACGCTGAACATTTACGAAGTTGACGAATATACCCTGTGCCGTTTCGGGGCGTAGGTAAACCGTGTTTTTAGCGTCCTCGGTAACTCCCTGGAATGTTTTGAACATAAGGTTGAACTGGCGTATGTCTGTAAAGTTGTGCTTGCCGCAGGAGGGGCAGGGAATATTGTGTTCTTCAATGAAATCTTTCATTTCAGCCTGTGTAAAAGCGTCGATCGGCTTTGAAAGCGTTGTACCTGTTTCTGCACAGTAATCTTCAATGAGCTTGTCCGCGCGGAAACGCTCCTTGCATTCGCGGCAGTCCATAAGAGGGTCTGAAAATCCGCCGAGATGTCCGGACGCAACCCAAGTCTGCGGGTTCATAAGAATTGCAGCGTCAAGACCGACGTTATACGGGCTTTCCTGAACAAACTTCTTCCACCAAGCCTTCTTTATGTTATTTTTCATTTCAACGCCGAGCGGACCGTAATCCCAGGTGTTTGCGAGACCGCCGTAAATTTCGGAGCCTGCGAATACAAATCCTCTGTTTTTACAGAGCGCAACGAGCTTTTCCATTGTTTTTTGTGACTGTTCCATAGCATTTATATCCTTTGCAATTAAATATTTTTTTGTTTGTCCATATACGTTTGCAGAATTATTTCTGCCGCAAGAGAATCAACGACGTCCTTACGCTTTTTGCCGAAAACACCCGTTTCCGTCAATATTTCGTGCGCCTGCACTGTCGTTCTTCTTTCGTCTATCATAACGACGGGGATCTCTGTCCGGGCTTTGAGCATTTCGGCAAAATCCTTACAGGCCTGTGCCCTCGGTCCTTCCGTCCCGTTCATATTTATGGGCTTTCCGAGAACCATAAGCCCGATGTTCCATTCCTTTGCTTTTCTGACTATCTCATCTGCCGCTTTTTCGGGGTTATAGCTTTTTACACAGCCTGCACCGATAGCAATCAAGCCGAGATCGTCCGAATATGCAAGCCCCGTGCGCGCGTCACCATAGTCTATTCCGAGCAGTTTTACCATACAAATGTTTTTATGCCTTTTTCGGCAATATATTCATCAATCTCCTGCCTTGACGGTATCTTTTCGAGAACGCCTTCGTTGGCTTTTGTGAGGAGGCTTGCAACACCCGCATAGGTACAAGCGCGGAGCATATTTTTCGTTTCGAGATATTCCGCAATGAATGCGCCCGTGTATGTCGGATTCATTTTGCCCTCTGTCGCACCTTCCGGGACGGGAAGCGTGATCTTCTGATAAGAGTTGCCGTCATATATAAGAGAGGTATCGTTTCCGACCTGAATTATATAATATTTTGAAGGTATCTTTGATTTAAGCGATATGAGCGCACGAACAATTCTGTCCTCGGAGGTTAAATAGAATCCTGTCATTTTCGAAAGCGTTTCATCCGATATTATGAAAGCTCTGATGCCGCTGAATTCGGAAAGGGGGAGTGAGGAGGATGAAGAATTGTAGTCAACAATCATATCAACTCTTCTCTTCATTGCCTCGTTGCAGGCGTAAAGAGCGAGCGATTCGCTTTTCTCGCAACGCTGTGTGTGCTTTCCGTCTGTTGTTTCGCCGTTATCGGTCAAATTGCTTTCGCCTTCGCTCTCCGTTATGTCGGTGCTTTCTTCAGCGTGCGGCTCCGATGTGATACAATTGAGATTATCCTGCGGAACAAGAAACAGATCCGGGCAGGTTCCGAAGGCTTCATCGATGTCCTTCTTTGTAAAGAAAGCATTTGCGCCCTTTGAGACGTAATGCTCGATTTCTCCCTTGTTGTCATAGAGAGTAACGGAGAAGCCTGTTTGAGCATTTTCCGGAAAGGTTATCATAGCGGTGTCAAGACCGTTTGCCTCATAATATCCTCTGAGTCTGCTACCGTTTGAGTCATTTGCGAGCTTTGAGCAGAGAACGCATCTGCTACCCATCTTGCCGACTGTTATTGCAGCGGCAGCCGTCATTCCGTAAGGATGAAAGCCGTATTTGCCACCGTATGTTATATTTCCGTTTTTAAGCAGGCTATCGGTTTCCATTTCAAGGTTCATATAGCTTTCGCCGATAATAAGAACTTTTCTTTTTGAATTAGTGTTCAAATCAAGCACCGTCCTTTGCATAAAATAATACAGCTTATTATACTATGAAATTATTGTTTTGTAAATAGATGACGAAAAAAACTTGAAATTTATCTCTCGCTTTAGAGAATGATATTGCAATCGGACGGCGTTTCTGATACAATATTCCGTGAAAAGACAGGTAGGCGGATCGGAGGGAAGTATGGACAACAACGACAAAGTTCTTGAATGGGCAATGAAAATACAGGGTATCGCTCAGTCGGGGCTGGCGTATTGCAAAAATGAATACGATATAGAGCGTTATATGCAGCTACGTGAAATTTCCGCCGAGATGATTTCGGAGAGGACCGATATACCGGCCGGAAAGATAAAGGAAATCTTTTGCGGAGAAACGGGATATCAGACGCCGAAAATAGACACACGTGCGGCAATATTCTGTGAAGGAAAGATATTGCTCGTGCGCGAGAAAAGCGGAATGTGGGCGTTGCCGGGCGGCTGGTGCGATGTTGATATGTCTGTCGGGGAAAATACCGTGAAAGAAGCCAAAGAGGAAGCTGGGCTTTGCGTGACGGCAGAACGGATCATTGCCGTTCAAGACTGGAGAAAGCACAATGCGCACAATTATATTTTCGGAATCATAAAGATTTTTGTCCTGTGCAGATTGATAGGCGGAGAATTCATCCCGAATATAGAAACAACTGAATCCGCATATTTCGGTCGCGATGAGATTCCCAAAGAGCTTGCCACGAACAAAACAACAAAAGAGCAGATTTTAATGTGCTTTGAAGCAAACGAAAACGATAATGCAAAAGTTGTTTTCGACTAATGCACAGATAACGAAAGGAGTAGGAAATGGACGGTTTTTTCGGCGGATTTGAAATAATGTTTTTTCTTATGTTCTCGCTTATAATTGCGATGTTTATTTTTTCCTTTGTTATGATGATAAGGCAATGGAAAAGAAATAATAATTCGCCAAGGCTGACAGTTGAAGCGACTGTTGTTGACAAGAGAAAAGATGTTTCATATCATCACCACCATACGGGAAACACTATGGGCACAATGAACACCTCATCGACCTCTTATCTGATAACCTTTCAGGTTGAAAGCGGGGACAGACTGGTTCTTCGCGTCAGTCGCGATGAGTACGGAATGATTGTTGAAGGCGATACGGGAAAACTGACGTTTCAGGGAACAAGATATATCAGCTTTGAAAGATAACAAACAAAATGAACTAAATTTACACGGCTGAATGATCAAAGATCGTCCTGCCGTGTTTATTTTCGCCCGGCAAATTATGTACAAAAGGTAAAATGTGATTTTCCTATTGACTTTTTTATAAAAGGTTATATAATGTGAAAAGATTTTTTTCGGAGGTATCCTTTTATGGAGAAGAAAAGCAACTTTTTTGCGCAACTTTCCCGCCCGGTTGACCTTACGCAGGGAACGCCGTGGAAGGTTATACTCAAATATTCCGCTCCGATAATACTTTCGTATTTTCTCCAGCAGATATATGTCCTTACCGATGCGATAATCTGCGGCCAGGTACTAACTTCTTCAGAGGTCGCAGGCGTAAATGATACATTTCCGCTCACATTTATATTTCTTCAGTTTGCGTTCGGATGCACAGCCGGATTTTCAGTCGTTACGGCAAGATCTGCCGGGCAGAATGACGCCGGCGGCGTGAGAAAATCATTTGCAACACAGATATATCTTTCCGTCCTGATCTCGCTTTTGCTGACGTTTGTTTCAATTTCATTTCTTCCGCAGCTTCTCGGAATAATCAACGTAACAGAAGTAAACAAAGCGGTATATGACGCTGCATACAGTTACTGCTTTATAATTTTCATAGGCATAATTGCGCAGATGGGATATAACTTCATATGCGGTATACTCAGGGCTTACGGAGATTCAGTGACGCCGCTTGTGTTCCTTATAATCTCAACTGCATTGAATGTAGTTCTCGATATTATTTTTCTGTCTGTCTTAAAAATGGGTCCGTCCGGTGCTGCCATAGCGACCGTGCTTGCACAGTTTATAAGCGTGATCGGTTGCTCTGTTTATGCTTTTACAAAATACAAAGAGCTACGCCTGCACATTTCCGATTTCAAAGTAGACAAAACCACATTTTTTATGCATATAAAGCAGGGAATACCTCTTGGATTGCAATTTTCGGTCCTTGCAATCGGAATAATTGTGATGCAGGCAGCCGTAGTAGAGTTTGATATAACGGCAACCGGAAAAATGGTTGCCGGAACACCGGCACAAAACGGATTCGGTGCAGCAAACAAGCTCATAAATTTCCTTATGGCAGCTTATAACGGACTCGGCTCGGCAATACTCGGCTTTAATGCGCAGAACTACGGAAGAAAGAATTACGACAGAATAAAAAAGGGAACAGTTCAAACGCTTCTGATAATGCTTGTCGTTTTTGTAATATGCCTTGTATCAGGACTTCTTCTTTCAATAAACGGCACATATCAATATATCTTTATGAGCGCCGACAAGATCTCCAAAGAAACTGTCCGGTTCGGAAACGTCTTTATTTATGTTGACATAGCGTTTTATGCGATTCTTGGGTTCCTCATAGTTGTCAGAAGCGCCGTGCAGGGGATATTTCTTCCGGGGTATGTTCTTGGAGCGGGAATCGCCGAGCTTACGGCACGGGTGATCATTTGCTCGTGCTTGCCTCAAATTTTAAACGGTGCTCCTGTAAACGATACGGCTTCTTCTCTGGCTTTTGCCGCAGTTTGCTTCGGCGACCCGGGTGCGTGGATGTGCGCATCGACTTTGCTTCTTGTTCCTTTTATAAAGTATATATTGAAAAAGAAATATAATTGAGCAAGTGGGAGAAGAAAAAACAGAACCCGCCCACTTGCACAAAACGAATATTTTGTAGTCGGAGTAGTAGCGCTCCACGGAGAGACAGAACACGCAGAGAAGGAGCGATACTACGGAGACAGTAATTGACTGTACGGGACACCTTGACGGGTATGTAAGCCCGTACAGGCAATTATACAAAATACAAAATATGTATAGTTTGTATAATGTTGGAAAATCGAAAAGGGAAGTGCTTTATAAGACGCTTTTACGAAAGTAAAGGCGTCTTTTTTTGTTTTCCTTCACACCTTGTACTCCAAAACGGAGATGAGGTGTTTTTTTATGGGCAAAGCGTCACGCTCGTACGTTCTGACTATACCCGCCGATATTGAAAACGACGGTTATAGTCAAGTAGAAGTACAGGAGCGTTTGAAGAATTATACATACATCGGACAACTTGAAGAAGGCGAAGAAGTCAATGAAACGACAGGGAAGCACTACTTGCATTGGCAAGTCTATATAGAGAATGAAAATTCCATTTCGTTTGACGTGCTTCGCCACAAGTTTGATAAGAAAGCTGCACACATAGAAAAACGTCAAGGCACTAAAAGACAAGCCTATGAATATTGCACCAAAGAAGATAAGACGTATCAAGGTGTCCGAATTCAAAACGGTGATATAGAGCTTGACGATAACAAAGGCAAACGCACTGATCTGCAGAACATAGCCGATGAAGTGCTTGCCGGAGCTTCGGAAGAAGAAGTACTAATCAAGTACCCGCAATCCGCCCATTGTATGGTGTATATCCGCAAGCTCCGTGAAACGTACATAAAGAAAACATACGGCGAAAAGCTCCGCGACAATTTGCACGTAACGTACATATACGGCGAAAGTGGAGCAGGAAAGACGAGGGCTATATATGATACATACAAGTTTAGCGAGGTGTACCGAGTTACTGATTACGAACACCCATTTGACAACTACAATTACGAACCTGTGTTGGTCTTTGATGAGTTTAATTCGCAGATTAAAATCGAACTTATGCTCACGCTGTTAGACATATACCCGGTACAGCTACCTTGTAGATATAACAACAAGTGGGCGTGTTACTCGCAAGTGTATATCATAAGCAACAAGCCCCTTGACAGGCAGTATGATGACCCTTGGAAACCGATATTGTACGAACAGGATAAGGCTTTCCGCCGTCGTATAAATCAGGTTATCAAATACTACTACGACGATAGCGGACAACCCCGTTGCGAGCTTGAGTTTGCGAGAGCTCGAAGCCCTACAAAGCAAATGAGCTTTACCGAAATATCAAACGACGATGAATTACCATTCTGAAAAGGAGTACAAAAATGAAAATCGATTATGACAACGTACAAATTATATCAAGCATAGACCTTGTAAACAAGGCTTGCCGAGATTACGTCCTTAAGCTCGGCATAATACCGGAGCTTGATATGTTTATCGTCTGGGAAGATAAAGGACACGTGTTCCTTGGCGATACAGCGATATTCAGTAACAAAGAAGAAGCGTATATCAAATACGCACAGATGATATTAACACATAAAGAGAGGGTATAAAGGATGATAACGTTTGACATAATTCTTGACATAATGCTTTATGCTTCGCTTGCGATACTTGTTATAACAGCTTTTGCATTCTCCCTCTTGGCTTCTCTGCCTACGGGCAGGAAAGATACAGACGACAAACACGACGAAAGTCGTAAAAATAAATAACAAAAAAAGAAAGGAATTAAAACAATGGAAAACAACGAAAGAAAAGACGCGGTAACAGTTACCCTCACTATCAAGAAGAGAGCGTATATCGATAAGAACGGCGAGCGCAGACAAGCTCTCGACTATACTTATCATTGCCCCGTGAGAAACAGAGATATAAAGCTCTCTCCGGTCTTTAAGTCCGACGCATATGTCAATACGGAGCTGCTCGGAATGCTCCTTGCGGACGACGACAGCCCCGTTGAACCGTCAACGGCGAGATAACGAATGATTTTCACACGGTAGCGCGCCCGTGATGAAATAAAGAATAGTGCAGGAAAGGAGGCGCATATAGTTTGGTAGCTGATATAGTAAAATCCGTTGTAGATGCAATTTCCGGACTTCTTTCGGGCATCGGCTCGACGATCGTTTCTACATTCGAATCTATTTTCATCGAGAAAACAACGGGGTCTGATGGCACTGTAACAAAGACAATTTCAACGTTTGCAATATGGGGACTTGTTTTTCTCGGCGTTGGATTTGCTTCAACTCTGCTTTGGACAATCTTCCGCAAAATCTAATCTAAAAAAAATACCTCAAAAGAGGGCGGGGGAAAGCCCGCCCTCTTTGCTATGAAAGGAGATTTATGAAAACTAAAAAACGAATATTCGCGATGATCGCCGTGTTCATCGTGTGCTTTATGTACATTTCGAGCTTCTCGGTTTCCGCATATCGTCTGTACGAAATGGATTGTAAATATGATCCTGATACTCACGAGGTAGAATTTACAGGTATGCTCGGAGCTGCATATTACGAGATACGCGCCTATGCTCCTGATGAAGATATTTCTTCAAATACCGGTACACTTATGTCTACGTTCACGCCCGATAAAGCTTCCACCGGAGAAGAGTATTACGAAGTTACTCTCGGTGGAGACCACGACGGACCTCTTGATACCGCGCTGCGAGCTTTTGAAGCTCAAGCCTATTATACCATTAAGGTTTACGCTTACGGCGCATATGTTCCCGTTTCGCGCTTTTCCGTCAAAATGGAAGGTGTCAATTGTACAACCGACAAGACCGTTGACAAAGTAAACAACGGAGACACTTATACCGCAAGGTTTACTACATCTCACGCATCTTTAAAAGCTGAATATGGTGTCATTACCGTAACTATGGGCGGTGTGTATATACATAATACCGATCAGGTTACTACAACTACCGGAGACGGTTATATGGAAGTTACCGTTACTAACGTTACAGGAGTATTGTATATACAGTGTTCTGCTCAAGAATATCCCGAACCCGATTCTCTTGATGCGCCCGATCCTCATTCAGACGGTGACTTCTTAAAGTGGTCTTCTGTCGCAGGAGCAACAGAATATTGGGTTGAGATCTACCAAGGCGGTCAAATTATGGACGGTAATCTTGTATACGGTGGTTTTGTAGCCGATACTGAAATTGGCGTAGCCACTCATTATACGGTTGACGGTAATTATTACGTTCGTGTAAGAGCGTCCTATGGCTCGGGTATGGTTTATTCCGCTTGGTCGTCTTGGTACGATTTCCTTTTGGTATCTACAGATATACCGATGGATCCCGATTCTCTTGATATACCGAATTGTTCTACATACGAGGATGACTTAATTTGGGCTGAAGTCGAAGGTGCGACGGAATATTTGGTTGAGATTCGCAAAGGCTCTACTGACGGTACACTTCTTCTTAGCTCGTTTATAGAAGATATGGGTGTTGACGTTGGTGGTTATTACACCGGTGACGATTATTATTATGTCCGCGTTAATGCTTCTTATAATCGCGGTGAGCTTTATTCCGGCTGGACACAATGGTACCGTTTCGATTTTACGAACGTGTCTAAAAATGCCCCTCAAAGTGCTCCCATAGATATTCCCGTGGTTTATAGCTCTGATATAGACTATGCTTCTACGTCTATTGATGTTGTTATCGGTGAAAGCAATCCTTGGGTCAGAGTAACAGGCAAAGGCGGCGGAATATGCAAAAAGCCGCACATCGTTGATAAAAACGGTGACGGCTATGATGATGACAGTTTTATTGCAGGTAGCGACAGCTCCGGAAGCTCTTTAACAGATTTAATTCCGAAAATCCTTGGCTCTGTTACGGGTTCTTTTCTTTATGTTGCAAAAAATATTGAAGTGGCGGGTGTTTCTTTGCTTACCGTTTTTGGCGTTTTAGCTTGCGGTTTTGCTCTTGTGCTTTTGTTTACGTTTTTTAAGAAGTGATTTATGAATAAGGTGCTTGTTTATATTTTGCTTGCGATAATATTTTTATCGTTGATTTTTAATTTTGTCAATTATTATGACTATACGTTTGATTTTTCTTCTTCGAATCTTGATTTGTCGCTTATATCTTCGGTCAATGGTTCTTTGTTGAAAAATAGTTTCGTCGATGTTGTCGATTTTTCTGGAAAGATTGTTTCGTTTTTAAATAATTTCGTTCATAATGTTGTAGGCTTTTTCACTCCTTTTAAAACTTCATCTCAAACTGATATTGATTTGCAACGTATTGAATTGATTTATGACTCTTCATACTCTTATATTCTTGAAAATTACGGTTTTTTAAAGGCTGTTTGGTTGACGTATAATCTTAAAAGTTTCACGAATTTTTTGAGGAAACCGAATTTGTTTTTTTCTTACGATTTGTTGAAATTTACTACTTATGATCTTGAAGAAACTTGTTCTGTTTACGGAATATCAGATATTGATAAAGATTGGTTACACGATTATTTTTCAAGACTTAATGTTCGACATATTTATCACGGGGAGCTTTATACTTTTTAATCTTTTTTTCGTTTTATTTGGGATATTTCGTTTTTCATTTCGTCAATTTCTTTTGACATATCGTGGTTATCGACAAGTAATCTTGCAATAATTATCCCGAATACTACTAAAACTATTGCTCCGATAGTTATGATTTTTGGCAAGTTTTCGATCGTTGTTAAAAAATCCATACAATACTCCTTAAAAGCCCACGTTAAGTGGGTTGATTAACCAAGATTTTATCAAACAATTAAACCAATGTCAAGAGGGAATTCCCTCGGAAAGGAAAAAATGTTAGCAGTAATAATCGCAATACCTGTTGCAATGATAGTTATAACCTTAATCGTGATTGCCCTTGTCAATCTGATTAAGAAAACAAAGCTGAATAATCAAATTCGCAGAACCATATATTCCGAGCTTGTCGAACGGTGTCCGGATAAGACTCCGAAAGAGCTCGAAGAATATATGAAAATAATCAAAAAGTATTAAGGAGGTAAGATGAAACGTATTAAATCAATTGTAGGCGTGATTTGCGCCGTTCTGTGCCTCGTTCTGCTCTTTACCGTGTCCGTGTGTGCTGTTGACACGGAAACGACCACAGCAGAGCCCACAGCACCCACAACAGAGCCCACAGAGACCGTAACGACCATATCAGACACGGAAGAAGAATTCACTCCGCCTGATTCGGGCACTCTTGAGGGCGTTCTTTGGACGTTTCTGACGTTCTTCTTCTCTGCTTCAACAGTTCATACATACGCGCCGTTTTTTGCAAAGCTGACGATTATTTTCGTTATATTCGTCGTTGCTTGGCTTGTCAAAATGATAATTGATATATTCAAGAAACGCAGGTGATGAATATGTCAGGTCTGCAAATTATATTACTTATAGTCGCAGTCGGATTTCTGATATTACTCTTCCTCCAGTTTATCAGAGCTAAAAAGATAGGGAAGGGAGAACGGGTTATATCGTTCTCCGGTGAGCCCGGCGCAGGTAAAACGTTTAACGTTTGCGAACGTGCTGCAGCTCGTTATAGAGAGCTGAAATTCAAACACAAGCTCGGTCTTCTCGACGGCGATGAACCGACTGTTTGGTCAAATTTCCCCGCCGTTATCGGCGGGGAAAAGACCCACGTACTCAAAAGGGAACACCTCTTGTTTCAAGAGCTGCTCCCTGAAAACTGCGTTATAATGTTATCCGAATTTTCCGAGATTGCAAGCAATCTCGAATACGCAAATCCCCTCGTTACTCTGTATCTCGATATGTGGATCAGAATGATACGCCATTTCTACAACGCCTATGTCATCATTGATGATCAGGCGTTCGGGCAGGTGCTTATCAACATAAGACGACGTACAAACACGGTGTACAACCTTTCAAACTTCCGCCGTTGGCTCCTGATTATGCCTTTCTACAAGGTTAATGTGGACGTTCTGAAATGTATCGAAGACACGGTAAACGTCAACAACATTGAAGAAGAAAACAACGATTATTTGTTCGGATTCTTCCCGTACAAATGGATGAATAAGCGCAAATATGATACTCGTTGCTATTCGAACGTCAAGTATACCGGCTTTACATTCAAAGCCCCTGACGAGTGGTCTGATGATCTGAAAACGAATTACATAATAGATCTGTCGTGTACCAAAGACGAAGAAAAGGCATACAAGGAAGAAGGGCGAAAATACGCCCTCTATCGGATGTTGAAGAACATCAAGCAGGGAATAGAAGATTGCCTTGAATTGGCGCAGATAAACGGCGATAAGGTTAAAATAGCACGATATACCCATATGCTCGCAGAGCTGAATAAACCTGAATTCGAAAATGAAGTCACGCAGTGACGAAGCTGCCTTTAGGGGGTGTGCTACGTCGGGGGTTGCTTTACGCACCCCCGAAGTAGCACGTCGCTATTATACAAAAAAAGAAAGGATGAAAAAATGAACATACTTACAATCTTACTTTTTGTGATGTGCTTTTTGTTTGCAATGATTGCTTTCGCCTTGTGCAGAAAGTTGACACCCGTCGTCAACGATAAGAGGGGGGTGCATTACGTTGAAATCGATGAAAATCTCGCCGATGACTTGTATAACTGTTACCGACGTTTTGAAATACAGAAGAAAAGCGAGAACATAGAGCAGGGGGATATTATCAAATATCGGGTGTCGGCGAAGCACGCAATAGAGAAGCGACAGTTTCAAGTTGTCGATGTATACGACGGCACAAAAATCGGTTGCCCCGAGTATGATATTCTCTCGATTGCTCCGTGTTATTACCCCTATAAGGACTGACGCTAGTCAGTCCTTTTTCTATTTCCGCAGGTCGACAAAAATGTAAACAAAAGATAACCGTCGCCGAGGACTTCACGGAGCAATCGAATGTTGAAAAAGTGTTGATAAAATAAGGATTATTTGTTAAAAACTGTTGACAAATAATGAATAATGTGATATAATAACAATGTCAAGAAAAGATTGCAAAAGCAATTTTTATTGATGAGGCAACGGGAGGAATTGAGAGGTACTTTCAATGTCCCAAAATATATTAGCGGTATTTTTAGCAATGCTCGCGGATTATATCCAATATGTAGCCAAAGACAAAAATGAAGCTGCAGAATACATTCGCAAATATATCAAAACCCTTCGCAAATAAAAAGAACACGCTGGATTGAAGCCCCAAAACGTGTTCCAAGAAGCAGAAAAGAGTAGACCGTTGCCTCTGCTTCGCTTAAATAATAGCACACAAAATACCGCTTGTCAAGTTAAAATTTAGCAGGAAACTAAATCCGAGCCTACAAGGCTCAATCTGCTGCCGAGAGACATCTTCTTTCAAACCAATAAGCGAACTTCGCTAACGGCTTAAAATACGGCTCTGTCACGCAGTGTACGTTGACTTAGGAAGCAATTCCCAGATTCGGAGGGAGAGGGACGGCAAGGGAGAACCGCCGATAAGGTTCGCCCGCCCAAGGCAGAGAATAGATTAGCTGAATAAAGTTAATTGGTTTCGCTTTGAACTATCCAGCCCGCAGGCTTTCAGTAAGTCCTCCGCAGAGGACGCTATCCTTTAAAGCTGCAGATCTGATCTCGCTACCGATTTTTGTGCCGTAAAGACTACGCGCGCACGCGCGTATAGTGTTACCTTTACGGCACTTATGGAAGTTGGAAGTGAATTTGTGAAAAGTGTACAACGATCCGTTTAAGATCCTTGTGCAATCTCACGAAATATAAAAAAAGGTATTGACAAATAGAGAAGTGTCCTGTATAATGCAGGCAAGGTGTGAAGGCGAAATATAAAGTCTTTTTATTTTTTCGACACAGTCAATTATACAAAATACAAATTTTATATAATTAAGGGAAGTATTAAACATCAAAAACCGTATGACGTTGCAGCTTCGCAAGAAACTGTGGTATCATACGGTTTTTTATTATAATTATTTCATCAAATGCAGTTTTACGAGGGCTTTATAGATTTTCTCTCCTTTTGGCAACATCATTATATCCTCGCGTTCGAAATTCTTCGTCGCAAACAGCAAAACAAAATATGCAATAACAGTCAAAATTATTGAGACGACCGTAGCGACCATCGGGCGTCCGGCTTGTTTTATTATTCTGTAAGAAAATATTGTTACAACGGATGATATCGCCGATGCGCAGATCGGTTTTATCATCAATTTGAAAATATTCAATTCCGAGCTTACATATTTCAGTACAAAAATAAAATTTACCGTAGCCATAACAAAATAACTTGCAAGTGTCCCTATGGGTGCACCAAGTATGCCTATGGATTCTATTGACATAAGCGTACAGCTGACTATTAGCTTTGTGACAATTCCGAGCAGCATTGAAATTATCGGTTTTCTCTGTTTGTGGCACGCCTGCAATGCAGCCGAAGTTACTGTCAATATTGCGGAAAAGAATATTGCCGGAGAAAGTATCGATAATAGTGGCGCAGCGCTGGCTACAGATGCTTCGCTTGAAAACAAGAGTGAAAGTATAGGTTTTGACATTATTGCCATTCCAACGGCGCACGGAATGGAAATTATCACCGTCATTTTCATTGAGGCATTTAACACGCCACGTTCTTTAGCTTTGTTTTCAGATGCCCTTGCGGCAGATAAAGCCGGAGCAAGAGAGGTCGAAATCGGATAAATAAATGCTGAAGGAAGATGAAAAAGCGTCACGGCAAGCGTCGTGTAATTTCCATATGCTGCCTCGGCAAATTCCGGCGATGAATACTTTCTTATAATGTTTATTATTGTAAAAGTATCTATCGTACCCGTCAAATTCAAGGCCACGGAACTCAACATTACAGGCACCGATATTGCAAGGAGACTCCTAAGAATTTTTTTAGGAGAAGATACCTTCTCGTCAGCCAAATCCGGCATATAATCATCGTCGCGGCGATGCAAAACTTTAGCACACACAAGGAAAATCAGTCCGCAAGCTTCTCCGATTGCAACGCCGGCGATTGCGTATGCAGCACATATTTCAACGCTCTTTCCGTTCCTTACAGCCCAGCTTCCAAGCACGATTCCGAGGGCAAACTTCCCTACAGATTCAATTATTTCGGAGCCTGCTGTCGGGATCATATTCTGATGTCCCTGGAAGTATCCTCTTATTGAGCTGGCTATACAAATAAGAAACAAGGTTGGCGAAATTGCCATAATCGCCCAACTTGCATCCGATGCTCCCATAAGCTGCGCAAGATTCTTGGCTCCAAATAGCATTATAGATGTTCCGACTGCACCCAAGATGAAAAACAATGACACTGCCGTATAGAATATGCGTCTTACCTCACGTTTTTTTCCTTTTACTCTCGCCTCGGAAACCATCATCGAAATTGCCGTCGGCAATCCCGCCGTTGAAACAAGATATAAAGTTGTGAAAAGGTTATACGCTATATTGAAATAGCTCATTCCGCGATCTTTCAAAAGGTCGTGAAGCGGTATCTTGAATAAAACGCCTATAACTTTTACGATGATATTTGATATCATCAATACCAGCACACCAACAATCAATCGCGGCTCTTTTGTCTTGTTTTTCTGCATTTCCGATGCCTTTCAAATAAATTACGAACATATGGTTTTACTCTATAATCAGATTTTATTCATCTCAAAACGTATATATTCGTGTTTTTAAAATGCTTATTCTTTGCCTATAAATTCTCTGAATACCGAATCAGACGGAACAAGTGCGGACGGAATTTCCGGAATGTTTTCGAATTTCAGTTTGAAATCATTATAAGCTTTGAGTTCTTCCGGATCCGAAAGGTCGTATTTAACAGCGTCAAATATATATTTTTTCATAACGTTGAATTCATAGAGCATAAGAGAATTTATTATAAAATCAGCTTTTTTCCCGGCGGGAATAATTGATTTTTCTTCGTTTGCAACAACGTCTCCCCAAAGATCCAGCGTTCTCTTAACAGACGAAGAACGGGCCCAGAAGTCTCTGACAATGCGTCTGACAAAGCGAACATCTCTTGCTGAAAAATAAGCTCCGTAAGCTGATACATCATCCGAGACGCTTATATATATCGATTTTCTTTTTCCGGACGGAATATGCGTCAGTATTTCTGGATAAAGCGCCTGAATCCCTTCGAAAACTATTATCTCGTTTTCTTCCAATACGTGCGGTCTGTATCCGGAACGCGACTCTGTATTGAAATCAAATATCGGAAGGAGCGCTTCCCTGCCGCTTGTGAGCTTTTCGACACATTCTCCGAAGTAATCAACGTCAATAGCCGCAGCGGTTTCAAAATCGGGCTTCGCCTCATCCTTTATTCTGTCGCGATAAAAGTCATCTATTGAAATAACCTCGGCACGCTTTCCGTAGTTTGCAAGCTCCCTGAAAAGAATAGATGCCGTCGTTGTTTTTCCGGAGCAAGACGGCCCAGAAAGCATTACAAATTTTACTTTGCTATCCTCCGCAATGGCCCTTGCTGCATTTATCACCTGTCCTTTATAATTTTCCTCGCATAAGAGGATAAAATTCTTCATTTCATCTTTGTTTTCAAACGTTTTATTGTAAGTAATCACAATTAGAGCCTCCATCTATGAATTTTGCGCGTAGAACTCCTCAATCGTCCTTATTTTATTCTGTCGCTTTTCATTTTCCGTATCGGAGAGATATTCATACGGATACTTATAATCGAATATTCTGTCAATCTTCCCGCCTTCAGGGGAAACGAGTTTCGAAACAGCTCCCGCTCCGACAGAGAACACGGAATGAACTTCCTCCATCATATATATGTTGTAGCGTCCCTCCGTGCCCGGAAGAGCAAAACCGACGTTTTCGAGATTATCGACGGTGTTCTTCTGTCTGTATATATAATAAGGAATGTAGCCTGCGTTTTTGCACGCAAGCTGAGTATAGTCCACGCATTTTGTAGTTTCGCTGAATGTATTGCAAATGTCAACTGCGCGGCTTGCAAAATCAGCCGCACTCTTTATGCAGAGCGTGTGAACCGTTATATTGTCGGGTCGAAGATCAATAATTCTGTCAACGGTTTCCGAAAAGCTCTGAAATCCTTCGGAAGGCAGCCCTGCAATAAGGTCTGTATTTATATGCTTTATTCCCGATTTCTTTACAAGCTCGTAAGCTCTGAAGAAGTCATCAACGGTGTGATGTCTGCCGATTATTTCAAGCACAGCGGGGTTCAAGGTTTGCGGATTCACGCTGACCCTTGTCACTCCGTTGTCTTTTATAATCGCGAGTTTTTCCGCCGTTATTGTATCGGGACGACCGGCTTCAAGTGTAAATTCCTCAAGAGCGGCCGTGTCAATACACAAATTGATGACGCCGAGGAGCTTTGCAAGCTGCTTTTCATCAAGTGTTGTCGGTGTACCGCCGCCTATGTAAACGGTCGAAACGGTCAGTCCGAGCTTGTTTATCTCGCCAAAGATACTGCGAACATCCTCGCAGAGCTTGTCGACGTAGTCATCAATAAGCGACAGCAGCTTTGATGAAGTAAATGAGACAAAACTGCAATAGCTGCATCTCGACGGACAAAACGGGATCGAAATATAAACGCTACAGGTGTTCTTGCCGAGCTTTGATATTATTTTCTTCTCTGCGGCGGCAATATCGGTCACAAGAGCGGCTTTTTTGGGAGAAACGAGATATTCCTTTGCCATAAGCGCTTTAACCGCCGCCTTTGTTTCTCCGGATGATAATCCCTTGAGAGCGAGCTTTGCCGGCCTTACGCCCGTTAGTATTCCCCATTGAGGTGTTATTCCGAAAAGTGCTTTTCCTGCTGCAAAAAACGCTTTTCCGCAGGCTATGCGGCGCATCGTATAATCGTTGTACTTCCCCGTGTTTGCCTCGGAATACGTCTTTGTCACGCTCTTTCCGTCTGATTTAAGCGTTACCGTTGCGGTCGCTTTTTCAGCGTCGCTTGTAACGTTTACAACGGCTTCCGGCGCACCTTCGTGCGCAGAGTCCTTTGAAAATTTCGATGCCGGAAAGAAAAGCAGACAAAGCGTCTGTACATAATATTCGTTTATATCCCCGTTTACCGTCAACTTCATTTTTTATTTTCCTTTTTAAGAAGTACTTCGCTGTCCATAACTATCGTTATCGGACCGTCATTATTTATCGTATACATCATCTTCGCTCCGAAAACGCCCGTCCCGACGTTATGAACATATTTTTTAAGTTCCGAGACGAATATTTCATATAACTCGTTTGCTCTCTCCGGAAGCTCGGCATCGAAATAATCGGGTCTGTTGCCGTGCGCATAATTTGCGCAAAGCGTAAAATTTGATACAACTATCGCGCTGCCGTTCACATCCGAAATCGAAAGATTGAGTTTATCGTTTTCGTCAGAAAATATGCGTAATTTTGAGATTTTTGTCGCAAGAGCAACTGCATCCTCCTCGCCGTCTCCTTTTCTCACTCCGAGAAGTATAGCAAGCCCTTTGTCTATTTTTCCCGTCAGTTCGCCATCGGAAATGACTTGTGCCGAGGTCACCCTCTGTAATATTGCGCGCATAGGAAATCAACCTCCGTTCTTTGCGTATCCGCGCTCAACAGCAATTACGTCCTTTATGCTTTTCAGTCTTGACATAATGCTGTTGAAATGCGCAAGGTTCTTGCAAGCTATCGCAATGTTGAAGACAACGTCTCCGCTTGCGCGTTTTTGCGTGTTTATCTGAATTATCGCAACCTTCATATCGGCAAGTGCCGTGCTGATGTCTGCGAGCATTGAGATCCTGTCCTCCGCAACTATTTGCATAAGCGCCTCATATTGAGCGTGCTTGGAGTCGCTTTCGTCGATTTCTTTCCATTCGACGTTCACAAACCTGTCCGTCTCTTTAGACATTGAGTTCAGAACGTTCGGGCAGTCAACCTTATGAACGGATATTCCGTAACCTTTGGTTATAAATCCGACAATATTATCGCCCGGCAGCGGATTGCAGCATTTTGCAAACTTGACCTGACAGCCTTCAACCCCATCGACAACAACCCCCCCGTATGAATGCGATGAACGCGGACGTTGCACCGTCTGTACCTGCGCAACGTCTGTTATCTTTATTTCGGGTTCCGGCTTTACAACTCGCTCAAACTCCTCTTTGAGACGCGAGCCGACAGTCGTCATACTTATTCCGCCGTATCCGAGCATACCGAAAAGGTCATCCGGAGAGTTCATTCCCATTCTCGCCGCAACCTTACCGGTGATCTCTGTGAACTGCTCGTCTGTTATGTGTTCCGAGGACATTCTGCGGAGCTCTGACTGGATTTCGGCTTTGCCCGCTTCGATATTCTCCGCACGCTTCTCTTTCTTGAACCACTGGCGGATTTTCGCTCTCGCCTCGCTCGTTTTTGCAACCTTGAGCCAGTCGCGGCTCGGTCCTTTGGAAGCAGATGACGTGATTATCTCAACAATCTCGCCGTTATTGAGTTTTCTGTCGATCGGAACGATCATTCCGTTCACCTTTGCGCCGATCATCCTGTTACCGACAGCGGAATGAATATGGTACGCAAAGTCTATACAGTTTGCATTCTGCGGAAGTGTGACAACATCGCCGTTCGGCGTGAAAACGAATGTCTCGTCCTGAAAAATATCGATTTTAAGAGCATCTATGAATTCGTCCGGATCGGCTGTGCTCGATTCGTTTTCTATGAGCTTTGCAATCCATTCCAGCTTTCTGTCAAGATCTCCGTCGCTCTTGTCTCCGGACTTGTATTTCCAATGCGCAGCGATACCATATTCGGCTATCTGATGCATCTCCCAGGTCCTTATCTGCACCTCAAAAGGAATACCGTCGCGACCGATGACCGTTGTATGAAGCGAGCGATACATATTCGGCTTCGGGATAGAGATGTAGTCTTTGAAGCGTCCCGGCATTGAATTGAACATTTCGTGTATAATGCCGAGCGCAGTATAACATTCAAGCTCCGTGTTTACGATTATCCTTATTGCGTAGAAGTCGTATATTTCATCAAAGCTCTTATTTTGGTTATACATCTTCTTATATATGCTGTATACCGACTTAACGCGCCCCTCAAGCGTACATTTTATGCCGTTCTCGTTCATTTTTTCGTGAATCAGCTTTCTCGTCTTGTTGATGAAGTCGCGATTTTCGCCGAATTTCCGTTCAATATCGTCGCTGACCTCACCATAGCCGATCGGATCAAGATAAGAAAGCGCAAGATTTTCGAGTTCCTGCTTGATTCTTTGCATACCGAGACGGTGCGCGAGCGGAGCATAAACGTGCATCGTTTCAAGTGCTATCGCTCGACGTTTGTTCTCCGGCTGAGCATCAAGCGTTCGCATATTGTGAAGCCTGTCCGCAAGCTTTATGAAGATAACGCGAACATCCTTCGCCATTGCAAGGAACATTTTGCGGAGGCTTTCCATATGCGCATCTTCTTTGTCCTCAATGCGTATCTGAACAAGCTTTGTCAGTCCGTCAACAAGTTCCGCAACCTGAACTCCGAACTCTTTCTTGATTTTTTCAAGATCTATTTTGTCAGAGCAGTCTTCAATTGTGTCGTGAAGAAGGGCGGCGCATATCGAATCCGTGTCAAGCTCAAGCCCCGCAACAATCTCCGCGACGGCAATCGGGTGGCAGATATATTCTTCCCCGCTCTTGCGATACTGCCCCTCGTGTAGCTGCTTTGCATACTCGTATGCCTTTGTTATCTTTTCTATATTATATTTTTTCCCTGTATTTTCGAGAATAAAAAGAAGTCTGTCAATTCCTGAAAACATTTTATCACCTCATTTTGGGGACATTATCGGTGCTGAAAAAATATCCTTTTTTTCTGTTTGTTTTATAAAGGTTATTTTATAATCGAAATCGGATATTTTCTCAATCTCTATAAATCCCAGCTGTTTAAAAGCCGCAAGCGCTATGCCCGTGTGCAAATAGTGTGAGTAGCCCATATCAGAAATCAGTTCTTTTATAGAAATAATCGCGATGCTATCTTTCGCCGCGGCGATTGTCCTTTTATAAATTTCGACGCAGAACTCTCTGTTCGGAGGACTGATTTCAAAAGAAATTTCTACTCCGAAAATAAGACTGTCACATTTTCTTTGAAGCTCTGCCATAGTATCTTCAAAAGAACCCGCAATGTCAATATCGCGGATAATAAGCTGAACCGTTCTTACCCCTTTGAAATCGTTTATATCAATGCCGCAGGCAATGTCAACCCAGTCGCCTATGTATATCTTCTGGTCTTGCAGTCCGCTGTGAAAGAAGAGCCCTGTAAAACGCCGTCCTTCCCTTTCAAGGAGGAGCTTTGAATATTTTCCGTCCTTTATAGGAGTGATCTGGACAACCTTTGCATTTTTCAGTAGAAAAAGCGGAGGAGGATTCCCCTCTCCGAACGGTTCGAGCTTTGATATTGAATAAACCGTGCTTTCTGTTATCTCGTCCGGCTCGATTACTGTATCAATCTGCAATTTGTTTTCAAGCTCGCATTCGCTCATATGCGCCTTTACATACTCGCTCAAGCGTTCTCTGAACCTGCAAAGCATATCCCGCCTGACGGAAAGCCCAGCAGCTTGCTCGTGTCCGCCGTATTTTGTAAGCGTATCGGAACAATACGCAAGCGCCTCTGCCAGATTTATGCCTTTTATGCTTCTTGCGGAACCTTTGCCTTCGTCGCCGCTACCGTCAAACGAAACAAGGACGCAAGGAACATTATATTTTTCCGCAAGTCTCGATGCGACTATTCCTATAACACCGTGATGCCATTTATCGCTTGAAAGAACCAAAACCTTTTCATTCTTCGGATCGCGCTCCCTTGCAATCTGCTCGATCGCTTCTTTTGTTATTTCTTCCTCAACTTCTTTACGGTATTTGTTTATGTTGCAAAGCTCTTCCGCGACGACCTGCGCCGATCTTTCGGATTCTGCAAGGAAAAGATGAACCGCTCTCGATGCGCTGCTCATCCGTCCGGCGGCGTTTATTCTCGGTGCGATTGAATACCCGATCGTCGAGGCGGTGATTCTTCTTGAACCGCTCGTATCGACGCCCGCCAGCTGCATAAGCGCCTTGATGCCGAATCTCTTCGTATTCCGAAGCATTTTAAGTCCTTTCGCAACAATCGTTCTGTTTTCGTCCGTAAGAGGCATAACGTCGGCAACCGTCCCTATTGTAACGAGATCAATATAGCGTCTGCACATATTTTCGATGACCTTTTCGTTATACTCTCCGCCGCAAACACAAGCGAGTTCAACCGCACACACGGTTTTAAATGAAACTCCGACTCCGGAAAGATCCTTGAAGGGGTATTCGCAGTCGGGGCGATGCGGATCTACGACAGCAACAGCGTCGGGCAGCGTTTCGCGGCACCGATGATGATCCGTTATAACAATGTCTATGCCGAGCTCATTTGCGTGTTCGACATCTTCTATCGCCGTTATCCCCGTATCAACCGTAACAATGAGAGTTGTGCCGCTTTTGGCAATCGCATCTATCGCTCCGCAATTTAAGCCGTAGCCTTCGTTTTCCCTTTCGGGAATATAATAATCAACCGGTACATTGCGGTCGCTCAGATACGTATACATAGTTGTCACGGCGGTCACGCCGTCAACATCGTAGTCTCCGTAAATTGTGATTTTTTCGCCACCGTCCATTGCTTTCTTTATTCTGGCGGCAGCCTTGTCCATATCTTTCAGAAGATACGGATCATAGAGTTTTGAATCGATTTTGTTTATATATGATCTTGCGACGCAAGGATCGGAAAGCCCTCTGCTTATAAGCAAACGTGCGCATATAGGGGTTGTTTCAAGGGCTTGCGCAAGCTCCGACGCTTTATCGGGGTCTTGCTCCCGTATTTCCCATTTGCTTCTGTCAAACATTTTTCCTCCGCGTCAATCTGTTTTATTTGAATACCTTTTTATTATTGCGAGAGCCGTTTTGATTCCGTCAACAGCTGCGCTTGTTATTCCGCCGGCGTACCCCGCTCCTTCGCCGCAAGGATAAAGATTTTCAAATCCCTCGGCAAGATATGTTTCGGCGCTTCTCGGAATCCTTATCGGCGACGATGTTCTCGTCTCTGCAGCAGTAAGAATCGCGTCATCTGCGGCGAAGCCTTTTATCTTTCTGTCAAAATCGGAGAGCGCCGAACGTAGCGACGATGAAACAAAGTCCGGAAAAACACCGCTAATGTCTGTAAAATTAACGTTTCCGTCCATATATGTCGGCAAGACCGATCCGATTTTGTTTTCTTTTCCTTTTATGAACGCTCCGACCGTCTGAACCGGAGCATAATAATTGCCACCACCGACAGCATATGCGCTTCTTTCGATATTTCTGACGAAGTTTTCTCCGCCGTCAACAGTGCCGCCGAAGTCTTCCGGAAGAACGGAGACGCATACCGCGCTGTTCGCATTTTTCCCGGCTCTGCTGTGACGGCTCATTCCGTTTGTGACAACTCCGCCGGCCTCCGATGTCGCGGCAACGACTTCCCCTCCGGGACACATACAAAATGTATATACGCCTCGCCCGCCGATATGCGTTGAGAGCGAGTATTCTGCGTGCGGCAAAAGTCCGGCATCGGCAAAAGAACCGTACATTGCACGATCGATATTTTCCTGCCGATGCTCAATCCTGACGCCGACGGAAAATGCCTTTGGCGCAACGACCAGGTGCTTTTGTCTGAGCGCACCTACGGTATCTCTTGCACTATGCCCGAGCGCCAAAACAAGCGCCCCGCATTCTATCTCGCCTTTTGAGGTTTTGATCTTTCTGATTTTTCCGCAGCTTTCGGATATTTCGTCCATTCTCGTATCAAAATACACATCGGCGCCGAGAGAAACAAGCTCTTTAAGCATATTGTCGACGATTTTGACCAGATAGTCCGTTCCGATATGCGGCTTGGCTTCATAAAGAATGTTATCCGGAGCGCCGAGCTTATGAAACGTATCGATAACAAATCCGCAAAGACCGTCGTTTATCCTTGTCATAAGCTTTCCGTCCGAAAAGGTGCCCGCTCCGCCCGCTCCGAACTGAATATTGGATTCCGTATTAAGAATCTGACTCTTTTTGAACAGCTCAACATCTTTTATACGTTTTTCAACGCACGAACCCCGCTCGATGACAATCGGTCTATATCCGTATTTTGCAAGCATATAAGCACAGAACATTCCTCCGGGTCCGAACCCGACTATGACCGGTCTGTCGGTCATCTTCTCTGTTCCGCATTCCGCCTTCGGCTCACCGCCGGACGAAGCTGTTATACCGCACTTTGCGAGTTCTTTCGCATCCGGCTGTCTTGCGCTGCGCACATCGGCAGCAACGGAATATACAAACTGAATATTGTCCTTTTTTCTGGCGTCAACAGATCGCTTGGAAACATTCATTGAAATTATTTCGTCGCTTGAAAAAAACTTCAAGAGCGTTTTTTCGGCTTTGCCGAAAGCATCGTCTCTTGAAGCTCTTATCGGTAGAGATATTCCTGATACAATAAAGCGCTTTGTGTTTTCTTCGCGTCTCATTGAATTGCAGCTCCTTGCGACACGGCAACGACCCATATGAGCACCGCACAAATAAGAGAAATTATGCCGATGATTATATCTGAACGCCTGCTTTTTCTTATCGTGTAGTCGTCCTCTGCGGGACGCTCCGAGTTCTCGGAGACATCCTTTGCTCCGAACAATTTTTTAAACAAATTCATCGAAATGTGCCTCCGTTTCATTTCTGATTTTTATTTTTCTTTTCTGTCTCGTCTTCCTTGAGGAGATTTGAAAGCTCTGCTTTGAGAGTATTGTAATCATAATTGCGTCTAAGCTGACCGTCGATAGCGAGCGAAATCGTCCCCGTTTCTTCCGAAACAACTATTATTACAGCGTCGCTGTTCTCGCTCATACCTATTGCAGAGCGATGACGAGTTCCGAGATCCTTTATTATGTCATCGTTTGTTGACATCGGCAAAAAGCACCCCGCCGCACAAATTCTTCCGCCCCTTATAATAACGGCACCGTCGTGAAGCGGAGCTTTGTTGAAGAAGATATTTTTGAGAAGCGGTACGGTTACATCCGCATTGACAACTGTTCCCGTCTTGATTATTTCTCCGAGAGGGGTTGAGCGCTCGATGACGATCAGCGCACCCGTGTATTCTCTCGAAAGCTCGCTCGCCGCCTCGCATATCGCCGTCACGACGCTATGCTTGAGCGCAGGGTTCTTGGATTCGGAAATCGTTTTGATAAACGAAACGCCACCGAATTTTTCAAGTACGGAACGAAGCTCCGGTTGGAAAAGAATAATGATCGCTATAAGTCCGACCTGAACGATGTTTTTGAACATAAAGCTGAGCGCACGCATATCGAGGAACCAGCTGATTGACATCAGCAATACAACAAGGAGCACGCCCATCGCCAGCTTACTCGCTCTTCTGTCCCGAATAAACTTGACGATATAGAAGATTATTGTTGCAACGATAAGTATGTCTATTATATCTATAATGCAGTGCGGAAAAGTAAACTGCTTCGCCGCAGCACTGAACATATTCTTTATTCTTTCAAAATCCATAACTTGAAAATCTCCCAAGCGACTCAATAAGAATTAGATCAAGGTGTGTTACCCTATTATAATATATTTTTTTATATAAATAAATACCTTTTTGAATATTTTTTATAATTTTCTATGAATTTTTTTATTTTTATTGTCAATCGGCTGATAATTTGGTATAATCCATATGATCTGAAACTGAAAAGGATAATCGCAATGAACATATTCAAAAAAATAGCAAGGGCACTGACAAGCCAAGCCGCCCGTGAATGTAAAAGATATTACACGTCAGCAATCATAGTTGCGGCGGGAAAAAGTACGAGAACCAGCGGAAACGTACCGAAACAACTGATGCTCATAAAAGGAATACCTGTGATCGTTCGCACTATGCTCGCTTTCCAGAATTGTCCCCTTATAAACGAGATCATCATAGTCGCTGCACCGGACGAGGTCAAAGAATATGAGTGCTTCCGCCGCAAGTACGGAATATCGAAGCTGTCCGCTGTAACAATCGGCGGAAAAACAAGAAGCGAATCCGTTACATCCGGCTTTGCGGCAGTATCCCAAAAATGCGAATTTGTCGCAATTCACGACGGAGCACGCTGCCTGATCAAACCGGAAGACATTGAAAAGGTCGTTAAAAGCGCATTCAGATACGGTTCGGCAATAATGGCGTCAAGATCGACGGATACCCTGAAAAAGGTTGATAAAAACGGTATAATAACCGACACCGTTGACAGAGATACAGTTATGCGCGCGCAAACGCCGCAGGTATTTATGAAAGAAGTATATCAGGTCGCAATTTCGTCTGATAAGAAGCCTGCTATGCCGACCGATGACAGTATGCTTGCGGAGAGCGCGGGGTTCAAAGTTCATATCGTCGAAGCCGGCGCATACAACATAAAAATAACAACTGACGAAGACTTTTACGTCGCAGAGAAAATAATTGCAAACGGAGGCGCGGAATGAACCCAAGAATAGGACACGGATACGATGTTCATCGCCTCGTTGAAGGCAGAGAGCTTGTGATCGGCGGGGTGAACATTCCCTTTGAAAAAGGTTTGCTCGGTCATTCGGACGCCGACGTGCTTTGCCACGCAATCGCTGATGCTCTGCTCGGAGCTTGCGGGCTGCCTGACATCGGCAATCTCTTCCCTGATACCGATCCGCAATACAAAAACATTGCCAGCACGATATTGCTTTCAAGGATTGCAGAGAAAATGAAAGCTCTCGAAGCTGTGGTCATCAATATCGATTCGACAGTCATTGCGCAAAAACCGAAGCTCGCGCCTTATATAGATGAAATGCGAAAAAACATAGCAAAAGCGCTCGGGATCGGCTATGAGAACATAAATGTCAAAGCAACGACGGAGGAAAAGCTCGGATTTACGGGAAGCGGCGAAGGAATTTCCGCTCACGCGGTATGTATAATTAACAAGCAAATAAGTTAATGCGAAAAAATATTTGTTTTTGACTCAAAGTTATTGTTTTTGACAAGTCTATTGTTAAAACATACAAAAATTGGGGCGCATTTTTGTGACAAAATTTTTAAATTTGTTCTTGCATTTGTTTCCTCTTTATGGTAATATGTGTATGGTAGTTTTTGGTTTGACGAAAAGCGACACTAATTTTTCAAAACGAATGGAGAACAAACAAATGGAAGAAAGAATTAAAGTTTTTATTGCAGACGAAAGTTCCGAATCACGTCGTGCTCTCAGAGAAAATCTCACAAGAGCCGGCATTGATGTCGTTGATGAAACCGGAACGGGAATGGATTTGCTGACGAAGGTCAAGAGATCCCTGCCGGACGTTGTACTTATTGACATATGGCTTCCGAAGACGGATACCGTTCAGGTAATCAAAAAGACAAAAGCTCTTTTTCAGGATCCCGCAAATATTCCCGATTTTATAATATTCTCGTCCTGTTCAAACCCGAATCTGTTTGCCGAGGCAACCGAAGCCGGCGCGGCTTACTGTATGCAAAAGCCCTTTGAGTATTCTATACTTATTGAGAGAATTGCCCGAATATACAAAAATCGTCAGAGCGCATACAAAAACCAGATGATGAACGGTATCAGATATTCGCAGGAGCCCGGCGATCTTGAAACGCAGGTGACCGAAATCATACACAAGATAGGTGTTCCCGCTCACATAAAGGGGTATCAATATCTTCGCACGGCGATAATGATGACGGTTGAAGACAACGACCTCATAAATGCCGTTACAAAAGTGCTTTATCCCGCCGTTGCGAAAAAATATCAGACAACATCTTCAAGAGTTGAACGCGCAATCCGTCACGCAATAGAGGTCGCTTGGGACAGAGGTGATATTGACACGCTCAACGCCTTCTTCGGTTATACAATCCAGAACGAGAGAGGCAAGCCGACAAACAGCGAATTTATCGCAATGATTGCAGACAATATGCGTCTTAAAAACAAAATCTTATAAAAACAACCCGTGCGAAAAAGGTTTCGCACGGGCTTTTTTTATTCTTCTCCGTCTGCCTGCTTTTTCGGCTTTGAAGGCGTAACTACCGTAACATTGTCCCTGTGATACTGCCGGACAACGGATTGCTGTTGTTCCCTGTCCGAAAAGCGCACCTTGACAATTCCCGCAAGCGGTACAGTCTCGCAGATCGTACCCCTGCCATCCGGTGTATCGACAACAGAATCAACCTTCGGCGTCTTTTTTATTTCTTCCTCATAGACGTCGTGTTCATAGCGAAGGCAACACATAAGACGTCCGCAAGCGCCTGAAATCTTCTGAGAATTGAGCGAAAGATTCTGCTCCTTCGCCATTTTTATCGAAACCTGACCAAAGTCATCGAGAAATTTTGAACAACAAAACGGCAGTCCGCAAACGCCGAGCCCGCCAATCATCTTTGTTTCGTCTCTTATGCCTATCTGGCGAAGCTCAATTCTCGTTCTGAATACGGATGCAAGGTCCTTTACAAGCTCACGAAAGTCAACTCTGCCGTCCGCCGTGAAATAAAAGAGAAGCTTCGAATTATCGAATGTATATTCAGCCTCGACCAGTTTCATTTCAAGTCCGTGATCGGCAATTTTGCGAAGGCAGACATCAAATGCTTCCTTTTCCTTCTGCTTGTTTTCCTCGTTTTTTGCATCGTCATCGGCTGTTGCGTGTCTTATCACGGGCCTGAGCGGAAGAACGATCTCGCTTTCGGGAACAACCTTATTCGAAACGGCAACGCCTCCGTATTCAAGGCCTCTTGCGGTCTCGACGATGAGATTTTCGCCAGGCTTTGCCGTTATGCCGCAGGGGTCAAAATAATATATCTTCCCTCCGTCCTTAAATCTGATGCCGATGACCTCATATTCGGTTTTGTTTTCGGCTTCGTCAGTCATTACAACGTCCATATTTTTATCCTTTCCTTATGCCGCGCGCCATAAAAGCACGGAAAGCGCCGATGCGGCAAGCGATATATTAAAATTATAGTTACTGTCCGCAGAGAGCTTTGTTATCGCTTCAACGGACTTTTTCAGAGTTTCAACGGGAAGCAAAAGCACATACTTTTCCGCTTCATCCTCCGTAAAAAACTCTCCCGTGACATTTCCTGTCATTTTAGATGAGAGAATATCTCTGTAAGCCGAAGCAAGCATCGAAAAAAGCATCTCGGCTTCGTCCCTTCCTGTCATCGCCTTTGAGACAATACCGAGCATATCGTACTCCGAAGCGCCGCGGTTTTTCTTTGACTGTGCGTCGATTATCGATTTTGCGGAGAGAAACATTGAATATTCTTTTTCGCCGTCCGTTATCAGTTCTACGGCCTTTCCTGCCGCTCCGCGGGACAGCCTGACGGCAAAATCGAGTTTGCTTTCGTCGCCGAGGAGCGACTGCTCACAATGCTGCCTCAAATATTCTTCGGTTTCAGCCCTCGAAAGCGGAGGCATAACAATTCTCTGCACCCTCGATTTGACGGTCACAAGTATCTGCGCCGAGCTTTCGCAGAGAAGTAGTATATAAACCCCTTGCGGCGGCTCTTCAATTATCTTAAGAAGCGAATTCTGCGCCTGCGGAGAGAGTCTTTCGGCACCGTCGATAACGTACATCTTGAAGTCAAGCTCTGTCGGAGTAAGAGCGGTATCGTCTATCATCTCCCGCACAGCGTCAACGCTTATGCTCTTCTGCCCGTCGGAGCGGGAAATAAATTTGATATCCGGACAATGCCCCTCCGCTATGCGGTGGCAGATGTTGCAACCGTCGCAGTTTTTTCCGCACGCAAGCGAAGCTGCAATATATTTTGCAAGCGACTTTTTTCCGGACCCTTCGGGACCTTCGATAAGGTATGCGTGTGAAAGGATATTTTCCGAAATCAAGTCGGAAAAAAATTCTTTGATCTTATTGCAACCGAAAAGAAAATCTTCTTTTTTCATCAGAAGCGGAGGTATTTTTCAACATCGACGATAAACACCGTCGCTCCGCCGACGGAAACGTGTGCCTGGGTCGTTCCGAAAAGGTTTATATTGCCCGGCGCCGTCATCGGCACGCTCATTTCGCGCTTTTTGCTGTGCGTTTTGATTATTTCAAGCGCACGGTCAACGTCTTTTTCTTCAACTCCGAGAATAAAGGTCGAGTTTCCGTTCATAAGAAAACCGCCTGTCGAAGATATTTTTGTAATATGGAATCCTTCGGTCGTAAGACTTGTGTTCACATAATGAGCATCATCGTTATTGACTATCGCAAGCAAAAGTTTCATCTAAGCTACCCCGCTTTTATATTTTTTATTATTATATCAAATTTTATAAATGCTGTCAATAAAAAACGGCGGTAATTATCATTTGCCGCCGTTTATAATCATATTTGCAATTTCGGAAGCCATTAAAAGTCCTGCCGAATTCGGGACAAAAGGAGACGAGGCGGGAGTTCTTTGTCCGTCGCCCTTTGGCTCCTCTCCGGAACAAACAACCTTAAGATGCTTTATTCCTCTTGCCCGGAGCTCCCTTCTCATAACTCTTGCGAGCGGGCAACCCGCTGTTTTGAAAATGTCAGTTATTTCAAGCATATCGGGGCGCATCTTATTTCCCGTTCCCATTGCGCTTATGACAGGAACTCCGATCGCCTGCGCCCGCGAAATTATTTCGAGCTTGGCGGTTACCGTATCTATGCAATCCGCAATTACATCAAATCCGGAAAAATCGATTTCGTCTGCATTTTCGGGAAGATAGAACATAGCTTTGACTTCGACCTTCATATCCGGATTTATGTCAAGCATTCGTCTTGCCATAACCTCGGCTTTCTTTTGACCGAGGGTTGAATGGAGAGCTGCCGCCTGACGGTTTATGTTCGACTCGCAGACCTCGTCCGGATCAACAAGGCACATCCTGCCGACGCCCGCTCTTGCAAGCGATTCGGCAACATATGATCCCACCCCGCCGACTCCGAAAAGCAAAACGGAGGAACGCGACAGTTTTTCTATCGCGTCCTCTCCGTATAATCTTGCCGTTCGTGAAAATTGTTCCTTTATCATCACTTCTGCATATTTTCCTTTTTCGTTCTTCCGATCATCTTGTAGCGAAGCTCTGTCGAAAGTATCGTTTTTCTTATTCTTATGCTCTTCGGCGTAACCTCAATGAGCTCATCGTCTGCGATGAATTCGATAGCCTCTTCAAGTGTAAATATCTTGGGCGGAACAAGGCGGAGAGCCTCATCGGCGCCTGTCGAACGTATTGCCGTCAGGTGTTTTTCCTTGCAAACATTTACGGCAATCTCGCCCATCTTCGGGTTCTCGCCGACAACCATTCCCTCATAGACCTTGCACTGAGCTCCGATAAACATCGTGCCTCTGTCCTGCGCATTGAATACGCCGTAAGATGTCGATTCACCTGTTTCCGAAGCGACAAGAGAGCCTGTGAAGCGGCGGACTATATCGCCCTTGTATTCGTCGTACGAATCGAATACGGAGCTTATAATACCCTCGCCGCGCGTATCTGTAAGAAATTCGCTTCTGTAACCGAAGAGACAACGTGTCGGGATGAGATATTCAAGGCGCATACGGGAGCCGTGCGGAGCCATATTGACAAGGTCGCCCTTGCGCGCACCGAGTTTCTCCATAACAGAGCCGCAATAATCCTGCGGGACATCGATTTCAACTCGCTCAATCGGCTCGCAGAGCTTACCGTTTATCTCTTTGTAAAGCACTCTGGGCGTGCTTATTCCGAGCTCAAAGCCTTCGCGGCGCATCGTTTCTATGAGGATTGAGAGATGCATTTCGCCCCTGCCGGCAACCTTGAAGCAGTCTGTCGTTTCGCCATCCGAAACGCGGAGGGAAACGTCCTTGAGAAGCTCTTTGTAAAGTCTCTCTCTTATCTGACGCGAGGTTACATATTTGCCCTCTCTGCCGGCAAACGGGCTGTCGTTTACCATAAACGTCATTTCCATAGTCGGCTCGGAAACCTTGACGAATTCAAGCGGCTCAACACAGTCCGTCGCGGTTATCGTATCGCCTATGGAAATATCGTCAGATCCCGAGAAGGTTACAATATCGCCCATCATTGCGCTTTCGACAGGAACCTTTCTCAAACCGTCAAACTGATTAAGGCTGACGATCTTTGTCTTTTTGGGAGCAACGTCGGGCGAATGGAAGTTTGATATCATAACTTCCTGATTTACCTTTATCGTTCCGCGCTCGATTCTGCCGATGCCTATTCTGCCGACATAGTCGTTATAGTCGATCGACGAAACGAGCATCTGAAGAGGCGCTTTTTCATCGCCTTCCGGAGCGGGGATATATTTCAGTATCGTATCGAAAAGAGGCTGGAGGTCAGTTCCCTTTTCATAAGGAGAATATGATGCGGTGCCGGCTCTTCCGGAGCACCAGAGCATAGGCGAGTCAAACTGCTCATCCGAAGCGTCAAGTTCGAGAAGAAGCTCAAGAACCTCGTCCCCGACCTCATCCAGTCTTGCGTCGGGACGGTCTATTTTGTTTACTACAACGATTACCGGATGATGAAGTGCAAGCGCCTTCTGAAGAACGAATCTCGTCTGCGGCATAGGACCTTCGGCAGCGTCAACAAGAAGAATAACTCCGTTTACCATTTTGAGAATACGCTCAACCTCGCCTCCGAAGTCTGCGTGTCCCGGAGTATCGACAACATTTATCTTAACACCCTTATAGTGTACCGCCGTGTTCTTTGCAAGTATTGTAATTCCTCTCTCGCGTTCAAGAGCGTTCGAGTCCATTACGCGCTCTTCCGTCGCCTGATTTTCGCGATAAACTCCGCCCTGCTTGAGCATTTCGTCAACGAGGGTCGTCTTACCGTGGTCAACGTGGGCGATTATCGCAACATTTCTTAAATCTTCTCTTTTCACTTTATAAACCTCCTTAAAACGAATTTACACATCAATAAACCATTAAATTCCAAACAATAAAGAATTATATCACACTTATCGTACAAAATCAATATATTTTTATAATATAATGCAAAAAAACAGCGAAATGTATCCCAATTCCGCTGTTTTTTGATGCAAATCGGCATATTAAATGAGAAATTCAAGCCATATATGCTTTTTCGCTTCCGAGTTTTATTCGAATTTCAGTTTGACAAGCATCAGATACATCGAGTACTCATCCGAATAGCTTCCTTCTCCGCTTCGTCTTACGGTAAGCCGTACAACGCAGTCCTCTCCTTCCGAAACAGATCTTATGTTGTCTGTTGAGCAGACTCCGGAATATATCGTTTCCCCGCTACGATCAAAAACCGAAATACTCTCGAAGACATCGACATTTTTATCGGTTTTGACGGTAAATCCGTTTTTGACAGTCATCTCCGGTATCTTGTCAATGCAGGTTTTTATATCAAAGCCAAGTATCTTTCCCGTGCCGAAATACGTAAGCCCATCACCTGAGCCGTAAAGCTGACCGCCGTAATAATATCTGTACGGAGCAACCTCACCGCCTTTGTCAGATACAACGGTAAAATTCATTTCGCCCATTTCCGAGAGTTTTTTTGAAGCGCTTTCCGTTGTCTGCGGCGATGTGCCGCTCCCGTTCTGCCCGTCATTGCTCGCTACGCACGAAAAAAGCGCAGCGCACATAGCGGCAACAAGGAAAATTGCAAATACCTTTTTCATATTCATTCACTCACTTTCAACAATTCGTCGTGTAAAGCTCGGCTTTTTCTCACATAAAAGGGGACATTTTTTCAAATGCCCCCGTTTTTTATGAGATCAGACGTTTGCGCTGTAGTTCGGCGCTTCCTTTGTGATGTTTATGTCGTGCGGGTGAGACTCTTTCAGTCCGGCACCCGTTATACGGATGAACTGACCTCTTTCCTGAAGCTCGGGGATCGTTTTGCAACCGCAATATCCCATTCCGGAGCGAAGCCCGCCGAGGAGCTGGTAAACCGTATCGGCGAGCGGACCCTTGTACGGAACACGACCCTCAACACCCTCCGGAACGAGTTTTTTCGTTCCCGTCTGGAAGTATCTGTCGCGAGAGCCCTTTTCCATTGCGGCGATGGAGCCCATACCTCTGTAAACCTTGAAGCGTCTGCCCTGATAAATTTCACTTTCGCCGGGACTTTCCTCACAACCCGCAAACAGCGAACCGATCATTATCGTGTCCGCGCCTGCGGCTATCGATTTTACAAGGTCGCCGCTGTATTTTATGCCGCCGTCGGCGATGACGGGAATATCGTATTTTGAGGCAACGCACGCGACGTCATATATAGCCGTAACCTGCGGAACGCCGATGCCTGAAACGATTCTCGTCGTGCATATAGAGCCGGGTCCGATACCGACCTTGATTGCATCTGCGCCAGCTTTTATAAGGAATTCAGCTGCCGCTGCCGTTGCGATATTGCCGACGATAAGCTGGCAGTCCGGAAAAGCATTTTTGATTTTCTCCGTTGTTTTTGCAATGTTCATCGAATGGCCGTGCGCCGAGTCGAGAACGAGAACGTCCGCTCCTGCGGAAAGAAGCGCGCCGGCTCTGTCGAGGACATCTGCCGTTACGCCGATTGCCGCACCGCAGAGAAGTCTGCCTCTCTCATCCTTTGCGGAATTCGGATATTTCGTTGCCTTCTGAATATCTTTTATTGTTATGAGCCCGCGGAGGTAACCCTTTTCATCAACAAGCGGCAGCTTTTCGATCTTTCGCTTTGCAAGTATTTCCCTTGCCTGCTCGTGAGTTGTACCGACCGGTGCCGTAACGAGGTTGTCCTTGGTCATAACTTCGCCTATGTCCATATCCATATCCGTGAGAAAGCGCATATCGCGGTTTGTGATTATACCAACGAGCTTTCCTTCTCCGTTTACGATCGGAACGCCGGAGACCTTATAGTTGTGCATAAGCTGCTCGGCTTCATAGACCTTGTTTTCAGGATGAAGGAAGAAAGGATTTGTGATTACTCCGTTTTCGCTTCTCTTTACTTTTTCAACCTCGCCCGCCTGCATATCGATAGGCATATTCTTATGAATAACGCCTATTCCGCCTTCCCTTGCCATTGATATAGCAAGTTCCGATTCGGTAACCGTGTCCATTGCGGCGGATATGAGGGGGGCGTTCAGTCTGATTTTGTTCGTCAGCCTTGTTGAAAGCTCAATATCCGTCGGGAGGACGGAGCTTTCCGCAGGGATAAGAAGAACATCGTCAAAGGTAAGTCCCTCTTTTGTGAACTTTTCGGCAGCGTTCTGATTTACCATTCGTTTTAACCTCGCATTTTTTTGAATAATTTGTACTATTCTACAACAATTTATTTTCTCTGTCAACAGAAAAATGAGTATATTGCGGTCTTTTTTGAGAGAAGATAAAAATAAAAAGGATTTTTATGATGAAAAAACGAAGAAGAATGTATAAAGCGCCGTCTGCCGATAAATTTGCGGCAGAAGCTATGTTTTCAAACCCCGTCGCCTCTGCAAACGAATGCACCGGTATGACGCCGACAGTCCCCCTGACAGAGGACGAAGCGACAAGCTACTGCGACCTTCTCGATGTTCCTGTCACCTCGCGTGACGGCGGAGAAGCATATAAGCGGGCAAAGTAATCATTTAATTTTCAACGTTTTCAGATATTCTTTTCTTTCGTCGCTTATGCGATAGCTTTCGCGCGCCTTCTGTACCGCCTTGTTATGAACGAATGCCGGAAGGCGTTTCGACTCTATTATCGGAATGACTTCGTCATATCTTTTTATGAGTGCAAAGCTCCAAAACCACGCAAGCGCCATATTGATATAGTATTCTTCCGAAACTATGCTTTCGGCGAGAGAAAACACCTCGGACTTGAAATTTTCGTCAAGGAAAAACTGCAAAAGAACATCGATTGCAAAGCGTACCGTATATGTTTTTTCGCTTTTTGCCCACTCGCAAGCTTTTCCGAAAACCATATCCGGATATTTGCCGAGCAGCTTTGATTGCGACATATCGCAAACAGCCCAATTATCTATATAAGGCAGGAATTTTTCCGTTTCCGAAATGGCTTCTCCGATGTCGTTTTTTATCAGCTGAAGTATTGCTCCGTGAAGCAGGTTTTCTTCGTGATATTTATGCGGTAATTCGGAGAGAAACTTTTTTCGTTCATCTGCGGAAAGAGCCTTTGCAAGCCTGCGGATCTCCGGCACACGGACTCCGATTACAAGCTCTTTATCGACATCGGGTATCAGTTTGGATGTAAAATCTCTGAATTTTTCATCCCGCATTTCAAAAAGCAATTTTGTTATTTTATCCATTGAAAACCTCTGCTTATATCAATCGGGAGCGGATATTCCGCTCCCGATTTTTCTTGTTTTTTATCTCTTGTAAAGAGGTCCGTATGCCGCACAGGCACGGTAATCCTGACCCTCTTTGTCCATACCGAATGCGTTCCACGCCGTAGGACGGAAAATGTCGTCAACAGGCACATTGTGCATTGATACGGGGATGCGGAGCATCGAGCAAAGCGTGATAAGGTCTGCTCCGATGTGACCGTAAGAAATCGCACCGTGGTTTGCTCCCCAATGGTTCATAACCTCGTACGCATCCTTGAACGGACTTCCCTCTTTGCCGTCGCAACGGGGTGTAAACCACGTGCAGGGCCAAGTCGGGTTTGTGCGTTCCATAAGAACGTCCGTAACCTCATCCGGAAGGTTGACTGTCCAACCCTCTGCAATCTGGAGCATCGGTCCGAGACCCTTTACGAGATTGAGACGAATCATTGTAACAGGCATTTCGGCTCTTGTCACAAAGTGAGAGGAGAAGCCGCCGCCGCGGAAATTGTCAAAGCCGGCTTCGCACCAGGTTGTTGCGTCCGTCATCTTCTTGATGTCCTCGTCCGTAACCTCCCACCACTTCTTCATAACGTGGTTGCCGTTTTCATCCGTGCATTCGCCGCAAGCGTCAAGACAAGCCGCGCCGGAGTTGAGAAGGTGAATTATACCGCCGTTTTCCTTTGCTTTGCCCGTGAATTCGTAGCCGGCAACACGCTTTGTTGCTTCGGGAGACCAATATGTGCGGACATCCGCAAATATCTGCGCGCGGTTTGTGAGAAGTCTCATAAAGAGCATTCCGAGACCGTTGAGAACGTCGTTTTCCGTTGCAAAGGTCATCGGCTCACGCGCGCCTTCAAAATCGAATGAGGAGTTGAGAAGCGCTTCGGGATAGTCGCAGTTCGGCCAATGGTCTGTCCACTGTCTCTGACCCTGGAAGCCTGCGCAGATAGCGTTGTGACCAAGCATTTCCTCCTCAAAGCCCTCGGGAAGCTCCTTGTTGCCCCTAATAAGGTCTCTGATTATAAGATACATCTTGACTGTAAATTCCCACTGTTTTTCCTTCTGCTCGGGAGTGAACTTGATAGCTCTTTTTTCGCCGAGGAAGTCAACAAAATCAGGGTTGTCGTCTCTTCCCTCTTTGCAATGTTCTTTTGTCCAGGCAAGAGCACGCTCATAGTCTTCTTTATTATATATACCCTCTTCCATACGGCGGAGTATTTCAACCTCGTCAACGGATTCAACACGCATACCGAGATATTCTTCAATAAACTGCTGATCGATTATCGAGCCGCCGATACCCATACACATCGAGCCGATCTGAAGATAGCTCTTGCCACGCATTTCGGCAGCAGCAACAGCCGCACGACCGAAGCGGAGCAGCTTTTCTTTAACGTCTTCGGGGATATTTGCAACATCGCCGACATCCTGAACCTCGTGACCGTAGAACCCGAATGCGGGCAGTCCCTTCTGGGCGTGAGTAGCGAGAACGGACGCAAGATAAACAGCGCCGGGACGCTCCGTGCCGTTAAAGCCCCATACGCCTTTTATCGTCGTAGGATCCATATCCATCGTCTCCGCACCGTAGCACCAGCAAGGCGTTACGGAAAGAGTAACTGCGACATTTTCTTTCTTGAATTTCTCTGCGCAAGCAGCAGTTTCCGGAACACGACCGATCGTTGTGTCCGCCATTACAACCTTGACGGGGGTGCCGTCCGAATAGCAAAGATTTTCTTCAAAGAGTTTTTTTGCGGCTTCCGCCATCGCCCAGACCTGAGGCTCAAGGCTTTCGCGAAGCTTCATCGGACCTCTGCGTCCGTCAACTATCGGGCGGATGCCGATTACAGGATACGTCATAATAATTCCTCCGAATTATATAATTTTTCGCGCCGGCAGCTTCTCTGCCTTCGCGGATCTGTGTAAATTATACCATATATATCAGCACAAATCAATATTGAAGAAAAAATTTGAAAAAATAAATTTTTTTATTGATTTCCTATTGACATTTCGTTTTTTTTGAGTATAATTGATTAAGCCGTGTGGCAAAAACGCACGGAGATATGCGAGAGTGGCGGAACTGGTAGACGCGCACGTTTGAGGGGCGTGTGGTGCACACCATACGGGTTCAAGTCCCGTTTCTCGCACCACCGAAAAACCACTGCTTGACAGTGGTTTTTTGGTACAGCGGATAAGGATAGTTTCCCCGCTCCGGATAGCTGCTCCGGATAAAAGCAAACAGCGCAATAATTGCGGGTATGGCGGAATTGGCAGACGCGCTAGATTCAGGTGATGTCACCTCGGTGATTACATTTGATTTAGAAAGTGCCCCGCCCTCGGAGAGATCGCTCCGAGTAAAAATGGACGATCCAACTTAATAAGCGGGTATGGCGGAATTGGCAGACGCGTTAGATTCAGGTTCTAATTTTCGCAAGGAAGTGGAGGTTCAAGTCCTCTTACCCGCACCACCAAAAAGCCTTGAAAACACTGAGTTTTCAAGGCTTTTTGCTTTTTCTATTCCGTTGTCACACAGCGGTTATGGGATGCACTACTTATGGCGGTGCGTCTGCCTATTTTCAGTTCGCGGCGAAGGCTTTCGCAGTGAGTGCGCCGTCCTCATCGTAAATGTTAAGGTGGCTGCTGAAGGCGGCTTTGAGGTCAATATTGATAGATAGCTTTCCGTCGCTCTCGTGAATCACAATATTGTCAACGAGCAACCGAAGGTTGTTGTCGCTGATTGCGCCGTCCTTGATGATGCCGTCGAGAATATCGATACTGTTTTTCATTTCGGCTTTTCGCTTGCGGATGGTCGTATCATAATCACGGATGGCGTCGATTTCCGCTGTCAGACTCTTGATTTCCGCCTCGCATTTTTCAAGCATACCCGTATAAATGTCAGCATGTTCGCGGTCGCGGATACGCTCCAGAAGTATCTGTTCCTGATCACTTCTCCGCTGTGCAAGTTTGTCGGTCAGATTTTTGATCCGCTTCTCGGAAGTGTTTTTCTTTGCAAGCCAGCTTTTTACATCGGTTTCAATCGTCCGGTAATTTGTTTCGGCTTCCTCCTTGATGGCGATCAGTTCATCGTAAATCAGCTTGTCAAGCGTTGACTCGTCAATCCTGTGCGCGGTGCAGTTCTCTTTGCCGTAACGGTGGTAGCCGTTGCAGGTATACTCGTAGCGCACATTGTCCTTCCACACCCGTTTTCGGCAGACGAAGGAGGAGCCGCAGTCTCCGCATTTGATCAGCCCTGTATAGCGGTGGTGCGGCGCATTCTGTCCGGCGCGGACATTGCGTTCCACATTGTCACGGAGCAAAAACTGTGCCTGCTCCCATATCTCTCTTGATACGATAGCAGGCACAAAGTTCTCATGCCGGTAGTGTTCTTCTTCCGGCAGTTCCTTGCGGATATGATTGATCTTGCTGGTGTAGGATCGGTGACAGACGAGTGTTCCACAGTAAAATTCATTTTGCAGCACTCGCTTGACTCCTGTGTTTTCCCACAGGAAGCGGTGTGCAATCTCCGGTTTGTTGTCTCCGAGCCTCTTGCCGAGTAGCTTCTGTTGGTAGTAGCCCTGTGATTTGATGCCCTCGGCGTTGAGAATTTTTGCAATGGACTTGATCCCGTAACCGGAGAGGTACAGATCAAATATCCTGCGAATGATTGCGGCTTGTTCCTCGACAATGACCACCTCGCCGGTGTTCTTGTCCTTGAAGTATCCCATCGGCGGGATCAGCACGATGCCCTTTTTCTGCTTCTGTTTGTAGCCCGCACGGATTTTCTTGGAGATGTCCCGGCAGTACATATCGTTGAAGATTCCCTTGAAGCCGACCATCAGCTCGTCATCCTCGTTGCTTGTATCAATGTTTTCCGTCACCGACAGAACCCGCACATCGTGTTCCCGCAGGTAGTCAATGAAAAGTGCCGTCTGCGTTTTGTGTCTGCCGAGGCGTGAAAGATCTTTGACGATGACGGCATCAATCGTCTTTTTCTCCACCTCATCATAGATTTTTTCAATGCCCTCACGGTTGAAGTGCATGCCGCTGACATTGTCGTCAAATGATTCTCCGACGACGGTGTAACCGTTGTTCTCTGCGTATTCCACCAGAATGTTTTTCTGATTGGTCAGCGAATTCAGCTCCTTGTCCTCATCACGGGACAGGCGGTAATAGAGCCATGCTCTCATAAAACTTCTCCTTTCTTACGCCGACTTTTCTTCGGCATTCTTTTTGATTTCTTCTTTTGCCGTCAGAATTTCCACGGCAGGGGTGTCATCCGCAAGGTAATCGCGGATCACGGATTTCAGAAACGAATTGAATTGTTTGTCGCTTCCGGTGTACATAAAGCACACGCTTTCGATGACCGGTTCTTTTCTCTTTCCGCCCATAAACGCTCCTTTCTTCACAGGATCGGCTGAACCTATGCGCAATTCCTTGTGATGCTCCCTCGGTGGTAGCACACACAATACCACAACGCTTGCCGCAAGTCCAGCTGTTTTTTTCAGAATTAGCAATTCAGACATATAGTTTTGTCATAAATAAAAACCAAAGCCCTGATCTTCGTCCTGCGTGTTGTACGCGGAATATTGAAGCAGTGCTTTGGGTTCGACCTTGATGCCGAGCATTTCCAACTCCATGACGGTCAGCTTATCGATTTGATCATCTTCGACAGGCGGTGTGAAGCGTCCCTCATACGGCATGGCTTCGAGCAGACTTTTCAGGAGCGAAAACAGACCTTCGCCCACCGTGTAACCGTGTTTCGGATGCAAGCGGTTTTCAAATTGCTGATACTGCTCCGCAAGTCCCGACTCACATCCGCCGAGAAGAAAATAAATCTCCAGATTTTTTCGCAAAAGCTGCTCGGCAAAGAGCTTGTTGTCACGGCATTTATGACCGTCCGGCGTGGTGAAGGTAATATACTTGTGTCCCTCCTGCCATTCCACCTTGTAACCGTGCATCTCCATCTCGTAGATAAAATCTTCTTTGCAGGTGGTGCGGCAGGCAACGGAATATGCCTTGCGTCGCAGCAGGTCTTTCCACTTCGGCATCGAACCGAATGAAGATTTTGCTTCGGTTTCCGACAGCCCGTACTCACGGCAGAGCTGATTGGAATATTCCTTGACGCGGGCAAGGTCATCGGCAGTCTGATGAAATTTCTTCCCGTTTTCCATATTCACCGAGTTCATGACGAGGTGATTGTGCAGATGATCACGATCACAATGGGTGGCAACAACGATCTGATAGCCGGGAAAGTATTCGGCAAAGCGCAGACCGATTTCGTGCGCAGTCTCGGGAGTTAGTCTGTCATCGGGGCTGAACGATTGGACAATGTGGTAATATTGTCTGCCGTCGTTTTTCCCGAATTTGTTTTTTACAAAGCGGAATTCGTCAAGTGCGGACTCGGGCGTGCAATGGATTCCCGAAACCAATATGCCATCCTCGGTCTTGTTCCTGTTCATGACATAGGGAAAAATGTTGTTCATCGGGCATCCCGAAGCAATGAATTTAACGATTGCCATACTTTTTGCACCTCCTGTTTGGTTTCTCCGAGGTCAACTGCCCGTACAAATCCTGCGTTGACGGCACGGGTAAGCTGATTGAGATTGTTGCCTATGCGCTGAAGCTCGTGCGCAATTTCATCGGCTCCGTCGATATTGACGATCTCCTTTTTGAAAATACATTCGCGGACAAAGTCGCTGATGCGCCTGTAATGACCGTAGGAATTTTCCTCGATCCAGGTCTTTTCTTCCGGTGTGACGCGGAAGGAAAGAATGATATTTTTGTTTTTTTCTTTCACTGAAAGACTCCTTTCGTAAATAATTGATAGGGGTATGGGATTCGCCCGACGCCTTTGGCGCCGCCGGAATCGGCTGGCGTCATACAAAGGCGAAACTCGCAATAATCTGCAGCAATTTGAAGTCTCATGCAGGGACGCAAGGGTCGCAAGGGACGAAAGATATGAGGGCAGAAGAAGTTGAGGCACTTGGGTCACTTGAGGCACTCTCTGTCGGTTGCGGTGACACATATTTCACGCGGATATACTTTTGACCGTTGCTTCGCCTGCTTTCAAAGAATACGCCAAGTGCCTCCATCTGAAACCGCCAGCGGTTCATCATCTGCTTCATCCCCTTGGCTGTTATCTCTCTGCCGAGCGTAGCCGACAATGCAGAAGCGAGGTCGGTGTTACTCCCGTTGAAAATGAGTGTCGCTTTCATCAGTGTGACCAGCGCCGCCATCTCGTCCGGCATGACGGTTTCAGGCATGGTCAGGCTGTCGGAGAGCAACTGCCATGTGCAGGTGGTGGACTCCATTTCCAGCTTCATCTTGCGGTCGCGGATGTCCCGCCCCGAAGCATACAGCGTTGCACTGTTTTCCACGCGCTCATTCTTTTCGAGGACATAGATCGCGTCAACTGCGCCCGCAATTCCGGTACTGCCCGAGAGCTTATTGATAGGGTCTTTGTCTCCCATCTTGCGCAGGTGATGCACCAGCAGAAGACAGATCTTCAGTTTCTCTGCCAAAGCACGGAGCGGTTGCAGTTCGGCATAATCGTTGCCGTAGGAGACATCCACTGTCGGGGTACGGATCAGCTGAAAGGTGTCGATGGCGACGAATGTGACAGCGGGATGTTCATGTTTGAATTTCCGAATCCAATCGCACACACCGCTTTCGATAGAAGTGCTGCCGGTGGCAAAGTACAATCCGGGTGGCACATCGTCCGTAATGGTATTGAGCCGTTCCTGAATCCGGCGTTCGGAATCCTCCAGACAGAGGTAGAGTGTTTCTCCTTGTGTAACGGGAAGTCCCCACATCGGTTCTCCTTTTGCGATATGAATACAGAGGTCAAGGACAAGCCATGATTTACCGACCTTCGGGGAACCGCCGAGAATGCAAAGTCCCTGCGGCAATAAGGTTTCGACGCAAAACTTCGTCTCGGGAAGTCTTTTGTCCATAAGGGTTTCGCCGTCGATGACGGCAAGAGTAGTTTTTTTCAAGCGTTATGCTCCTTTCCTGATTTTCGCACACAAGCGCTTGTGTGCGGTTTGGTTTGTTGGCGGTACAAAGTCCAGCCGGGATGTTATCCTCGCCACACGGGGCGAATTTGGCGGTGTTACGCTGCTATATTCTGCACGATGCTCATCTCCTTTCGCTCCGCATATGGGAGCAGTTTTTATAATTACAAAATTCAAAACCGAATCCCCTACCGTTATAAAAACGGCAAAAGAAAAAGACCCGCACCGAATCGGCACGGATCAAAAATCTGAAGTACGGCATTTCAAAAGAATTCCGGTGTTGTCGCCGCACCGACCGCAGTTGCAGAGGCTGTGCAAGAGGAAGTTTGCACAGTCCCGGCTCCTCCGGTCTGCCTGCTCCCGGTATGTTCCTACGCTCGCTTGACCGCGTATTGCGGGATACTACCGACTCGCTTACCGATCCTTCCGGAGCGTGATCTCACGCCTTCCTCCTCGGCACGAGGTGCCACCCTCGTTGTCCTGGCAAGTTCCGTATCCCGTATCCTCCCGGGGCAGGAGTATTCAATTGTCACCGCAATTGCGGCATAAGGAACATATTGTAATGCCCCTTCATTAATACCCCAAGGTCAGAAACGCAAAATGTTCCTGATAGCAGAAATTTTTTTGAAAATATTTTTTGACACAGAAAAAGCCACCCGACTTTTTACGGTCGGGTGGCTGTAGCTATGAAGGATAGCTCCTTTATATGAGCATATCTGCTTTTATTCCATCTTTGCATCTGTCAGGTGGCAGTAAAGATTTCCGTTCTCCTCGTAGGTACGGAATTCTCCTGTTACAGTGATTTCGGTGCCGAGGGACGGATAATCCTGCGGATATGCGTGCGTGCCTTCAAGGACAAATTCCAGTCCCTGCGAGCAGCAGGCGGTTGCATCGGCAATGATGCAGGCAAAATAGCGTGCGCCGCTTTGCGTGTCCTCGTAAAGCGCAAACTGACCGCGCATTCGGACGGTTTTGCCGACATATTTATCCGGAGTCATCATCATATTGTAGACCTCGGAATAGACCATGGTACTGCTGAGCTTGGTCAGGTCAACATCCACACCTTCGCTTTGTGTATCGGGGGTTGTTGTCACCGGATCACGCGGGCTTTTTTCGCACGCACACAGCGCATATACGAACAGGCAGACAAGAATTAGCGATATTACTTTTTTCATTTAGCAAATCCTCCCACAAGTTTACCGGCGCACCACGAAAGCGCAAATACACCGATCTGCACGACCACGATGGTAGACCCAACAGGCGTTCCCGCGAGAATGGAAACCAGAATTCCGACAACCGAGCAGACCACCGACAGCACCGCCGCACAGACCGTGACGCTTTTGAAGGTCTTGAACATCCGCATGGCGGAGAGTGCGGGAAAGATGACCAGTGCCGAGATCAGAAGTGAGCCGACAAGATTCATGGCAAGCACGATGATGATCGCCACAATGACCGAAATCATCAGGTTATAAAGCCCTGCGCGCGTACCCGTTGCTCTTGCAAAATTCTCATCAAAGGTGACAGCGAAAATTTTGTGATAGAAAAACAGAAATACCGCCACCACCAGCACCGAGAAAATGACACAAAGCCATACCTCGGTTTTTGAGAGGGTCAAGATGGAAGTCGAGCCGAACAGTGTGCTGCATACATCGCCCGAAAGGTTGGACGAAGTGGAAAACAGGTTCATCAGCAGATACCCCACGGCAAGCGAGCCGACCGAGATCATGGCAATTGCCGCATCCCCCTTGATTTTGGTATTCTGCCCCGTGCGTAGGAGCAGAACGGCACACAGGACGGTCACAACCATCACCAACGGCATCTCGTTTGTCAGCTTCAGAATTGCCGCAATTGCCATAGCACCAAACGCAACATGAGAAAGTCCGTCGCCGATGAAGGAAAAACGCTTGAGTACCAGCGTTACGCCGAGAAGCGACGAGCAGAGCGCAATCAGTACGCCGACAATCAGCGCATATCGAACAAACGGGTATTCAAAATACAGTGAGAGTTTTTCAAAGATTGCCGTCATGCTTCCTCACCTCCTTCCGCTTCGCAGAACAGCTTCCCCTGCGGGCTTGCAAGGTATTCCGCCGTGGTTCCGTAAAACACACGCTCGCCGATATGCAGAATGTGATCGGCATAGCGGAGCGCGGCACGGATATCGTGCGAAATCATAATAATCGTAATCCGATCTTCCAGATTCAGTTTTTCAATCAGCTCGTACAGTTCCGCCGTGACCTTCGGGTCAAGACCGGAGACGGGCTCATCCAGAAGAAGCATTTTTCTTGTGGCACAGAGAGCGCGGGCGAGAAGAACGCGCTGCTGCTGTCCACCGGAAAGCTCGCGGTAACAGCGTTTTGCAAGATCGTCAACCCGCATTTTCTCCATAGCACCTGCGGCAATCGCCTGTTCTTCAAAGTTATAGAACGGGCGCCAGCCGCACCGCCCCTGAC